>NZ_JAIUHH010000027.1:0-53112 GCF_020165015.1 Mesorhizobium sp. CA7
GGGGTGGAGCAGCCCGGTAGCTCGTCAGGCTCATAACCTGAAGGTCACAGGTTCAAATCCTGTCCCCGCAACCAATTTTCTCATAAATCAATAACCGCCTCGGTCTGACCGAGGCGGTTTTTTGCGTTTCGAGACGCGCGAGTGATCTTTGATACACATGAAGCTGGTGAGGCGGGCTGCTAAAACTGTGCTGCACTCGGTGATTGTGCCCTCATAGAGAAAGTTTTGCGGCATGCTCGAACCGGCCACGTGAAGCGGCCGCTTTGCGCCCTAATCTCAGACGTTCCAATGAGCATTTGGTCATCTCAAGAGCGGTCGTTCATCAGTACGGCCTAGTTCGGCAGCTATGACAGTGCTCATTTTATGAACCGGTCCGCCGCAGCGGTTCCTTACGTGAGCTTTTGAAACTTTGGCCGCGGCACAACCTGAGCAGCAGAGGAGGCAGCAACAACCGAAAGTATCAACACAAATACGCCCTGCGGGAAGCCACGACGGAAATCTTCGGGCTTTACTTTTTATGAAATAATCCAATCAGTAATTACGCCGTAAGGTCGAGTGTTTCTCTACGCAACAACACGTGCGCTTTCGCCACGTCCAGGGCGTGTTTCGATTCTGTCATATCCCCTGTTTGGCTCGCTCTGCCTATAGCGCTCCAATTCCCTCGGAGCGTAGGCCTCTCCGCGATTTGTGCACTCGGCCCTTTCTCGGCGTTCTTGCCAAACTCTATCTATCCTTTCCTGCCTCCTATCCTCGTACGCACGACTAATTCGCTCTCGCCAACCTGCACGCCCATTGTCGAGCTGTATTTCCAACCGGTCCTCTAAAACTGCTTCGATCACGACGTCAGCAAATTCGTCCTCGGTGGAAGCTCTACCGTTACGTTCCTCGAATTCTTTAAATAATTGGACTCCCAAAGCATTGTTATACTTGTCCATAAGGTCGGGGGCATCATCTTTCTCGTTGCGGGATGCCTTCTCAACGGCCCACTCGCCGAGTATGCCGAATGTTCCGTACGTCATGCCGGAGGTGTAGGCATGGCGAAACGCATCAACCGGGGTTCAGTTGTCTTGAAATGCTTCCACTAGGTGAAAATTCGTGCGCGAGCCCTAACGGCTCGTAAAAGTCCTTGGCAGTCCTCTCGAGGTACAGATTTGATCCTTTAGTTCTCGAAATGGCGGCTGCTCGGCAGCACGCAAAGCGAGCTGACCAGTCGCTGAAGCAAGCGACGGCCATGCTCGACGATAACCATGGTATCGCTGTGAGCATTGCGCTGTGCTGCCGCATCCGAAACGGGCAAGCGCGCGCGAAGCGGCCAAGCGTCGCCTGCAACAGCGTCTATGCAATGCTGATTGTCGGTTCGGCCTGCAGAAGCCTGAACCTGCGCGTTTATCCGTCCACCACAAGGTCAAGGAAGGCGTTGGCCGCCTCGACCATCCCGATCGCGGGGGAACCTTGGAGATCTAATAGACCACCGCTGGGAACATCGCCGTTGGGAACAATGTCTTTCGGGCGTAGTTCGGTAGCGTCCAGGCGGAGAGCGGCCAATCATGTGTCTACAGCAAACGACCGGAAGTTCGCGGCCTAAGCCCGACGGCGGACCAGGCCAATTTTCATTCCTTGGGCAACCCTGTCGGCAAGCAGGCTGGACCCACAAGCTGATGCGAGCACGTCGTGCGCGGCCGTATGACTATTTTCAGTTTCGCAAGTGACAGCGCTGAAAGCGACGTCCGGGATCCCAATCGCATTTCGGCAAGCGATGCAGATCAGCTCGCCTATGGAGAAGACGATGCCAATCACAAGAGTTCGAAGGGCACATTCACGCCGGATAAGGTGAGGTTTTTGAGGAGTGCTGGAAGCTGGCGCAACGGCCAATGAAAGCGAAGCCCAGAGAGAGGCGCGCTCATTGCGACTGGTCGCCAATTACATGACCGGCATGTCAGACGAGCGGGAGTTGAGGGAGCTCTCGCATAAGCCGCTTGGTAGGTAAAATTGCGTCGATCCGGGAAGAGCAACAGCTGGGCAGGACGTGATTGGCGCGTTGGCGTACAAGGTGTCGATGCTGCCGTTGAGACGACTGCCGATCCAGTGGCGGGCAATCATCCTCTCTTGGATCGGCAATGACCAGCGATCCTCTTGTTCCGCTCGCGAAATCTATTCGAGAACGCGACGCGGTGCTGTTTGTTGGGGCAGGCGTCTCGATGAGCGTCGGCCTGCCGTCCTGGGAGAAGCTGATCGAGCGAATGGCGGATGAACTCGGCTTGGAAGTGGACCTTGGCAGGCAACGCGGCCGCTTCCAGACTCTGGCCGAGTATTACCGCATCGAGCATGGCAGCATCGGACCGCTGCGCAGTTGGATGGACCGGCACTGGACCGTCAGCCGCGATAAGATCGAACAGTCCGAATTGCACCGTCTCATCGTCGCGCTGAACTTCCCGGTGATCTATACGACGAACTATGATCGAAACCTTGAAGTCGCCTTTGAAATACATGGCATCGAATACGTGAAGGTGGCCAATGCGAGGGATGTCTCGAAGGCTCGCAGGGACGTCCCCTACATCGTGAAGTTCCATGGCGACTTCGATGACGATTCCTCCTTAGTCCTCACGGAAACCGATTATCTTGATCGACTGTCGTTCGACTCGCCGCTCGACGTGAGGTTCCGTTCGGACGCATTGGGCAGTACGGTTCTGTTTATTGGCTACAGCCTTTCCGACCTGAACATCCGGCTGCTTCTGCATCGGCTCTGGCAGACTTGGAGCCGGTCGGGCTATGAGGCGGATCGGCCCCCCTCGTTTATCTTCATGGCACATCGTGATCCTGTCGAGGAAGCTGTGCTGGCACGTTGGGGCATTACGGCGGTGACGGGCGACGATCTAGATCCTGAGACGGGACTACTTAATTTCCTTTCTCGCCTCGCTGACCTTGTATACGCCAACGGAATGAGTCGGCCCGGGTCTGCCGCCGGGAGGCGAGGTGCGGCCGGGCCTACCCTCGCCGAGTGACGGCGGCTCGCCGAAGATGGGGTGGATAGGTTATGGTTTGTTAGGTTCGGGCGCTGCTTCAGCTTACACTGGCCTACATATGGCTTGCGTTTACGGAGCTCACGTGACATCGAGCAACAAATCGCAGGCCAACTTTTCAGCGGATAGATGTTCCGGCACCCGCTCTAAAAGGCCGTCGCTTGTGCGCAACCTCAAATGTGCCGACCGCACCCGAAGGGCCTAATTTAAGGTTGTACGCCGTCCGGTTTTGTCATGGCGCACGAACGCTGGCCGCGGACATCTCCCTCGCCCAAACACGAGGCGCTGAGATGCACAGCCAAGTCCTAGAACCCTCCCACCTCGACATGCTCACTCGCGTTCTGCACCACGCTGCAAGCAGGACGGGCATCAACTCGACTCGGACGATGCGCAGAACGTCGCCGTGAACTTTGGTCTATCTGTTCCAGAGAGCGATGGTGAACGAGTTTGACCTTATTGGTACCTTGGGGGGCTAGTCGCGCAAGAACCTACGCCGCGTTGGCTGAACAAGCCGCTCGTCCGATAGCAAACTGGCCGACTGCATTGTGGCGGATCGCAAGCTGCTAGGTCAAGCAGGCGACCGCAATAGTCGCTTTCTATTCGACCTAATCTTCCCGCCATAGTAACTTACAAACTTGTCTGCTGGTGCGCCCACAGCGAGCATCATAATTGAGCGGCCGGCAGCCTCGATTTTTTCACTGATCATCAACTTAGCTTCGCGTTCAGCCGCTTTGCCGCCACTAGCAATTCGCATACCTCTAAGCCAGATCACTTGCTGCGCCTCCAGTATCGAAAGTGAGAGATCGACCCATAGATTGAACATTGAGCGCTCCTGATTGGGATGAGAGAACGGCAATCTCGTTCGTCGGTTCCGCCGAATTGGCAGGTCGAAAAACTTCTCTCTGGGAGCGAGTTCAAGGAAGAAGCCGAACGTTCTCTTCGAGACTTGCGCGAGCGGTGACGACCCGATCCTGCCCGAGAAGAAAAAGCCCCGTGGAGAGTTCCACGGGGCCTCATCGATTACAGCGGTGTCGTTCGGCGAACGCGATCGCGTTCCGCTTGGATGTCATCAAAGGGCTCTGCGGTAGGGTCGAATCCTGTCCATCCGGCGGACTCGTAAGCGCTGCGCCGTTCGTCAAGATTGACGGAACGCTCTCCTCGCAGGATGCGCTCGGCCTCGCCGGTCAGCCGATCGTCCACTCTGGCAGTCACCAGACTGCCTCCGCGGCGCACCCCTTCGGCATAGACATGGGCATCACGTTCCGAAACACCGGATTCCGTCAGCGCCCCGACGATGCCGCCTGCGGCTCCACCAACCACAGCGCCGCCAACCGCGCCGACGGCCGTAGCAGCGAGCCAGCCTGCCGCCACGACCGGCCCGACACCGGGGATCGCCATGATCCCGAGCCCCGTGAGCAGGCCGCCCGCGCCGCCGACGACCGCTCCCAGGCCCGCCCCGGCGGCGGCATCTTCGCCGGCTTCTGAAGTCTCGTCCTGCCGATACCAATTGTCGGAATTATTGGCCACGATGCTGATGTCGTCTCGCGGCACGCCAATCGCCGCGCTGAAATTTGTTCCACGCCCTTGGCTTCGCTTTGGAGCTTGTGTCCGCAGGGGGCTGCCGATGAGAACCGCCAGAGTCCCTTGTGTGCGCTCATTAGCTGCCACCGGCTTTGAGTTCGTGGCAGCCACTGGCAACAAAGCGGATATCTATCTGGCCCGCTGCGCGGCGGCAGGACCCTGCCTAACCCTAAACGCCTAGCTCCCAACGGGCCGGCAAGCGGTTTAGTTCAGCGGATTTGCTGTTCAAGACGCCTTGTAGATGCGCCGTTTGGTTGAGCGGCTAAGGTTATCGGCAATGCGGAGGGGACGGATTGTGCCTGTCTGCTTCCCCGGCTTCGCTCCCCCGGCTGCGAGATGGGAGCAATTCGCAGGCTCACACGTTGGTATTTAACCCTGCGAGAGGACCTCATCATTGGACTCCAGCACCGACCTAGCCAAGTTGCGCCGACATGTCCGCATTCTCGTGGACCTTGGCCGCTTAGCGGGCGAGGAAACTCCGCTCAGCCGCTTTCTCGATCAGGCTTGTGTGCAGGTAGCCCGGGCCGTTGAGATAGACCATACAAAGGTCCTTCGCTACCGCCCGCGCACCGCGGACCTGTTCATGGAGGCCGGCTTCGGGTGGAAGGAAGGTACTTTGCGGAACGCTGTTTTTCCGGCGGATCTGCGATCGCCGCCTGGCCGAACTTATCAAACAGCCGAGCCTTTGGTGATTGTCGATGGCGCGGCGGCCGAGCAGGATGGCGAATACGTCTTTTCCGATGTGCTGAAAGAGCACGGCATCAAGTCGCTGGCAAACGTGCCGATCCTCATCAAGGGCGCGGCTTGGGGCGTGCTGGAGGTGGATTCCTCGGTCACCCGCGACTTCAGCGAAGATACCGTCGACTTCATGACGGCTGCCGCCGCCCTCATTGCTTCAGCGATGCGGCGGCCCAATTTGGAGCGAAGCAACGTGGAAGCCACCGCTGCTCTAGTACAGGCGCAACAACAGGAGGTGCTGCTGCGGGAGATGCAGCACCGCGTAAAGAACAACTTTCAGCTCATCCTGGCCTCAATAGCCATCCAGAAGCGGCGCCTTGACAGGTCGGAAGTGCACCGGGCCTTGGAACACGTGGCTAACCGAGTTAATGCCATTTCGCTTGCTCATGACCAACTGGCACCGGGTCAGGACCTCCGAACGGTGGACGTCGCCGGCTATCTGAGGGCGCTGTGCGCTTCGCTTCAGGCGCAGGTGGAAATTGCAACGATTGAGATCGCGGCGGACGAGGTCGAGCTCTCGATTGAACGCGCGGTGCCGCTCGGTCTTATCTTGAATGAAGCCGCAATGAACTCAGTCAAGCATGCGTTCGGGGCGGAGGGCGGGCGAATCGTTGTCAAGCTTGAGTCCGGAATAGGCTACGGCGAGGCACGCCTGACTGTTGCCGATAATGGTCGAGGCATCCAGAATCCCCGACCTGGCGGGTCGGGACAGAAATTGATCCAGGCGCTCGCCCGGCAGATAGGTGGCAAGGTCGAGCAAGAGAGCTCCGCTACGGGCACGACAATCAGCGTGATTTTCCCAGTCATTGCATAGAGCTCCCTCCTCTCGCGGTTTGCGTTGGCTCCCCAGCGCAGATCGATGAGGCGGCATCATCCAAATCGCAACGCGGGCTCAGGGCTCACGTACGTCGCCAACATCAACCAGAGACGCGCCTTTGCCGTTGGGCGTGCGCGACGGCGAACTGGATCAGTTGAGTTCCGTCGGGGTCGCCGGGAAGGCCGCGCCGCGTTTCGTGGATTTTGCCGACGCGGCTCAGGATCGCGACGCCGTTCCAGCTTTTCTGACCATGCCAGATCACGTTATAGCCGAGGTCGCGGATCGGCCCTTCCGGTAACTTGTCCTGCGGCGCCTTGAGTTCCTGGAGGCAGGCAATGTCCATTGCTGCCTGTTCCAGCCAGGTTGACGCCGTTGACCTGGTAGGTCGCGATCCTCATGGCTTCATAGGTCCGGCAGGAACTGATAGGCCCGGCCCCAGCCTGCGAGGGCCTTCGATGCGGCGCGCTTCTTCAACTCGGGCGCATCGCCGACATGGAAATGAGAGGGCGCATCGATTGTCTTCATCTCCGCCCAGGTGACGGGTGCTGCGACCGGGGCACCCGGCCGCGACCTGGCGCTAAAAGGCCTGATTGCCGTTGCGCCGCGCTGGTTGCGCAGATAGTCGACGAAGATCCGTCCCTTGCGTTTGGCCTTCGACAACACGGCCGTGAAGTGGGCCGGGTCGTTCTGCGCGACCGCCTGAGCAAGCCGGGAGGCAAAGGCCTTTGCTTCAGTCCATTCAGCCCGGGGCGTGAGCGGCGCGATCACATGCACGCCCTTGCCGCCCATCAGCATCGGGAAGGTGGTCAACCCAATGGATTTCAGTATATCCCGGAACTGGAATGCGGCAGCCCGGACCGCCTCGAATCCAGTCCCTTGTCGGGGTCGAGGTCGAATACAAGGCGGTCGGCCTTCTCGACGTCTTCGATGCGTGCTCCCCATCCATGGAACTCGATTGTTCCCATCTGGACACAGGTTAAAAGCCCCTCGGCATCGTCCACGTGACCGATCAGGAAACGTCTCGCGGCACGCTAGAACCGGTCACGCGAATCGGCCGCTTTGCGCCCCAAAGCGGCCGTAAGTTCGGCTTCGCCACTCCCTGGCAGCAGACATCGCCCCGTCGAATCCCTCAATGTAGTCCAGCTTAAATTTTGTGCTGCCTCAGGCACTCAAAGGCCGTCCTCGGAGGCACATGGCCACACCGCTTTGAATCTGCCTTTCGAGGAACTCAGGCGTGGAATTCAGTTGAAATCGCAGGCGTGACCAGCTTGCCGCAATTAGGAAATCATCCGTTCAGATCCTCAACCGAGGTCAAAGATCGAGTGAAACGGTGCCTTGCGCGCGGCTGCAACAAGCCAGGACAAAGCCCGCTGACTTTTCTTCGGGCGTGAGTCCGCCGAGATCATGCATTGCGACTGCTCCAGAGAGCTTGGCTATCCGGCACGCACCGCAAACTCCCTGCTGGCAACCGGTGGGGACATAGACACCACAGTTGCGCGCCGCGTCCAGCAGGGTCTCTCCGGCCGCGCAGCGATGCTCCAATCCGGAACGGGCGAAATGGACCGAGGACGAAACGGCAGAGGCCACATCCCGAGCAGCACCGCCCAGACCCGCTCCGAAGCTCTCCTCATGATAACCCCGGGGGTCAACGCCTGCCTGGCCAAGACCGTCCCGCAGCGCCGTCATGTACTGTTCGGGGCCGCAGGCGTAGACTGTGCGATCACCAAGATCGGGTACGAGGCGCAGGAGCATGGGGCCGTCTATGCGGCCAGTCGGTCCTGCCCACGAGGGATCTGCCTTGGAACAGACGTATGTCACAGCCATGTTGGGGAATCGGGCAGCGAGCGCATCGAGTTCCGACCTGAAGATGATATCGCGCGGCGACCGTGCGCTGTAGATGAGACGCAGGTCCAGATCGGATGCTCTGTCTGTCAAGGTTCGCAGCATCGATATTAGAGGCGTGATCCCGCTGCCGCCTGCAAGAAAGAGAGGCTTTTCGCCGGGCAAACCGTCGAGTTTGAACGAGCCCCGCGGGCCTTCAATGTTGATTTCGTCGCCAAAGCGCAGATTCTCGTGTAGCCAATTAGAAACGAGCCCGCCCGGTGTCCGCTTGACCGTGACGTGCAAGTCGAGCGGTCGTGTAGGTGGCGACGAAACGGAATAGGAGCGGGCCACCGCAGCGCCATCGATCGTGGGGTGAAGGACCACGTATTGCCCCGCATTGAAGCAGAACATGCGGTCTGAGGCAGCCGAGAACACAAAGGTCTTCACGTCGTGCGTCTCGTCGATGACCGCACGGCAGAGCATTGCCTGTAGCGATGCGTCGGCCCATTGCCGCTGCCGCATCGTCGCGAAAAAATCGGAAGCCGGAAACGAAGTGTGTGCGTTCATGTTTGGCTCTCAATGACGCGCAAACATGGCAGCCGGACGCTTTCCGGAACAGTGGTTCGAGCCCTGCTTTTTAATCGGGAATTTCGATCTACGTCTCGAGGGACATCACCGCCAGCTGCAGCGCACGAAGCCCTTTGCGGATGATCGGCTCATGCTTGCGCCGGGCAAGCATGGCCGTATGGACGGGCTGGTAGAGCGTCGGTGCGCCCTCGACCAGGAATGACGGGCACTCGGCCGTAAACCTGCGGGCATCGTCGTTGCGCATGTAACAACTCCCCCCAGTTCGCCGCAGCATCGCTTCCGCCAGGCTCTCGGATCCCATGGAAAGGCGCGAAATTGCGAGGGAGGGAATAAGTTCCGAATGGGATTTTTCGAGTACGACGGTATAGCCCGGCCGAATGTAGCTGTCAGGATTGACCTCCGACATCGTTCTCGCAAACGTCGAAACCATCACATATTCCTCGACCATGAGGTGCTCGTAGGCAATTTCGGGAAGATACCGCGGCGCATACAGCACCGCTATGTCGAGATTGCCCATGCTGAGATCCGTCACCATCTGATTGGAATAGTCGGATTCCACATGGATCGAGGCTTTGGGAAGCGCCTGACAGAGCGCCTCCACCCACCCAGGCAGCACTGAGCGCGTCATGCCAACCTGTGCGGCCACGCGCAGGGTTCCCTCGAACCGGTTGAATGCGCGCACATCATGGCGCGCCTGCGACCAGGTCGAAAGCATCGCCCGCGCGTAGGCTTCGAAACGTCGCCCCGCCGCAGTCGGCTCAGCGCCGGCGCGACCACGATGGAAAAGCTCCGACCCTACCGCGCTTTCGAGGCTTTTGATCCGAGTGCTGACCGTCGACTGAGTAATGTTCAGCCGGTCGGCGGTCCGGTTGAAGTTCCGCGATTCGATAATGTCGAGGAACGTCTCTATGTGGTCCAGCTGCACGCGTCGCCCCCAATCGAAAAACTCGATCATTACCCAGGGATCATTGGCTTGATCTGACAATTGTCAAGGCGGAAGCTGTAGGAACTAATCGGCAGGTAAAGCCGCCGTCTGGAGAGGGAGCGAAAGCTAAAGTGTTTATCGTCGACTGCGATTGTCACAACTACTGGTCCAGCGCCACGGTATTGGAGCCCTATCTTTCGGGCATCTGGAAGGACATGTTCATTGAGGGCGAGAAGACCGGCCCCAGAGGATCCTTCCCACACGGCCATCGCCCCTGGTTTCATCCGCAGGATTTCTCCCGGAAGGATGTGCGGCCCGAGAGCGAAGCCGACAACTACCGGATCATGAAGGAAAAACATCTCGACAAATACAATATCGGGGCGGCGATCCTGACCGGGGACGAGCCCATTGAAGCCTCAACGCTGGCAAATCCCTACTATGCTAGTGCGCTGGTCAGTGCCTACAATGATTATCAAATCGCGGAGTGGTTGCCGAAGGACAACCGCTTCATGGGTTCGATCATCATTGCGCCTCAGGATCCCAAGCTAGCGGCCGCGGAGATCCGTCGCCTAGGCAGCCATCCTCGCATGGTCCAGGTTCTAGCCTCCCAAGGCTCTGTGAAGCCGTACGGCGACCCCTTCTATCACCCGATCTACGAAGCGTGTGCGGAAATGGGATTGCCGTTCGCCATTCACCTCGGTGGGCATGGCGGCGTTAATTGGAACGCCGTCGCGCCTGCCCCCACAACGTTTTTTTGGGAAACGCACGCGATCCTGCACATGTCGGCGATTAGCCACGTCGCCAGCATGATTGCTCACGGTGTCTTCGAGAAATGGCCGGAACTTTATTTCGTGGTGATCGAATGCGGTGTCGCCTGGGTGCCGACAGTGCTGTGGCGCCTCGACGCCGATTACAAGGCGCTGCGAAAGGAAACGCCGTGGCTGAAGATGCTGCCCTCGGAGTACTGCCGGCGCAACATACGCTTCTCCACGCAGCCGCTGGAGCAGCCCCCCAACGTCCAGCATCTCTGGTCCATTCTGGAAGCGATGGACGGCGAGAACACACTGATGTTTGCGTCAGACTATCCGCATTGGGATTATGACGACGCCAACACGCTGCACATCCCGTCTTCCTGGAGGACGAAGGTGATGGGCCAGAATGCGCTCGACGTCTACAAGCGCATTCCTGCCATCCTGACCGCGAATGCTGCCTGACGGAGCAGAATATGGCCGAGAAAACCTACATCTGCCGCGTCGACGAGATCAAAGCCGGGACACCCTTCATTGCCAAGGTCCGCAGCCTTTCGGTGGGTGTGTTCCGCGTCGGAGAAACCTTCCATGCGCTGCTCAACATCTGTCCGCATCGCGGTGCGCCGCTCTGCGAGGGGCCGCAATGCGGGACAACCGCGCCGGTGGAGGAGGCGCGGTTCATCTATCATCGAGAAAACGAGATCGTGCGCTGCGCCTGGCATGGCTGGGAGTTCGACATCAAGACGGGTTCGGCACTTGTCGACCCAACGGTCCGCGCGCGGACATTCCCCGTCATGGTCGAGGACGGCAACATCTATGTGACGGCATGAAGGCCATACGATCAGCAGTTCGAAGAGGTGAAAAGCAAGGGAAGAAGAGCTGACGGATCGACTGCACGACGAGGGTTTAAAAAAGCGCGGAAAAATCCGCCAATGGGAGAACGAAAATGTCAGAATCTGAGTACAAGCTTCGCATCGCGCAAAGTCTGGTCGGGCGTGGCAAGGTTTCCCGCCGCGACTTCATTCATCTAGGGGTGGCGGCGGGCCTGACCGTCGCTGCCGCCGATCAGATTTTCGTCACCACGGCCCGGGCACAACCGCAGCAAGGCGGCTTCGCCAAGCTCGGCATGGCGCACGGAGCGACCACGGATTCAATTGATCCGGCCGGCTATCCCGATACGTTCACGCAAACAGCTTTCTCGGGGGCCATGTCCAACAGCCTCACGGAGGTCGACGCCAAGGGTGGCATACAGCCGGACCTGGCCGAAAGCTTCGAATCTTCCAATGGCGCCAAGACATGGGTTTTCAAGCTGCGCAAGGGCGCCACCTTCCACAACGGCAAGACCGTGACGGCGGACGATGTCGTGACCTCGATGCGGTATCACATGGGTGCCGACACCAAGTCGGCAGCGAAGTCTCTGCTTGAACCTGTTTCCGATATTAAGGCCGACGGTCCCGAAACGGTCGTCTTTACGCTTAACAGCGGCAATGCCGATTTCCCCTACATCGTGAGCGACTATCATTTCGTCATCATGCCGAGCGTGGAGGGAAAAGCCGATTGGGCATCAGGAGCTCGAACCGGCGCATTTGTGCTTGAGAATTTCCAGCCGGGAGTTTCGGCCAAGCTCAAGCGCAACCCCAACTATTTCAAGAACGGCAAGCCTTACCTGGATGAGGTGGAATTCATCGCGATTACCGATTTGGCCGCACGCATGGCTGCGCTCTCGACCGGAGAAGTGGACTATATTGGACGCGCCGATCTGAAGACCCTCGGCATGTTGAAGCGCAATCCAAAAATCGAGATCATCGAGATCACCGGCTACGGCCATTATACTTTGCCGATGAACGTCACCATGCCGCCTTTCGACAATCCGGATGTGCGCATGGCAATGAAATGGGCGATCAACCGTCAGGAGATCGCCGACAAGATTTTCCTCGGCCATGCTACTGTTGCCAATGACGATCCAATCGCGCCGGCGATCAAGTTCTACAAAAACCCGCAGCCGCAACACAGTTTCGACCCCGAAAAGGCGCGCCATTATCTGAAGAAGGCGGGGATGGAAAAGCTGAAGGTCGACCTCTCCGTGGCAGATGCCGCCTTCGCGGGTGCGGTAGACGCGGCTGCGCTCATTCGCGAGACGGCCGCCCAGTGTGGCATAGACGTCAATGTGGTGCGCGAGGCTGAGGACGCCTATTGGGATAATGTCTGGCTCAAGAAGCCGTGGTGCGCTTCCTATTGGAGCGGTCGCGCGACCGCCGACTGGATGTTCACACAAGCCTTCGCAGCCGAATCCAGCTGGAACGAGTCGTTCTGGAAGAATCCCCGCTTCAACGAATTGCTCGTCAAAGCCCGAGCCGAGGCGGATGAGGCCAAGCGCGCCGACATGTATGGGGAAATGCAGCAGCTGACCCATGATGATGGCGGCAGTATCGTGCTGGTGTTCAACAATTTCGTCAGCGCCAAATCCAAGAAACTAGCCCATGGCGATGTGGCGCCGAATTGGGAAAATGACGGACTGAAGATGGCTGAGCGCTGGTGGACGGCCCAGGCATAGGGGTGCTTGCCAAGCGCGCCGCTCGCACCGCGGACGGCGCGCCCCAGGGAATACGCATGCGTGTGAATCCGGTCGCAAAAACGGTTCTGCAACGGTTAGGCTTCGGCCTGATCACGTTGTTCGTCGTTTCGATCATCATCTTTTCGGCGATCGCAATGCTGCCCGGCGACTTCGCCAAGGCGACGCTCGGTCAATCTGCTACCCCGGAAACCGTCGCGGCCCTTCAACACGAGATCGGCCTCGATCGCCCGCCAATCCAACGCTATTTCAGCTGGATCGGTAAGATGGCGCAGGGTGACTTTGGATCTTCCTTCGCCAGTCGAACCGGCTATCGGCGGACCGTCGCGGAAATCATTGCCCCTCGTCTCTACAATACCATGTTCCTGGCGGTAATGACCGCGCTCGTCGCGGTGCCGCTGGCATTGGGGTTGGGCATTCTTGCCGCCCTGTACCGCAACAGCTGGTTCGATCGGCTTGTAAACACGGTGACGCTTACGACGATTTCGTTCCCTGAATTCTTCGTCGCCTACATGCTCGCCTTTCTGATCATCTCGCGCGATACGTTTGCTGGCACGCAGTTCGCAGAGTCTTTACCCGTCTGGCTCGCGGTTTCAATCAACTGGACCTTGAACGTCGTACCGAAGTTCCCGACCCTGGCAAATATCAACGACCAGACGCCGTTCTGGGAGCACGTCTGGCGTGCAGCTCTGCCGTCCATCACGCTCACACTCGTCATCGTCGCTCACATGATGCGAATGACGCGCGCGGCAATCATCAACATGCTTTCAAGCCCCTATATCGACATGGCTCGGTTGAAGGGAATGAGGCCAATGGTGATTGTGCTTCGGCACGCTTTGCCAAACGCCTGGGCCCCGATCGTGACGGTTGTCGCCTTCAATCTTGCCTATCTCATCGTCGGTGTCGTGGTTGTCGAGGTGGTGTTCGTTTACCCCGGCGTCGGCCAGCTGATGGTCGATGCCGTGAAATCGAGAGACGTGCCCGTCGTGCAGGCCTGCGCCCTGGTCTTCGCCGCCACCTACATTCTGCTCAACCTGATCGCCGACATTATTTCGATTGCAACCAACCCGAGGCTTTTGCACCCACGATGACAAGCGCAGAGCCCGTCATCCAGACCACCGGAGCGCCCAGGGTGAGGCGCACGCGCCGGTCTCGCATGAGTATAGCGCTGAAGAAGGCCCCGCTCAGTGCCTGGTTCGGTATGGTTGTAACCCTCTGCTACGTCCTGGTCGCCCTATTTGCGCCGCTGATTGCTCCGTATCGAGAAACGCAGGTATTTAGCGAGGCATTCGCGCCGTGGGGTCACGAGTTTATGTTCGGGACTGACCAGCTCGGTCGCGACATGCTTACTCGACTGACCTACGGGGCTCGCAACACGATCGGCATCGCCTTCGCCACAACAATCATATCCTTTGCAGCGGGGGTGACGCTCGGCCTTCTGGCTGCAATGTACCGGGGCTGGCCAGACCAGCTATTGTCACGTGCGGTGGACGTGTTGATGTCGATCCCAAGCCTGATTTTCGCACTGATGCTGCTCTCGATATTCGGCTCCTCGATCACTAGCCTCGTTTTGATCATAGCGCTGCTCGATTCAACGCGGGTGTTCCGCTTGGCGCGAGCCGTCGGGCTCAACGTAGTGGTGATGGAGTTTGTCGAGGTCGCGCAATTGCGCGGCGAAGGCCCCGCATGGATATTGCGCAAGGAAATCCTGCCCAACATTCTGCCGCCGCTCATCGCGGAATTTGGTCTGCGATTTTGTTTTGTGTTTCTGACCATTGCAGCACTGTCGTTCCTGGGCGTCGGCATACAGCCGCCATCGGCTGATTGGGGGTCGATGGTGCGGGAAAACGCAACGCTAATCACCTATGGCGATGTCACGCCGCTGCTACCGGCGGGGGCCATTGCCCTTCTCACGGTAGCGGTGAATTTCGTCGTCGACTGGTTTTTGCATTCGACCAGCGGACTGCGTGATGAAAAATAACAGTGGCATCGCGCGCGAAAAGGGGACAGATCTTCTCCAGGTCCGGGACCTCCATGTTGAAGGCTTTTCCGATGAGCGCTGGCATCCGATCGTGCGCGGCGTGGATCTCTCGCTTAAACGCGGAGAAGTGCTCGGACTGATCGGTGAATCCGGCGCCGGGAAGTCGACTATCGGCCTTGCGGCAATGGGGTATACCAAGCCGGGATGCCGTATTACCCGGGGCTCGGTGCTGTTCGAGGGCGTCGATCTTTTGTCAATAACCGAAGCTCGCCGGCGGCGGCTGCGGGGCTCCCGCATTGCTTACGTGGCGCAAAGCGCGGCCGCCTGGTTCAACCCGGCTCACCGGCTCCTCGATCAGACCGTGGAAACGGCAGTTGCGCACGGGATCGCCAGCCGAGACAAGGCCAATTCCGATGCTATTGACCTTTATCGACGCCTCCGGCTTCCAGAACCCGAGAGCATAGGCTTCCGGTATCCGCATCAGGTATCCGGTGGCCAGTTGCAGCGAGCCATGACTGCCATGGCTATGGCTTGCCGACCCGACCTGATCGTGTTCGATGAACCTACCACTGCGCTCGATGTGACGACGCAAGTCGAAGTCCTGGCCTCGATCCGCAGGATTGTTGAAGATTTCAACACGGCAGCGATCTACGTGACGCACGATCTGGCAGTGGTGGCGCAGATGGCGGACCGGATCATGGTTCTGCGCCATGGACAAGCCGTCGAAGAAGCCGACACGCGGCAGATGCTCACGGCCCCTGCCCAGGAATACACTCGCACGCTCTGGGCCGTGCGCAAGCTCGCCAAGCCGGAGGTTCAGACCCACGATCACATCCTGTCGATCGACAATGTCACCGCCGCCTATGCCGGAAGGGTTAAGGTGCTGGTTGACGTGTCCATCAAGGTTCCGCGTGGCCGAACCGTGGCAGTGGTGGGCGAATCGGGGTCCGGGAAATCGACGCTAGCCCGTGTTGTTACGGGCTTGCTGCCTGCCATGTCCGGGTCGATCTCATTTGATGCCAAGCCGCTTCCATTGTCCCTGAAGGAACGCTCGAAAGACCTGCTGCGGCGCATCCAAATGATCTATCAGTCGCCGGACAGCGCGCTTAACCCTCGCCAGACTGTCGAGGAGATAATCGCGCGTCCGCTCGAATTCTATTTAGGTTTAAAAGGCCAGCAGCGCGACCGGCGGATCGCTGAACTCATGCACATGATCGAGATGGACGAAGGTTTCCTCGACAGGCTGCCCGGAGAATTGTCCGGAGGGCAGAAGCAGCGAATCTGCCTAGCCCGCGCACTGGCTGCAAATCCGGAGCTCATCATCTGTGACGAGGTCACCTCGGCACTGGATCAGATTGTACAGGAAGAGATGTTGACGCTGCTGATGCGGCTGCAGCGCGAACTCGGCGTCAGCTACATCTTCATCACCCACGATATCGCAACGGTAAGAGCGATCGCCGACGAGGTTGTGGTCATGCATCAGGGGAAGGTAGTGGAGCAGGGCTTAAAAACCGAGATACTGACGCCGCCCCACGCAGCCTACACCGAACTGCTTCTTTCGTCCGTCCCGGAGATGGATCCGGACTGGCTCACGACTTTGCTGGCCAGACGGAAGAACCAAGGCATCGCAAGTGCGGCTGGTTGAACAGCCCTGCCAACCGGGACGACGAAGTGCCCGCCATGGCCGCTCGCGTCCGTATTGCCGATCTTGATGCGATCGATGCTGCTCCGGTAGCTTTCGTCCACTTCTTTGACGGGCCGAGCATGGAGAGACCTTTTCCGGCAACGAACACATGTTAAAGCGCGTCAACGCAAAGCAGCGTAACATTCGGCTCCCTGCCCACCCACGAGCAGAACATGGTCCGGCCTGTTAGCCCATATCCCCCGCGCCCGACAGGCCGGGCTTCCTTATGGATGGTCCCACTCCCAAACCAGCGGATGAACTCTTTTCCCTCAAACGGATAATGAACCTTTTACCGGGGCTTGCTAAAATCGGCCCATGGCTCGCTTCTTCTTCGACCTGTCCCATGGCGGTGATGTCTACCACGATGCCCGTGGAGACACCTTCAAAAGCTCTGCGCAAGCCAAGGCAAGGACACTCGACCTTCTACGCAGGTTGCCGGCCGGTGATCGCGATCTAATCTGCACGATCCGCGACGCATTCGGGCACTCGGTTGCTAACGTTAGCATCAGATCGGGGATTTCGGGTCGGGAAGCACTCGGACCTCAGTCCTCATTGCAAACGCTGTCGAAGTCCTTGCCATTCCTCGCTGGCGGCCTCAACCACTCCTTGGCGAGTAACCCCGATAGCCCGCCGCTGGTGTGCCCCCACACCTAGCGACGGGCTAAGGGTGGCCGGCGCCTCTCTTTGTTGGAGATTGCCTAAGCGGGCGCCGGCTTGGCGAACCGTGGTCCGCCGCAATATGCAAAGTAACTAAAACATCTGCGATCGACATGGTGTGATCGCGGAAGCTTGGGAGGCTTGACGGCGGCAGCGTCCCGTGGGACCTACAGCTGGCCACAGCAAGGCGCCAGGAGGCGATCGGCGCTTCGGCGCTGTAGGGTGCGGCGACGAGGAATGCGCGCTGGTGGCTGGTAGAGGGGCGGCCCGGCAGCCATCGGGGGAGTGGTAAGCCGCCGGGCCTAGGGGGACACCTAGGACGGGGAGCACCCGTCCCAGAAGCTCCAGCATGATCCCGACGGCGGCAGTTGGCAATTGCATAGCGGTTTATGCGGCTGGCGGGCTCCTAGCCGCCACCATTCCTGCCCACCTTCCGCAGCCTGACGCAAGCGCCGGCGCTATCCTAAATCTTGTCGCTTCCGTATTGACGAAATGAGATCATCGACGCGACCCGCTGAAGTGATCGGTGCGTGTCGTCGAACTGATCGAGCGTCGAGTCGATTGCTGTAAATCCGCCTTAGCAAGTCGCGGGCAGTCTTGGCGCGCTCCCATGTGCGGCCGACGAGTTTGCATCCTCCCAAGGTCGCGGGCTCATCGGTAACGTCGTCCCAGACGGTCCATGTGCCAGACGGCTCGGAATGACAGCGAAATCTAGGTTGGCGATCTTCCATGGCCTCAAAACGGCCAGCAATCCTATTGAGTTCGATCGAATATGCGAAGGTGGTTAACCGCCGCGCCGCGTCTGCTTCAACCTCACCCCGGCGCCGCCGCCGTTCTCGGGGATGAACTCGACGGAACCAAGGCCGATACTTGTGGTAGCAAAGGACCGCTACGTCGTGAACCTACTATCGGCGGATGCGTTCTGGTCAGGTTGCCACACAGCGCTGTCACGGAATTCGTTAGTTGAAAGGGTCTTCCTTAAGGAACGCCGGCGGGTTGAATCCAGTCCCCGCAACCAATTCTATCATAAATCTATAACCGTCCCGGTCTAACCGGGACGGCTTTTTGCGTTTGAAGGGGCAAGCAATTGCCGCGGCGCGCCTGGCGCCGCGTGTGCTCATTTTTCCATAAGTGGGAGCCGCATATTAGGTTCCGCTGATCTTAATTGGACCTTGAACCTTCTTTTTCGGAGAGCGTTGCCATTGGATTCAGGAGGTTTCCGATGGCGCGCTTTCAAATCGAAGAGATCTATGGCGAACGCATCGTTGCCACGACATCTGCAGAGGCACCTGATGCGCTCAGCGCCGCAGAGACCCTGACGGGAAAGGCGATCTCCACCAAGGCGTTGCAAGAGCACTGGTTTCGGGTTGTCGACGAACGCGAAGGCACCGTCCACGAATTCGGCATTGCGGAGGAGCCGCCAAAGGATTTTGCCAAATGATGAACTGCTTCGGCGCAAAGCCCGGCTCGCAGATCGAGGGTGACACAGGATTATGCGAGCCGGGCCTAGCCGCCGACACCTATTCCGGGGGGACGTGGTTTCAAACTCGGCGGTAAGTAAAAGTTGTTCGATAATCGCTCGTGCTGCAATGAGGACTGAGGTCCCATTATCCTACCTGCTATGGTCCATTCGGAGTTCGCGAATGCGCCTGTCCCGATACGATCGTACGACCGTCGCCGAAGGTGGCGTGGCGTCGCAGCCCACAGGTCTGCCAGTGCGGATATATCCCAGCTTGGGCGCACTGGACCAGGCGATCGCCCAGTCGGCGCGCGATGATCGGACCAAATATCGCCACCATCAGCCGGCGTGCTCCGACACGGGGCAGGTTGCCCCTATGCAACGATGGAGCGGAACCCGCATGGCTCTCGAGCGCAGAATTAGTTGCCGCGAGCCATGACCACATTGAGCGATCAAACGATCAATGTGGTTTTGCGACCGTTTTTGCCCGGAGCGGTGTCGGCGCCCAAGGGCTGCAGCCAAACACCTTCCCCCGGTGGGGCTGCTGTGACCACGGCTGCGCCCGACCGTCGCAGGAACAAAACGCCCTGGCGCCGATTGGTTTTTTGAAGGGACCAAACCCGCGGAGGAAAGGGGATGACGGTCGAACTTGTAGTTCTCGAAATGGCGGCTGCCCGGCAGCACGCAAAGCGAGCTGACCAGTCGCTGAAGCAAGCGACGGCCATGCTCGACGATAACCATGGAATCGCTGTGGGGATTGCGCTGTGCTGCCGCATCCGAAACGGGCAAGCGCGCGCGAAGGCGGCCAAGCGTCGCCTGCTGAAGATCGCCCCACCAACAACCGCGCACTGACGAGCAACAACACTCATGCAGATAAGAGTATCGTTAGTCCGCTGATATCGATGCAATGCGCCCACTACCGCGCCATGGGTGATCTACACGAAGCCCTCTTGAAGGCGGTGAAGGAAATCACCGGGAAGGATGCAGAGTTCATCCGCTGGTTGGGGGCGGGTTCGCGTTAGGCCTTGGGGAACGATTGGGCAAACGGTCTTAACCGACGTCGATCCAGGCGGGTGCGTGATCGCTCGGCTTTTCCCATCCACGGGTCTCGACATCGACACCCGCAGCCAGAATGCTCTCCGCAAGGCATGGGCTTACGAGCAGATGGTCCATCCGCAGGCCTGAGCTTCGGTCGTAGCCGCCGCGATAGAAAAAGTTCCAGTAGGTGTATATGCCCTTGTCTGGATTGATCCGACGGATCGCATCCACCCAGCCCAAGCTCAGCATGCGGGCATAGGCTTTCCTGCTTTCGGGGAAGAAGACGGCGTCGCCCAACCAGCGGCGAGGTACTACGGCGTCTATCTCGGTGGGGACGACGTTGTAGTCACCACAAAGCACCGTGCGCTCGCCTAGTAGCGATTTGCTGTAGTCAAGGAGACGCTCGAACCAACGAAGCTTGTAATCGAATTTGGGCCCTGGCGCCGGATTGCCGTTAGGGAGGTATATGCAGCCGACGATGAGACCGTCGATCTCCGCCTCGAGATAGCGGCTGTGGGTATCGTCAGGATCGCCCGGTAAGCCGCGACGGCGCTCGACCGGATCCGTGCCACGCGCCAGTATAGCCACGCCATTATAGGATTTCTGGCCATGCCAGATCGCACTGTAGCCGAGGTCCCGAATCGCCTCGAAGGGAAATTTGTCGTCCGACGTTTTCAGTTCCTGAAGGCAGACCACGTCATAGTCGGTCTCGCCAAGCCATTTCAAAAGCACCGGCAGGCGGCCATTGACCCCGTTGACGTTGAAGGTCGCGATCCGGGTCATCCCCTCGATTCCTGCTGGCGTCGCCTGAATATTGCTCTAGCCGGTCCGATAATCACAAATGCTTAGGTGCCCGCTCCTGCCGCGAAGAAATGGCCCCGTCGAGACTTCGACGGGGCCGTATCTTTAGAGCGGTGTGGTTCGGCGAACGCGATCGCGTTCCGCTTCGATGTCATCATAGGGCTCTGCGTTGGCGTCGAACCCTGTCCAGCCGCCGGCCTCGTAAGCGCTACGCCTCTCGTCGAGATTGACGGAACGCTCTCCTCGCAGGATCCGTTCAGCCTCGCCGGCAAGCCGATCATCCACTCTGGCAGTCACCAGACTGCCTCCGCGGCGCACGCCCTCGGCGTAGACATGTGCATCACGTTCCGAAACGCCAGATTCAGTCAGCGCCCCTACTATGCCGCCTGCGGCTCCGCCCACCACAGCGCCGCCAACCGCGCCGACAGCCGTAGCAGCGAGCCAGCCTGCGGCCACAACGGGCCCGACACCGGGGATCGCCATGATCCCGAGCCCCGTGAGCAGGCCGCCCGCGCCGCCGACGAGCGCTCCCAGGCCGGCACCAGCGGCGGCATCTTCGCCGGCTTCTGAAGTCTCGTCCTGTCGATACCAATTGTCGGAATTGTTGGCCACGATGCTGATGTCGTCTCGCGGCACGCCAATGGCTTCCAATTCGCTCACGGCGTCGGAGGCGTCCTGATAGTCATCGAAAAGTCCGGTGACAGTGGTCATTGTTTCACTCCATTTCTGAGTTCGGTTATTGAGCGCCGGCAACCACGTTGCCTTGGAAATCGAGCGCTACGGTCACCTGCTTTCCGTCTTTCTGGGCGGTGCCGCGCCAGATGCCTTGGTCGTCCTTCGTCAGCGCGCTGACATTGGAGAAGCCGGCATCCTGAATCCGCGATTTCGCCTGCGCTTCGGTGAAGCTGTTGGCGCCAGGCACGGGCGCGGCCGGATTATTGGTGTCGCTCGTGGACACCGCGGGCGTCGTCGAGCTCGTCGTGGAAGACTTGTCGCTGGTGCCGGATGCGATCTTTTCGATCATTTCCTGATGCATCTTGAGCGTCGGCAACGTCTGCTGCGCGAATGTCTTGAGCTGAGCATTGTCGCCGTCCTTGGCGTAGCCTTCGAACAGCTTCACAGCGTCAGCATGTGCGTCGCGCTGCATCTGCACGTAAGACTTGTCGAATGCGTCCTTGCCGGTGTTCAGGGTGTCGAGTTCGCTCTTGTGCGCGGCGTCCGTCTGGGCAGGCACCTTCAGTTTCTGCTCGCCGGCGATCGTCTCCAGCTTGGCGTTTGCCGCGCCGTGATCGTCGATCATCTTCTGCGCGAAATCTTTGACTGCCTCATCTTGAGCCTTGCCTTGTGCGATCTTGCTCGACTCGACCTCGAACATGCCTCCGGCGGCGGCCTTGTCGACGAAGTCCTGAGCTTTATCGGCGGCATAGGACGGCACGGCAAATGTCAGGACCGCGCAGGTGGACAGCGCTGTCATTAGAAGGCGGTGTTTCATCGATAAGTTCCTTGCTGAATGGGTGTCACTCAACAAGCGCCAGACCCCTTTGTTCCGGCCGCCACACGATTTCGGGTTGGTGGCTGGAGCGCCTCTTTCACCGGCGGCGACATTCGGACCGGCTGTGTGGACGAGGCGGGTTCCTCGCGGGCGGGCCCGTCTGCCGCGCGTCTGAGGAAGCTGCTGCGCTCTGCATCATGCTGTCGCCGGTATCGACAGGCTCTTGCTGATCCGGTGCAACTGCTCGCGATGCTGGCGATCCGATTGCCGGCTGCGGCTCTGGCTTCCCTGATCACGGCCTATTGGTCCGATATCTGGCGCGTGCTGCGGGGCGGCTAAGCACGCACCGAAGCTATGTGATCTCGTAATAGAAATCGCAAATCAAATCGGCGACTTTCGCCGCTTCGAAGTCGGTCATGTGCGCCGCGTTCTCTACGGCGACCTGACACTCTGATGACAAGAGCAAGATTCGCGACAGCTGTATGCTTGGTTTTTACATGCCTTGCGCCCGCCTTTGGGGCGGCGGATCTGATGGAAGAATTTAGCTACGAGGCCCAGATCACGGCATGGGAAATGCGAACCGGCGAGGTGGTGGCGCCGTCAGCACGCAAGGCGGTCCTGAGGGCTATCGCGACGAACTTCAGTGCGACAGCGACCTACGCCGGTATGGATGTGAAGAGCACTTCGAAGGTCGCGGAAGCAATCCAGGACGCTGGCGACTTTTCCGTAAAGCCGCGGGGAATGATAGCGAAGGCGAAGTGCGATTTGCCTGGTACGATTCCAACCGATTCGCCACTGTCGCCAGCACACTCAAACCAGAGCTCGTCTCGTTGCAGATCGAAAGGATGCCCTCCGTAACGATCGTAGTCGACCCGGTTCCACCGGTTGACTACCTTGTCCAGATCAACGGGGACCCGGTTCGGGGCAATAATGAGGGCCGATACAGGGTCGACGCCGGCGACGTGGTCGTTCGGGTAACTCGAGCGTCGCGCCAAGATTGTCTCTGGAAGGGAAACCTTCAGGCCGGAGCCGTGCCACAGGTGGCGTGCAAGCTTTGAGTCCGAGCGATGCTCGCGCCGGGTGTGCGTGTCCCCGCAACCAATTTTATCATAAATCTATTACCGTCCCGGTCTAACCCCGGGGCGGTTTTTGTGTTCTTGGGAACGCAATCGCCGCGGCGCGCCAGAGGGTGCATCACAGCGTCGAGGAGACACGCGAAACGGGTGCGCGAGCAAGTTAGCGCGCCTAGGTGCGGTGTACCGCGCCCTTAAGGGAAGCCGCTTGGCGCGTCGGCCAGAGATCAGCTTGTCGGGAACAGGTCTGCGCAGCCGGTGCGGTTGTGCGGCGCTGGGTCTCATTCGTTGCCCGGCGATTTGCGGACGACCACGCGCCGGAGCTTCGAGCCGCGCACCTTGTTGAATCGCACCGCGAACTGCCGCTCGGCAAAGACGATCAATCGATCGTCGCCGCCGATCGCGTCCATGATCCGAAGCGGATCCTCCCAGCCGCATAGCGGCGCCGGATCGCCGAATTCGATGGCATATTCCATGGTCTTGAGCGAGCGGGCTTCTCGGAACTGCGCCACCGCGGCTTCCACCTGCCGCCAGTGCCTCCAGCTGTGGTAGAGCTCGCGGCGGACTTCATTGTCTGTTTCGGCTTCGATCAGCGGTAACAGCCCGTGGGACTGGCCTGCGGTCCAACCCAGTGCCGAACAGAGCGCCACGCGCTCTGCCGCCCTCGCACCGTCGAACTTCTTCAGCAGCAACGGCCAGGCGCGATCGCGCGCCCGGCGCAATTCGACGCAGATAGCGCGATAGGTCTGGGTAGGTTGGCCGGAAGGAAAATCTTCGCCGAGAGTCGCGATCATCGCATCGAACGCACTGTCGTCCAGTCTGCGGACGCTTTCGACCAGATGCTGGCGGCGCCGGGGATGATCGTTCCACGACTGGACGAACGCCTGTGTTGCGAGCGGCCTGTCCACCTTCGCAAGCAGCTTGATGGCGTCGGGCTGCGCGTTGACGAACGTCGCCGGCGCGGCGAACGCTTGGTCGAGCAGAACGTCCATCGCGCGTGGCCGGTCATGGTCGAGGACCACATCGAGGAAGCGATCTCCAGAAAACCAGGTGCTGTGCATCATGCGGAAGCCGGCGCGCCACAGTTCTGGCGATGCGCCACCCTGACCGAGGCGAATTGCCAGCGCTTGGCTGTCGTGCGACTTCCACGATTTTGCAGTCTCGAGCGGCGCGAGATAGGCGTCTAAGGCGGTCCGGGCGGCCTTAGAGCGGTCATTGAGCAGCACGTTGAGACAGGTCGTGCTCGCGTCGCCGCTCTCGGCGGCCTGTATCTCTTCCACCGCGCGCGCCACCATCGCCTCGGCCGGGTCGCCGATTTCGATCGCGACCTGCATTGCCCGCGCCGCAACCGCGCTGCCGGGTGCACTGGTCTCGAAGCAGGCGAGAACCGCGGCTTCGTCGCCCTTCGCGGCAAACTCCGGAATCAAACGGAGGCCGAGCATGACAGACCTCTGGACGTCGCTCAGGAGCAACGCCAACAGGCGGGGGCGCCAAGTCGCCGGATTGATCGCTAGTAGCATGCGCCAGAGATCGAGCAGGGCGTCGTCGCTCCCATCGGGAGTACCCCCGACTTCCACAAGCTTCTCGAGCCGCGCGACCACAGTATCGGTGGGACAAAAGATGCTGCTAGTGATCCCGCTATGCGCCCTGCCGAGGTCTTCGGGCGACAGGGCATGGATCACTAGCCGCTCATGCTCGGCGCCGCCGATTCGCCGCAATAGTCGGCGAACCGCGACATCGTCATCGTCATGCGTACCGTCGAAATGCGCCATCGCCCGATTGGCGATCGCGGCGGAAAGCGCTGTGTTGCGGCGCGCTTCGAACAGGGTATCGTGGACGGGGTCGAGCGTCAGGCTGCCGAGTACCGTCAGCAGGTCGCGGCGCGGATCGCGCCCTTGCTTGGGCGTCGGTTCCTCGATCAGCGCTTCGAGCCTGTCAAGCAGCAAGACGATCGTGTCCGGGTCGATGCGGCCCTCGATGCCATGCCAGAGCGATGCGAGCTTTCCGCCGCTTGGGTCGGCGGCGATGAGCCAATCACGAAGCGCCGCGGCGGTGCGGCCAGGATCGTGATCGAGCAGCCGATCGAGCCAATAGCGGCTATAGGGCAGCGATGCCTGTGGCGGCTTCTGCTCGATCGCGCGCAGCGCGGCGTCCACATCGAGCTCGGCCAATGCCTCCATTGCGTAGGATGCGCTTCGATCGCCCGCCTTTATCTTCCGCTCGAGCATTTCCCGATCGCTGGCATCGCCGAAGCGGGCGAGACATTCCATCACCACAGCCTGGCGATCATCGGGGATGATCTGCAGCATCTTCTCGCGCATTTGGTGCCATATCGGCGAGCCCACCGCGGTTTCGAGCGACTTCAGCAGAAGGGCGGCCAGCCGCAGTTCCTCCTGACCGTCTTCCGCTTCGATCAGACGGCCGAGCCAGGCGGGGTCGGCGCGGACGAGCAGCTTGAGCGCGGCTTCCATCCGCTCGAAGAGATCATAGTCGAAGCGCTTGGCCTCGCGGTCGCGGTTGAGATTACAATAGTTTTGCCAGAGGTCGTCGCGTTGGGCCGTGAGAGGCCAGCGGGCTCCCAGCGAAATCGCGATCGATCGGCCGGCTTTGTCACCGCTCCACAATCGCGTAAGCAGCGGCTCTCGTGCTTCGGAGGCCAGGGGCAGTGCAAGAAACGCTTCGGTCAGATAGGTTTTGATGGGAACGTCGCCAGTGGTCACTCGGGTGGCGCGCTCCTCGAGCACGCCAACGATCCGGTTGCCGGCGGTCGGCAGCAGTTCGGCATAGAGTGTATGGGCGCCTGTTCGGTGCTCACTTTCGAACTGTTCGACAAAATCGACGGCGTCCTTTGTGCGGCCGCTCAGCCCCGAGATCAGCCACACCACGTCCATGAGCAGAAAGCCCAGGCCGGAGAGCTTAGTCTTGTCGGCATCGTCGCGCTTGTCGAGCGCGCTGACCTCGCCGGCGAGGGTCGCGGCATCGATGACGCCATTCTCGAAATCGCCGGCAAGTGCCATGGCGATCGCCCAAGTTAGCAAGCGATCATGCGCGAACGACCAACGATCGCCAACATTGCTGAGCCATCCCGCCGCGATCAGTAGGTCGAGCTCTGTCTCAGAAAAGCCAAGAGCCACGATTTCGTCGTCGCTGAGCGCACTGCGGCGTTTTGCGATGAGGCTCTTCGCCATAGCCTTTAGCCGCGTGCCGGCGAGCTTACCGGCCCGATGCCTAGCGCGGTCCCAAAAATCCTCGAGCACGCGATACTCGGTTTGCGGATCCCAATGTTCGAGCTCGAGCGCCAGCGTGGCGTAGATGCCGCACAGCACAGGCAGACGCAGCATGCGGCGGATCTCGCGAGGCACATGTCCGGCCGACACGCCGCGCTTGTCGAGCGCCTCGAACAACTGGGTTGGGCTGAACTCGCCCACCCGATGGATCGGCACCTGAGCGAACTCCTCAAGGCGAGCTTCTTGCGCCACCGGAAACTCGGCGACGAGGGGCAGGCCGGGGCCGAGACCCCCAGCGAGATGAATGGATTCGAGGACCGCAGCGTCCCGGCAGCCTTCCCACAAAATCGGGATCGTCGCGTCGGGCGCATCCTGTATCCTCCGCCAGGTCTGGCCGAGCACCGACGCTTCGAGCGGCTGCTCCAGCGCTAGGGCACCGGCGCCGATCGTCAGGCGGAGCTGCCGTTCCAGCTCTTCGCGGTCGGCTGCACGGATGAGGACGGCTGGCTTCCCCGACTCGGCAAGCGCGGCGGCGAGCCGGTACAACACCCATGACTTGCCGCACCCGGAATTGCCCGAGACGAGCGTCAGCGGATCGTTCGGCGCCATGAGGATCGGCGCACGGATGTCGAATACCGGATCGAACTTGCGCGCAGTCAGTGCACCCGCGAGCGCGGTTGCGAGCCGCGCGCTAGCGGCGTCGCTATGACCCGCATGCGCGCCCGGCAACCCGAGACGGGACAAGAGATTGTCTACCGAGATACGGGCGTCGTTCCGGCGAGCCTTGTCCGCTAGATGGCCGACTAGCGTATCCAGCGCCTGCTCGCCATTTTCGGCGTAAGGCACGCGCTTGTTGAGGAAGCGGATCGCCTCAGCGCGCGCCTGCTCGGCGTCCATCCGCGGGGCGACCGTAAAGCGACTGATGAAGGTCGAGAAGCCAATATCGAATGCAGCGAGTTCGGCGCTTGATGCCGCGTGGATCTCGCGCAACCGCACTAGTGCATCCTTCACATGCTCGTTGATCACGATCTTCTTGCGCGCGGTAGCATCGCCGCTCGCGTAAGCCTTCAGCGATTGGATCAGCGCGAGCGTCGGCTTGCTGACGCCGTTAGTCGTGTTCAGCGTGTATTCCGCGGCTTCCCGGTCCAGATGCGCGCGGTACAGGTCGGGCAGAACCTTGCCACCGACGTCGCTGATCGAAACCGACTTGGCGCGGTGCTTGAACTGAATGACCTTGCGCGTTGCGGCTTCGAGGCTGAGGTCGCCGCCGGCCGATGGTTCGAGGATGGCGATGATAGTATTGGGGTCGGTTTTCGCGCCGATGGAGCCAAATTGTGCGCGAACGAGCTGACCGATCGACGCCAAGATCTGATGCACGAAGCCATAGATGGCAGCAGCGCCACCCACACTGGACCCGCCGGCGCCGGCGGCGGGAAAGTTGCGCCCTGATTTGGGATTTTCGCCCATGCTATGAGTTTTAGAGCAATACCTGACGCATCGGAAAAGCCCCCTACACCATGCTGGATGAATCAGCCATAGCAGCGTAGTGCAAACGAAACGGCCTCCCGGCAAAATCCGGGAAGGGAGACCATGCGCGCTGCCTCTTTCTCTGAATCGACATGACTTCCTCCCTGATTTTCAGTCGGCGATCACGCGCATCCGTTCTATGTTTGGCCCTGTTCCCAACAGTGCCCAACCCAAATGCGCCGCTCCCAAACGGAAGGAAATCTTATCGGAATTATATCGTCTACATCGAAGCTGGCACCTGTTTTGAATTGAATTCAAATATCGCCGTGCATCGCGAAACCGAGGGGCCGGACGGTCCATGAACCCAAGGCCCACGCGGTGGTCAACTTCGAGGCCCTAGTAATGAGGTGCCGAAAGCGATATATTAAATTCCATTGTTTACTTCAACATCGGAATATTTCGATGGCCGATTTAGGTTCGGGACAGGCGCCGCTGTCAGCACCGGCACTAACCCCGCCGATTCAAAACAGTACACTTTTCAAAGATTCGGTCTTTTTGGCCGCTTTGATCGGCGCCATTATCGCCGGGCTTGCCAACGCATATGTCGCATTCATCAACAATAACACTTTGGTTGATGTCGAGAACCACAAAGAAGCACAAGAGCGCTATATGGAGGTGAGGAAGGCTGAATTGGCGCGCCTGCTAGAGATCACCAAGCTTGACGTTGCACCGGCTAGAGAAAAGGTCAGAGCGTTTTGCGATATGTTTCTCATCACGGACCAAGCGGTTTGCGGCGCGAGCAAATCAGCGCAGACGACACCGCCGACCGACACGGCCAAACCTGTAATCGCCTCCTGGGATTCACCTTGGGTTAGCGGCGGCCACAGTCAAGAAGAGATGTGCAATGTTGGCTTGGCGGCGCTCACAAACGGCCAGTACAAGGGTAAGACACTAACGGTCCAGACGATGTCGGAGGACTCGAACAAAGACTTCCTTGGACACGTAACCTATCGATATCATTGCACGTATCTCGTGTCATAGCCAAGGTGGGTGATGTGACCCGGTGTCCCGACAAGCTGTGCGTTTTGCATGAAATCGTGGTACAAGCGCACGTGTGATTTACCGTCAAAACACATGATTCGCCTCGATCCCTCACGGCAAAATTGCGCCGCCAGTGCAATCAGCAATATCTGAAGGCTGCCTCTCCTCCCCCGACCGGCTGCCCCTGCGCCGGGCCTGATGACACTCCGTAACCTCCGACCGTGCGCTATGGTCGAAGCCCTGCAAAGGCTTCCGATTTGCAACTAATCGCTACTTCGTCGGCGCAATGCGCGAATTCTCCTCGCGATTTGATGACGCCAACGCATTCTCCCCTTCGATCAGAACATGTTCAAAGGCGGCCATGTCGGTTTTCTTGAAGTTATCGCGACATGCGGCGACCAACTCAGTTGCCGCAGGCAGGCCTGCTACGGCCGCCTCCCGGGCAAAGAAGAGCTTCGCCACCTCAGACATCAACGCGTTGCCGGCCTTCTTGAAGCCTTCAGTTGCATCCGAATAGTGCTTAGAGCCGGCATCGTAGTTTCCCCTCCGCATCTCGATCAAGCCCAAATTTGCCTGCTTAATCAGCCAGTTCTTTTCATCATCCTGCCCGATAGGCCGCAGGCATTGTTCGGCCTCTTTCAACCTGCCGACGTGTGCCAAGACAAAGGCGCGATTGTTCAGGAGAATCGGTGCATCCGGCCGGACGAGCAATCCCTTATCGGCAAATTCAAGTGCTTGCTCGAGATCGCCGATCATCCCAGAGGTCGAGGACCCAATCTCAAAGGGTCGAATAGAATAAGGCTCGGCATCTGACCATCTCTTGCAAGCATTGGGCACATCCCGATATTGACGGGATCGAAGCAAGTGGAACACCGTCGCCTCGTCGGCTTCAGGTGCGGTCACCAGGCGATGCGACGATACCAGCTCGATTCCAAATGCTGGTGAAGCCCATTCCGCTTGGGCTAGGGCATTTCCCGTCGGATCGAGCGTGCTTTGGCGAAATAGATCGCGTGCCCGCTTTTTCCTACCTGCCTGAAGTTCAAGGGTGGCCATAGCTCCAGACAGTTCCGATATTTGCCGGGGATAAAATTGTCCCTGGTCAACCATCCGCCGTCCCTGTTCAAAATAGCGTGGCTTTCGATGAGCTAGCTCGGCTATCGACAACTCCGCGGCTATCAGCCACGGATCGGTAGGTGTTCGGCCGCTCTTGGCCAATATGTCGTATGCCTTCGTAGGATCGTGCAGATGCAGAAACAGCCTGGCCGCAGACCGCAATACGTGTCGATCGTTCGGCGCCAATTGGAGTGCGACTAGCATGGATCGCAATGCGGCCTCTCGGCATCCTGAGGCAACGTCAAACAAGGCGAGTTCCACCCAGCCGAGCGGATTTTGCGGATAGAGACGGGTCCGCTTTCGCCAGATGTTTTTGTCAACTCTTGGAAGAATGGTGAGAGCGGCGGGCAACTCAGCGTGGCGTCCGGCGCGTTTGAGGGCGAGACCCGCCAGACGCTTAAGAGGCAAGGTGGCGGTCGATCTTTCGTCAAGCAGAAACCGGGCAGCGGAGATCGCTTCGGTTTCGCGCGCCTCCACCAAAGCCGCTTCCACCAGTTCACCTGCGGCAATAATACTGGGCGCGTTGCGCCACATGCTGAGCTTTTCTAACAGGTGATCCGCAAGCGCGTAGCTGGCTTTCTTTTCATCGATCTTTGCAGGAGATGCTAGTTCCTTGGCATCGATCGTAACCGCCAGACTTCGCCACCGGGGCACCAGTCGGCGTTGAGCCGTCCAGATCGTGGGTATCATGCCACTCGCCGCGCAACTCTGGCTTTAACTTCAAGCACCTTGACCGTGTGCGTTAGCCGAGCGACGTAGCGCTCTATCGAATAGTGATCGTGCTTACCTACTGCTTTGGGGTCACCTCGGAGGGAGAGATCAGGATTGCAAAGCTCTCTCACCAAAGCAAGTACGTCGGTGCGCACCTCGGCCGACAGGCGTGCACCTAACTCCTCCAGGGTCCTTGCAAACCCTTCCTGCAGGTAGGGCAATACCGATGCGTAGTCGGACATCCACCGGGTCCAATGGTGCTGCGGATCAAGACGGGCAAGCAGTGAGCCCGTCATGTTTGTGCCGGTGAACAGGAAGGCAGCCAAATTGCCCAGCATGTAGAAATCGCTACCCATCCGCCGGACGACAAAATCGGGGCTGACGTGCCCATAAAGGAGTTCCGGGGGCGCATACGTTCGATCGCCCGGGAACGCGAGATCATCATGCCAGATCGATCTTCCCCCCATCGAAGACTTGCCGAAGTCAGCGACTTTGAAGCCCCGGTCTGCGTAGCAAAGCACGTTGGAGGGCTTTAGATCTTGGTGCGCGATGCGTTCTCGGTGAATCTGTGCGAGACCCAGGCATGCATCCCGCAAAGCTCGCATGCACCACACAACGTCGGATGAATCGGCTTCATCCATCTGCACACGGATATCTCCCTCGGCTTTCTCAAACAGGAGATAGTAGACTCGTCCTTCCATGGTGCTGTACCCAGGCACAGCAATTGAGCCGTGGGCCAAGGCCAGCGTGACATGCGACATCCGGCGGCCCCTGCAGTGTTCCAACACATTGCGCTCGTGTTCGTATGACGCAATCATCACCTGAACTTCTGCAAGCGTGTCCACACCCGGCTGGAACGCTTCTGAAAAATCAAATGCCTTCAAGAAAGCGGTTCGCTCCCCCTTCTGTGTTAGGTAGCTGTGCGAAAACATCCCGCCGGTGCTGCCAGCAGGCCGAGGTATCGCGGTTACCACTTTCCAGCCATCGTCCAGCACAAGTCCTTGCAATTGCGAAGACGCAGTCAATCCCTCTCTCCCGCCTTTTCCATTGATGCCAAAATGCCGCGAACTATCTCTTCCCCATGTTGGGATAAAAAGAGAGCACGCCGACGAGGGTCGTCAGAACTCACGGCCTGAACGATCAGGGGAATGGGCGGTGCGGTATCGGGACTTTGATACCGGCCGAGAAGAATTGACACGAAGCGGCTCGCCGACGGTTGAGGGATGCCGACGCGATCGGCGAGTTCATTCACGGACAAACCGGGCTCCGCGGCGATCGCCAAAAGGCTCGTCATGTGTGCCAGGTAGAGTTGGTCTCTTAACGGTCTGAGAGCTTCAGAAAGACGCCGAACATTCGCGCGCTGATTTGGGGTAAGGCCGTCCACCATATTCATTTCCAGATTTACATTCATATACGAATATATGCAAAAATGCCGGCTTTGCAAGTGACCAATTTATCCGGCAGAGTGGCACCTCTTTAGCGGGCGCGTTCTACATCGCGCAAAGTGCATCTCGCGCCGTGTTCGCTAGGAGCTACAAGCATAGAAAAAATTGGGCCGTTCGGCATGCTTCGACCCCGTGCTGAAAGAATGCTACCTGCGTTAAGGCTGAACGCGGGTTGGTCCGCTATAGCCCCTAAGGGCAATTGACATCGCCAGCTGCGAAGGTCATCTATGTCGGGCGACTCGCATGCAAGGAACCCCATGCTTCAGCGTGGACGCGGATGCAGGTGCCTGAGGCGGACCCGGTGTGGTATCTGAATAGGCCAAGAGATTACGCTCGCGGCGTGGGGAGAACCTGTTTGCCGTACGGGTCGAGGAACATTAACCAATTCCCAACCGTTTTGCTCTCATTCTGACTGCGAGGTGCAGCGATGGCATACGCCGAAATTCCATCCGATGAGCAAGTAGTCGGAACCCTTGTAGAACTGGGTGGCAGCGCGACTGCGCTTGCGCTTTGCAACGCGTTGGTGGCAAAGGGATACCCGCGTCCGGATAGTCAGCTCGCCATTCAGCGCACTGCCGAACGAGGTCGGATCAAAATTGGTACAGACTGGACCCTGATTTTGCCCGCGAAGGTTGCCGCCTGACATCCTTAGTGTGGAGCGACACCGATCGCAGCGCCCGTCAGCATCGCAAGGGCACAGGCGATCAGCGAAGCGATTTCGAGCGTGATCGCGACCGAATTTTGTATTCGTCAGCCTTCCACCGGCTCGCCGGCATAACGCAAATCGTGCGTGCCGGGGAGGCGAATGTTTTCCATACCCGCCAACAGCACACAATAAAAGTCGCGCAAGTCGGACGGCGCCTCGCCCAGAAGCTGGTGAGAGAGCAAGCAAAGGCGGCTGCCTTCAGGGGCCTTGACCCGGAGGTGGTGGAGGCGGCTTGTTTGGCTCACGACCTTGGTCACCCGCCTTTTGGTCATATTGGGGAGCACACCCTCGACGAGTTAGTGATACGGCACGACGACGATGGTTTCGAGGGCAACGCTCAGTCTTTTCGCATACTCACTAAGCTGGCGATCCGCTTCCCTGATGCGGATGGAATGGACCTGACCCGAGCAACTTTGGCTGCGTCGCTCAAATACCCCTGGTACCGTCAGAAAACTGGCAAGCAGGCTCGCAAATGGTCGGCTTACCAGTCCGAGGCAGATGACTTCCAATTTGCCCGGGCCTTTCATCAGCACGCCGAGAAGACGCTGGAGGCCGAGCTGATGGATTGGGCCGACGACGTCGCGTATTCGGTCCACGACCTTGAAGACTTTCATCGGTGCAACGCGTTGCCTTGGCAGAAGGTGTTTGCCGAGAAGGACAAGATCATCGACCATGCCATGGGAGGAAGCAAAGACCCAGTTCGCCGAGTTGCGCTGACGGAAGCCTATAACCGCCTCAAAGAATTCCTCGACGGCACGTATAGCATCCTCTTGTCCGAACCATATGAAGGCGCGCGCGAGCAGCGCGAACAGTTGCGAAGGCTGACGTCAACGCTCATAGGGAAGTACATCGGTGCCATATCGATTAATGATAACCCGTCTCAGGAGAAGGCTGTTAAATTTGATGAAGACCTCGTAAATGAGGTCCAAATACTTAAGCAAATCACGCGGGATTATATTATTGGTAGCCCGACTCTCGCTGCACAGCAGCATGGTCAGAAAAAGATCATCACTGACCTGTACGACGCCCTGACGTCCCACCCGCACAATCCAGACGGATATCCGCCCTTTCTGCCCGTGCGCTTGCGATATCTCCGGCCTATAGCTGGGACGAGCCCAGCAAGATTCGTCGCCGATTGCATAGCGAGTCTGTCTGAATCTGAGGCGATCGCACTACACTCTCGACTTACCGGCGCTGCCACAGGATCTGTCCTCGACCCGATTGTCAGGTGAAACGGCACGCCCCAGCAGTGGCTGCTCTTTGGCTTGGCAAACGGCTCAATGTACACGCAAGCGAAACGCAATCCGCGCCGAACTGATACCGTATGCTTGCCGAACACAGCAGGCCAGAAACCCCCAGACTGCCAAGTTGGTGTAACAAATAATCAATGGCAACGATGAATAGTTTGATGCGAAATTGGCGGTTCTGAAGACATGCGGGTTCGCTATGTGCACGGCGAAAACTGCGAGAGATGCAGCGCTGCAGCGTATTCGCGAACGTCCACGCTGCTCTAGTTCATGGCTTCAACGTGGATTGCCCAGAACGCCTGGGAGCTACGACTGCGCACATCCGCGCTCACAGCCAAGCGCCGCCGACCGCGCTTCTCCAACCGCTTCGCTCGCTCACCTCGCTCGTCAGTTTGCCTCGCTCGGATACGATGTCCGGCTGATGCCGCCGGAGTATGTGAAACCGTATGTGAAGTCGCACAAGAACGACGATCGCGATGCCGAGGCAATCGCCGAGGCGGCGACACGACCCACCATGCGCTTCGTACCGGCCAAGTCGGAAGAGCAACTCGATGTGCAGACTTTGCACCTTGCGCGCGAGCGACTGGTCGGCACGCGGACGGCCCTGATCAATCAACTGCGCGGTGTGCTGTTCGATCGCGGGATTGTCATTCCCAAGGGGCGCCCAAAGCTAAACCTGTGGCTGCGCGAGAACCCGCCGAACAACAGAACCCTGACCGCCAGGATGCAGCAACTCGTTCACGACATGGTCGACGAACTGCACGCACTCGATCATCGGATTAAGCAGCTCGACCGAGAGTTCCAAGCGCTCGCGAAGAGCGATCAACGGGCTCGTTTGTTGCGTAGCGTGCCAGGCATTGGCGCGCTCAACGCACCGGCGCTGGCGGCAGCGGTCGGCGACGTGTCGGCGTTTGCCAAGGGACGTGACTTCGCCGCCTGGCTGGGGCTTGTTCCACGTCAGATTACGACCGGCGGCAAGCTGCGGCTGACGGGATAAGCAAGCGCGGGAGCACCTATATGCGCGTGCTTTTGATCCATGGCGCGCGAGCGGCACTGCCATATCAGGCGCGAATGGACATCCAGCTCGCTGCCTGGCTGCAAGCGCTGCTGCAGCGTGCCAAGCGCAATGCGGTGGTGGTTGCGCTTGCCAACAAGCTAGCCCGGATCGCTTGGGCCGTGATGTCAAAGCAACGCCCCTATGAAGCCGTAACGGCCTCGAAAGGGTAACGACTTGGTCGATTGGGGCGCGTCCCGGCAACTGCTCGGCCGCATGAAGTCTGCGGGAGGAAGTACATAGAGATAGTCCAACGGTTGATCGGCGTTCGGCAAACCTGTCGGCAGGAAGCGGCCCTTTCGAGGTCGTGTATCTTGTTAGGAGCTGGGTGCGCGAATCTCCATCTTGGCAGGACGTCTAAAGCGTCGAGGCCGGATACATTGGTGCAGACCGAGTGTGCCTCTCAAAACATTCCGCTTGCAGACGGGGCGGGCCATACATTGCCTGCGGCCGCGCCGGTCGCGAGACGGCCGGACCGCGCCGGATTGCCTGTGACGATGCTCCGTCACTCCGATGGAAAAGTGCGCCCCGACGGTCCCGGGCTGCAAATAAGCAGCACTGCTACGCCGTCGCAGAGCGCGGAAGACTGCACGGCGCATCGGTACTCGACGCCAGAATATGGAATCATGGCATAGAGCATAGCATAGTGTATCATCGTATATTAGAGAAGGAACGGCGATGTAAAGAAAGTCACGGAAAGCACAACCGAATAAGACGGCAAGATAAAAGGACGCACATTGTGCCGCATTCGGTTGGTTGTATTTGCAATGAGTTACGATGCGGTTTTTGCAATGTGCGGGGGTTTACCGCACATTGCGAGAAGCGCGATTTCGCGGTGATTCCCGCGTCTTAATGCAGTGTGGCCGAGGACCGGCAGGACGAGACCACCGCGGCACTGATCCGGGTGATAGCCGTGGCGGGCTGCCGGCGCAGCGAAGTCATCAGTCTGCGTTGCGGCGAAGTGCCGACTGTCAGCCGTCACACGTCAGATCGGGTACGGCGCGATGGTGGTGTCGCATGGCCAGGATGACGGGTGTTCCCACGAGTTCAAGCAGTGTCTGGCTGGCAAGCCAGGACCCGACTTCAGAATAGGCGCGCTGCCAGCGCCATCGCATACGACAGCCGTCAGAACCTGACCTTCGGGGCCGTCGAAAAGGCTATGGACGGCACCTCCGCCCAGCCCGCCGGAGACTGGTGCGCGACCGTCTGGCCGACTTGCGACTGGGAAACGCTTGATAGGAGGGCCGAGAGGAAAACAACTCACGGAAGTTAGCCCATCTAGCTCAAGGCTGCCGGGTCGATAGCTTGGCGAGGATATCCATGTTGGCGCCTTCAACGCCGACCGCGAAGAACGGAAAGGCCTTTGCCGCCTCACCCGCCTTGATCGCCTGTTCGGCCGCCGCCACGCTTTCAGTCGGCGCTCCGTCCGTGATTAGGAACACCCAAGGGGGTAATAGGAGATGCCGTTGGCCTTGTTTGCGGCGCCGGAGCATTTCCAAGCCATGATCGATCGCCGCGCCTTGGCCGCCCCTTCTTAGGCCTTGACGCACACGACCCGGTCCCATTTCCCCCATTAGGATTGCAGCCGGTTGCCTGCCCGCCGTAGAACCCTTGCGACGGGTTCTTTCGCTGTTTGCCGGCCGCTTAGAAAGTTCTGATGGCCGCCCACTCGGCCATGATCACGGGCGCCTCTATCTGCGTGCGACGTATCAACCGTCGCCCAACTCGTGAATGACCGGTTGCATGTGGCTGGGCGTGACATCGACTGTCGCCAACGTGATCGGCAGCTTGAAGCGCCGCCGGCCGGCGCTGCCAGGATTTAAGTAGAGCACCCCATCAACGGTCTCGATCATCGGCACGTGAGAGTGGCCCGAGATTACCATGTCGATGCCAAGCGCCGCGGGCGAGATCTGCAGCGTCTTTAGGTCGTGAAGCACATAGATGGTTCGCCCCGCAAGCCGCACGTGCTCAGTGTCAGCGTATTGCGCGGCCCAGCTTCCGGTGTCCACGTTTCCTCTGATGGCGGTAACCGGCGCAATCCTGCGAAGCGCGGCGATGATCTCCGGCCCGCCTATATCTCCGCCGTGAATGATGTGATCGACACCGGCCAGGCGACGCTCTGCCTCAGGCCTCAACAAGCCGTGCGTGTCCGAAATGATGCCGATCCTGAATATCATCATTTGAGCCATGGGACCCAAGGTGTTTGTGATCAGAAACAATCGATGTAAAGGCGCGTCCCCAAATCTGGTACGCGCGCGCGGAGATCTCCGGGTCCGATGGCTCGCCGCTCAATTAGCCAAAATGTTGGCTGACCCGCCGGATTTCACGCGATTGGCGAGCGGGCCCACTCGATCCGCTCGGGCGCCGGACGTTCCCTTTCTTCGCCCCAGAGTTAGCACGACTGACCACTCTCAGGCAGCTGGATTATCGTTATGACTTCAACGCTCGAGCTTCAGGTTCGCGCCCAAAAGTTCACCGACCAGGTGCTCCAGACGCTACTCGCGACTCCGCGCTCGCTCCCGGACCACTACCTCGGGATGCAGCTACAGGGGTGCGCTATCGCGGCGCGAGCCTCCGTCGCGACGTGACCGCGTCCTACCGCCTACTGCATGTTAATGCCGGCCACGACCAAGGTCGTAGCAATGGCTTCGTTAGGTAATCCTCGGGCTGTTGCGCTTGGCCAGAAACCGGCTAAGAGAGTTAGGCATTTGTTGCGAGGATCGGAGATATGCATGCCGGAAGAGATTGAGAACAGCCGAAGCCAGTTGATCGAACTCACTGCCGATATAGTGTCCGCGTACGTCAGCAACAATGCGGTGTCGGTTGCGTCTCTCTCGGATCTGATCGCGAACGTGAACTTCTCGCTTTCGAAGATCGGAGGATCGGCCGAACCAGAAACGCCGGCCCAGGCGCCCGCGGTCAATCCGAAGCGATCGGTTTTCCCTGACTACATCATCTGCCTCGAGGACGGGAATAAGTTCAAATCTCTGAAGCGTCATCTCAGCGTGCACTACGGCCTGACGCCTGACGAGTACCGGGCCAAGTGGGGCTTGGCGCGCGACTATCCAATGACGGCGCCAAATTATGCCGCCCAACGGTCAGAATTGGCCAAGGCGAGCGGACTCGGTCGAAAAACGGGAGCAACGCGCGTTGCTAAACAGACCAGAAGGCGAATGCAAAAAGCCTAAAAGCCAAGGTCCGCTCACTGTAAATTGCAATGCACTCATCAAGTCTATTTTCGGAAGCGACGCCTCCTATCGTGATCGTCAACACTGCTCACTCGGGCAGTCGACTTCTCACTAGCATTTTGGTGGACGCTGGCGTCTACATGGGCAGTAACGTCAGTGGCTCACTAGACTGCCTGGAGATGGTGCCATTGGTTGAGCACGCCATTCTATCTTCGAGAAGCGGCGTGCCTACAGGGAACGAACTTCGCGACCCGGAAAGCCGGCGCCTGGCGAAATGTCATATCGGCAAACACCTGCAGAACATTGGCCAAGCGGAGCGGTGGGGATGGAAGCTGTGCGAGACGCTTCTCATTGTTCCTTTGATAAAGGCCTATTTTCCGCAAGCGAAATTCGTTCACCTGATCAGGGATGGTCGTGATGTGGCGTTGAGCCCTTTCGTGGCGCCTAAGGCGCCATTGTGGCGAAAAGTCTATTTCGGCAGTTCCGAACTTTCGTCGTGGCACGGATTTCCGATGACGCAACGAGCATACCGAGCCCATGGCATGCTCTTCAATGCGCACAGGTGGAGGTATCACGTCGACCTCGCCAGAGGGTTTTCTCGATGGCTTGGCGACCATTATATCGAGGTAAAATACGAAGACCTTGTTCTTAATTGCGATGTCACTCTCGACAGGCTCTTTTCCCGCTTGAACTTGCCAGAGGCTCCGCCCAAGAAGCCGCGGCTCTCAGCGAAGTCGATTGGAAAATGGCGTCGATTATCGCCGACTGATCTCGACTCTTTGGCCGCCATAATGGAGCCTACACTGGCCGATCTCGGATACACACAACGCGGTGCGATCCCTCCGGCGCGACGTGCGACGTTGTTCGAGAAGCTTGCGTATGGTCGGTATTTTTGAAGATGGTTTCGTGGGGCCGTCCGCTACTCATCCCGCCAAATCACCCGCCTCTCCCGTCGGATTTCTACCAGGCGCCGAAAGCGGATCGTATGGGCCTGCTCGCCGGTCGCGTGGAATAGCTGCGCGCTCATCCACTCCCGGCTGCCGCACTTCTGACAGCGCGCCTTGTCCCTCACCTCATCGATCGTGACGTTGCCGATCACCTCCCGTAGCTCGAGCGGCTTATAGTAGCGCGTGATGTTGCAGCGGGCGCAGCGGATGCCCGGCACCTGCCCCGCGTCGTGAGCATGGGTCAATGTCCAGGCGGCGCCTCTCGGCCATTTTTGCGGTTGTTCCGGCATACTCTGAAATGAGGAACATATTCCTGCCCGGTCAAGAGGCTCTTGACTCCAGTGTTCTCATTTTGTTCACTGATGCCCTGACAGCCACAGGAGGCCGGTCATGGACATTATGATGGACGCCAGGGGAGCCACCCCTGAAGAAAAACAGCGCGGTCTCGCCGCAGCTCGGGCCGTGATCGAGCAATCTGGTTTGACGGCCGAGGAAGCGGCGGAAGGGTCATTCGCAGTCGAAGGCTGGGATGAAATGGGTTTCCCGCCTGACCAAGAACCATGGAAGACGAGTATGCCGCCGCTGAGATTTGGTGGGCGGCCAGCAATGCCGCAATCAAGGCGTGTTGCGAAGGGTGGCCGGACGAGAAGCGCATGCAGGTCAGCGGCCTGCAGTTGCTGCATAGTCCGGATGTGCAGCTCGCCGACCGCAGCAATGCACTCCGCCGGATGCGCGCCATCATCCAGGCCGAAGACGGCAAGCACGAATATCATGACGATAGGGTCTTCTTGCTTGCTCTGGCCGCCACTGCTGAGGTTCCGAATAGTTCGGAAGCGCAGCAACTCGTCAGCGCCGTAACGGTTGCCTATACATCGCTGTCACTCGCAGGGTTCCACCCAAATGAGCCTATCGAGCCAAAGCGCCAGGCAGTGCTCGACGCGATCGACGCTCTCGAGGCGGGATCAGCGCCGCTCAATTGAGAAAGGCCATTGAATGTCCACGCACGTCCTTCCGGAGCAGAAAAAGCCAAAGCTGATTGTTGTGGTCGCATTCGATCGCGGCGACGACGGCGAGTTGTTTCCTATGTACGGCCCGGCCGACCAGCAAAGCGAAGACCGGGCGATCCGAACTGCAAAAGCACTCGCCGGCAAGCATGCGGGCGTCATCGCATGGAGCAGGGATGCCGATTCGGCGCTTGGGGACTACGGCCCGCCAAACACTTTGTTTGTGAGCGGTGATGTGCCCGATATGGAGTGATAGACATGTGCGGGCGCTACACCCGTTATCTGCCTTGGTCGGAAATCCATCGCCTCTATCGGTTGACGGCGCCGGCCGATGTCGGGCGCAACGATGCGCCGCGCTACAACATCGCGCCGACCGACGAGGTGCCTTTCATCACGGCCGCAGATGACGGCAACCATAAGGTTCGCTTGGGCCGTTGGTGGCTTGTGCCTTTTTGGGCGAAGGAAATGCCAAAGGCACCAATGTTCAATGCGCGCATCGAGAGCGTCGATACCACCCCCGCTTTTCGAGATGCGTTCAAGTCTAAACGCTGCCTGATCCCTGCCGATGGCTTCTACGAATGGACTATCAGCCCGGCCGATCGCGGCAAGGACCCCTGGCACATCTTCCTGCCCGGTCACGCGCCTTTCTCCTTCGCAGGCCTGTGGGCCTACAACAAGACGCTGGACATGACGAGCTGCACGATCATCACCGAGCCCGCCGGCGAGCCGATGCGCCAGCTTCATGACAGACAGCCGCTAATCCTCGATCCAGCCTGCTACGACGTCTGGCTGAATGCGGACACGCCGGCGAGCGACCTTAAGGCGCTGCTCTCCCACGACATTGACGGGCAGCTTCAATTCAACCGCGTCGGACGGGAGGTCAACGCCGCGGCGATCAACAAGCAGCCCAACGACCATTCCGGCCTTGTGGGACCCATCAACCCGCTATGAGCGACGAAATCAGAATCCCGAAGCCCGAATACGCCACGCCGGCTGGCGTCCAGCACCACGTTTGCGAGCACGACGGCTGCAGCAAGGACGCCGGTTGGGGCTTTGTCAAGCCGAAGTATGCGCCGCACTGGTTCCGCTATGAACACAGGGCCGAAGGCGAGCACTTCCTGTAGGAGCATGACCGATGTCCCGCCATCAATTCGTGCATGAACTGGAAAGCACCGCCGACCACATTTCGGACGCTTCTCGGGCGGACCTACAGGTGCTGTTGCGTCGGGCCGCGCTGCTGATCAGAAACGCCGGTGGGGTCTGCCTTGATCCCCGCACCGACGACGCGCTGACCAGCCTGGCGGCCGAGATGGGCACTGCCAAGCCGGATCTGGTAGAAACGATCGTCGGCGAATGGCTCGTCGCCAACGCTTATCTGCCGGTGCCGCGACAGTTGGACGAAGAGAGCACGGTGGACGGCAACGGATGATCAGCAGACCGAGACGCGAAGGCGACTACCCCGACCGAGAGGTCGGCTGTCAAGAAGCTATGGAGCCCGGTTTTCAGGCGATCGTGGACTGCATGCTTGAAGCAGGATGGGCGCGCGGCGAAGTGCTGCGCTCGCTGCGTCGGCTGATTGCGGCCGACAATTTGACCCAGAAGGAAAACGCCAAGGTCGAGGCAGAGCTTGCCATTGCTCGGGCGATGATCCGGGCCGGCAGGCAACTTTGATGGAAATGGCAGTTCCGATCTACATAGGCGCGATCGGCTAGCCCCCGGCCATTTCCCCCTCAGTGCTTTTTCGGCTGCGGCGTGATTTCATCGATTGGCACCTTGCCACCAAGCTCCTTTGCAGGCGGCGGCGCGTTCGGGTTTGAGCAAGCAGGGTTTGACGATTCACACGGGGAAGGCCTATCGCCCACGCCGCCGTAACGTTCCACGAGTTTTGCGAATCCGTAGGCGAAGGCGAAGAGAAGCGCCAGGACAACCGCTATTCGGACTGCCATACAGAATTCTAGCAGCATCTCGCGCCGGATTTGACCAGCTACAGGTAGAATGGAGCTTCTGCGATTGTCCGCTGATGCGATCGGCGATCAATTCTCTTCGCGAAAATCCGAAGCGAGGCATCCAGTCGCCGCCCTTTGGGCGGCTGATCGACTAACTCCGGTTCCATCGGACGAATGAAAGACAGCCGGACCGAGAACCAAACCACTCGAATTTGATTCAAATATCGCACGGTCATTTCAGTTCCGTTAGCAGAAGCTAATGGGAACGTTCGCTGCTTGGAACATTCGTTGCCCGCTGCTGTTCTCCCTCACGACGAGGAGGAACAGCCATGGCGGACGACAAGAGCAAGCGCGGTGCGCGTGACCGCGACCGGGTGTCGGCGGATGAGGATTATGAGGTTCGCCACTTCGCCAACAAGGTGGGCCTGACGGTTCAACAGGTTCGAGATCTGATCAAGCAACATGGCAACGATCGGAGGACGCTGGAACGCGAGGCGGAGAAGCTTCGAGGATGAAGATTTCAGAGCTTGGCCGCCCTATTGTCGGACGGCGCCATGACGGCGAGCCGGCCCGGGAGTCCGATCACTTCCTCGTATGCCCCACCTGCGGCCAAGCCATTGACTTGCGTGATTTGCGGCAGGTGATTTGGCACCAGAGGCCAGCCCACGAGCCCCTTGAACTAGACAGCTAGTCCGGAATGCGTCGATAGCGGAAGTGATTGCGAATGTGGTCGTTGAAAAAGCGGCCTTTGACAAACGCCGACCGGAACGCGGTGTAAGTCTCCGGAGGAACCCCCTCAAAATCGTAACGCTGGCCGCTGGCCACAAACCAGACGGACAAGATCCTGCTTGCCGGATCGTATTCGGTTTTCCTGATCGAGGTGGATGGCATGGCGCACCCGCTGGTTTGCAAATCGCAAACGATCGGAACGCAGCTTTTGTTTCAGCACGATGGTAACCGCCCATCTGGCGCCGCTATTGCTGATAAGGCGCGTAGGATGAATTAACGCCGAGTTATACGATGCCCGGCCTGCGGGACGTCAGGGGACTTGGCAAACAGGCCGGGCCCTTACCCCGTGTGCGGCGCGGGGCAGAAAAGCATCATGCTCCTTCTGCTTTGACGACGCATTAACAAATTTAGCTGTTGCTAAGGAAGAGCCCGTCCCAGCTAATGAGGCAAGCAACGGGTCTCCTGCGGCTTCCAAGACGGCTACACCCCTGAGGAGGGATCGGCCGTCTCGACCTAGTTGATACGAGAGCGGCGGTTCGCCTCTGCTCTGATTGTTCGCCGAAGGAAGCGCTTGGCGCATTCCTCCAGTCGACAGGTGTCGTCCCCTGCTCGCGAATAGACTGTTTGAAGGCCTCTCGCAGCGCGTCGGCTCGGGATTAGCGTGCTGATCCCTTCCTATCACCAGCCGCATTCGATCGTAAACACATCGCCGAACATCAGCAGCGGGCAGAAGATCGAGCTTACCGGCGAAGTCCTACGCGTCGATGAGGACACTGTGACGGTTGGCGGCAAGGATCTGGGGATCACCGTGAAGCGTAGCGCCGTAAGGCTCGTCACGAGCCACTTGGCACCGAAGCGCAAGACATCGGAACAAAAAGCCCGCCGCTAATTGACCAAAGCGGCGGGCTGTAGCTAGGGGACTATAACGGCGAGCGAATCGGAGGGACAAATTGGCCGCTCACCCGTAGAAACTTGCCGGGTTCGAAACGGTTCCAGGCTGCAATGGAACATTTTAGCTAAACTGAATGTTTGTTCGTTCCCTTGGAAGCCGTGGAGCGGTCAACAGCCCCAAAAGAGAGCCCGCAGCCGAGGGACGGACTGCGGGCTTTCTTGCGCCGCAGGCTGCCAGGTCTGATGCGACGCGACGGACGCTCGGGAGTGCGCCACGCTTTCCGAACTTGCGTTTGCTTGAATGGTTGCACGAGGCGGTCAAGGCCTTCGGTTCAAGACGCGCGCTTCTCGCAAGAGCGATGCCCAAGCGGTGCTGCGAAGATGGTCCCCCGGTCTGAGCGGGTGCAAGGATTCGGAGCGCGGCAGGGTTGCGAGACTTGGCTACTCGTTGTCCCTGCCCATTCCCCTCCGCCGCTCGATCAGCCGGTTTGCGGCGCCCCCGATGGGTGGCGACTTATGTGCATTCCTTGCACGGAAGTCGCGTCTTACGTTCCGGCGCAGGGTGAAGGCCTTTGCGATTTTGTGCTGCGCTTTCGAAATCGTGCGGAAAGTGTGGCTTCCACGCATCTCCCGAACAATATCCACGCCTTCGAACTTGGCGGCGTTGACAATCGATGCGCTTCGGCGACATCGCTATCTCACTCGGGTGGTGACCTTGGGCCATTCATCCGACCAGGCAACAAAGGGGTATTCCCGTGAAACAGGTTCTTCTCGCTACCGCTCTCGTCCTAGCTACCAGCACCGCCTATGCGGCTGACGTATTGCAGGAGGCGCCGGTTGCTGCTTCCTATGACTGGACCGGCGCATATATTGGCGTGAACGCCGGCGGCGGTTTCGGCACGTTCAGTCTTGATCCTGCCGGCGGCGGCCCTGGTGGTTTCGATCTCAGCTCGAGTGGCTTCCTGGGCGGCATTCAGGCCGGTTACAACTGGCAGGTTGGCCAATTCGTCTACGGCGTGGAAGCCGACATCCAGGCTTCCGACGTTAAGGGCGAGCTATCGTTCGGCGGCCCCTCTCTGGAAACAAAGGTTGATTGGTTCGGCACGGTGCGTGCTCGCATTGGCTATACGCCCGTCGACCGCTTCCTGGTCTACGGCACTGGCGGCTTGGCCTACGGTCACGAAAAGGTCTCTGTCCCTGGGGCCGACTTTTCCAAGACCAAGGTCGGCTGGACCGTTGGTGCGGGCGCTGAATACGCTTTCACCGACAAATGGTCCCTCAAGTCCGAGTATCTTTACACCGACCTGGGTAAAACGACGTTCGACGACATCGGTGCCGAAGTCAAAGTGCCCTTCCACACCGTTCGCGTCGGTCTGAACTACAGGTTCTAATTTTTCGGCGGACCTAGCAGAAAGCCCCGGCAGGATTGTCCGGGGCTTTTTTGCGCGGCGATCTTAAACCGCAGCGGGAGCGGGCGCCGAGTCGGGGCGCATGCATCGCGGCAAACGAACCAGCATCCAACGTTGCTTGTTCCAACAAAAAAGCCCGCCGACCGGAGCCGACGGGCGATTCAGACTATCCGCGGCGTGGGTCAGGTCGGCGGCACGACAACGACAACAGACGGCCCCGCAACGACTGCGGAAAGCTTGCCCTTGCGAATCAGCGTAGGCTTCTCGTAGGTCTTCTTCATGGGAATTCCCCGTTGGGTCGATGATCCCTCAAAACCCGATGAAGCTGATCGTGCTCTTGCTAGATGTCAAGAGAGCAGAAGCTTCTCAAGAAACAAAGCACAGCCGAGCCAGGTGGGGCTTTTCCAACGGGAAGAGCGGCCATGAGCAGTTATCACTCCCATATCGACAACGGCAAATTCATCTCTGGCAACAAGGCACCGGCCGGCTGCCGCCCCGCGCTCTAAATGAGTTCAAGATGCGATCTCCGAAACAAAAATTATAGACACGGGATACGAAATTCCCTCAGTATCGGACGGGGGGATAATCAATGAAGGCGACAGCAATTATTTCGAGCGCGGCTTTGTTCCTGGCCGGCTGCTCGACGAGCACGAATATTTCTGACGGCCAGTTAGCTGCTTTGGACACCAACGCGCTTTGTCATGCGCTCGCAAGCAGCAGAGACGAGCAATATCGAAGTCGAGTTACGGCGCTTCTGGTTCGGCGTGGTGCAACGACCGAGAAGTGCCTCCGGCTCATACAAACGGACAATGCCGTGGCGACTGGCATTGCAGTCGGAGGACTGGCCGTGGCCGCCGGTGCTGCAGCAAAGAACGGCGGCGGAGGCTATTACGTCCCACGACCGCAAGCCTACGGCGTGGCATGGGATCAGTTTTACGGCCCGAACTATAGCCTGATATGGAGGTGCCGGGACATGGCGACCGGTCAATTCGTCTACGACTACAATTGCGCCGGCATGCCGATGGTCGACAGCACCTGGCCCGGATGGTCGGCTTAAAGCAATGGACAGGTCGCGCTACGACAATCGCTCAGAGCAGTGGCGCAAGCGCACCGGCGCAAAGCGCTCCCGAACCTTGCGTTGGGCGAGCGTCCCGCGGCGCCTCATCTTCGTCACCGTGGCCGCAGCCGGCGCCTTGGCCGTGCTCACCGCGATGCGGCATAGCGACAGCTTGCAAGAGGTCAATCTGCAGAACCTTGTTGGCGCCAAGCCGGCGTCGATCACCGGCGTTGCGTCCCTCATCGATGGCGACACGATCGAAGTTCACGGGCAGCGGATCCGCTTCAACGGCATCGATGCGCCCGAGAGCCGGCAATACTGCGACGACGCCAATGGCTTCGAATACCCGTGTGGCCGCCGCTCGGCCGAAGCGCTGGACGCGTTCCTGGCCGCCTCGAGGCCCGTCCAATGCACATTCGTCAATTGGGATCGCTATCACCGCTTCGTCGGCGACTGCCGGCGCGCCGACGGCGCCAGCGTGGCGGCTTGGATGGTCGAGCACGGCCAGGCGCTGGACTGGCCCCGCTACAGCCACGGGGTCTACGCGCAGCAACAGGCGAAAGCGGAAACGGCGAAGGTCGGTCTATGGGGAGGCAAGTTCAAAGCTCCGTGGAACTGGCGCGCGTCGCACGCGGACGGCGCCGCGCCGGCCAGCCAGCCGCTCGGCATCATCAGCCGCAAGCTGGTCGCGCAGAGCGGCTACTCGTGCGAACCGCGGCGGACGTGCAAGCAGATCGGCTCGTGCGAAGAAGCTCAATGGTATCTGCAGAACTGCTCGTGGGGTGGCAAGCTGGATCGGGACGGGGACGGCGTGGCGTGCGAAACGCTGTGCTAGAAGAGGTAGGGGCAAAATGGACGACAAGTTTTACAATCGCGTGGGCGGGGAACGCATTTCCTCGCGCCAGGTTGACGAACTGATCGGTCTCGCGCGAGGCGTGGCGGCAGATGGAAGCATCAACAAGGCGGGAGTAGAGTTTCTCCAAAAATGGCTGGCGGCCAACGTCGAGATCAGCAACCAGCCGCTCATCCGAACCTTTTACCGCCGCATCAATGAGATCCTTGCAGATGGTGTGCTCGATTCTGATGAACACACTGAGCTTCTGGACACGCTGAATAGTTTCTCAAATCGTGATTTCGAACTCGGTGAGGTGCTTAAGCCGATGACCCTGCCACTCTGCGATCCGGCACCAACTTTGACGTTCCCCGGCCGTTTCTATTGCTTCACTGGCACATTCAATTACGGGCAGCGGAAGCACTGCGAACAGGCCATTGCCGATCGTGGGGGATCCTCTGCAGGGCTAACTCAGAAAACGAATGTCCTCGTCATTGGAGCCTACCGTTTGCTCCAGCGGCTTTCCGCCGCCTCTTAGCGATCTCCGCGCGCCGCTCCGGCGTCATGTTGGCGGCGCCCTTCTTCCCGCCCTTTGAACCAAGCTTCCTTGGCGGCGGCGCTCTTGCCGTCCGGCACGTGGTCAATTTCCTCGCCCGTCGCAATGCGCATGACGTGGACGGCGTTGCACATCGGCAGGACGCTTCTGGCCTTGAGGTCCGGTCGGCATCAGTTTCCCTCTGCTTCAATCTCGCGAGCAGTTCCTTAGAACTCTCGATAGTGCGCTCCGTCTCTCTAATTAGATAGCGCAGGCCGTCTATCTCGGCTTGGGATGCGCGAACCCACGCTTTTGCAGCCGTAAAATCGGCATCCGGAATTTTGAGAGGGTCGCGCTCCACATGAATTGCGCTAAGCATATATGGAACCGGCACCGGGCGCGACAAGCGCCGGCCAAAATTTCAGACTGAGACACTACCTCACGGCAAAGGGCCTTGACTTCATCGCCGACGATGGCGGCTTAGGCGCGATATTGGGTGACGTAACCGTCCGGCTACATGGGGACGCCTTGCGCGATCTCCTGATTTCCAGGGTGCAGTCATCCGGGGAAGACGAAACTGTGAAGGCGAAGGTCGTAGCAAAGCTAAAGAGCTTCCTAGCGACGCGCTCGGGTCCCTAGCTACGAAGGCGCTCGATGCCAGTCTTGCCAGCCTGCCTGCGGTAGCCACTTGGATGCTGGCCCTGTTAGCCAAGTAGGTCCGCGATTCCACTCGTTATGTGGGATGGTTATGCGGGAAGACGGGAACGGAACGAACTGATCTGCTAACCCGTCGACTTTGCTGGCGAACCCGACAACATTCGAACTTGTGAGCTCTGCCTTCGGAAGGCGGCCCTCATGAAGTGGGTGCCCAAGCCGCGTTTCGGTGATGCTTCAGGCTGCGGGGAAGGGTGGGCTAGGCAAGACGCACACGGAGTCGCCCACAGTGCCTCTTGGTCGTATATCGTTAGGAGCACCCAAATCAAAAACGGCGAGCGAGCCTTACGCCAGGGCCACCGCCGTTTTCAGCAATAAACTCGATGCCCGCTGCCTCCAGCGCGCTGCGGATTGCCCTTCGATTAGCTAAGGTCGTCGGCGGAATGCCGTCGTCGGACTCGGCACGTCTTACAGTCGCCACGCCCACGCTCGCCGCTTCGGCGAGATCTTTCGCGCTCCAACGGACCAACGCGCGCGCGGCCCGCATTTGTGCGCCGGTGATATCTTTTAGATCATGTGATTGCAAAGTGATCTCGGATAGGTTAAAGGTATGGATAAACTTGCCGCTTCGGCCGCTTGCAAAGACGTAAGTCCTCGCAGCTATCGGCCGTGCGCGACTATGGCCGGGCGACATGCTCTTGCACGCACCCAGCCCAACCACAGCCAAGCTGTTGGGAGCTCGGATCATGGCTGATTCCGACAATACCACGACTTTGTCCTTCGTCACGCGCAAGACGGGGACGGTTCAGTCGGCGAATGCGATCGATGAATCGCCAGCAGAAAGGGAAATCCGGACTGAGTCCGACCTATCAGTCGGTGCTGGCGTCTCGGCAGCGAAGCAGCCCGCTGTTCTCGCCGCAACCTGCAACGAGCCAGAATTGCAACCGGCAGCCCTGCGCGATCCCGCACTTCTGCTGGCGAGCGATTGGCAAATGGCTCGGTACACCTCCATGCTGTTATGCCGCGTGCAGCAGCGGTTGGAGAGCCAAATCATGGTCAATCCCGGAATTCAGGTATTCGCCGCAGATTCACTGACGGGAGTTCAACGAAAAGCGGCGCGCACTCTCGGCGGTCCACGGGACTATGCAGTTGCGCGGGAGGCCGAGGTCTTTGCGATGACCGAAGCTCTGAAGCTTCAGGATTCAATCCCCGAAGTCGCGGCTACATCGCTCGTCGGCGTCATCGCCAAGTTGGAAATGATCGTGGGTGCCGATCGGGATATTGGTGACCCTACCGACTTCCCGTGGCCGCACATAGCTTCCGTGCTGCGTGACTTAAAGGCGATCGCGGGAGACTTGCCGGCTGGTCGCCGGAGCCGCGGACGGACGCGGAGCGACGTTGCCAGGCATTGGGAGTCCGCCGTCGAGCTGGTCGCAGCGCTGAAAGAGGAAGGCGAGGCCGAATACCGTGGCGATGTAACTGTCTTCTGACACGCCCCCTTACCACTTGTCGCCTGGAGCCGGACCTTTACGATTGAGACGAAACCGCACGACGCAAGTCATTGCACGCTGTGGCCCTACGACATTAACTTCGCGCTTTCCTTCGCCGTCCGGAGGAGTCTGATGGCGGGTCGATCCACCATTGGGAGAGCGACCGGGCATGTCGGAGAAAACCAGCACCGGGCCACAGGCTTTGCTTCCGGCGAACGACAACGGCGACCTCGCCAGCCCCGAGGGTCGCGCTGAAAGCGTGGCGGCGGCCAAGATGGATCGGGTGGTGCTGGATATCGCCCGGCTGATCGGCCGGCAGCTGGCGCGGGAAACATTCGAGGCGGGGCTGGCGGCCAACGACAATCGGCCGGACGGTCGAAAGGGAGAGGGCAGGGGGCCGGATGGCAAACCCCTTGGGAACAGGAGAGAGGATCAGCCGCCATGACCCGTGTTGCACTTTATGCCCGCTATTCTTCTGACAGCCAGCGGGATGCCTCCATCGAAGACCAGTTGAGGCTGTGCCGCGAGCAGGCGGCGCGCGAGGGCTGGAGCGTAGCGGGAATCTATGACGATGCGGCGATCTCCGGCGCCAGCACAGTGCTGCGGCCGGGCATCCAGCAAATGATCCGAGATGCCCAGCGCGGCCGCTTCGAGGTGGTCCTGGCCGAGGCGCTCGATCGCATCAGCCGCGACCAGGCAGATGTCGCCACCCTCTTCAAGCATCTCAAATTCGCCGGCGTCGCCATCGTCACCTTGGCCGAGGGCGAGATCAGCGAATTGCATGTCGGCCTCAAGGGCACGATGAATGCCCTGTTCTTGAAGGACCTTGCGCTCAAGACCCATCGCGGCCTGCGCGGGAGGGTGGAGAAAGGTAAGGCCGGGGGCGGGCTGTGCTACGGCTACCGCGTGGTGAAGAAACTCGATGCCGCAGGCGAACCCGTCCGTGGCGATCGCGAGATCGTGCCGGAGGAAGCGACCATCGTGCGCCGCATCTTCCGCGAATTTGCTTCCGGCAAGAGCCCGAAGGCGATCGCCACGGACCTCAACAAGGAAGGCGTTCCTGGTCCGCTCGGGCGGCACTGGGGCGATACCAGCGTGCGCGGGCATGTGATCCGGGGCACCGGTGTCATCAACAACGAACTCTATACCGGCGTGCTGGTCTGGAACCGCCTGCACTTCGTCAAGGATCCTGCCACCGGCAAGCGAGTCTCACGGGCCAATCCGCCGATTAAGTGGATTCGCACCGAGGTGCCGCATCTCAGGATCGTCGAGGACGAATTGTGGCAGGCCGTGAAGGAGAGACAGAAATCCATCGCCAGCCAGTTCGAGGCGGTGGCGATCGCCACGCGCAAAGCCCGGGCGAGAAAGCTGCACACCATGAAGCGGCCGGTCTCCCTCCTTTCCGGCTTGCTCACCTGCGGCTGTTGCGGAGGGCGCTACGGCCTGTTCACACGCGATCGCTATGCCTGTCTCAACCACCAGCGCCGCGGCATCTGCAACAATGGCCGCACCATCACCCGCGAGAAGATCGAGCAGCGCGTTCTCGCAGGCCTGAAGGAAAGGCTTGTCTCGGCAGATGCTGTGGCCGAAGCGATCAGAGCCTATGCGCAGGAGACTAACCGTCTCAACCAAGAGCGTCGCGCGCAAGGCGAACAGGACCGTAAGGCGCTCGACAGAACCGAGCGCGCCATCGCGGGCATCATGGCCGCGATCGAGGATGGCCTTTACCAACCTTCGATGAAGGCGAGAATGGAAGACCTGGAGAGACAGAAGGCGGAGATCACCGCGCGTCTGGCGTCGGCGCCCACTGACGTGCCCGACCTGCATCCCAATATCGCCACTCTCTACCGCAAGCGGGTCGAGCAACTCACACAAGCACTCGCCGATCACGAGGACGGACGACCAGCCGCCGATGCGGTGCGCTCGCTAATCGGAAAGATCGTGCTCACGCCAGGCGACAAGCGCGGCGTGGTCCATGCCGAGTTACGCGGCGAGCTGTTCGGCATCCTCGAACTCGCCAAACCCGAAGAAAATCAATCCTCCGACAATGTTATGACAAAAGAGGTTGCGGGTCCCCGCAACCAAACAAAAAACGGCCCGCTCTACGCGGGCCGTTTTGCTTTGTGTTCGCAGGACGGACACGAAGGACCGAATCATTCAACCAACATCGACCTGCATCGGCGCGCTCGTCCTGGCGCTGCTCGCTAGCTGGAATCATGAACCGCGGGCGACGAGGACGTCAAAGTGAGCGTGGCAGCGCACTCAGGGATCGGCGTGCAACCAGGCACGAAATAATATTAGCCGGTTGAGTTTTAAACTCAGCCGGCTTCCGCGTCTCAGCTGCCTCGAAATGGCGCCGAGGTCGTGGAATCGGCCGCCAAGCGATCCTCGATCGGCGCCGGCGTATCGACCCGAAATTTTGATCTTTGCCGATTACTGTTGGGCCTTCACCGAATCGCGACGGGTGAATTGGAATCGCATCAACCCACGCCAATTGTTGCTATCTATTGATATCCCCGCCACCCGCCCCCACATTTCCGGAGGACGCCTCCATGCCCAACTACGCTTTGAACGAGCACTATGAGCGCTTCATCAGAAAGCAGCTCGAATCGGGCCGGTACAACAATGCCAGCGAGGTTGTCCGCGCCGGGCTGCGCATGCTCGAGGATTTTGAGGCGGAGCGTGAGAAGTGGCTGCGTGAAGAAATCCCGTCGCGCGTGGCCGAGTTCCGGCAGGATCCGGCAAAAGCTATTCCCGCCGAAACGGTGTTTTCCCGGCTGGATCTCCGTCGTCGCGCACGGCAGGCGAAAGCCAAGTAGGAAATGGAGTGCCGGATTGTCTTCCATCCGAAAGCGGAAGCCGAACTCGAGCAACTCTATGACGATATGGCTGAGCGTGCGTCGCCGGCGATTGCCTGGGATTTTGTTGTGGGCATCCGCGATCTCTGCCTTGGCCTGTCGACATTTCCACAGCGCGGCCGAGCGGGTGGAGATCATGCCGGGGGTGCGGATCGTCGCGCGGTCAGTATCGTTTTCGCTGTCGACGGCGAGTTCGTGCTGATCTGGGCATCTTCTACGCGAGCCGGAATATCACGCCCGAGTCGCTGGAAGAAAGGCTCCGAACCGCAGGTCAAAAGGCTGCGACGATCGACATTCGGCTAAGTGCTGGTGGCTGCTTTAGGGCGACCGCATTCACCCGGCGAAGCGGTTGTGACGGGTATCGCCCCAACGGAAGCGCCGGCCAAAATTCAACCAAGCCAGCTCACAAATTTTGCCTTCTTGGATATCCTCGCGAGAAATCGAAAAAAAGAGCGATCTAGGCTGTTGACAGTTCGGTCGGGCGGCGACTATATACGGCCCACGAACGAGGGCGGTGCGCCGCTGGCGACGAAGAAGTTTGCTTCTAGGTCTGCCCTCTGCT
>NZ_JAIUHH010000028.1:0-48767 GCF_020165015.1 Mesorhizobium sp. CA7
ACGGTGACGGTCGACAACACCAATGGCCAGGTGCAGGCCGCGGGCATGCAGTTCGCTACCGACGGCTACTTGGTCCAGGGACAAGACATCGAGCTGGTCGGGTCACAGGCCACGATCCGCGTCGGCGACGGCACCCTGCCGGGTGCAGACTACACGGCAACTATCAATTCGAATCTCACCGGTGTGAGCCAACTGGTGAAAACTGATCTCGGCACGCTGGTGCTCGGCGGCGCCAACAGCTACAGCGGCGGCACCGCCATCCATAGCGGCACGTTGCAGGTTTCGGCTGACGCCAATCTCGGCGATGCGGCGGGCGTATTGTCATTCGACAATGGCGCGACCCTGCGAAACACCGCCGCGTTCGGCTCGGCGCGTAACGTCACGCTCAATGCCGGCGGCGGCACGTTCCAGACCGATGCCGATCTCACGCTTTCCGGCGTGGTCGGCGGCACGGGCGGCTTCACCAAGCGGGGCGGGGCGGCGCTGACGCTGACCGGCGCCAGCGCCTATGCCGGGCCGACCACGGTGACGGCAGGCGGGCTCTATATCGACGGCGACAACAGCCTGGCCACAGGGATTACTTCGGTCGGTATCGGCGCCACGCTTGGCGGCAAGGGCATTATCGGCGGCAACGTGGTGGTCGCCGACGGCGCGACACTCTCGCCGGGATCGGCCGATGGCACGCCGGGAACGCTGGCGATCGCCGGCGATCTGACGCTCTCCGGCGGCTCGATCCTCAACTACAGCTTCGGCCAGGCGAATATCGCCGGCGGGGCTCTCAACGATCTGACCACCGTCGGCGGCGATCTCGTGCTCGACGGCACGCTCAATGTCACTGTCTCGCCGGGTGGAACCTTCGGCCCCGGTATCTACCGCGTGTTCGATTACAGCGGGACCTTGACCAATAACGGGCTGTCCGTCGGCTCCATCCCGTCCTCGAACTACTTCGTGCAGACGTCCGTCGATCATCAGGTGAACCTGGTCAACGCAAACGGACTGAACCTGAACTATTGGGACGGCGATGCCGGTCCGAAGTTCGACGGCACGATCAATGGCGGCAACGGCACCTGGCAGAGCTCTTCGGGCAACGACAACTGGACCGAAGACACCGGGTCGATCAACGCAGCCTATTCGGACAGCGCCTTCGCCATCTTCGCCGGCCAGGCCGGCACGGTGACGGTGGACAACGGGCTCGGCCAGGTAACGGCCGCCGGCATGCAGTTCTCGACCGACGGTTATGTCATCCAGGGCGGCGATATCGGCCTTCTCGGGCCGCAGTCGACGATCCGGGTCGGCGACGGCACCAACGCGGGTGCGGGCTATACGGCAACGATCGCCTCGGCGTTCACCGGCAGTGCCCAGCTGGTGAAGACGGATGCCGGAACGCTGGTGCTGACCGGCACCAATAGCTACACCGGCGGCACCGCGATCAATGGCGGCACGCTGCGGATCTCGGCCGATGCCAACCTCGGCGATGCGGCGCGCGGGCTCTCCTTCAACGGCGGCACGCTCAACTCCACCGCCAGCTTCGCCAGCGATCGCGCCATCGACGTTCTCGGCCAAGGCACTATCTCGACCGACGCCGGTACCACCTTGACCCTGAACGGAGCATTGACCGGATCGGGCGCATTCAACAAAGCGGGAGATGGAACGCTTGTCCTGACGTCCGCTGGCTCGACCTTCTCGGGATCCACCTCCGTCCAGCAGGGCACGCTCGCGGCGGGCGCTGCGGACGTGCTGAGCCCCTTGTCCGCCTTCACCGTCGCCTCCAGTGGCACGCTTGACCTTGCCGGCTTCGACCAGACGGTGGCCTCGCTCAACAGCAGCGGGGCGGTGCGGCTTGGCGCTGCGGCGCCGGGAACAGTGCTCACCGTGAGCGGCGACTATGTCGGCAATGGCGGCAAGATCCTCATCAACGCCGCGCTCGACGGCGATGCTTCTGCGACCGACAGGCTGGTCGTGCATGGCAACACCTCCGGCACCGGCATCTTGGCGGTCAGCAATGTCGGCGGCGCGGGCGCGCAGACCAGCGAAGGCATCAAGATCGTCGACATCGACGGCAGCTCGGCCGGCACCTTCACGCTTGCCGGCGACTATGTCTTTGAGGGTGACCAGGCGGTGGTCGGCGGCGCCTACGCCTACCGGCTCTACAAGAACGGCGTCAGCACGCCGGCCGATGGCGACTGGTATCTGCGCTCCACCCTGATCAACCAGACCGGTCCGCTCTATGCGCCCAGCACGCCGCTCTACGAGGCCTATGCAGGCGTGCTGCAGAGCTTCAACGAACTGGGCACGCTGCAGCAGCGCATCGGCAATCGGGCCTGGGGCGAGGGCGCGACGCCGCAGGGCGCGGACGTGCCCGGCCAGGGACCTGTCGACGGCAAGGCCATCTGGGCGCGTATCGATGCCGCCCATGGCAAGTTCGAGCCCAAGACCTCGACCACCGGCACCGACTACGACGTGACGACCTGGAAGCTCAATGCCGGCGTCGACGGCCTGCTGCATGAGAGCGAGGCCGGCATCCTGCTGGGCGGCATCACCGTTCACTACGGCACCGTCTCGTCGGACGTGTCATCGAGCTTCGGCACCGGCTCGATCTCGGCCACCGGCTACGGCGTCGGCGGCACGCTGACCTGGCTCGGCAACAGCGGCTTCTATGTCGATAGCCAGGCCCAGGCGACCTGGTATGACAGCGACATCAACTCGGCCGTGCTGGGCAAGCTTGCCGACGGCAACAAGGGGTTCGGCTATGCGCTTAGCATCGAGAGCGGCCAGAAGATCGCGCTGCGCTCCAACTGGTCGCTGACCCCGCAGGCGCAGCTTTCCTACTCGGCCGTCGACTTCGACAAGTTCACCGATCCGTTCGGCACGATCGTGTCGCCCGGCAGCGGCGACAGCCTGATCGGCCGCCTCGGCATCTCGGCCGACTACGAGGACCAGTGGGCCGACAGCGCCGGGCAGGTGAGCCGGGCGCATGTCTACGGCATCGCCAACCTCTACTACGACTTCCTTGACGGAACCGATGTCGATGTCTCGGGCGTGAAGCTTTCCAGCCAGAACCAGAAGGTCTGGGGCGGCGTCGGCCTCGGCGGCTCGCTCGACTTCGGCGACGGCAAATACTCGGTCTATGGCGAGGCGCTGGCCAAGACCAGCCTGGCGAGCTTCGGCGGCAGCAATGTCGTCAGCGGCAAGCTCGGCTTCAGCGTGCACTGGTAGCGGCGTCAACGAGGCTGGACAATCGGAATGCGGGCAGATGTGCGCACTCTCTCCGTTCGCCTCTTGGGCGTGATGAATTTCTTGAAGATGGAAACGAGATGAAACGAATTGGATATGCCACGCTGATCGCCGCAAGCCTGCTCTCCCTTGCGGCCGCATTCGCGCAAGACACCGCAGCTCTCCCTGGCGGTGCGACTTCGCTCAGGGAAGGGCATGGCGACTGGACCGTCTCCTGCAATCTCGCCAGCCAGAACGGCGCCGCCGTTAAGGTCTGCGCGCTATCGCAGGAGCAGACCGACAGCCAGTCGCGCCAGCGCGTGCTGGCGATGGAACTGCGCCCGGCCGGCGAGGCCGTCCAGGGCACGCTCGTGCTGCCGTTCGGACTGTCGCTGGACCAAGGGGTAACCCTTCAGGTCGATGACGGCCCGGCCCTGCCGCCACTGCGCTTCCGAACCTGCCTTCCCGGTGGCTGTCTCGTGGACATCAGCCTCGACTCCGAGACCTTAGCTTCCCTGCGCGACGGCAAAAGCCTCAAGATCAAGGTGGTCGCCGACGGCGGCAAGGAGACCAACCTGGCGCTCTCGCTGAACGGCTTTCCCAGCGCAGTGGACAGGACCATGGCGCTGTTGAAGTGACCCGGTTGCGCGACCGACGTTCCTTGCAACTGGGCAGAATGTCCGTTCTGAGACGCAATGCAAAGCTTGGCTTTGGCCGGTCGCTCCGGAAGCGGTTAGACTGCTTGTTGGCCTAAACCGTCATTAGTCGCGCCAACGATGGTAGCCAACGATCTTTAAATCAGCTGCGAGATCGTGCGGGACCATACGGGAAGATTTCTGATTTTGGCCCACGAAAAATCCAATTGAATCAATATTCTGGATACGTCCTCCGGGGGCGTAGGCTCGACGAACGTCGTTGTTCTCAATGTGGGCCAGTTGGCGCTCTATGGCATCCGGATGCCATTTTCCGCATTCGTTAGCAGAGTTGATGCTGTTGCTCGAAAACCATGCGCGGTAGCTTCCTCCTTGCCGTAGCCCATGCGGCGAAGGGCGGCGTTAAGCGTGTTGTCGGAAATCGGACGCGAAACCGATCGAACGCCAGGAAAGAGCAGCGATCCGCCACCAGAGATTTCTTTAAGCGAAGTCAAGACGCTTATGGCCTGCCTTGAAAGGGGTACGCGGTGCGGCCGGCGCATTTTCATGCGTGCTTCAGGAATGATCCACATCGAGCTTTCGAAATCGAACTCTTCCCATTCTGCCGCGCGAAGTTCGCCGGGGCGGGGAAACATCAATGCCATGAGCTTCAGGGCAGCTCGGGTTGTAGGCTGTCCGTCAAACGCATCGACCGCCCTCACCAAGCCGCCGAAGGCCTTAGGATCGATGATCGCGGCACGCGGCGTGACCGTTGGAGTGATGAGTGCGCCCCTTAACGCGATCGTCGGATCAGCCTCGGCGCGTGCGGTCGCAATTGCATATCGAAACACGGTGCCGATGGTGGAGCGCAGTCGCCTCGCCGACTCATATCGACCACGAACTTCCACGCGGCGAAGGGCAGTAAGGACGGTGGCCGGATCGATCTCCCGAATGCACTTGTCACCAATTGTCGGATAGGCAAAGTCGAGCAGCCATTTGACCTTGCTAATCGTCCGGTCGGCACGTCCCTCCTTTTTCAGCTTGTCAACATATTCGTCCGCGATTGAACGGAAGGTGTCTTTTTGCGAAGTGGCCTTATGGAATCTTCGCTCCTGAGCTGGGTCGGCACCAGCCTTAAGGAGACGTTTGGCTTCATCGCGTGCTTCGCGGGCATCGGCGAGAGAGATGACCGGGTAGGTGCCGAGAGACAGCAGCTTCTGCTTTCCGTCAAATCGATAGGCTAGGCGCCATAGCCTGGTTCCCGACGGCTGAATCCATAGCTGCAGCCCGCCGCCATCGGACAGTTTCTGGAGCTTGGACGCGGGCCGGGCGTTGCGGCATTTCACGTCGGAGAGAGCCATTGTGGGACCTCCTGTTTGGCGCTTCGATACCAACAGGGTCTCAGATACCAACAAAAATACCAACACCTCGCCCCGTTGGACGAAATCTGCCGAACTGCGATGAAATTCGCTCAAGCACACTGTTCGTGCCGAAAAGAGGGGCAAATTCAGTGGCTTGCGGAGACTTGAGCGTTAAAGTTTCGGCGAGACGGAATGTCGGGAGAAGAGGGGATGGTGCCCAGAGGCGGATTCGAACCACCGACACGCGGATTTTCAGTCCGCTGCTCTACCAACTGAGCTATCTGGGCCTGTGCCGGCTAACGGGATGCGCCCGCCGGGTTTCACGAAGGCGCCAGGCGGCGCCCCTTGAAAGCGCGTGGGTTATAGCACGGGAATCTTGCCTGTCCAGCGCCTAGGTGTTGATTTCGTCAGGAAAGAAAAATCGCTGGAAAACAACCGGTCGCCGGCTGCGCTTACGGCTCGTCCTTGGGCGTCGGGCTGTCGTCTTCTTCCTCTTCGCCGTCGCGGCCGGGAATGACATAGGCGCCCTTCAGCCAGCGGTTGAGGTCGATGTCCTTGCAGCGCGCCGAGCAGAACGGATAATGCTCGCGCACCGACGGTTTGCCGCATTCGGGGCAGGGCCGTTTCGGCCTCAGCGGCGTTACCTTGTCGCCCGAGCTCATGTGTGGACTATGCTCATGAGCGCGCGGCGTGCCAGTGCTGGTGCGCCTTGAAGCCTTCGCCGGAAAGCAGCGCCACGCTCTCGTAGAGCGGCAGGCCGACCACGTTGGTGTAGGAGCCGACCAGCTTGACGACGAAGGAGCCGGCCAGGCCCTGCACGGCGTAGCCGCCGGCCTTGCCCCGCCACTCGCCCGACGCGACATAGGCGTCGATCTCCTCGCGCGGCAGCCGCTTGAAGCGCACCCTTGTCTCAACCAGCCGCTGGCGCAGCTTGCCGCCGGGCGTGATCAGGCAGATGCCGGAATAGACCCGGTGCGAGCGGCCGGAAAGCAGGCCCAGGCAATTGACGGCGTCGTCGATCGTCTCGGCCTTGGGCAGGATGCGCCGTCCGACCGCCACCACCGTATCGGCGGCGAGGATGAAGGCTGGCGCATAGTCCTCCTCGCTCTTCAGCGAGGCCAGCGCCTTCTCGGCCTTGTCTTTGCAAAGGCGCTTGGCCAGCGAGCGCGGATGCTCGGCGCGCAGCGGCGTCTCGTCAACATCGGCGGGCAGCACCCGGTCGGGCTCGATGCCGGCCTGCTGCAAGAGTTCGATGCGGCGCGGCGAACCAGAGGCAAGCACCAGCTTCTGCAGAATGCTCATGGGGGCATGATGCCGAAAAGTGTGAAGCGGTTTTCGGACGACATCATGCTCCACTCCCTGATTTGGAGCCGGATGATTTCGGGTCGAACAGACCTGAAATCATCCGGCTCTGGGTCCGCGCTAGATGGTTACTTGAAGCGATAGGTGATGCGGCCCTTGGTCAGGTCGTAGGGCGTCATCTCGACCAGGACCTTGTCGCCGGTCAGCACGCGAATGCGGTTCTTGCGCATGCGGCCGGCCGTGTGGGCGATGATTTCGTGTTCGTTTTCGAGCTTCACCCGGAACATCGCATTGGGCAGCAGTTCGGTGACCACACCTGGAAACTCGAGGACTTCTTCCTTCGGCATTCGATACCTTTGCTTGGATGGCGGTTCCGGCGCCTAGAGCATGATGCCGAAAAGTGTCAAGCGGTTTTCGGGCGACATCGTGCTCTAGTTCTTTGATCCGGAGTCGGATGATATCCGGCCGAACCGACCGGAAATCATCCGACTCCGGCCGGAATTTGCGGCGGAACCTATATGATAATCGCCCGCTTGTGAACATGCTTAATCGGCCGCGTTTTTTGCCTCGGGAAGCAGAAAACGTCGGCTTATGCGCGCTTTCAGCCGCTCGCGCACATCGCGATAGGCGGCCATGATGTGCTCTCGCGTGCCGCCTGTGTCGGTGGGGTCGGGCATCGGCCAGTATTCGACCTCGACGGCCAGCGAGCGCGTCAGCTCGAGCGCCGCATGATGCGCCTCCGGCGCCAGCGTGACGATCAGGTCGAAATAATCGTCCTCCATATCCGCCAGCGTCCTGGGTTGGCGCTCGCCAAGCGACAGGCCTTCTTCAGCGAGCACCGCATCGACGAATGGGTCGCGCTCGCCGGGGCGCACACCGGCCGAAGCGACGAAGGTGGTGGCGGGAAGCATGCGGCGCGCCATTTGTTCCGCGATCGGCGAGCGCACGGCGTTCATGCCGCATAGGAACAGGATCGAATGGGGCAGGGCGACCAGGATCTAGCCTCGCCAGTGCAGCACGCAGACCAGCGTGAACAGCCGGCGCGCCGTGTCGAAGTCGATCTCGATCTTGCCGGCAAGCCGGTCCATCAGCGTCTGCGAGCCTTCATTGTGCAGGCCGCGCCGGCCCATGTCGATCGCCTCGATATGGCTCGGCGTCGAGGACCGGATGGCTTCGTAGTAGCTTTCGCAGATCAGGTAGTAGTCCTTGACGATGCGCCTCAGCGGCGTCAGCGACAGGATGTGGGTGACCACCTCGGCGCCGTTCTCGCGGCTGACGCCGAAAACCAGGCGGGACTCGGCCAGTGAAAGCTTAAGCTTGTAAGGACCCGCGCCGTCATCATTGACCGGCCGAAAACGGTTCTCCTCGATGAGGTCGAAGATCGCCACGGCCCGCTCGTGCTCGACGTCGGGCGTCGAACGTCCGATCGATTCGTCGAGCTCGACGTCGATCAGCCTGTCGCGGGTCTGGTCGCGGCCGGACATCGTTACATGTTCAACCTGATCGCGACGGAGCGGGCATGGGCATCGAGCCCTTCGGCCTTGGCGAGCGCGATCGCGGCGGGCGCCAGCGCCTTGAGCTGCTCCGGGCCGAGCTTCAGGATCGAGCTGCGCTTGACGAAATCGAGCACGGACAGACCCGACGAGAAACGCGCCGACCGCGCCGTCGGCAAGACGTGGTTGGAGCCGCCGACATAATCGCCGATGACTTCCGGCGTATGGCGGCCGATAAACACGGCGCCCGCGTTGCGCATCCTGGAAAGGAATGCCTCGGCGTCGTCGAAGGCGAGCTCGACATGCTCGGCCGCGATCCTGTCGACCAGCGGCAGCGAGGCGTCGAGCGTCGGCACCAGGATCACCGCGCCGAAATCGCGCCAGCTGGCCCCGGCCGTCTCGCCGCGCGGCAGCACCTTGAGCTGGCGCTCGACCGCCTGCACGACCGCCTTGCCGAATTCCGGTTCGTCGGTGATCAGGATCGACTGGGCCGAAACATCATGCTCGGCTTGCGCCAAAAGGTCGGCCGCGATCCAGTCCGGATCGTTGTCGGCATCGGCCACCACCAGCACTTCCGACGGCCCGGCGATCATGTCGATGCCGACCGTGCCGAACACCTGCCGCTTGGCCGCCGCGACATAGGCGTTGCCCGGACCGACGATCTTGGCGACCGGCCTGATCGTCTCGGTCCCATAGGCAAGCGCTGCAACGGCCTGCGCGCCGCCGACGCGGTAGATCTCCGAAACGCCGGCAAGGTCGGCTGCCACCAGCACCAGCGGATTGATGACGCCGCCCGAGGCCGGCACGACGATGACGATGCGCTCGACGCCGGCGACCCTGGCCGGCACCGCGTTCATCAGCACCGAGCTTGGATAGCTCGCCGTGCCGCCCGGCACGTAAAGGCCGACGGCTTCGATCGCCGTCCAGCGCGAGCCGAGCTCGACGCCCGCGGCATCCGTATAGCGATCGTCCCTCGGCTTCTGTCGCTCGTGATGCGAGCGGATGCGGTCGCGCGCGAATTTGAGCGCCTCGACGGTCGCCGGATCGGCCGCTTCATAGGCCTTGGCGATGTCGTCCTTCGATACCGCGATGCCGAGCGTGTTGAGATCGGCTTTGTCGAACTTCAGCGTGTAATCGACGAGCGCCTTGTCGCCTTCGGCGCGCACGCGGGCGATGATGTCGCGCACCACGGCCTCGACATCGGCCGACACCTCGCGCTTGGTGGTGAGGAAGGCCGAAAAACGCTGTTCGAAATCGGCGTCCTGCTGTCGGAGCGTTATCGCCATCGCGCTTCAGCCTCTGTGCAGGGGGCGCGAGGTGGCTTCCCAGGAGCCGCCGATGTCGGCAAGCCTGGCCTCGATACATTCGACGTCGAGCATAATGGTGCCGCCGCCCGAAAAGATCAGCTCGACGATGCCGGCCGGCTTGCTGATGGCGATGAAGCTGACCGCCAGCAGCGACAGCACCTCGGCCGGCTTATCGCGCGCAATGCCGTTGGTCTTGGCGCCGAGCACGCGATCGAAATGCAAGACGCTCTGGCGCCGTTCATTGTGCTGGCGGAACAAGCCGGATTTCGCTTCCCAGACGAAGCGGTTCATGGTCAGCACGAAGCGCTTGGCCGCCGGCAGATATTCGAGGTCGGAGACCTTCATCACGGCGTCCTGGACATGCGCCGAGACGATGCTCAGATCCTGGTCGTCGAGCGCGATGAGCTTGAGAGCTGCCATGCGGAATGCGCACCCTGAACGTTGACAATTCAACGTTCTGTTATGCGGTCTTTCCGCTCGGCGCAACCGCTGGGAAAGAATGCTGCGAAGCGTCAGCCCGAAATGCGCTCGATCACCGCGCCGCAACCGGAGAGCTTCTCTTCCAGCCGCTCGAAGCCGCGGTCGAGGTGATAGACGCGGTTGACCGTGGTTTCGCCTTCGGCGGCCAGGCCGGCGATCACCAGCGACACCGAGGCGCGCAGGTCGGTCGCCATGACGGGCGCGCCCTTCAGCCTTGCGACGCCGTCGACGATCGCCGTCTGGCCGGAAAGGGTGATGTGGGCGCCGAGGCGCGCGAGCTCCTGCACATGCATGAAGCGGTTTTCGAAGATCGTCTCGGTGATGCGCGATTTGCCCTTGGCCATGGTCATTAGGCCCATGAACTGCGCCTGCAGGTCGGTCGGGAAGGCGGGGAAGGGGGCGGTGGTCACGTCGACCGGCGCAATGCCGGCGCCATTGCGCTTGACGCGGATGCCCTCATTGGTCGGCGTGATCTCGGCCCCGGTCTCGACAAGCACGTCAAGCGCGGTCTGCAACAGGTCTGGACGGGCGCCGGCGAGCATCACGTCGCCGCCGGTCATGGCGACGGCCATGGCATAGGTGCCGGTCTCGATGCGGTCGGGGATGACGCGCACGCGCGCTCCCGACAGCGCCTCGACGCCGTGGATGATGATGGTGGAGGTGCCGGCGCCATGGATCTTGGCGCCCATGGCGATCAGGCATTCTGCGAGATTGACGATTTCCGGCTCGCAGGCGGCGTTCTCCAGCACCGTCTCGCCCTTGGCGAGCGAGGCCGCCATCATCAGCACATGGGTGGCGCCGACCGAGACCTTCGGGAACACGTAGCGATTGCCGATGAGGCGGCCATTCCGGGTCTTGGCGATGACATAGCCATTGTCGACGTCGAGCTCGGCGCCGAGAACCTGCAGGCCCTCGAGGAACAGGTCGACCGGGCGCGTGCCGATGGCGCAGCCGCCGGGCAGCGACACCTTGGCCTCGCCCATGCGGGCAAGCAACGGCCCGATTACCCAGAAGGAAGCGCGCATCTTCGAAACCAGCTCGTAGGGAGCGGTGGTGTCGACGATGTTGCGGGCGGAAAAATTGATGGTGCGCGAATAGCCTTCCTGCTGCTTTTCGCGCCGGCCGTTGACGGAATAATCGACGCCGTGATTGCCGAGGATGCGGATCAGTTGTTCGACATCGGCCAGATGCGGCACGTTTTCCAGCGTCAGCGTGTCGTCGGTGAGCAGTGAGGCGATCATCAGCGGCAATGCCGCGTTCTTGGCGCCCGAGATCGGAATGGTGCCGGCAAGCTCGTTGCCGCCGACAATTCTGATGCGATCCATGAGAAAACGTCCCCTCGGCCCGAACAGGCCGCTTCAATCGGTTTGAGTGTGCCCGGCTTAGACTATTGGCCGGCTTGGTTCAAGAAATAGGATTTTCCTAAAACCGGACCGACTGTGGCCGGCCAGTATGGCTGATTTGGTCAGTCCTTGTGCATTTTTCCTGCAGCCGGCAACTCTTCCGGCCGATCGTCGGGATCGCCAGCGCGCTGTTCGTCAGCGTCGCCGGCGCGTTGCTTGTGAACGTCGCCAGTGCGCTGCTTGTCACGGTCGCGGGCGCGCTGCTTGTCAGCGTCGCCAACCCGTCGCGAACGTGCCTGCATCTTGCGCTTCTGCAAATTGGCGCGCAGCGCCTCGGCCAGCCGGTCCTTGCGCTCGCCGCCGCCTTTTTTCGGTGGATTTGCCTTGTCGTCCATCGTCCATTCCTGACCGGCGGTCAGCCGGCCGCGATTCCGCATGGCTAGCATTTTCGCGCGGCCATGTCATGAAAGCGGGCCGAAAGTCGGGTTCATCCTGTGGATCAGCCGCCCATGCCGCCCCAAACCGTATAATTGCCGGCGGGAATCACATGCGACGCTTTGGGTTTTTCTTGGCCTTGCGCTTACCGGTTCGATATGGCAGAAGCGCCGCCATCGCAGGCTGCGGTAGCTCAGTGGTAGAGCACTCCCTTGGTAAGGGAGAGGTCGAGAGTTCAATCCTCTCTCGCAGCACCAGCCTATCCCGTTGAATTTGCTGAAGCTCTTGAGAGCCAAAAGTCTGCGTCCGTCTTTCGCGCCGATTTCAAGACATGGCTATCGTCAAAGTCCGCGAGCACGGGGTAAGCGATAGCCTCACCCGTCGCGATGTTCATCCGCCGGACGCCGAAAGGTTTCGCTCCGCGACATGGTCGAGCGAGAAAATGCCGGCGCCGCGTGTCAGAACCAGGAGCAGCAACGAGGCCCACAACAGGTGCTCGGCCCAGTTCTCCGGATAGACGAAGAGCTGGATGACGGAGACGACGCCGAGCAGCATCAGGGCCGCCAGGCGCGAGAACAGTCCAAAAAAGATCAACACCGAGCCTGTGATTTCGGCCGTTGTCGCCAATGGCGCCGCTATCGAGGGATCGATGAACGGCAGGTTGTATTCGTTTGCGAACAACTGCAGCGTCACTGGCCACGAGGCGAGCTTGCTCTGGGCCGATTGCCAGAAGACATGCGCCACCGCCACGCGCGCGGCGAGTTGGACCAGCGAAAATGGAATGTGTTCGGGCAGCTTGATGGCGCGCCTGTAGAGGCCGACAAGGCCGGCCGGCATGGACGAGGAATGTTCTGATGCTGCGCTCATGACTGTCTCCATGTGTTTGAGAGGAAATTCGCGGCGACGCGCACATTGGCGACGAGACCGTCGCCGAACAGACGCATAAGGGCCGAAACCAGGTCGAAGGCAGGGTCGAGGGCCAACGCACGGCCGGTGGCATGCTCAAGGCCGAGACCGTGCTTCAGCGAACGCCAGAAGGCGAGGCTCGCACGGTCGAGCAGAGCAAGACGCACGTTATCCCCCGACCGCCACAACGCCACGCGTTCGGGGCGCCTTGTCCAGGCGCTGTTCTGGTCGACGGGCCCTTCCTGCTGATGCGCAGTCCATACCGAAAGGATCGACCAGTGCGAAATGATTAGCCGCAGCGAAGGCTGCAACACGATATCTGGCGACGGACCGAGCTCGGTGTTGTCGTATTCGGCGAGGCTGCGGGGCTGCGACGAAGGTGCATCGAGCGCCTCGGCTATGGCCCATTCGAGCCGTGCCGTTTCGGCAACGATCGGCATGTCGGACAGCGTGTCGGTTGATTTGAGGAAGCGCGGGAAGCCGGCGCCATAGCGCGCCAGCCGCGATTCCGTTGGCGGATGGCGTCGAATGAACTCGCTTGCTGCGTAGCGGAAGAAACGTTCGTCGACCAGGCGAACCGTGACTGGAAAAACCGCCATCAGCACCGCTGTCAGCGAGCTGCGGGTGTTGTTCTGGTAGATGCGCAGGCGGGCTAGCGGATCGGCCTTTCCCGCGGTCAGCAATCTCGCCGCGATCGTTGGATCCTTGGCCAGCACCGAGCGCGCCATCGTGGTCTGCAGGTGCTCAAGCGGCAGCATGGTATTCCTCCTCGAGCGGAGGCAGCGCCAGGGAGACGGATGGTCTCGCGGTCTTGGCAGCCGCGAACGCCGCAAGGACGGGCATGCTGGTCGTCGTTTCGGCTTCGGTCGGCAGGCGGATCGGCGTCGCTCGGGCTTCTGTCATTTGCTCGCGCCGCGCCGCCTGCTTGCGACTGAACATGAGCGATGCGGTCAGCATGTCGGCCCACATGGCTTCGCCCAGCAGCACGTCGAGAACGGGAACGTCGGTGTCCCACTCGATCAATGTCGGGCGCGGCCCAAGCCGATCCACGGCATGCTGGTAGAGCGCCCAGACGACCGGCGGCACGCGCGAGCCATGATCGTCGATCAGCACGGTGTCGGTTCCGACCTTGTTGGTCGCATGGCCGGCGAGATGGATCTCGCCGATAGCCTCTTCAGGCAGCGCGTCGATGAATGCCTTGGCGTCATATTGCAGGTTGTGCGCGGAGACCTGGACATTGTTGACGTCGAGCAGCAGACCGCAGCCGGTCCGCGCCACGAGCGCCGCGAGGAATTCGGCCTCGTTCATCGAGGAGTCCGCGAATGCCAGGTAGGCCGACAGGTTCTCGATCAGCACGCGTCGCTTCAGCGTGTCCTGAACCGTCTCGACGTTGCGGGCAACGATCGCCAGCGCCTCTTCGTCATAGCGCAACGGCAAGAGATCGTTGAGATAGGCCCCGTCGGCGACGCTCCAGGCGAGGTGCTCGGAAACCAGATCGGGCTCAAAGCGCTCGCAGACCTTGCGCAGCCTTTCGAGATGGTCGCGATCCAGGCCTTGCGCGCTGCCCAGCGACAGACCGACGCCATGCACGGACAGCGGATAGGTCTGGCGCAGTCTTTCCAGCGCCTGGACGCCCGCGCCGTCGCCCATGTAGTTCTCGGCGTGGACCTCGAGCCAGCCTGCGGACGGGCGCCGCGTCAGCATCTCTGCGATGTGGGGCGAGCGAAGACCGATGCCCGCCGATGCGGGGATTGCGAGTGGCGAAAACATATTGGACATCGGTCTCCTCCTTCTGGTCTGATTGCTCGAGGTGGAAAGTCGGCTAGGCCTTGGGCTTGTCGCTGCCCCCGGAAATCTTCGCGCAACTGCCGGCCGGCACGTAGAGCCAGGAGTCAGGCTGGTTGTCGGCGGTGGAAGTGCCAGCGCATGAATGCGTCGCAGTCTGGCAGTCGTTCTGGCCTGCCTTGACGACGCCATAGCACTTCTCGAAGGCGAAGCCGGGCTTGGCGGCGGGACCGCTATATGCCGCCGTGGCGGCGAGTGAGGTGGCGGCCGCGAGGGCCGAGCCGATAAGGGTCTTGGTGTTGATCACAGGCTTGTCTCCTGGTTGGCGTTTCGACGGAAAGACCGGCCCCGAGGCCCGTCTGCAGATCAGTTTCCACGATCGTCATGCCGAGCTGAAATGCTGTCTCGGCATGGAATTGATAAGCGGGCCACGATGTGCCGAGGGCGGCGCGAAAAGGCCCTCCGGCCGGGAACCGGAGGGCCTGGCGCCTGCATTCGGGAGTATGCGAGCAGGCGCGGCTAGGCGGGAGGAAAGCGCCTAGATGTATTGGGTTCTGCAGTCGTTGGCCGGGCGCTCGTTGGTGCTGGAAAGATCAGCGGCAAGCCAGTCTTCGGCACATTGCCGTCCCCTGTCGCGAATGTCAGTCAGCTCGCCCCAATCGATCCAGGGCCTCACAAGCAGCGGAGCTCCAGCTCGATAGTGGCTGTCGAAGATGCTGTGAACCGGGGCGCATCCGGTCACGCATTGGGCGGCGCCGGGGCTGCGATCCGGACAGCGCGCCATGAATATCGACGGCTTGCCGCTGACCACCACACGATGGCAGGCTCCGATTGACGCCGCAGGCGGCAGTTGCGAGATGTCGCCGTCGCCCCAATAGACATCGCCATCGATCTCAATGGCCGGCGAAAGGAACGGAACAGCCGCAGCCGCCACGATCGCGTTTATCGACAATTGTTCGTCCGAGAATATCTTCACCGCATCTGTGCGGGCGTTGACGGCCACGACGCGCAGCTTCACCGGGCAGTCTTCGTCGCGGATAGGCTGAAGGTCGATCGACTGTTCCAGCATCGATCTAAGCAGGCTCGTTCTGTCGATGGCGAACATCGAGGCATGGCTGACGCGCCGCCAGAAATTGGCGAGCGCCGTCCGCGCGCCGCGCCTTCCGCCGACGCTCAGCCCATAAGCAAAGACCGCCGCCTGCATCGCTGCAAAGCCCGACGCGGTAACGCCGCTCACGCTGCAGTTCGGCTCGTCCAGCAGCCGATCGAGCACACCCCAGACGAAAGCGGCATGCGCGTCATTTGCCAGCACGATGTCGATCGTCCGGCCCTCGACATTAGGATCCGTCACTGACGTGACAAGATCCGTCGCTGACGTGATCGATTGGACTGTGCTCACTGCGGACTGGGCAAGCATGGCCTGGTCTCCATCCCAAGGTCGCCAGCAAGGGCGATTGGAGAGAGACTGCCGCATCTTCTTGTTCAGCCGAAATGCCAAGGTGGCATGAAGTCCATAGGCAGATTGCATTGGCTGCTGGCCCCGCGCGCGACAATCTTCATCCCGATCAGGCTGGCGCCGTTGCCGGAGCCGCGCCTGGAAGGGAGATGAATGATGAGAAGACAACTTGCCTGTGTGGCTGTGCTTGCCGTTTGTCTTGGCGTGAGCCCGGCGTCCGCCGACCCGTTCAGCGACCTCGCTGCATTCCCGACCTTCTACGCAGACGCCACGATGAAGACGATGAAACCGATGGCCGGGTTCAGGAAGGCCTGGTTTGCTCTGTCAAAGCATGACCGGGTCAAGATGACGAAGGCGTGCAACGACCCGGCGATGCGCAAACCCCACGCACAATACTGCGCCAACGTGCTTGTTTTGGGCGGAGCCAATTAGCGGCGCACGCCCGGAATGCAGAACCGGCATAAACGCCATTCGCAGATGGCATTGGCGAATTGAGCGCCGGATGAAGCAAGGTCCACCTCGGCAAGCGGGAACAATAGAGTTCCAAAATGCTGCCGGTCATCAACGCAGTCGTCAAAGGGGCGATTGCACAACTCCGGAGAAGGATCCCACCATGAATATCAAAGCCATCTGCATCGGCGCATTTGCACTTTCCATGCTCGGCAGCGCTGCGTTCGCCGGCGCGCTCGACGAGCCGTCCAACATGCAGCCCTTCTTCACCGACGCCAGCATGAAGACGATGAAGCCCAAGGCTGAATTCAAGGCCGCCTGGGACGCGATGTCGAAGGACAAGCAGGGCGCGATGATGAAGGAGTGCCAGGATGCGGCGATGAGCAAGCCGCACGCCGAATTCTGCGCCAACCTCCAGGCGCTCGGCGGCGCCAACTGAGCGCTCGACAACCGTTTCGGGCAACATCGGACGGCGGCATGATGGCGAGCAGCTTGCTCGCCATCATGCTTTTGAGAAGCGAGAGCATTCGCCGGAAGCTCATCATGACCGATTGCTATCGACTTTATACCCCCCGTGCATTGGCGTGATGGAATGCATTGCGGCAGGGTTCGAGCCTGCAGATGCAGTTGAGGGACGACCCGCATGGACATACATCACATCCGCTATTTCCTGGCCGTCTGCGAAACCCGGAATTTCACGCGCGCAGGCGAGAAGTGCAACGTTACCCAGCCGGCGCTCTCGCGCGCCATCCAGCAGCTCGAGGATGAGGTCGGCGGACTGTTGTTTCGCCGCGAGCGGAATCTGACGCACCTCACCGATTTGGGCGCTTTGCTCCGCCCCAGATTTCAGCAGATCCTCGATGAGGTGACCGGCGTTCGCCAGGAGGCGTCGAGATTCCTTTGCCTGGAGAATGCAAATCTCAAGGTTGGCGTGATGTGCACGATCGGTCCGCGGCGGTTTACCGGGCTGCTGACGGACTTCAACCGGCGCCAGCAGGGCATCCAGCTGCAGCTTGTCGAGGGGGTGCCGGCGTCCCTGTCGCAGCTGCTGGAAGCGGGTGAGATCGATGTCGCCATCATGGCGTCGAGCAACAGTTTTCCGGAAAGGTTCGATGTTACGCCCCTCTATCGCGAGCGGTTCGTGCTCGCGTTTCCCAATGGGCACCGGCTGGCCCGAAACGACAATGTCGCCATCTCGGAGCTCGACGGCGAGAACTATCTCAGACGCCTGAACTGCGAGTATCGCGACTATCTTGCGGGCCTTTGCAATGAACGTGGCGTCAAGCTCAGGATCTCCTACGCCAGCGAGCGCGAAGACTGGATTCAAAACATGGTCTCCGGCGGGCTGGGCATCTGCTTCATCCCGGAGTTCAGCGCCGTCATCCCGGGATTGCAGGTCAGGCCCGTCATAGATCCGGAGGTTTGGCGAGAGGTATCGCTTGTCGTCGTGGCCGGGCGCCGGTTCTCGCCGGCCACATCAACCTTCGTCAACAGCGTCAAGGCGCATAGCTGGCCGGAAAGCGGCATCGATCTGGTTAGGAAAACGGCTGCATAGCAAGTCGAAGAAAAGAACCGACGCCATGGTCTGTCGTGGCGCGGATTGCTGCGCCCGTATGATGATCGACGATAGTTTTCAGGTATCGATTTAAGAGCCAGTCAGCATTTCTCTTTCGGGAAGGCTCCGGTCACTCTCCTCGTCATGCCCCGCCTCCCGCGATTGGGCACCGACAAAGGAGAAATACGAGATGGCTACCAAGAAACTCAACCTTGCGTTCGCGCTGGGCATGCTGTCCGCGACCGCTGCACTTTCCGCGGCCCCGGCTTTCGCCGGCGACTGCCCTGCCGGCCAGGCCGCCACCACCGATATCCAGGAACATCCAAGCAAACCGGTCGGCGTGACCGACACGGTGCTTTCCGCAATCGATCTGAGCAGCAAGGGCGAGGCCTGGAAAGGCAACATGCTGCGCCTTCGCAAGCTCGTCGTTCAGCCCGGCGGCGTCGTGCCGTGGCATGAGCACAATGTCCGCCCTGCCAACATTATCGTCCTCGAAGGCTCGATCACTGAATACGCCAGCACCTGCAAGGTCGGCATCGAGCATCCGGCCGGCGACGCGACCGCCGAGTTCGGCCAGCTCGCCCACTGGTGGAAGAACAACGGCAAGGTTCCGGCCGTCCTCTATTCCGCCGACGTCCTGCCGTCGGCGATGCATGAAGACCACATGATGTAAGCCGCTCGCCGCGGTGAAGATATCCCGGCATCAGAAACCAAAAACCCGTCCTCGGGTGATTGCCTGAGGACGTGGCAACGGAGCCTGTCATGACGACCAGTGAGCATTCCGAACCGACGCGGCTTCGCATGGCGGCCGCGGATAGCTGGCGCTTCGGCCTGATCGCGCTGATTGCGTTCCTGACGCTCGTCGATCTGTTCGCCACCCAAGCCATCCTGCCTTCGCTGGTGGTGAAATTCGGCGTCAGTCGCGCCACCATGGGCTTTGCCGTCAACGCCAGCACCTTCGGCATGGCAGTGGCCGGGATTGCCGTCGCTCTCTTTGGGCGAGGCATCGACCGCCGCAACGGCATCTGGATCAGCCTGGCCATCCTGGCGATCCCGACGACGCTGCTGTCGCAGACGGACAATATTGTGGTCTTCGCACTGCTGCGAGTGGTGCAAGGCCTTTGCATGTCGACTGCGTTCACGCTCACCATGGCCTACCTGGCAGAGCATTTTTCGGCGCGGCAGACGACGAGCGCGCTTGCGGCCTATGTGACGGGGAATGTTGCCAGCAACTTTTTCGGCCGGTTGATGTCGGCGGCCGTCGCCGACACGTTCGGCATCTCCACCAACTTTCTGACCTTCGCCGCGCTTAATCTGCTCGGCGCCGCCCTTGTCTGGTTCACGTGGCAAAAGACCTCGGCAATGATGCCCGCCGACGCCGAGGGTCAGCCCGCCCGCGCCGCCTGGAAAGCCCCGTTGCGGAACGCCGAGCTGCGTGCCTGCTTTGCGATCGGCTTTTTGATCCTGTTCGTCTTTATCGGCACGTTCACCTATGTGAATTTTCAGCTTGTCGCGGTGCCGCTTTCGCTGACCCCCATGGCGCTTGGCGCAGTCTATTTCGTCTTCTTGCCATCGATGCTGACCACTCCGCTCGCCGGGCGCGTGGCCTCAGGCCTTGGCCCGAGAATGGGGGTGGGCGCGACGCTTGGGCTGGCGATCATCGGTTTGCTTCTGCTGCTCGCACCCAGCCTTCCGGTCGTCCTCGCCGGGATGGCGCTGGTCGCCGTCGGCACCTTCCTGGCTCAAGCGATAGCCACGGGACATGTCAGCCGGACCGCGTCGCGCGATCGCGCCGCCGCGAGCGGCATCTATCTCGCGTCCTACTACGCGGGCGGGCTCGCCGGCAGCTTCCTCATCGGACAGATCTACGACCGCGTCGACTGGACCGCATGCGTGATCGTGCTGGTCGCGGTTCTCGCCAGTGCGATCGCGATCGCGCGCGTGCTGCAAACGCCGAAGGCCTGAGACCTGAAATCGAAACTTAGTTGTCCAACCAAGGAGACCGACATGATCAACCATCTCAAAGCTCTGTTTGCAGGCGCAGCCATGCTGATGTCTGCTGCCCTCCCGGCTGCGGCTTCGGACGGCGTCGTCACCGTCAAGAGCGACTATTCCGTCGCTGAAACCGTCGCCCGCATCAAGAAGGACGTGCTCAAGAAAGGCATCAAGTTCTTCGGCGTCATCGACCAGGCACAGCTTGGCAAGAATGCGGGCAACGATGTCAGGCCGTCGCGGCTGGTCATGTTCGGCAATCCGGCGCTCGGCACCACCTTCATCACCTCCAATCCCGAAGCCGGGCTCGACTGGCCTGTGAGAGTGCTGGTCTACCAGAGCGCCGACGGCTCGGTTTACGCCGCCTACAGCGATTTCGACTGGATCGCCAGGCGGCACGGCATCACCGACCGCACCGCGCAGTTCAAGATGGCAACGGAAGTCATCCAGTCGGTGACCTCAACCGTCAAGAAGAACTGAATGCGGAAAAGCATTGCCCGGACACGCAAGGCACGCTGCCTTGCCCGGCGACCCTATTCGGCGGCGGACAACGCTTTAGCCCGCTCGCCAAACCATTTCTTCTGCGTGGCCTCTCGCACCAATGCGCCCACCGCGGGCGAATGCCTGCGGCCGCGCACCGTGACGAGATTGACCTCCCGCCAGAATTCCGGCTCCGTGATCGGCAGAGGCACCACGCCAGGATGCTTGGCGGTATGCTCGGGCATGAAGCCGAAGCCGGCCCGGCGGCGATCATCGCCAATGTCCAGTCGTCACGATCGCTCCAGTATACCGGGCTGGGTGAGTGAAACGGCGCTCGCGGTGGAAAAGCGGCCCGCCGAATTCATCTTCCAGGAGTTTGATGGCGCGCGACAGCGCCGGCTGCGTGACATTGCACTGCTCGGCCGCCCGCGTGAAATTCAGTTCCTTGGCGACGGCCAAGAAGTATTTGACCTGGCTGATCTCCACTGCACGCTCCCTCACTGGACGTGCATACGGCACGGCCCGGGTGCCATGCAATCTTACTAGCTGCCCTGACGTCAAACAACCCGAACGGTCGATCGACCTCCACAGCCGACGATCTGACCGTCAGCTATCGAATCCATGTCTCAACGGCATTTCCGCAGCTTGCGGCGGTTCACCATACTCATCGTCAGATCCAGAGCCGGCCCGCACCCCGTCGCTCGTAGCGCAATCGGAAGGACAAGACGATGCTCAAAGGCAAGACAGCGCTCATCACCGGTTCGACCAGCGGCATCGGGCAAGGCATTGCCGAAGCCTTCGCGGCCGAGGGCTGCAACATCGTTCTGAACGGCTTTGGCGACGCCGCCGAGATCGAACGCCTGCGGGCCAAGCTTGCGGCCGATCATCAGGCCGTCATTCGATACGACAATGCCGACATGAGCAAGGGCGACGCCATCACGGCGATGATGGACAAGGCCATCGCCGAGTTCGGCGCCGTCGACATACTGGTCAACAACGCCGGCATTCAGCATGTCGCGCCGATCGACGACTTCCCGATCGAGAAATGGGAAGCGGTGGTGGCGATCGATCTCATGTCTTCGTTCTATACGATCCGGCGCGCCTTGCAGGCGATGAAGGCGCGCAAATGGGGCCGCATCATCAACGTGGCCTCGGCGCACGCGCTCGTCGCATCGCCCTATAAATCCGCCTATGTCGCTGCCAAGCACGGTGTCGCCGGCCTGACCAAGGCCGTCGCGTTGGAGGTTGCCGAACAGGGCATCACGGTCAACGCCGTTTGCCCCGGCTACGTGCTCACGCCGCTGGTCGAAAAGCAGATACCGGATACCGCCAAGGCGCGCGGCATCACCGAGCAGCAGGTGATCAAGGATGTTCTGCTGGCAGCGCAGCCGACCAAGCAATTCGTCACGGTCGAGCAGGTTGCCGCGCTCTGCCTGTTCCTGGCGTCGGACGACGCGGCCTCGATCACCGGTGCCGTCATGCCGATCGAAGGCGGTTGGACTGCTCACTAGACCCGCACGAGGAGCGAAGGCGATGAACAAGATCACGCAAAACCTGTCCGCTCCGGAAGCAGGACCGGCGCTTGGCCATCAGGGCGAAGTCAAGCGTCAGACCGTTCTTGTCCTTCAAGGCGGCGGCGCGCTCGGCGCCTACCAGGCCGGCGTCTACCAGGCGCTGGTCGAGGGCGGCATCGAACCGGACTGGGTCATCGGCACGTCCATCGGCGCCATCAACGCCGCGCTGATTGCTGGAAACGAGCCCGGCGTGCGTCTGGCCAGGCTCCAGGAATTCTGGGACGGCGTCAGCCGCAGCAGTCCGTTCGACGAGTTTTTCCGGATGATGGTTCCAAGCAACATCTTTGCCAATATGGGCACGGTGATGCGCGGCATCCCGGGGTTCTTCGAGCCGAACCCAAGCGCCATGTTCGGAGTCAACCGCGAGGTTGGTGTCGAGAACGCATCCTATTACACCACGGATCCGCTCAAGAGGACGCTCAGCAATCTGATCGACTTCGACTATCTCAACGGGCGCCACACGCGGCTGACGGTCGGCGCGGTCAACGTCAACACCAGCGAGCTCAAATATTTCGACACGCGCGAGATGATCCTGTCGGCGGCGCATGTCATGGCGTCGGGCGCCTTGCCGCCGGCGTTTCCAGCAGTCTGCATCGACGGCGAGCCCTATTGGGACGGCGGCATCTATTCGAACACGCCCATCGAGGTCGTGCTGGACGAGCGCCCTCGGCGCGACGCGCTGATCTTTGCCGTCAACATGTGGCAGCCCCGCGCCAACGAGCCGAAATCGATCTGGCAGGTCATGGGGCGACAGAAGGACCTTCAATATGCCAGCCGCGGCCGGAGCCACGTTGCACGGCAGGAGCAACTGCATCGGTTGCGGCATGTCGTGCGCGAACTGGGAAGGCTCGTGCCGGAGGAGCGTCGCGAGGATCCGATGTTCAAGGAGCTCGCCTCCTATGGCTGCCCGTCGGTCATGCATCTCGTTCGCCTGCTTTCGCCGCGACTGGACGGCGAGGACCACACCAAGGACATCGACTTCACCCGCTCGGGCATACGCACGCGCTGGCAGGCAGGATACGAGCATGGGCAGCGCGTCCTCGCTGACAAGCCCTGGGAATGCGAGGTCGACATGCTGCAAGGCATTGTGATCCACGAATCCCAAGAGTGACGTGCCGCGCCGAGCAAGATACGGAGACCACCGATGCAGATTGTCACCCCCGGCATGCGGTTGATCCCGGAAGCCGTGCTCGCCAACAATGCTGCGCTGTTCCGCACGATCCCGGAGACTCCCTCGCACGCGGACAAGTCATTGCACCGCGTGATCATTGTAGGCGGTGGCGCGGGCGGCCTGGAACTGGCGACGCGCCTCGGCCGCAAGTTCGGCAACCGGCGGCTTTCCGTCACGCTTGTCGACCGAAACCGCACCCATATCTGGAAGCCGCTGTTGCATGAGGTGGCATCCGGCGCCTTGAGCGCATCACACGATGCGGTCGAATACATCGCCCATGCCAGCCGCCACGGCTACCGATACCGCATTGGCGAGGTCGTCGGCATCGATCGTGCCAAACGCCAGGTTTTCGTTGCGCCCAGCTTCGACGATGACGGTCGCCAGGTCATCCCGCCGCGCGTTCTGGGCTACGACACGCTGGTCATGGCCGTCGGCAGCGTGACCAATGACTTCGGCACGCCGGGCGCCGCGCGCCATGCCCTTTCGCTCGATACCGCGGAACAGGCGGCCCGCTTCAACAAGCGCATGATCGATGCCTGCCTGCGCGCCAATGCGCAGTATGAGCAGCTTTCACCCGGTCAGCTCCATTGCGTCATCGTCGGCGCCGGCGCCACCGGCGTCGAGCTGGCAGCGGAACTTCACAAGTCGATGCGCGAGATAGCGTCGCATAATCTCGACAACATCGATTTCGAAAGGCTGATCCGCATCACCATCGTCGAAGCCGGACCGAGAATCCTGCCTGCGCTGCCTGAGCAGATGGCGCGCGCCACGGCACGCTTGCTGATCAAGTTGGGCGTGCAGATACGCTGCGGGATCAAGGTCACTGAAGTGACCGAAGACGGTATACGGCTCGGCGACAAGCTCTTTGTGCCTGCCGAACTGGTCGTCTGGGCCGCCGGTATCAAGGCGCCGGATTTCCTGAAGGGTCTCGAAGGTCTCGAAACCGATCGCATCAACCGCCTGATCGTCGATGAAACCTTGCGCACGGTCGCAGACGAGAATGTGTTCGCGATTGGCGACTGCGCGAACTGCGTTCTCCCGGGCGAAGAAAACGCCTTGCCGCCGCGCGCCCAGACAGCGCATCAGCAGGCTCACCACATGGCCAAGGTGATTGCGGCGCGTCTCGCGGAGCGGGCCCCACCGGCGTATCGCTACCGCGACTATGGTTCCCTCGTCTCACTCGCCGACTACGGTGCGTTCGGCAGCCTGATCGGGGGACTGAAGATCGAAGGTCTCGTTGCAAGGCTCGTCTATCGCTCGCTGCACAAGATGCATCTCAAGGCGGTGCACGGCCTGGCGCAGACCACGCTGGCTTCGATCGGCGAGATGATCGTCAAGCGCGCCAGACCGCGCATCAAGCTTCATTAGAGCGGCGGAGGCGATGGCGATGGAAAAGTATGACGTCGTGATCCTGGGCGGCGGCAATGCCGGAATGGGTGTGACGGTTGCGACGCGCGCCGCCGGACTTTCCGTCGCCATGATAGAGGCTCGCGATCTTGGCGGCACCTGTCCCAATCGCGGCTGCACTCCGAAGAAGGTGCTGGTCGCGGCAGCCCACGCGCTCGACGAGATCGCGAGGGCCGGCGATCATGCAATAAGGATCGAACCGCCGCGGCTAGATTGGCGAGGCTTGATCGAGCGGGAAAGGGACATCATCAGGGATATCCCGTCCCGATTGTCCGGTTTGATGGCCAAGCGAGGCGTCGACGTCATCTACGGCGAGGCCGCATTTGTCGCCAGCAACGCCATCCGCGTCGGCAGTCGAGAATTCGAGGCCAGGAACATCGTCATCGCCACCGGCTCGAAGCCGCGCCCAATGCCGATTCCCGGCTCGGAATTCCTGACGACATCGGACGATGTGCTGAGCGATCCGACGCTGCCTCGCGCCGTGGTGTTCATTGGCGGTGGCGTTATCGCTTTCGAGCTGGGTCACGTCTATGCGCGCGCCGGCGTCGAAGTCACGATCCTCGAGGCGCTGCCGCAGCTTCTGGGAAGCTTCGACGTGGATGCCGTTGCTCAGCTCCTTGGTGAGAGCGAGCGCCTGGGTATCAGCATCCATACCAAGGCCTGGGTCAAGAAGATCGAGGAGGTCGACGGGCGACTGCGGGTGAGCTTCGCGAAGGATGGTGCCGAATACCGGGTGGACGCAGATCGGGCCGTCAATTGCGCCGGGCGCGTTGCCAATGTCGAGGGCCTCGATCTCGGCGCCGGCGTCATCGTGCATCGCGAAGGCCGCATCGAGATCGACGATCATCTGAGGTCCCGTTCCAATCCGAACGTCTATGTCTGCGGCGACGCGGTCTGGAATTCTCCGCAGCTTTCGCCGATAGCGACCTACGAGGGCGGCATCGTCGGCCGCAATATCGTCGACGGCCCGAAACATCGGCCCGACTACAGTCAAATACCTGCCTCGCTCTACAGCATTCCGGCCGTGGCAACCGTCGGTTTGACCGAGGCCAAGGCGAGGGAACGCGGCTTCATCATCAACGTCCACTCGAACGACATGCAAGGCTGGCTTTCGGCCAGGATTTACGCCGAGCCGGTAGCGTGGTCGAAGATCATCGTCGAGGAAACGACAGACAGGATCCTTGGGGCTCACCTGGTCGGCCATGCCGGCGAAGAGCTGATCCACATATTTGCGCTCGCGATGAAGCACGGCATCACGGCACGAGAGCTGTCTGAGATGGTCTGCGCTTTCCCGACCTTCACAGCGGATATCAGGAACATGATGTAACGCGTCGCCTCGGGTCAGCGAAGAAGGACACAGATTTGGCACGTGTCGATGCCGGTGGGGCATCAAATCCATGCAGGAAAAACATGGCAACTGCCGAGGGGTTACGGTGATAGGCTGTGTGCGATGTATGAAAGTGCAGACATGGCCGCCGACGACCAGGCAATGACATTCGAGCAGTCCCTCCAGGCAGCCATCGAGCTTGATGCGCCTCTCAATGAACGGCTGGCGGTGGTTGCCGCGGCGGTCCGCCGCCTAAACTCGGAGTTCGCGGACGCTGTAGATCGGCTGGTGGAACGCCTGGAGAAACAGGGTGCCGGAGCGGCGGCGCCAAAGCCCGGCGATGTCATGCCGCCATTCCTGCTGCCTGACGACGAAGGCAGGCTGGTTGGCTTGGCCGACATCCTGCTCCAAGGGCCCGCTGTGATCACCTTCCAGCGCGGGCATTGGTGCCCTTACTGCCGTTTGAACGCGATCGGCATCGTCGAAGCGCAGCAGGAGATCGCGGCATTGGCCGGGCAAATCGTGGCGATCATGCCCGAGCGAGGCAAATTCGCCAGGGCGATGAAGGCCGCGGTTGGCGCAAGCTTCCCCTTCCTGACCGATATGGACAATGGCTACGCCCTGTCTCTTAACCTGGCAATATGGATCGGAACCGAAATGGAGCGGTTGATGGGCGTTGCCTATGACCTCCCAAGCTATCAGCGCAACTACAGCTGGTTCCTGCCGATCCCGGCCACATTCGTCGTCGGAACCGACGGGATCATCACCGACCGCTTCGTCGATCCGGACTACCGCCGTCGCATGGACATCGACGACCTGATCGCGGCGCTCAGGCGGGCTCGCTGACGCCAAAGGATGACCAGTCGGCCGCTCTCAAGAGATTGAGCAGCGTCGTCGCGACAGGTGCGCGCTGCCTGCCGGCGACCGCATAAACCGAAACGATCCGCGAGACGTCCAGATCGCGAAGCTTGAGCCGGCGGATGTTCGAGGATCGCGGTGCGGTAAGCGAGACAAAGCCAACTCCGGCATTGGCCTCAAGCAGCGCAAGGAGATCCTGGTCGGTCTCGACTTCATGCGCGGTCCGGGGAGTATACCCTTTAGCGGAAAGACAACGCGCTAGTTCCTCGCTCGTCTCCCAATCGATCCGGCTGAGCACAGGTTCGGCGGCGAGCTGAGCCAGGGCGACATCAGCCTCATTTCGCCGGGCGAGCGGGTGATCTGAATTTACCGCGAGTTCGATCCCTTCCTGGAACAGAGGCCACACGTCCAGGCGGTCCCAAGCCTGTCCAAGGGGGCCGGCAATCGCCAACTCTACTTCACCGCCCTTTAGCGCCTCGATCACGGCCGCCGGCGAGCCACGGTGGATTTTGAGATGCACACCGGGATAGGCCCGAAAGAGCTCGGTGAACGGCGAAACCAGCAGCGCAATGTTGATGCTGTTCGAAATGGTCACATTGAGCGGCGCAACATCGCTGCTTTGCACAGCCTTGGCCAATGACTTGGCGGAAGTGGCCGCGTCATAGCATTGTTGCAGCAAGGGCAACATCCGCCGTCCAAGTTCCGTCAGGTGCGAGTGCTGACGCTCTCGCCGGAGCAGCTCGCCACCGAGTTCTTCTTCAAGCGTCTTGATCGCGCGCGTAAGCGCCGGCTGAGTGACGTTGCATTCCTCGGCCGCTCTGGTGAAGTTCAACGTGTTGGACAGGGCCAAGAAATAGCGGACCTGCTGCATCTCCATGAATTTTCGCCCCCTTCAGCGAAATTCGATTTCTTCAGGAACAGCTAATTCGCGGCCATGCTAGCGGAAATCCAAGCAAGGTCGAGGGGTGATTTGCTGGGGTTTGCCTGCAAGACAACTGTCCAGCAGGGTCACCTTGTCGGTCGTCAAAATGCTAGAAAACATAGTGTAAGGTATTGTTTTTATTGAATTAGCGGAAGTTCAATCCTCTCGCAGCACCAGCTTTCGAAACATCTTGGTGGGCGTGTCGGGCGATCACGCCGGCTCAGTTGGTGACATGCGACAGCCGCAGGCCGGCTTCGTCCGGGATCTCGGCCATGCCTTCCTCCGCGAAGCGGAACATGTCCTCGAAATCCAGCTCCCGCTCGAAAATGACGCCGCCGACTTTGATCGCAAGCACGTCCTTGTCGCCTTTGGGCGCGAAGTAGATCTCGCCGACCGTGCCGCGAATGCGCTCGCCGATGTCCTTGGCGTCCTCTTCGCTCGCGCCCGGCAGGAAGACGCCGAACATCGAGGTTCCGATCCGGCCGATCAGATCGTCCTTGCGCACCGCGGATCGGATGGCCGATGCGATCAGCCGCAAGGCCTCGTCGCCCCATTCGAGACCGAAGCGCAGGTTGATCGATGCCAGATGTTCCGGATGGATGACCAGAAAGGCGCCGGAGCGCGGTCCGGCTGGTTTCGCCGCCCTCCTGTCGACCATCGAGGTGAACACCTTGCCGTTCAGGCAGCCGGTCAGTTGGTCGTAGGTGCCGGATCTGGTGAGTTCCTGCCGGTAGCGGCGGATCTCCACCTGTTGCCAGCCGAGCAGGGCAAACAACGGCAGACCGATGACGATCGGCACGATGATTGCCGTAATTGCCCCGCGGCCGAATGGCGTCAGGCTGTCGCTGAAAAGCAGCAGGTAGTTCAACCCGAGCGAAAGCGCGACGCAGGCGGCGGTGCCAAGCGCGGCCAGCAAGATGAGGTGCTTCCACGTTTGAACCGGCGCGGTCGGTGTTTTCGCAGTCAAGGGCCAATCTCCTGTTCGACGCATGGCATACAGGAGGTCCGTTACGATTTCGGTGTCAGGGAAACGTACAATTTGATGCAAGTCGGCATGTTCTCCATGGCAAGCGCCGGATCCGGCACACCGGCGGCCGCGGTCGGTGGCTGACGACCTGCCAGGTCGTCGGCCCAGTCCAGGTTTTAGAAGTGCTGAACCGCCCTGACCATTCTGCTTTCACGCAAGTGCGCGAGGGGAGCGGCCACCGGCTTTCCCGCGGTAGCACTATTGCGGTGGGCCGAAAATGCCCATCCGGGCGGTCCTCGCCACCACCTCCGCCTTGCCGTAAATGCCGGCGGGAGCGGCCATCGCCCAGCCGTTCGAAACCAGCCAGGCGCCGACATCCTGCGTGCCGAGCGCGCAGGGCGCGGCGATGGCAAAACGGTCGACGTCCGGCGGCAGGAAGCATTTCAGCGCCCGCCCGCGCAGCCAGGCGTTGAAGGCGGCCCGCGCCCGCTGGCCGCAGGGCCAGGCGGTGTCGTCGAACATGCAGGTCCTGTCGGGGCTTATGTCGACCGTCCCGCTGATGGCGACGGTGCGTCCCATGGCTTCGACGACCGCCGAGGAGGTCGCGACGGGACGGAAAAGCAGCGTCTCGCGCCAATCCTGCGGCATCGGCATCTGCGGCCGCGGCGCAAGTCCGAGCTCGCCAAGCGGAGGACGCGGTTCGATGCGCTCGATCCCGGATGGGTCGAGCGGCGGCGGCGCAATGAGGTCCTCGGCGATCTTGCGCGCCGGCCGGCCTGGCCGCGCGTCATGGATCGGGCCATGGAAGGCCGGCTTCAGGTCGCCGGGGTCCTGAGCCGGTGCGATCGAAGTGGGCGGCAGCAGGCGGCCACCCTCGACGATCAGCACCATGCCTGCGAGCAGGCCGAGACCGCCGAGCGCTGACGCCAGCAGCGGGCGGCCGGACGCGCTCACCTGGTTCACGCGTGGACCCTCGCGGGATCGTGCCGATAGCCAGCGGTGCGGCCCGAGCGCGACCCGTTAGCTCCTGTCGACATGGCGCCACCCCCGACCGCTGAATCGGACCATACATTAGATGTGAGCGACATTCCTTGAAAAGCAAGGCGTTGCGTTAAGTCTCGCGCAACCAATGCGGCCTAGAATCGGCCATCGGATGTCGAGGGATGACATGATGCGCAAGCCGATACTGCTTTTTGCCTTTCCGGCCTTGGTGCTCATTCTGCTGGCGGCCGAGCGAGCGGCGGCGCTGCTTCTCGGCTTCTATCCGGCGAGCCCCGCTGCGTGGCACGCCTGGCTCGAGCTGCGGCCATTCTCGACCATGTTCTGGCAGCAGGTGCACGTCTATCTCGGCGGATCGATGGCGCTCGATGCGGCCACTATCGTCCTGGCGGCAGGCGCCTGCTGGATGATTTGCCAGGCAAAAAGGTCCGCCGGCTTCTTCCTCGCCAATCACGCCGCGCTGATCTTCGCAGGCAAGATGATGGCGCTGAGCAGCCAGGCCGAGACGGCAAGCACGATCGCCGCCTTCACCGTACCGAACGGCTGGCGCTTTTCGCTTATGCTCGACTTCAGCTTGCAGAACTGCCTGGTGCTGTGCCTCGGTCTCGCGGCATGCGCCTACTGCCATGTCGCCTTCTTGCGCGAGGCAAAGCTGCGTGCCGAAGCCCGCGCTGTCCGCATGCTTGCGCTGCAGCGCGATCTGTAACCTGCCGGTCTAGGCGAAGACCGCCTGCTCAGTTGATCTTCTTGTAATAGACCTTGCCGTCGGGCTGCTGGATGCGCTGGTAGGACGGGTTGGGCCCCGGAGGCGCGACCTTGCGCTTGAACGCGGGCTGTCCGTCTCCGGCGCCAGCGTCTCCGTCGGCCGCGGACGCATCCGCCACCGTGGTGTTGTCGAGCAGGGCAGGCTCGGCCGCGCCGGGCGCCGGCTCGCTGGCGGCGACCGGCTGGCCTTGCTCAAGCTTGGCGATATTGCCGTTGATCCGGCCGAAATTCGCCTGCAACTGATGGTCCAGCGTCTCGAACCGGCTCTGGAAACCGTTATTGACGGTGTCGATGCGTGCGCCGATCCGCTGCTCGAACTGACCGAGCCGTTCCAGCCGCGCCTCCATCGTCTTGAGGTCGTTGACGCCGCGATAGAGATAGGCCGCGGCCGTCACGTTGACGACGGTGACGAGCAACGCACCCACCGCCACGACGCCGATCAGCCTGGCCCGGCTGGGCTTTCCCGGAGCGGCTTCCCTGTGACCGAGTTCGATTGCCGGAACGTCCGGCTCGCTGATCATCGTCATTCAACCACCACCTTTGCGCCCACCGCGACGCGTTTGAAGAGATCGATCACATCGGTGTTCGTCAGCCGGAAGCATCCGGACGTGCCGTCGAATCCGACGCCCTTGGGATCGTTGGTGCCATGGATGCGATAGAGCGTGTCGCGCCCGTCGCGCGACAGATAAAGCGCCCTGGCGCCGAGCGGATTGTAGGGACCGGCCGGCACCATCGCCGGCAGTTCCGGCCGGCGCGCGCGCATTTCCCTGGGCGGGCGCCATTCCGGCCATTCGGTCTTGGAGGCAATTTTGACCGTCCCGGTCCAGCCGAAGCCGTCGCGGCCGACGCTGATCTGGTAGCGCAGCGCATGCCCCGCTGCGGTCACCAGATAGAGCGCCTTCTCGTTTTTGCGGATGACGATCGTGCCGGGCTGCTCGCCGGTCTCGAAGGCGACCGCCTTGCGCAGGCTGGGGCCCATGGCCGGCAGCGGCGGCAGTCCTGAGCCGGCCGTCGCCACGTCGCAGGCCGACGCCAGCGCGATGCCGATCAGGCCGGCCGCGGCAAGGGCAATGCGAAGGCTAGCGCTGGGCATTGTCCAGCCGCTCCTTGAACATGCGTTTCAAGTCCTTGTTGAAGCGCGCGCGTCCGTCCACCTCGGAAGGCAGGATGGCGCGGTTCAGCGCGTCGGCCAGGAGCGCGTTGTCCAGCGCCAGCGACTTGATGTGCGGCGCCTTGAAGATCTTCTCCAGCTCGCTGCGCGAGAAGTGGTTGCCGAACCATTTGCGTTTATGCTTGTTGGCGACTAGCGTGATGCTGACCTTGTTGCCGCGCAATTCGCGGATCTTCTTGTAGAGCCGCTTGCCTTGCCTGAGCGAAGCGACGTTGAGCTCGAAGACGATGAAGATCTCGTCGCTCGTGCGCAGCACCGAATCGTGCCACGGCGTCTCGATGTTGGGCAGGTCGATGACGATGTCGTCGAAGCGATAGGCGACGAGATCGAGCAGCCGGAAGACGAAGTCGGAGCCGCGCGGCTCGAACGGCAGCTGCGGCCGCTCGAAGGAATAGAGCGTCAGGCCGGAGGGCCGCGACAATTTGATGACGTCCATCAGCTCGACGTCGAGCCGGTCCGGCTGGCCGATGATGCCGGAGAGATCGAACTGGTTGAACTGGTTGAGATAGGCGCCGCAATTGGCGCTCTGGAAGTCGAGATCGACGAGGCACGTCGAGGCCGCCCGCTCGGCCGACTTCGAGGCCAGATACTCGGCCGCCGAGATCGCCAGTGTGGTGGCGCCGGCGCCGCCGCTGGCGGCAATGAAGGTGACGATGCGGCTCTTGGTGCCCTGGCTGCCGGTGTCGTGGAAGGTGACGGCGTTGAGCAGCTCCTTGGCGTCGAGCGGCTTGTGCAGCCAGTCGGACGCGTTCATTCGCACCAGAACGCGCGTCTGCTCGGAGGTGAGCTCGTCCGAGATCGCGATCAGCGGCACCGACGCCCAGGCCGCGCGCGCCTCGACGATCCCCGGATTGCCGAGCAGCTCGCCATTGGCGAGATCGAGGATGATGATGCCGGGCCGGCTGTCGACAGGCGGCCCTTTGAGGAACTCCGCCGCATCAGAGACCTTCACGTCATAGATCGCCAGCGCGTCGAGCCGCGTTGTGACATCGCGCTTGAAATTCGCATCGCCGGAAAACAGCGCCACCTGCTTGCGTTTTGTGGGGAGGACTCTGGTGTCGATGGCGTTCATGGCCATGTGCTCTTCATGTCTTCGCCCGTAGCCGTGCTCAGCATCGAGGGCATGGTGATGTTGTTGAAGCCGAGCAGTCCGCCCAGGAAGAAGAATTGAAAGGTGACATTCTGCAGGCTGACACTGATGGTCGGCACGGATCCGCCGGCGCGAGTGTAATAGCCGAGACCGGTCGCCGTGTATTTGACGACGACGTTGGCTGGTTGCAGCCTTGGAAAGAAATGACACATGCCTGGCCGCTGCCCTGCGGCCAGCGCTGGGCAGGTTCCAGTGCCGCTGGCATCGCCGCGGAAGATGCGATTGAAGTTCGCCAGGGTAAACGTGCCCGCCACACATCCCGCGCCGGTGCATGTGCAGGTGCTGGTCGCGCCATTGCAGGTATAGTTGTAGTTACCAACAGGGATCGGGTCACCGGGTGAGGTCGCGAGTCCGGCGGTGGTGATCTCAGGCGCCACCGGGGCTGAAATAGAAGCCAAGCGAGCGCCTGCTTCAACGGCCTTTGTGGCGGCGTTCCATTGGTACAATGCATAGCCGAAGTCAACGAAACCAAGAGTAAGCGTGAACAGCAATGTCATGACGATGGTGAACTCCACCATTGCCGCGCCGGCTTCGTCTTTTCTGAACGTAACGAGGCTCTGCATTTTCAGGACCCGATGTAACGTTCTTGATGGGCAGCGGAAAGGGTGATCGGTCCTAACCCGAGATAGTTCAGCAAAGAAACACCGGTATAGCTGAAAGAAGTAGAGAGCTGCACCACCCTAACGTTCGAAGTCGAACTGCTGTAGTTCTGCAACCCGTTGGTGTCTGTTGTCACAGGAATGACAAGATAGTTGAGATTGACGGTAACCGTTGACGGCAACCAACCCGAAACCCTGCCGGAGACATTGCAGTTGCCGCCGCAATCATAGGTTCCCGTGGCGGCGATGTTGCGTGCGTATGTAGCACAGTTCACCGACGGATTGAGCGTCTGATTGCAGCGCGCCGCGAAGCGAGCCCCATCGTTGAGTCCGGCTTCAATCAGCAATTTCTTGTGGAGAAGATTGCCAAATTCGAACACGCCGGCCGAAAGGCTGATCATGAGCGGCGTGATCAGCGTCATCTCGACGAGAGCTGTGCCCTTCTCCTCAAGGCCGAACCTGCGCAGAACTAGGCCCAAGGCGGCAAGCATCGCATCACCTATAAAGCTGTACTTCGGTCCGCACCACCGAAGACAGGGTGCCGCGGCCAAGCGTGCCGTTGATGTCCACGATCTCCGCCATGACGGCGCCGCTGTCGATCGGCTGGGTCAAGAATAGGCTCGCAAAGCCCATCGCCGGCACGGCGCCGCTTTGTCCGTTGAGCTGATTGAGAACGGCTTGCGAGCTGCAATCCACGATTGCTGCCTGGAACAGACGCCGGCTGGCGCTGCCCGTTGTCGAGGCACAGGACGGCGTGCCCGTCTCTCCGCCTTTTGATGCGGTGCCTACAAGATTATGAGAAGGATCATTTTCGTATTTGTAGAGATCGTAGCGTGATGGCGGGTTGGTGTTGCTGTAGGCGTTGTTGTTGGCGTCCTTGAAGCCAGCAAGGCCGGCAGCCAGATTGTTGGCGCTGACATAGCCGTTATAATCCCACAACCCGTTGCCGATCTGCCCGTTGAACTGCAGGTCGGGAGTCAGTCCGCGGAACTTTGTAGTATCGGTCTGCAAGGTGCTGTTGCAGCCGCCCGTCGTTTTGTAGCCTTTTCGCACATTGGGCGCGGGCGGCCACCGGCTGTCGTTTTTCGATGGGAAGCTGTTAGCGCCGTTCGGAAACAGGTCGAAGCGGGTGTTGAACGCATTGGTAACCTTGGTCGTCAAGTTGCCGGTCTGCGTATAGATGAGCCTAGTGTTCACGCATTCAGGCACTTGACCGATGGCAACATCGTTTGCCAGGTCGCTTTCGCCGTAGCCGTGGCCGTCGCTTGGCCGCAGAAAACCGAAATTACCCGGGCCCCATGAGGAGCCGCCCACAACAAGCTTGAGGCTCTTCTTCAAAAGGCTTGCCGAGTTCGCGATCTGGTTTAGATCCTGACCGGGGAAAGGATTGCAGATGAACACCGGCACCATCGAGCACACCGTGGTGCCGGCGTTTCCAGCTACCGCAGTCGATCCGATGCTCATGCCGTTGCTGGCATTGCTTCCGGTCAGGAACGATGCTGGAAAAATGGTCGCAAACCCGACTGGCTTGACGGTGACCTGGACAAAGCGCGCTGCAGCCGGATCGGTTGTTACGCTCGCATCGAGAATAGGATCGCTGTCATTGGCTGGTATGCCGCTCAGGTAGCGCCACGTAATGCTGCTGGTGTCAGTGTTTGTAGCAGTCAATGTCTGCTGAGTGTTTTGGGTGGAGAAGCGATAAGTATTCTGAACGAGATTGAGAATGGCGCGGTTAGCGCGAGTTAGCGCATCCACTCGCCCATCGAGTTCCGCAGCTCCAGCCAGCGCGAACGCATCGGCGCCCTTCTGCAGATCGTTGTGCAAGCTGTTGGCCCGACTCATGTCGATGACCAGGAGCGCAAAGCCGATAAGCACTGGCAGCATGATAGTGACGAGGATCATCGCTATGCCGCGCTGATCGTCCCGGAATTCACGAATGGTCCTCAACATGATCTACTCTCTGTTCCATTCGTGCCAGGCGTCCTCGCGCGCCCGGCGCCGCATCCTTCTGCTCAATTCACTGCGTCGTGCCAGTCGGGCCGACATTGACCGTCATGTTTGTCGCCGGCGCGGTCGTGCTTGGCGGCAGCTTGTATTTCTGCACGACAGCGACGGACCGCGCGCCGTCGCCTTCGATCTTGGTATTGTTGGAAGCCGGGTTATACGGATCGACCGTCTGCAGCAGCTGATTGGCCTTCTGCGAGTCGCCGGCAGCCAGCGTCATCGTGTCGTAATTGTTCAGATAGTCGGCCGCGCAGCCCGCAAGCAGGCCGGTGGCGAGAAGGACGAGCAGGAGCTTATTTCTTGACATAGACCAGCTTGTCCTTCGATTTCACATCCAGCATGTGGCCATAGGGCCCGGTGACGCCTTCGCCATGCTCGTACATGCGGATCATGTCCTTGTTGACTTCGAGCTGGCCGAGCAGCATGAGCTCCGGATCGTTGGCCGGTCTCGTCTTGTCGAAAGGCGTCGCCAGTTGCTCGCCAGGCCTCACCGGCCGCACGAGATGCGGGGTGACGATGACGACCAGCTCGGTCTCTTCCTTCTGCGTGCTCGAATTGTGAAACAGCGCGCCGATGATCGGCACCTGGCCGAGCCACGGCACCTGGTCCTGCAGCCTGGTGTTCTTGCTGGAAAGCAGGCCCCCGACCGCGAAGCTCTGGCCGTCGCGCAAATCGACCACTGTTGCCAACTTCCGGTTGGTGAAAATAGGGTCGCCCGCAGGCGTAAAGCCGGTGAGGTCGCTGACCTCCGGCGCGAGCTTGATGTGGATCTTGCCATCGTCGAGAACGACCGGCGTGAAGTTCAGGTTGACACCGAATTGCTTGAACTGGATTTCGATTTCGCCCTGGCTGTTGACGCTGCGGATCGGCACTTCGCCGCCGGCGTTGAAGCTAGCTGTCTCGCCGGAAACCGTGGTGAGGTTTGGTTCGGCCAGCAGGCGCACAACGCCTTTCGACTCCAACGCTTCAATGATGAGATCGACCTTGACGTTGCTGTCGATCACGCGGGTAATCAATGCTCCAAATGGGCTCGCTGTGGACAGCAGCCCGCTGACAAGGTCGCCAGACCCAAGCACGACTTTGTCCTTATCAACTGCCGCAACGCCCGTGCCCGTTAGCGTCGTGCCGCGGCTGTTCGTGCTCCTGATGGACACCCCGAGATCGCGGCCTGCATTCCGCTTGGCCTCCAGGATGCGCACCGAAAGATTGACCTGTTCGCTGTCGTCAATGGTGACGGCATTGATGATGGAGTCTGGCCCGTATTGCTGGGTGACTTCTACAATGGATGCCAACATTGCGGCATCCTTGACATGGCCCGAAAGTCTGACCTTGCCGTTGATGGAACCGATCTCGATCCGAGCCTTGGGTGCCACCTGGCGAATGGCTACCGCCATGTCGCTGACATCCTGGCCGACCTCGATCTGGATGGCGCCCAGCGAGCGCTTGTCCTCGGAAAACAGATTGACGGTGGTGGTGCCGACGCTCTTGCCGATGATGTAGAGCGTCTTGTCGGTCATTGGCTGCGCGTCGGCGATCTTCTCGTCGCCGACCACGATGTCGCCCAAAGTGGCGTTCACCTGGATCGTGGCGGATTGGGAAACGGGGACGAACACGCGATGCAGCGACGGGCTCGACACGTCGATGAAGCGGTCAGCCGCCGCAGCCGGATGGCCGGAGATCGCCGATACGCCCAACACGGATAGCGCGGCCGCCGCCATCCTTACCCAAAACCCCTTCATTCCCCGTCTCCCCACTCGCTGCTCCAGGGCAGCCTCCGCCGCGCCGACCCTCGTCAGTCTTGTCGCGGCACTTCGTATGATTCCAGCTTGACGCCCCGGAACACTCCGACCGTTGCCAGCTTGGGCGGCTCCGGTTGAACGTATTTGACGACTTCCTTCACCGGTTGCGGCGCCGTGGCGACTGCCGGAGCGGGCTTTGCCTTGCTCAACTGATCGAGTTGACTGCCGACACGTTCCACCGCCTTGGCGAGGCCGTCAATCCTTTGGTCGGCCTGTTTGCGCGCCGCTTCCTCCGCAGCCTGCCTATCCAGCTCGGCCTGGCGCTTGGCGACATCCTCAGGCGTGTCGGCGGTTAGATCCGCCAGCGTGACCCTCTCATTCGCCTCACCCTTGCTGCCTGCAGCCTGGCGCAAAGCCAATGACAATTGGCCGGCGCCCGCCGCGAGTGTCAGCTTCTGCGCGTCCTTGGTGCTGACTTCGACCGTGACGGCTTTCACGACCTGCGGGGCATCCTTGCTCTCGTCGGCGACCTGATCGACGGCAAGCACCTTCACGCTCTGCAGCAGCACGTCGACGAAGCTTCTGTCGGCGCCGTCGTCGCCTCGAACGTTCCGTGTCAACAAAACGTCGACCCTGTCGCCAGGAAAGACAAATCCTGCGACGCCGAGCACGTCGTTCACGCGGATGGAAACTGCTTTCATGCCCTCGGCGAGCACTGCCGACAGCGTGGCCCGCTGGCCCGGCCCGGTGATCTTGGCGGCGAGAATAGGTTCATTGGCGCTGATCGATTGCAGCGCCTGGCGCGATCCGTTGCCGGCCATCGCTTCCTTGATTGTCTTGAATGCGCCTGCTGGCACGGCTCCCGCCGGCCATGCAATTTCGCGCAAGTTGTCGGTGCTCAGCGCGTCGCCGAATTTCAGCGGCATGGCTGCAACGACAACGGTGCTTGCTTGCACGCCGTTCGACTGCGCCATTGCGTTGCGCTGACCGGCCAGCCAGATGTTGATCAGCACGACCGCCAGGACGCCGAATATACCGGCGAGCACGATCATAATGAGTGTATTGGCGCGCATTTACCCAAGCCCCAGCCCAACTACGGTTTGTACCAGGCCCAGGTAATTTGGGCCTGGTACAAATCTTCAAGCCGGAGAGGCCCGGACACAACGCTCTCCAGCAGTTTGTTCAACCCGCCGCCGTGCAGCCAGCGCCTGTCCTACCCAAGGCGGTGCAGAGGGTTTGCCAAGCGTCGGTCACATAGGCACCTACGCCAACGATCAACGTGATCGCTGCTGCCGTGATGATACCGATCAGAATCGAATATTCGACCATAGCAGCGCCGTTTTCTTCGTCGCGGAACTGCCGGGCCATCGTCATGAGCTTCTTCATGCCAATTTCTCCCTTTGGAGGTTTGAACCCGACGAGACAGAGCCAAGGATGAACCCCATACCCAAGCATCCCCCGTCACGTTCAATCCTAGGTCGCGCGAAAAAGCAGTGTCAAACGGATTAACAGTCCCTTAACCTTTCAATACTCGTTCAAACGCTTTTTGAATTTTCACAACAGCTTGATTCGCCTCGTTTTTCAAGTGATCTTAACCATTCGTTCACAATTCCGCCGCAGCCATACCTCTCGGTTGCCACATTAGAAATAATGCATATCTCAGTATATCTAGCGGCTTATCGACCAATGTCGCATGGATATTGACAAAGGTCGTAGGACTTTAGTCGGTGCACGGAACGCAGGGGAAAATAAAACGATTTCCCCATTCCTCATCTCTTAACTATGTCGCAAGTAATATACGCTCTGTGGCTTGCAGGCCGCTTGTGCCTCTCGTGGTTAACGCTTAGTTTCCATTTGGGGAAAAGATAAGGGGGTAAGCGGCATGTTGGGTCGCTTCATCAAAGGGCCGAACGAACAGAAGATGCCACTGGCGCCAGTCGTCATCGCGTCGAATGGGGCGGCTACCGCTCCCGCGGTCGAAGCCGAGCCACAGGGCGATGATTTTCTGACTCTTAAAGTCGAGCTGCATCGTCATCTCATCGACCGCTTTAACCTGACGGCGCTGGAAAGCGCGTCGAAGGACGAGATCCTCAATGAGATTCGGCCGATCGTGCGCGAGTTCGTGCGCGGCCGGAACGTACCGTTGAACGCCCGCGAGCTCGATCAGCTGACCAGCGACACCGCCGACGAGATGCTGGGGCTCGGTCCGATCGAGCCCCTGCTCAAGGACGACTCGATTACCGACATCATGATCAACACCCATGAGCGTGTCTTCATCGAGCGTCGCGGCATGATCGAGGAAACCGCTATCCGGTTCCGCGACGAGGTGCATCTGCTGAGGATCATCAACAAGATCGTCTCGGCCATTGGTCGCCGCGTGGATGAATCCGCGCCGATGGCGGATGCGCGCCTGGCGGACGGCTCGCGCGTCAACATCGCCGTGCGGCCGGTTTCGATCGACGGCCCGCTGGTCTCGATACGCAAATTCTCGAAGAACCCTTATTCATTGGAACGCCTGATGGCGTTCAATTCGATCCGCCAGCCGATGATCGACATGCTCAGGATCGCGGTGCAGGCGCGCAAGTCGATCCTGGTTTCCGGCGGCACCGGCAGCGGCAAGACGACGCTGCTCAACGCGCTGTCGAGCTACATCCCGGCCAGGGAGCGCCTAGTCACCATCGAGGACGCGGCTGAGCTACAACTGCAGCAGCCGCATGTCGGCCGGCTGGAAACGCGTCCTCCCAATGTCGAGGGCAAGGGTGAGATCCGCCAGCGCGAGCTGGTCAAGAACGCGCTGCGCATGCGCCCCGACCGCATCATCGTCGGCGAAGTGCGCGGCGAGGAAGCCTTCGACATGTTGCAGGCCATGAACACCGGCCACGAAGGCTCGATGACAACCATCCACGCCAACACGCCGCGCGACGCCATTTCGCGCCTGGAGCAGATGGTCGGCATGGCCGGTCTGCCTATGACGCATGATTCGATCCGTGCCCAGATCGCCTCGGCCATCGACATTATTGTCCAGACCCAGCGCCTTGCCGATGGCGGCCGGCGTGTCGTCTCCATCGCGGAGATCACCGGCATGGAAGGCAATGTCGTGCAGCTGCAGGAAATCTATCATTTCGTCAGGCGCGATGTTGTCGCCGATGGGACGATCATCGGCGATTTCCGCGCCACCGGCGTGCGCCCGCGCTTTGCCCCTGAGGCCGCCACGCTCGGCCTTCATTTTGCCAAGGATGCGTTCAATCCCCAGGTTGCCTTGTGATGCTGACCGGACAGGCACTGCTCTATTTCATCTACGCGGTCGCGGCGGCCTCCGTCATTCTTGTCGGCGAAGCCTTCTATCTTTCGCTTGCCGGTCGGCGCTCGCGCCGGGTCGCGGTCAATCACCGGCTTCGCCGCCTCTCCGATGACGCGCCGGCGGAACGTACCCTGCAACGTTTGCTGCGCGAGCGCGGCCTGACCGATTCAGGAGATTTCATCTCCGGTTTTGTCTGGTTGAACCGGCTATACACTCAGTCGGGTATCACCGGAAACCCGATGACCTTTGCGGCGTCTTTCCTTCTTGCCGGTTTGGCACTGGCGTTGCTTCTTTGGTTCCTGATCAATCTTTCGGCACTGGAGGCGCTCCTCGTCTTCCTGGTAGTGGGCTTTTTGTTGCCGCTTCTCATCCTGCGTCGCGCCTGCAAAAAGCGAATCCTGAAATTCGCCAGGCAATTGCCCGATGCGCTCGACATGATCGTCCGTTCGCTTCGCGCCGGCCACCCGGCCTCCGTCGCGATCGGCCTCGTCGCCCGCGAAATGCCTGATCCGCTCGGCACGGAATTCGGCATCGTCTCTGACGAGATCACCTTCGGGCTGAGTATGGAGCAAGCGGTGCGGAAACTGTCGGAGCGGGTCGGCTTCGAGGGACTTCATCTGCTGTCTGTCTCGCTCTCGATCCAGGCCAAGACGGGCGGCAACCTCACAGAGATCCTTGCGAACCTCTCGTCTGTACTGCGCGAACGGCAGAAGTTGAGATTAAAAATCAGGGCGCTTTCGGCCGAAGGCCGCGCATCCGCGTGGATTATCTCGCTGTTTCCTGTCGTGATGTTCCTGATACTGCAACTTATTGCGCCGTCATACTACGGGCAGATTTGGGGGAATCCAGTCGTATTTCCGGTTTTTCTGACTTTTGGACTATGGGCCATTTTAGGTGACTTTATCATGTATCGCATGGTCACTTTCGACTTCTAGGAGCGAGCCATCAGCCTGCTATCGAACACCGACTACCTGACCTTTCTGCTCTCCCTCGCCGTCTTCGCGGCGGCGGTGGCGTTATTCCTGTTCGCCGCGTTGGTGTTCATGCCCGCGATGCAAACGCGCAGGCTGGTGACAGGAAGTCTCGTCGGCGACGGGCCCGTGGATCGGCGCTCGATCCTGGGACAAGACCATCTTGCCAAGGTCGCCGCCCAAAAGCCGGTCGATGCCTATTTCAAGTCGATCGAGAAGGAACGCAAGGAGCCGAACGCTCTGGAGGCAAAGCTCTTTCGTGCCGGCTTTTATCACGCGAGCGCGCCTCTCATCTACACACTTTGCCGGCTGGGCGCCGTCGCCATAGGCTTTCTGCTTATGTACGCCCTCCTGTCGAAGGTATTGCCGCCGAAATTGCCAGGCTTCTTCGCTTTCGGGGGGGCGAGCCTGATCGGCCTCGGCTGCATCGTTATCCCAGCCATCATGCTCGATCGTTTCGAAAACGCCCAGAAGCAGGTCTATCGTCGCGCCTTTCCCGATTTCATGGACATGATGATCACCTGCGCCGATGCTGGCATGAGCCTGGAGGCGGCGGTCGAACGAGTCAGCCAGGAAATGGCCGGAACGCACAAATGGCTCGGCATCCAGCTCTCGATCATGAATCTGCAGTTGCGAGCGGGCAAGCCACTGCGCGAGACCTTGCGCGAACTCTCCGATCGCATCGGTCTCGACGAAGCAAAGGCATTGGCTGTGCTGTTCCGCCAATCGGAAGAGCTGGGCACCAGTCTCACTGACGCCCTGCGCGTCTACAGCGCCGAGATGCGCGGTCAGCGCATATTGCAGGCCGAAGAGCGCGCCAACGCCTTGCCCGTTAAGATGATGATACCGCTTGGCCTCTGCATTTTCCCGGTGGTGATGATGGTCGTCATGTTGCCGGTGATCATCCGCATGAAGGGCATTTTCTTCTAGTCGGTCATATGTTTCTCTTCTAAAATAGAGTCGGGGACTCGTGGGAACACACAATGATAAAGCGCCTCGCAGTCGCGACCAGCCTGCTGCTGATCTTCCTGGCCGGTTGCCAGACCCACGATTCCACCGGCGGCGTCGTGCGCACCAATGAGCCCGCCAAAGGCGACTACACCGCCTTCGGCGACACCTTCGACGGGCTGAAGACGATCAGCGACGTCGACTACTACGCGTCGGACCAGGCGATCACCGAGGCCAAGACCCAGTTCCGTTCCGAAAATTACGGCAATGCCGGCGCCTTGTTCTATAAGGCAACCCGGCTCGCGCCGAATGACGGCGTCGCCTGGCTTGGTCTCGCCGCGTCCTGCGATCGCATCCGCCGTTTCGATCTTGCCGACATGGCCTATGGCCGGGCCTACCGGCTGCTTGGCGCAACGCCGGAATATTACAACAATCTCGGCTATTCCTATCTGCTGCGCGGCAAGCTGCAGGACGCGCGCAGCAACTTTCTCAAAGCCTATGAACTGGCGCCCAATGATCCGACAGTGGCCAACAATCTGAAGCTGCTGTCATCCAGCGTGCGGAACATTGAGCGGTCATGAGTCTTTTGCTCGCCGCGTCGCTTGTGTTCAAGGCGTTGGCAATCCTGCTTTTGGCAAGAATTGCCTGGACTGATTTCACCACGCAGAAGATTACTAACCGCGCCGTGCTGCTGTTGCTCTGTCTCGGGCTCGGGGCGCTGCAGTTCCAGTCCTTGCAAACCCACTCGTGGCTGGAAATGGGCATCAGCGCTTTTGGCGGCGTCGCGCTGTTTCTTGCACTCTTTCCGTTCTGGCTCTTGCACAAGGTCGGCGCCGGCGACGTGAAGCTGATGAGCGTCACGCCGTTTCTGATTGGCGGCAGCAATCTCGCTGTCTTTTCTGTGTTGCTGCTGGTTTTCGCTGTCGCTACGGCTGCCGTGGTCAAGAATCCCTTTTTGCTGCCGGCCGGGATGTTTCGCCATTATGTCCAGCACATGGGCCGCAAAGGCATCGTGCCGTTTGGTGTGCCGATCTCCGGGGCCGCCATCTGCGCGATAGGGTTGCAGATGTATCACGCGCTAGTGGTGGCAACCAGTTCCGGAATATTGGAGCAGCTTAACTGAATCGCGCTTGGCGACTTTGCTGTATGAAGCGGAGGCCATCCGGCCGCATTCATAGGCAACATCGCCCAAATTGCAAACGTAGCGCTGTGCGGATTAAGCGCGATCAGCGTGAGTACCGAAATGGTCGCCGAGATCGGAGCCAGGATTCGAAGCAGGGAAAGACCGTTCGGCATTCCTCGAGGATAGGCTGACAAGGTTAATTAGAGGTGCATGCGGAAAAGCCATTAACTCTCTGGAAACCATTTCCTTGTCCCGACGATGAAGTGCTGCTTGAATGGCCTCTTGGGGAGGGGCGACAGGAATGTTAAATGAGGACTTCTTTGGGCGTATCGCCGTCATTGTCGTCATGACGTTCTTGGCGACGTCCAGCGCGATTCCGCTGTTCCTTTATTTCCGCCACGACACTTCGGCAATCACTCTGGCAGTGGTTACTCAACTCGCATCGACAGTGTTTCTGTTGCTGCAACTGATCATGACGATCAGCCGGCTTCCGGCGCAGGCAACTGCGCGAGGAATCGAACCGAGGGTTACTTCGGTGGCCGGAACGTTCCTGATACTGCTGGCAATGGTTCTGACACGTCCTGTGGAAAGTGGAGCTGCGCAAGTAACCGCTCTTTGCTTAATTTTCATTGGCACGTCGAGTTCAATTTTCTGTCTTAATTGGCTCGGGCGGTCCTTTTCTCTCATGGCTACGGCTCGCCGCCTGGTTACCACCGGCCCATATTCCGTTGTCCGCCATCCGCTTTACATCTGCGAGGCTGTTTTCGTGATCGGGATGATCGTTTCGCATTTTTCGGAGCTAATGGTTGCCTTGGGCATACTGCAGTTCTCGTTGCAGTACCGCCGCGCTAGAAACGAAGAAGCGATCCTGCGGCAGACCTTTCCCGAATATGATGACTATGCCCGGCGGGTGCCAATGCTGTTGCCGCGGCTATTTTCTGCTCCCCATGCGGTATCTTCTCGAGATAACTGACCCACGACGCCACCTAAAACCCCGACGTCGATTTCTCCACCAGCTTCAATCGCCCCTTGTCCACCTTGAAGAACGGCATCGACCTTTGGCTCGAGCCGTCGGCGCGGAAGCGGAACAGGCCGGTCGAGCCGCGGAAGCCGCTGGTGTTTTCCAGCACCTGCTTGCTGAAGCCGTCGGGGCCGGCGGAGCTGGCGATGCCCGCGCTCAGCGCCACCACGTCGTAGGCATAGGCCACGTTGACGTCCGGCTGGTAGTTGTAGGTCGCCTTGAAGCGGTCGGCGATCGGGCCGGTCTCGCTCTGGTCGAGCGTTGCGATATAGGCGCCCTCGTAGAGCGGATCCATCGGGCGCTCGAGCCAGCGGTCGGTGCCGATCAGCGTCACCGCCTTGCCTGGAATGCCTTTGGCCTTCAGCGCCGCGAGCACGGCGACAGGGCTGCCGTCGCCGCAGGCGACGACCACGGCATCGGGCGCCTCGACCAGCGAGCCCATGTCGGACACTACCTTGGCGCCGCCGTCGCTCGCCGAATAGGGCAGGGTCACCGCAAGCGTGGCGCCGTAGATGCTGAGCGCGTTGGCCACCCGGGATTCAATAGGACTTGAGTCCGCGCCCGAACGCACCAGCAGCACGAATTTCCTGGCGCCCTTGGCGGCGACCGCCGCCGCGCCCGCCGCGGCGCTATCGGCTTCGCCGAGCCGCACGGAATAGACGCCGGGGCCGCCGGCGAAATTGTCGGCCAGCGCCAGCACCGGCGGCCGCTTGGAGCCGGAGAGCTTGGCAAGGTGCTGAGCGGCCGCAAGCTCGGACGGCCCGATGACCGCCTTCGCCGTGCCCGAGGTGATCGCCTTCACCGCGAGGTCCTTGGCGTAGCCGCTGTCGCCGCGCGTGTCCTCGATCGTCAGCGTCAGAAGCTTGTCGCCGAGGTCGGCCATTGCGAGGCGCGCGCCGTCATACATTTTCCGGCCGGTCTCGCCGGTGCTTCCGGGCGCCGAAAGCGGCAGCAGCATGGCGACCTTGGTCGGCCCCGTGCCGAGCGTCAGCTGGGCCTTGGCGGCGGCGGCCGAGGCCGGACCGGCCGAGGTCGAGCTGGCCAAGGCCGCACTGCCCAAGGCCTGGCCGCTTGCCTGCTGGGCGGGCACCGCGGGCGCGCCCGCCTGGCCGGCGGGTGCCGTGATCGCCGACGGATCGAGCACGTCCGACGCGCCGCTCTTGGACTGGCATGCGCACAGCGTCGCGACGAGCCCGAGAGCGAGAGCCCCCAATGCATGTCGCCCAAAAGTGGTCCCGGTTTTGGGGAGACGACATGCATCTGACAAAGACCTGAAGCGCGCCGCAACGATTCGTTTCGGCGCGGCGCGCTTCAGGTCCGGATCGTGCCGCTCACATTTCATCTGATGCTTCCATCCCATCTGCCGCCAGTATTCGCCCCGGTCTGCCTTCACTTCTCTTAACGTTTGCCTGCCCGGCCGTCCCGCAATTCTTGCATCATGGCTTCAGCCCTCGAACAGCCGCGCTCTCAGCGCCTGTATCGTCCTCGCCTGCGCCGGGCTGCGATAGTCGGCGCATTTCATGTAGTGCGGCCCCGGCACGAACGATCGTCGCACGCAGATGCGTTTCTCCTGGCCGGCGTCGGAGAATCCAATTGTCGAGACGTCGGAGAATCCGATCGTTGCCACCGGCAGCGGCCCGGCCGCGTCGAGCCCCTCCCGCGCCAGGATCGCGCGTGCGCGCCGGCAGTAGTCGACCGAGCGGACCGAGAAGCGGGTCTCGCCGTGCCCGGCCCGGTATTTCATCACGGTGGTGCAAAGATCGCCCGCGGCGAGCCTGTTTGCCTGCGCCAGATATCTGACGCCGAGCGCGATGTTGGTGGCCGGCTCGCCAAGCTCGTCGAGCGAGCCGCGAAAACCGAGCATCCGCGCGGTTGCCGGCATGACCTGCATCAGCCCGACCTCGCCGTCGGCGCCGCGCACGCCGGGATCGAAGCCGCTTTCGATCTCCATCACCGAATGCGCCAGCACCGGCTCGAGGCCGTAGAGCGACGCCTGGCAGGTGGCGAATGCCTTGAACGTCGCGCGCGTCCGCTCGGGCGCCGCGTCGCAGCGCGCGGGCTGCGTCCGCTGCGTCTGCGGTCGTTCCAGCCAGTTGGCGTGGACAGGTGTTTGCCCCAGGCCGAGCAAGGCGACCGCCAGGGCAACTCCAAGAACACTGCGCAGCGGTTTTCCGCTCGCACTTGCGTCAAGACAAAGAGATGGACCGTTTCGCCGTTTCGGTGAAACGGCGGACCGGTCCAGCGCGATCGCCTTCGCCGGTTCTCCGTCGGCCACCATCGCAGCCAGCCGGCGTCCGCTTGCCCGTCAGCTCAATGCATGTACTCGACCATGCGGTCGTGGAAGCACTCGCATTTGTTGAGCGTGTCTTCGTCCTTGTAGTTCGTCTTGAGATAGCCATAGGCCATGCCGCAGGCGACCTTGGCTTCCGAGGCCCAGACGAAGGCGGGACGCGACGAGTTGATCCATTCCGGGCTGTTGGCGACGGCGACCGATTCGTCCATCAGCTTCACCACATGGTCCTTGAGCTCGACCATGTTGTCGGTCAGCACCAAGTCCGAGGTGCCGACGGTGCGGCAATAATTCACCGCCGGCTCGCCGATGATATCGGCGGCGAACCCCGTCGACCCGGCCACCAGCAGCGCCGCGGCCGAAGCCAGCAATCTTACGGAATGTTTCATGTAAGCCCCTCTCCGAATTGCGAATTCATGCTTTGCTGATGTTTAGCATGGAAGCGTGGTAGCGCATAAGTGCTAAATGGTGGCCGTGTGCTGTGCGTGGTTCGTGTCGTCGTAAAGGATGTTGATCGTTCCGGCGGCAGGTCCGTTCGTCAGCTGGGCCACATCTACGAAGTTGGTGCCGCCGGCCGTGCCGTTGGTGTCGACACTCAGCGTCTTTGTGCCAGCGTCATAATGCACGTAGTCGGCGATGTTGCCTCCCGGTGCTGTCTCGAACAGCGACGACAAGTCGATCTTGTCGCCTTCGGCGCCACTGTAATCGGTGATGAGATCCTTGATGTCGAGGTGGTCGAGCCTGAACGTATCGGCGCCGGTGCCGCCTGTCAGCGTGTCCTGGCCAGCGCCGCCGACGAGGAGGTCGTTGCCGGATCCGCCATTGAGCGTATCGTTGCCGGCGCCGCCGACGAGCGTGTCATTGCCGCCCGCTCCACTCAAATTGTCGACTCCGGCTCCACCATACAGCATGTTCCCGACATCGTTGCCGGTGATGGTGTCATCGAAAGCAGACCCGATGATATCGGGCGCCGCCGCCGTCGACGTGTAGATATGCGAAGCGCCGGCGGCGTCCGCCGAGTGATCCGCAATCGGGTTCCCGCTCAGCGTCACGCCGATCAGACTTGTCGCCAGGTCACCGTCCGCGTCCACGATCTGGATCGGCAGATTGAAGTTGACGGGGTTGGTGCTCTGAACGGCTGCGCCGAACCCGGTGATGGCGAAGTCGTCGCCGCTCGTGTTCAACAATTCCAGACTGTTGTAGCCGTCGGCCGTGAACGTTGAGACGGAAACATGGTCGTCCATTATACCTGTTATCTGAGCGGCATAATGAACTGCGGCGGTGGGATCCACATCGACGAAGTGAACCGTGTAGGTTCTGTCCGTCAGCCCACCCGGACTGCCAACCGTGTATGTCGTTGCGTTGGTGCCGATGGTCGCGAAATCGACGATCTGCGTCTGCCCGTCATACGCGATCGCGACCGACGTGACCGAATCGAGCGCACCATCCCCAACGACCTTGTTGTTGTCGGTACCCGTCGTGGCGTTGTCGTCCTTCGCCGTGATTTGAAGAACGGTGTTGGTGTTTCCGTCGCCAAAGGTGAAGGTGGCGCCGTTGGCGGTATAGTGGTTATCGAACACGTGGTCGCGGTTGGCGAGGACGCCATATCCGCCGGCTCCCATCGTGTTGCCGGTCAAATCCTGGACAAAGTCCACCCGGATGCCTTCGCCCGCACCGATGTTCTGCCCGCCGGCGCCGCCGCCGACGCCGAAGGAGTTCGCGTTCCCGTTGATGGTCGTGCCGGTGCCGAAAGGCGTGAAAAGCACGTCCTGCGAATTATCGTCGACCGGGGCACCGGAGTTCTTCTGACCATTGGGCACGAAGCCGGCCCAGGCGCCGTTACCGCCGTCGAAATCATACGTCCCGTTAGAGAACGTCACTTGCGTCAGGCTGTCGACCGTTCCATTCATGTCAACGGAATAGCTGGCACTCTGGGGGTCGAGGGTGACGGTGAACACCGCCAGGCCGTTAGCATTTCCGTACAGGGTATGACCGTCCGCAGATACATCGTAGATGATGTGGGCGCCGCCCGAAGTCAGGCCGCTGTCCGCGCCATCGAGAGACGCCGCGAAAATCGCCGTGCCGGCACCATCCGCTCCGTAGTTGTTGGACAGCGAGTGGTCTACATCCAGAGCAAACGTAACCGGAGCGCCCGCGCTATTCGACAGCACCGCGTAGTCCGGCGAGACTGCTGTCGGGCCGTCATCGAGGAAGGTGACCGCGCCGCCGATGTCGATGGCGCCGGTCGAGGCGCTGTCGCCGTCGGCATC
>NZ_JAIUHH010000029.1:0-39918 GCF_020165015.1 Mesorhizobium sp. CA7
ATCGCCCACCAAGCACAACAGACTTCGCGGCCAAAACCCCTCTGCGAGCCTGTTCTCGCTAACTGCGCAACAGGCCCTTCTTGTGGGAGAAGGCAAGAGCCTCACAGCGGCATCTCCGAGGTCTGCTTGATCGTCTGGCTGGGCACATCCGTCTTGACGTTCTGCACGCCCTTGATGCGGCTCAGATGCTCCGACTGGAAGCGACGGTAGTCGTCGATGCCGGCCGCCACGATCCGCACCATAGCGTCGCAGTCCCCCAGCATCAGATAGCACTCCATCACTTCGGGGAATTTCGCCACCTCGGCGGCGAAATGCTCGATCGTATCCTCATCCTGCTGCTTCAGCCAGATGCGGGTGAAGAAGGTCTGTCCGCGGCCGATCTTGGCGGGGTTGAGCACCGCGACGTAGCGGTCGATGACGCCGGCCTCCTCCAGCAACTTGACGCGCCGCAGGCAAGGCGACGGCGAGAGGCCGACTTCCTTGGCCAGATCGTTGTTGGCCATGCGCCCGTCGCGCTGCAGGGCGCGCAGAATGCGCCTGTCGATCTCATCCAGCATCATAGTGCCAAATTCCAATCTCTTGCTTGAACGCGCTATTCAATGCCAAATTTTGGCAGAAACGGGGCATCTTCGCAACCCGATTGCGAGGCAATTCGGCTATAGTGCCGCACCGATAGCAACCCACAACCGAGCGGGAGAACGGCGGCCGCGAGGCCAGCCGAAAGCAAAGCCATGAGCGTTTCCGAGATCGCCCTCGCCGAGGGTCAAAGCGCCGATGGACGCGGCGGCGAGTTCCGACGCGGGCTCGCCGCTTCGACGCCGGTGCTGCTCGGCATCATCCCCTACGCGCTGGTGCTCGGCGCGCAGGCCGCGCAGAAGGGCCTGAGCGTGGCCGAGGTGCCGCTGATGACCGGCCTCAACTTCGCCGGCGGCTCAGAATTCGCCGCGATCCAGCTCTGGACTTCGCCGCCGCATATCCTGTTGATCGCCGCCATCACCTTTCTGGTCAACAGCCGGCATTTCCTGATGGGCGCCGCACTCGCGCCGTTCATCAACCATCTGCCGAAGCGGCAGGTTTTTCCGGCGCTGTTTCTGATGTGCGACGAGAGCTGGGCCGTAGGCCTCGCGGATGCGCGGCGGCGCGCCGACGTCGGCATGCGGCCGGCCTTCAGCCTGGCCTTTTATCTGGGCGCCGCGCTGCCCTTCTATCTCGCCTGGGTGGCGTTTACGACCTGCGGCGCGGCACTCGGGCCGGTGCTTGGCGACGTCGAGACCTACGGTTTTGCCTTGGCTTTCCCTGCTGTCTTCCTGGTGTTGCTTCGGGGCATGTGGACGGGCTTTGCCGCGGCGCGGCCCTGGCTGGGCAGCCTGGCGGTGGCGACGCTCACCTATCTCGTCGTGCCCGGCGCCTGGTATGTGGCGGCCGGTGCGCTGTCCGGCCTGGTGGCCGCGTGGTTCCTGGCAGGTGAGAGATGATCGATCCGATGACCGTGCTCGCCATCCTGGCGATGGCCGGCGTGACGTATCTCACCCGCGTCGGCGGCTATGTGGTGCTGAGGAACCGCGCGCTCGGCCCGCGCGCCACGGCGGTAATGGAAGCCGCGCCCGGCTGCGTGCTGATCTCGGTGATCGCTCCGGATTTCGTCTCGAAGAATCCGGCCGATCTGGCGGCGCTTGCAATCACGGTGCTGGCGGCGACACGGCTGTCGATGCTGCCGACGGTGGTGATCGGGGTGGCTTCGGCGGGCATGCTGAGATGGCTGATAGGCTAGCTGCCTCAGCCGCCGTAAAGCCCGAGCTCGTCCAGCTGGATCGATGCGGCGTCGCCTTCGCCAGGTCCGTCCGCATGCTGCTTCAACGCGGCATCCAGCCTTTTGCTATCGCTGCCTCGCGGATCGGCTATCGCGTCGACGAGCCTATCGAGAGAAACGCCAAGCTGGTCCAGGCCAAGCTGTCTCTCGATCTCGGCGATCGCCGACGGCGATTGCCGTTTCAACGCTTCGACGGCGTTCTTGATCGCCGTACCGTAGGACGACACTGACTCATATTCGGCCTGATCGATGCGGAACTCATTGCCCGCACGTTCCATCAGTCGGACCTTCGTCGCTGTGATATTGAGGTTGTCGAGGCTGAACTTGGATGCTGGGGCCGTGGGCTCCGCCTGCATGAGCGGCGAAGCCGCGGCGCCGACGGCGCTGTGGCTACTGGCAGCCGGCCTGGCCGTCGGCAACAGGCGCTGCGGCTGCAGGGTCACAATGGCGATGTTAACGGTCGAGGACATTACGGGTCTCGCAGGCGGCCCTCCGTCATGGTTCGGACGCCGGACAGTCGAGCCAAGACGTCATGTCCCGAGCAAAGCGTTTCACAGGCAATTAGCCCAGTTGTCCTAAGAGTTCGATAGAAGGATGGCTCACCTTTTAACGATGGGCGCGTTATCACCCCAAGAGTCATTCGTCCCCGCCACCGTCGTGGCCGCCGCTGTCTGCGCCGCCGTCATGGCTGGCACCGTCCCCGCCTTCGTGATCGCCATCATGATCGTCGTCGTCATGATCGTCGCCCTGATGATCGCCGTCCTGGTCGCCTTCATGCGAGCCGGTAGCGGCGCCGTCGCCCTTGTGCCCGGCCTCATCATTGTCGGCGGCTTCATTGTCGTCGCTGACGCTGGATGTATTGACCTGATCGTCGTCAGGGTCGGCTGCGGACGCCGCCGTCAACCCGCCGCCATTGTCGGAGCCTGCATAGGACGACTGCGTGGCGAAGATGCCGAGCAGGCCGATTGCAGTTGCCGCAAACAAGGGAAGGGTTTTCATCCACGCGCTCCGGTCCGTTTTGTGAGATCGGATCATCGTCGCGCCGGATTACGACGCCCTTAAATGAGTGATTGCAATTTTAGGAACGTCTTATTTTTGTGCCGACCTAGCATGCAGCCGCGACGGTGACGCAGTGCCGCTTGCGGCTCTCGCCACGATCGCCTCCAGCGGCTCGGGCCGGTGCAGGAAATAGCCCTGGCCATAGGCAACGCCCATGTCCATGAGAATATCCAGCGCGTTCCTGTCCTCGACCTTCTCTGCAACCACGGCAGCGCCCATCGAGCGGGCGATACCGGTGATCGCCGAAACGATCTCGCGGTCGAACCGGCTTTCGGCGATGTGCTCGACGAAGGAGCCGTCGATCTTGATAGCATCGACGGGGAAGCGCCTGAGATATTCGAACGAACTCATCCCGGCGCCGAAATCGTCGAGGCTGACGCGGCAGCGGCGTTGCCTGGCCTTGCGCACGAACTCGGCCGCGGCATCGAAATTGGTGACGGCGGCGGTTTCGGTGATCTCGAAGCCGATGGCCGGGGCCGGCGCGCCGCCGTCGGCGATGGCCTCGTCGACGAAATCCCAGAGCTGCGGATCGGAAAGCGTCTGCGCCGACAGGTTGAAGTCGAGCGAGATGGCGCCCGCGCGCATCGCCTCGCCGTGGCGCGTCAGCGCGGTGCGGATGATCCAGCGGTCGAGCCGGGCGGCAAGGCCGAAGCGTTCTGCGACCGGCATGAAATCGCCGGGCGGGATCATCTTGCCGTTGCGGGCCTCGAGCCTGGCCAGCACCTCGACGTGGCGGCTATCTTCCCATGGCTGGCCGAGCCGATGGATTTGCTGACCGAACAGCTTCAACCGGCCGTCCTCCATCGCATCGACAAGGTCCGCGGCCAACCGTGCGGCATTGAGGCCGGCGCCCGACGTCGTTTCCGGCGAGAACACCGCGAAGCGGTCCCGGCCGCCGGCCTTGGCGGCGTAGCAGGCATCGTCGGCGCAGGCGAGCGCGTCGGCCACGCTCATGTTGGGGTCGCGCACGAAGGCGATGCCGATGCTGGCGGCAAGCCTGCGCGAGGTGACGGCAGTGCCGATATCGGCGTCGCGCACCGCGGCAAGCACCGCGCGGGCAAGGTGCTCGGCACAGGCGTCATTGCAGTTCGGCACCAAAAGCGCGAATTCGTCGCCGCCGAGGCGCGCCGCCTGCGCCGACGCGGGCAGGCTGGCGAGGATGCCCGCCGCGACGCTCTTCAGCGCGAGGTCTCCGGCGGCATGGCCGGCATAGTCGTTGAGCGCCTTGAAGTAGTCGAGATCGACATAGAACACGGCAAGCGGCAGCCGCCCGGCCATGGCAATGTTCTCGGCAAGCAGCCGGTCGAAGGCCGAACGGTTGAACAACCCGGTCAGCGCGTCGTGACGCGCGGCGAAGGCAAGCTCCTCGGCGCGCGTCTTCTCCTCGGTGATGTCGCGTACCGTGCCCAAAATCTGGCCGGCCGAGCCGACGCCGGCAATGAAACGCACCAGCGACTCGAGATGGCGGACCTGGCCGTCACGCAGGACGATCCGGTATTGCGAGGCGACGACGCTGTTCGAGCCGGGGGCGATCAGATGCGCTCGCTCGGTAGCTTCCTTGTCGTCGGGATGAAGGTAGGTGTGCCAGAGGTCGGCCGTCACCTCATCGGTATCGGCAATCAGGCCGAAGATCTCGCGCGTGCGCGCGTCCCAATAGCTCTTCTTCGTACCGATATCGTGGTGCCAGATGCCCGTGCCGCTGGCGGCAATCGCGAGGCGGAAGCGGATGTTGACCTGCTCGAGCGCCGCCTCGGCCTCTTTCTGCCGGGTGATGTCGGTCTGCACGCCCATCATCCGAAGCGGCTTGCCGTCGGCGTCGCGCTCGACAATGCCGCCGCGGTCGAGCACCCAGACCCAGTGGCCGTCCTTGTGGCGCAGGCGCAGCTCCGTCTCGATGGATTCGACGAGGCCCGCAATATGCCGGTCGCCGCTTTCCTGCGCGCGCTGGCGATCGTCGGGATGGGTCAGCTTCAGCCAGAGATCGGGCGTGTTGGCGAGCTCGTCAGCCTCATAGCCCAGCATCTTCGACCAAGTCGGCGAATAGTAGCAATCGCCGGTCGACAAATTCCAGTCCCATAGGCCGAGATGAGCGCGATCAAGCGCCAGCGCCCAGAACTTACCGTTGCGTTTATCGTCGTCCGCCATTCTTGTTCTTGCCATCCCGTCCCGGCAATATTGCATGAAAGCAGAGAAAAAAGGGTTACCGGGAGTGGTTCAGTTAATCTCTCCCCAAGAGGGGGAGATGGCCGGCAGCCAGAGGGGGGCGCGAAGGATCGCGGCGTTGATTTTGTTGGATCTGATCGCTACCGGCTTGGCTGTGACTGCAAAACTGAAACGCCGGTGGGACAGCGCCCCCTCTGGCCTGCCGGGCATCTCCCCTCTTGGAGGGAATTTAGCGCTCGACCGCCGTCGCCGATCGCCTAGCCACTGCGAACCTTCTTCGCACCACCGTCGCAACTTTTCCTGGAATTGCTCTCAGGCAGTCTGCAGGAACACCTCTGCCGGCGCCATCCCGACCAGCTCGGCAAAGCGGCCATGGTCGGTGGCGCCCTCCGAGTTGACGACGAGCACGCGGGAGCCGGCATCGAGACCTAACGCCGCGCGCATCTGCCCGTCGCCCGCAGCGCGGACCAGTCCGGCGAGCCCGACGCCGCCGCTCTCGCCGGAGACGATGGCCGGATCGTTGCCCAAGGGCTGCGCCAGCCGCTTCATTACGGCGACCGCGTCCTCTTCTTCGACCGTCATGAAGGCATCGCCGACGCGCGCCAGCACGCGCCAGGCGACCAAGGACGGCTCGGCACATTCGAGCATCGTCATCACGGTCGGCTGCTGCTGGGCGATCGTCACCGGACGTCCGGCCTCAGCCGAGGCGTAGACGCAAGCCGAGCGCCGCGGCTCGACCACCACGGCTTTCGGCCGCCTGGAGCCAAGCATGACCGCCACATGGCCGGCGATTGCCGCCGCGAAGCCACCGACGCCGGCCTGCAGGAAGACATGCGTCGGTGGCTCGGCCAAGCGCCGCAGCGTCTCGCGCACGATCACCGTGTAGCCCTGCATGACCAGTCCGGGGACGCGCTCATAGCCGAGCCAGGACGTGTTGGAGACGATCTTCCAGCCGCGCTCGGCACCGACGCGGGCGACTTCGCGCACCGCATGGTCATAGCCGCCCTCGACCTCGACAATCTCGGCGCCGAAGCGAGCGATGGCCGCAACACGCTCGCGGCTTACGCCAGCATGGACGTAAATCACCGAACGCGCGCCGACGAGGCCGGCCCCCTGCGCCACCGAACGCCCATGGTTGCCATCCGTTGCGCAGCAGAATGTCATCTGAGCAGCGATGGCGCGCAGCTTGGGATCGTTGATCTCGCCGATATCGACATCGCGCCCGAAGCGTTTGCTCGCCTCCTCCAGCACCAGTCGCATGACGGCATAGGCGCCGCCCAGCGCCTTGAAGCTGCCAAGGCCGAGACGCTGGCCTTCGTCCTTGATATAAAGTGCCGCGACGCCGAGGTGATCGGCCAGCGCCGGCAAGGCGTGCAGCGGCGTTTCGGCATGATCGTCGCGCGCCTCGAGGTAACGCTCGGCCCGCTCGCCTCCCGCGGTGCCGAGCGACTCGGCATCGGCGGCAACCAACGGCTGGTTGTGTTCTGGACGTTGGTTGAGAAGCAGCATGCTAGTCTTCCTGCGAGGCACTGAACTCTGTCGGCGGGCGCGATTCGGGCGCGATTTTGGATGCTTTAATTGGCTAAGTGATTGAAGTTTGTTTCGATTGGATGTCGCCGGATGTTCACTTCAGACGACCAGATACAGCCAGCATGACTATTTTTGGTGGTATTTCACCCCCAGCGGCACGCCTATCTGATTCCTCCCGCGATCAGTCGGCCGCCAGCCGGGCGGCGACGCCAAGCAGGATGTTGGCGCCGGCGACCAGTTCGTCGGGAGCGGTGAACTCGGTGGGGTTATGGCTGATGCCGCCCCGGCTCGGCACGAAGATCATCGCGGACGGCGCGATGCGGGCGATCATCTGCGCGTCGTGGCCGGCGCCGGAGGTCATGCGCCGGCACGAAAGGCCGGCGGCCCTGGCGCCGTCCTCGATCAGCGAGACGATGCGGGCATCGAAGGTCACCGGCTCGAAACGCGCCAGGCTTTCGGCATGGACGGTGACGCCGGCGCTTGCGGCCAGCTTGTCGAGGAAGGCGGCAAGCGCCGCCTCCTCTTCGCGAAGATGCGTTTCGTCGGGATCGCGCAGGTCGATGGTGAAGATCACCCGCGACGGGATGACGTTGATGGCGTTCGGCTCGAACGCGATGGTGCCGACGGTGGCGACGGTGCGCGTCGACGAGGCGCTGGCCCGGTCCGCCAAGAAGCCGATCACGCGGGCGGCGGCGACGCCTGCGTCCTTTCGCATCGACATCGGCGTGGTGCCGGCATGGTTGGCCTCGCCGTCGATGGTAACGCGCTGCCAGGAAATGCCCTGCAGGTTTTCGACCGCGCCGATGGCGATGCCCTCGCGCTCGAGCACCGGCCCCTGCTCGACATGCAGCTCGACATAGGCATGCGGCTCGAGGAAGCCGGGCTGATGCCGACCGGCATAGCCGATGCGCTCCAGCTCCTTGCCCAGCACCGTGCCGTCGGTGCCGACCGAGGCCAGCGCTTCCTCGAGGTTCCGACCGCCGGCAAAGACCAGCGAGCCCATCATGTCGGGCGAGAAGCGCACGCCCTCCTCATTGGTGAAGGCGGCAACCACGATCGGGCGCGCCGGCGCGAAGCCGGCCTCCCTCAGGCTCTCGATCGCTTCGAGGCCGGCAAGCACGCCATAGCAGCCGTCATAGATGCCGGCGTCGATCACCGTGTCGATATGCGAGCCGAGCATGACCGGCGGCTGGCCCGCATTGGCGTCGTCCCGCCAGACGCCGAAAATGTTGCCGATGCGGTCGACGGCGACCTCGAGCCCTGCCTCTTCCAGCCAGCCGACGAAGCGGTCGCGGCCGAGCCGGTCCATCTCGGAGGCGGCGACGCGGACCAGCCGCCCCTGCGCATCGCGGCCGATACTGCCGAGCTCCTGGATACGGCCGAGAAGCCGGTCGGCGTTGATCATCAGATTGCTCATGCCGGCAGCCTCGCTTGCGCGACTTCTTCCGGCGCCATTCCGACCAGCTCGGCATAGCGGCCGGGATCGGTCGCGCCTTCGGAATTGATGATCAGCACGCGGGAATTCCCATCGAGACCAAGCGCCGCGCGCATCGTCTTGTCAGCGGCCGCGCGGATCAGACCGGCGAGCCCTGCCCCGCCGCTCTCGCCCGAGACGATCGCCGGATCGTTGCCGGCAGGTCTCGCAAGACGGTTCATCACCGCGACGGCATCTTCCTCGTCCACGGTCATGAAGGCATCGCCGATCCGCGACAGCACGCGCCAGGCGACCAGAGACGGCTCGTAGCATTCGAGCATCGCCATGACAGTGGGCTTGCTGTGCGCGATCGTGACCGGGCGTCCGGCCTTGGCCGTCTCATAGACGCAGGCCGCGCGCGCCGGCTCGACCACGATTGCCTTCGGGCGATCCTCGCCAAGCATGATGGCGAGATGGCCACCTACAGCCGCGGCGAAGCCGCCGACACCGGCCTGAAGGAAGACGTGGGTGGGTGGCTCAGGCAAACGCTTCAGTGCTTCACGCACGGTCACCGTGTAGCCCTGCATCACAAGCCCGGGTATGCGCTCATAGCCCGGCCAAGACGTATCGGAGACGACGGTCCAGCCGCGCTCGGCGGCGACGCGGGCGGCCTCCCTGACCGACTGGTCGTAATCGCCGGCGACGCGCACCATTTCGGCGCCGAAGCGGGCAATGGCCGCCACGCGTTCGTTGCTGACGCCGGAGTGAACGAAGATGACGGAGCGCGCGCCGACAAGGCCGGCACCCTGCGCCACCGAGCGTCCATGATTGCCGTCGGTGGCGCAGGCGAAAGTCATCTGCCCGGCCATCGCCTTCACCTCAGGCTTGTGCAGGTCCTCGACCGCGACGGCGCGGCCGAGCTGCCTGCCTGCCTGCTCCAGCACCAGATGCATGACGGCATAGGCGCCGCCCAACGCTTTGAAGCTGCCGAGGCCGAGGCGCTTGCCCTCGTCCTTGACGTGCAGCGCGCCGATGCCGAGTTCGCCCGCCAGCGCCGGCAGGGCGTGCAGCGGCGTCTCGGCATGGTTGTCGCGCGCGGCAAGGAAGCGCTCGGCCTCGTCGGCCCCGGCGAGCCCAAGCGTCGCAGCGTCTTCTTCGGTTAGCGGATGGCGATGGTCCGGGTGGCGGTTGAGCAGGAACATGGTCGGCTTTCTCCTCTTGACGACTGAAATTTATTGCAGGCCAAGCGAGAAAGGCGCTCTGTTTTGGCGCTTGAATTGCAAGTTTGTTTCGTTGGGAAACGCTGCCATGTCCATTTCGCCCGAACTCGACGCCTTCGACCGCGCCATCCTCACCATCCTGCAGAAGGACAACGCCACGCCGCAGCGCACGATCGGCGAGAGGGTCAACCTGTCGGCGCCCGCCGTTCAGCGGCGCATCAAGCGCATGGAGGAGACCGGCGTCATCCGCGCCAATGTAGCGCTGGTCGATCCGGCCAAGGTCGGCCATCCGATCACGATCTTCGTCGAGGTCGAGGTGGAGAGCGAACGCGCCGAGCTGATCGACGCCGCTAAGCGCGGCTTTGCCCAAGTGCCCGAAGTGCAGCAATGCTACTACGTCACCGGCGAGGCCGATTTCATCCTCGTGGTCACGGTGGCGACGATGGCCGATTATGAGGCGCTGACCAGGCGGCTGTTCTTCGAGAACAACAACGTCAAAAGATTTCGCACGTTCGTGGCGATGGACCGGGTGAAGGTGGGACTGGAAGTGCCGGTGGGGTGAGTCGTCGAAGCTGCCGACCTCCCCAACAAGTGGGGAGATCGGCTGCCGTCCTGGTTTTCGCTAATCTCCAACCTCTACTGGGTCGGCGACGCCGCGTGTTCGCACGACACCTTCGGGTTCATGTCGGCGAAGGTGCAAGCGCCGTGGCTGTTTGTGCTTGATGGTCGGGTTCGATGCGGCGGCCGCCGATCATCCCTTCGGCAGGTATGAAATCGTTCCGGCTAGGTCGGTGTTGTCGATCAGCTGAAAGCGGCTGTCGCTGCCGCCCTGGCGGGCCGACACGAAGGGGGCGTAGGCCGGATCATTGGTGAAGGCGTGCGCCGCCGCTTCCGATGGGAAGGCCATCAGCGCGATCAGCGTCGTGTCGAGCGGCTTGCCCTCGAGCGTCTTCACATTGCCGCTGCGCGCCAGATACCTGCCGCCGTGCTTGTGAACGAGGTCGTGCACGGTAGCGGCGTAGTCCGGTATCCATTTCGGATCTTTCACCTTGATGTCCGCGATAAGGTAAGCGGTCATGGTCATTCTCCTGGTTGCTGCGCACAGGGAGATCCCGTGCGTCGGCCAAACGGCTCGCACGGCAGGGCTCGCGCCAACCAGTCCTGGATCTGTACCGGCCCGGTACAGTTTCTGTACTCGCCGCTTCATTCATGAAGGTCTAATGTCCGGCCAACTCTGGAGGAGGTGCCGATCATGACCCAGCACGGTTACAAGCAGTTCTGCCCGCTATCGATGGCCGCCGAGGTGCTGTGTACCCGCTGGACGATGGTGTTGATGCGCGAGCTGGTGGCGGGCTCGACCCGCTTCAACGACCTGCGCCGCGGTGTGCCGAAAATGTCGCCGACCCTTCTGTCGCAACGGCTGAAGGAGCTGGAGTTGGCAGGGATAGTGGAGCGCCGGGAAGTCCCCGGCGAGAAGGGTATCTTCGACTACCGGCTGACCGAGGCGGGACGCGACTTGCGCCCTGTTGTCGAGGCGATGGGTTTTTGGGGACAGAAATGGGTCGAGTCCCGGCTGTCGTTGAAGAACCTCGATCCGTCGCTGCTGATGTGGGATATGCGGCGTAATCTGAACCCCTCGCCACTGCCTGACGGAAGAACCGTGATACAATTTCTGTATCAGGACCTCCCAGCCTCGAAACGCTCGTGGTGGCTGATCGTCGAGAAGCATGGCGAGGTCGATTTGTGCTGGTACGATCCGGGCTTCGAGGTCGACCTCTACGTCTCGACCGATCTCCACACGATGACCGCAATCTGGATGGGCGTGCTGACTGTCGAGAAGGCCGGCGTGAAGGTCGTCCTGACCGGCGACAAGGCCATTGGCAGGAAGATGCAAAGCTGGCTCGGGCTCAGCCCGTTCGCGGTCGAACCGAAGCGCGCGGCCTAGCTCCAGGTGTTCGCCAGTTGATCGCTCAGGGCATCAAGGCTTGTCGCTGCCGGCATCGACGCGCCCCAGCCATCTTGCATAGATCTCTCCGACAATCCCACGCCGGAATACCAGCACGCAGATCATGAAGATCAGGCCGGTGGCGATCGTCACCGGGAAGCCGGAGGTGGCCAGCGTATTCTCCAGGCCGACCACCAGGCCGGCTCCGACCGCCGGGCCGGCCATGGTGCCGATGCCGCCGAGCAGCGTCATCAGGATCACTTCGCCAGACATCTGCCAGGTGACGTCGGTGAGCGTGGCGAACTGGAAGACGATCGCCTTGGTCGCGCCGGCAAAGCCGGCAAGCGCGCCCGACATGACGAAGGCGGCGAGCTTGTAGCGGCCGACGGAATAGCCGAGCGAAATGGCGCGGTTCTCGTTCTCGCGGATGGAGCGCAGGATCATGCCGAAAGGCGAGTTGACGATGCGCCAGACGGCGAAGACGCCGATCAGGAAGACGGCGAGCACGAAGAAATACATGTTCATCGTGACGTTGAGGTCTACGACGCCGAACAGGTGGCCGCGAGGCACGCCCTGGATGCCGTCCTCGCCCTCGGTGAAGGGCGCCTGGACGCAGAAGAAATAGAACATCTGCGCCAGCGCCAGTGTGATCATAGAGAAATAGATGCCCTGCCGGCGGATGGCGAGGAAGCCCATGACGAGGCCCATGCCCGCGGCACCTGCGGTGCCGAGCAGGATGCCGGCCTCTGGCGGCCAGCCCCAGGCCTTCACCGCATAGGCACAAAAATAGGCCGCGCCGCCGAAGAAGGCGGCATGGCCGAAGGAAAGCAGGCCGGTGTAGCCCAAGAGCAGGTTGAAGGCGCAGGCGAACAGCGCGAAGCACAGCATCTTCATGACGAAGATCGGGTAGATGACGAAGGGCGCGGCGATCAGCGCCACGATGCCCAGCACCACCAGCGCCCGTTCGAGCCTCAAGGAGGCGGCGGCGCGTTCTGCGTGAAGGGTCGCTTGGCTCATCTCAGGCGTCCCTTCCGAACAGGCCGGCGGGCCTGAGCAAAAGCACGATCGCCATGATGACGAAGACGACGAGGTTCGAGGCCTCGGGATAGAAGACCTTGGTCAGGCCCTCGGCGAGGCCGAGCAAGTAGCCGGTGACGATGGCGCCGAGAATCGAGCCCATGCCGCCGACCACGACGACGGCGAAGACGACGATGATCAGGTCCGAGCCCATCAGCGGGCTGACCTGGTAGACCGGAGCGGCGAGAATGCCGGCGAGCCCAGCAAGCGCCGCGCCCAGCCCGTAGGTGAGCGTGAGCAGAAGCGGCACGTTGACGCCGAAGGCCTGGACCAGTTCCGGGTTCTCGGTGGCGGCGCGCAGGTAGGAGCCTAGCCTGGTCTTCTCGATCAGCAGCCAGGTGCCGATGCAGACGATGAGCGAAGCCGCCACCACCCAGCCGCGATAATTGGGCAGGAACATGAAGCCGAGATTGGTGCCGCCGGCGAGCAGCGTCGGCACGGCATAGGGATTGCCGGAGACGCCGTAATAATAACGGAACACGCCTTCGATGACCAAGGCGAGGCCGAAGGTGAAGAGCAGGCCATAGAGCGGGTCGAGGCGGTAGAGCCGCGACAGGGCCATGCGCTCGATCGCCATGCCGAACAGGCCGACGGCAAGCGGCACCAGGACCAGCGCCGGCCAGTAGCCGATGCCCAAATGCACCAGCAGCAGATAGCCGATGAAGGCGCCCAGCATATAGAGCGCGCCATGGGCGAAATTGATGATGCGCAGCAGGCCGAAGATGACGGCGAGCCCGAGGCTGAGCATGGCGTAGAAAGAGCCGTTGATCAGGCCAACGAGGAGTTGGCCGAGGAGTGCCTGGATTGGGATGCCGAAGATCATGGTCATGGCACCATCATACCCCCAGCACCTCGTGCAGCTTGTCGGTATGCGCCGTCAGCTGGCCGACGGCAAAACCCTCCACCACCTTGCCGTGGTCCATCAGGTAGAAGCGGTCGGCGATGCGGGCGGCGAAGCGAAAGTTCTGCTCGACCAGCAAGATGGTCATGCCGCGCTTCTTCAACGTCGCCAGCAACTCGCCGATTCGCTGGACGATGACGGGCGCCAGGCCCTCCGTCGGCTCGTCGAGCAAAAGCATCTCGACGCCGGTCCGCAGGATGCGGGCGATGGCCAGCATCTGCTGCTCGCCGCCGGACAGCTTCGTGCCCTGGCTGTTGCGGCGTTCCTTGAGGTTCGGGAAAAGTTCGAATATCTCCTCGACGCTCATGCCGCCCTTGGCCACGACCGGCGGCAGGATCAGGTTCTCGTCGACGGTAAGAGTGGCGAAGATGCCGCGCTCCTCCGGCACGAAGCCGATGCCCTGATGCGCGACGCGGTGCAACGGCAGGCGGATCAGGTCCTTGCCGTTGAAGGTGACGGAGCCGGTGCGCTTGCGGATCAGGCCCATGATGGCGCGCAGCGTCGTCGTCTTGCCGACGCCGTTGCGGCCAAGCAGCGTCACGGTCTCGCCGCGCATGACGTCGAGGTTGACGCCATGCAGCGCATGGCCCTCGCCATACCAGGCGTGGAGGTCGCGCACGGCAAGCAGCGGCTCACTCATGCTCGGTCCCCATGTAGGCGACGCGGACGCGCTCGTCCTGGCTGACGGCGGCGTAGTCGCCAGCCGCCAGCACCTGGCCGCGCTGCATGACGGTGATCCAGTCGCAGAGATCGGCAACGACGGTCAGATTGTGCTCGACCATCAGCACGGCGCGGTCTTTTGCTAGCGCGCGGATGATGCCGGAGATGGTGCCGACATCCTCATGCCCCATGCCGGCCATCGGCTCGTCAAGCAGAAGCACCTTCGGTTCGAGAGCCAGCGTGGTGGCGATCTCCAGCACGCGCTTGCGGCCATAGGAGAGATCGCCGGCGAGACGATGCGCGGCGTCATCGAGGCCGACGATGGCGAGCAGCTCGCGCGCCCTCGGCGTAAGCCGATCCAACGCCGAGGCCGGGCGCCAGAACTGGTAGCCCAGCCCGCTTGGACGCTGCAGCGCCACGCGAACATTGTCGAGCACGGAGAGGTGCGGAAAGATCGCCGATATCTGGAAGGAGCGGACGAGCCCCATGCGCGCCACTTTCGCCGGCGGCGTGCGGGTGATGTCGGTGCCGAGCAATTCGATCCTGCCGCTGGTCGGCTGCAGGAATTTGGTCAAGAGGTTGAAGATGGTCGTCTTGCCGGCGCCGTTCGGGCCGATCAGCGCATGGATCTTGGCGTGATGGACGTCGAGGTCGACATCCTTCACCGCGACGAAGCCGGCGAAGTCGCGCCGCAGGCCGCGGGCGGAAAGCACCACCCGCGGCATCTGGTCCGTGCTGCCCGGGCGGACAGCGGTGGCGGTGTCGAGCGTCACTTGGCGACGAGCGGACAGCCGCTGTCCTCGGCCTTCATGAAGGCCTTGTCGCCCGGAATGGTGGCCAGATAGGTGTAATAGTCCCAGTCCTTCTTCGACTCTTCCGGCTTCTTGACCTGGTAGAGATACATGTCGTGCACCATCGAGCCGTCGGCCTGCACCTTGCCGTTGGCGGTGAAGACGTCGTTGACCGGCATCTCATGCAGCTCCTTGGCAACCGCCTCTGTCCCGTCGGTGCCTGCCTTGTCGATGGCCTTCAGATACTGCGTCACCGCCGAATAGGTGCCGGCCTGGATCATGTTCGGCATGCGGTTGGTGCGCTTGAAGAAGCGCTGGGCGAATTCACGGCTCTTGTCGTCGCGATCCCAGTAGAACCCTTCGGTTAGCACCACGCCCTGGGCTGCCTGCAGGCCCAGCCCATGCACTTCGGCGAGCGTGAAGAGGAGCGCGGCCAGCCGCTGGCCGCCAGCGACGATGCCGAATTCGGCTGCCTGCTTGATCGAGTTCGAGGTGTCGAGGCCGGCATTGGCGAGCCCGACGATCTTGGCGCCGGAGGACTGCGCCTGCAGCAGGAAGGAGGAATAGTCGGTGGAGCCGAGCGGATAGCGCACCTCGCCCAGCACTTTGCCGCCGCTCGCCTCGACGAGCTTGGCGGTCTGGTCCTTCAGCGAATAGCCGAAGGCATAGTCGACGGTGATGAAATACCAGCTGTCGCCGCCCTGCTGCACCAGCTGGCCGCCGGTGCCGACCGCTTGGGAGTGCGTGTCGTAGGCCCAATGGAAACCATAGGGCGAGCACTGCTTGCCGGTGAGGTCGGTGGAAGCCGCCCCGGTGACGATGTCGATCTTCTTCTTTTCCTTAGAAAGCCCCTGCACGGCCAGCGCCACGGACGAGGTGGTGAGCTCCATGATCGCGTCGACCTGCTCGGTGTCGTACCACTGGCGCGCGATGTTGGAGGCAATGTCAGGCTTGTTCTGATGGTCGGCGCTGACGATCTCGATCGGCGCGCCCTGCACCTTGCCGCCGAAATCATCGACCGCCATCTTGGCGGCCTCGACCGACCACTTGCCGCCGAAATCGGCATAGACGCCCGACTGGTCGTTGAGGATGCCGATCTTGACCTTGCCGTCGGAGATTTCGCCAGCCGCGGCCGGCATTGCGGATGCCGCAAGGAGCGCGGCCGAGACGAGATAGGATGCTTTCACTGGTGGTTCCTCCCATGTGGCAACCACGGGAAACGCGGCTGCCTCGCGATGGTTCAACAGTTCCTTCGGATTTTGGATTGGAGCCTCGATCCCGCTCTGCCGCTCCTCCTCTGGCGGGCCCTCCTGTTGCGAGCTGGGCCGCAGCGTGCCTTGGGTGCACGGGCGCGAGCCTAGCACCACATGTCGCGGGCCGAGAATGCTATTTTCGTAGCATGGCTATCGGCAGACCAGCGCTTACCAAACAGACAGGCGACATGCAGGCTAAGTGCTTGCATTGTCCGGCTTTTCCACTCTCACGCTCACTTTTCGACGCCCGAGTGGAAAATTTATACTTTTCAATGGCTTGTCTTAAGCTTCTATTTTCTGCTCACCACGCCAGCCGCTTGCCGTCGCGAAAAAAGCCGCCGGTCGGACCGTCGTCCGGCAGAGTAGCGGCCCAGACGATGCCGGCCGCCCCTTGCGCGACCGGACGGCCGCCTGGGCCGCCCATGTCGGTCGCGACCCAGCCAGGGCAGATCGCATTGACCAGGACGCCTGCACCGCGCAGCTCAGCCGCCAGGATGCGGGTCAGCGCGTTGAGCGTCGCCTTGCTGGTCGAATAGGCCGGCGCGCCGGCGCCCATCGAAGCGAGCGAGCCGCCTTCCGACGAGACGTTGACCAAACGGCCGTGGCCGGAAGCGCCAAGCAGCGGCGCCAAGGCGGCAGCGACGCGCCAGGCGCCGAAGACATTGGTCTCGAATGCCTCGCGGATCACCGTCCAGTCGGGCCTGAGCGCCTGCGCCGAAGGGTCGTAATGGATGGCGGCGTTGTTGACCAAAACGTCCAGCCGGCCGAACCGGCTCTCGACCTCGGCCGCGGCGCGGTCTGCGGCCTCGGACGCGGCGACATCCAGCTCGATGGCTTCGACGGCGCTGCCAAGTGTCCTTGCCACCGTCTCGCCTTTGGCGAGGTCGCGCACACCGATGAGCACGGTGAAGCCGAGTTCCGCAAGCTGGCGCGCCGTCTCCAGACCGATGCCGCGATTGCCGCCGGTGACGAGCGCCACCTTGCCGGAATGATTTGCCTTACTGGTCATCGCTGCTGATCCTCGGTTATTCGTGCCGTCAGCAAGATCGCATCGATCACGGCGATTGATTAGCGGGAAGAATTTGCAATCATTATGCAATACAGCTCATGAGCCGGGACCCAACCGGATTCGCGCTCGGCAGAGATGTAACCGCGGAAGCGCCGCCCCTTGCCGTCGGCATGTGGGCACTTGCGCATTCCAAGAGCGAAGGCCTCCCCAGACACAATCTAGAAACAAGATTCAACAGTCCGGAAAAACTCGCGAAAAAAGCGGGTGTCATAAGCGGTACCGCAGCAGCCGAACTTACGGCGCGCGACAAAAGTCCAACCCAAGGAACGCCGATTATGAAAAAGACCCTTCTTTCCGCACTCGGCCTGGCCATCGCCCTCGCTTTCGCGGTGCCGGCGCTCGGCACCACCGAAGCCAACGCCGCAGCAACCGCACCCGCTGCGACCACGACGACCGCCACGACCACTGCTCCGGCCTCGGCCACCGAGACGGCGAAGCCTGCCGCCAATGGCCCGCACAAGAAGCTCAGGAAGCACCACCGTCATCATGCTCGCAAGCATCATCACGTGAAGAAGCACCACGTGCGCAAGCACCATGTGATGAAGAAGCATGTTGCGAAGAAGGCCGCATAAGGCCTGACGCGTTGCGGCCTTCATGACCGGATGATCCGAGACCGCTTGCTAAGGGTTCAGGATCATCGCTTCCCGAAAACGCCGCCCTCCCTCCCGGGCGGCGTTTTTGTTTGCGGACTTAGTGGGCAACCCTGCAACCATTTCGGGATCATGCCTTATTTCTTCTGCGGGTGGATCGTCTCGCCGCGCTTCAACATCGCCACCAGATCAGCAATCTTCTTCTTGCGGCCGGCCTCGGTCTTCATATTGTGGACGCGGAAGGCGAGCGCGAAGCGGTTCTGTGCCGAAAGCTTCTCCAGCACCGCTTTCGCCTTCGGTTCGGCATCGATCGCGGCCTGCAGGTCGGGCGGGATGGTCATCTCCTTCGATCCGCCATAGGCGCGGTCCCAGCGACCGTCGGCCTTGGCGGCCTCGACCTGCTTGAGGCCATGCTCGGTCATGCGGCCCGCCTCGATCAGGCGCGCGACATTGTCGATGTTGATCTTGCTCCAGATGCTCTTCCTGCCGCGCGGCGTGTAGCGCTGCAGGAAACTCCTCTCGTCGAGCGACTTGCGCACCGCGTCGATCCAGCCGAAGCAAAGCACGACGTCGATCGCCTCCTTTGGCGTGATCGAGGCGAGACCAGAACCGACCTTGTGGATCTTGATCCAGACCTCGCTTTCGCTGGCGTGGTTGTCGGCAAGCCAGGCATAGAAGCTTTCGGCATCCGCGAATTCGCGCACCTTGTTCGGATCCACCTTGATGGGCGCCATCGTCACCTCGTCTTTCGTCGCAACAGTGTGGATGATTCCGATGCTTTTGTAGCGCTGCCCTGGTGCCAGTTTCTGTCAGCAGGCGGTACATGATGCCATCGGAGGCTCCGATACCACCATCGATTTCTTCCGTTTCCGCTTCGCGCGGCGACCTGCCAAGCCATGTCCATGCAAAGGAAAGGCATGGACATGGAGAAGCAAAAAATCCTGATCGCCGGCGGCAGCTCGGGCATGGGGCTGTCGCTCGCCAGGCGATGCCTTGAGGAAGGCGCGCGCGTCATCATCGCCGGGCGCGGCGAAGCGAAGCTGGACGCGGCGCGGGAAGAACTGGGCCAGCCGGACACGCTCGAAACAGCCGTGGTCGATATCAGCCGCGAGGATGAGGTCGCCGCACTGTTTCAGCGCATCGGCAGGCTTGACCACATCGTCAGCACGGCGGCCGATATCGAGGGCGCCTACCGGCTGTTGCCCGAGATCGAGCTTTCAGCCGCGCAAAAGGTGGTGGAGAGCAAGTTCTACGGGCCGCTTTTGCTCGCCAAGCACGGCGCGCCGAAGCTGCCGTCAGCCGGCTCGCTCACCTTCGTCTCGGGCATTGCCGCCCACCGGCCGGCGGCGCGCGGCGCGGTCGTCGCCGCCGTCAACGCCGCATTGGACGGGCTGGTGCGGGCTTTGGCCGTCGAACTGGCGCCGATCCGGGTCAACGCCGTCTCGCCCGGCTGGGTCGACACGCCGATCTGGGAGTTCGTCGCCGGCGACAGAAAGGACGACACGCTTGCGGCGATGGCGAAACGACTGCCGGTGGGTCGGGTCGGAAAGCCGGAGGACATCGCCGACGCAATCCGCTTCCTGATCGGCAATGGCTTTACGACGGGAGAGACGCTGCATATCGAGGGCGGGCATCGCCTGGTGTGACCAAGGCGAACCCCTCCCCTAAAGCGATGAGCAGTGCCTTAAGCGCCGGCGGCTGGACGCGCCGGCGGCGCCAGATCATCACCACGTCCGCCGAGCGGACCGCCCCAGGCCAGGCAAGCTCGGACACCTCGCCGCGATCGATCGCGGCGGCGACCGCGATCCGCGGAACGAGACCGAAGCCGGCGCCGGCCGCCACCAGCCCGGCAATGGCGTCGATGCTGCCGGCTTCGGCGGCGAGGTTGGGATTGCCGAGGCCTGCTTCGGCGAATGCCTTGTCGACCATGGCGCGGTAGACGCAGCCTGTCTCGGTGGCGACGAAATGCTTCTCGGCCAGCGTCGCCAGATCGACATCCGCCCAGTTGTCGCCGGGCGGCGCTATCAGGGCCAGCGGCTCGACCGCCATGACGCGCCTGGCAAGGCGACGGTCCGTCTCACGGGCATCGATCTCAATAGCCCGTTCGAAGCAGAAAGCGACGTCGATCTCGCCGTCGCCCAGCCTGCGCAGCAACTCGCCGCTTCCGGCTATCTTCAGCTTGATGTCGATGTCCGGATGACCGGCGCGGAAGCCGGCAAGCCAGCCGGCAAGCCTTGCCGAGGCGATGGTCTCCAGCGCGCCGATCGACACTGTGCCGGCCGTCCCGGCCCTCGTGGCATCGATGACGGCCCGCGCGTCGCCGGCGAGCGCCAGCAGCTCCTCGGCATAGGGTTTCAGCGCCTCGCCGGCCGGCGTCAGGGCGAGCCCCTGCCGCGAGCGGGTGAAGAGACTGGCGCCAAGCTCGGTCTCCAGCGCCTGGATCTGGTCGCTGACGCTCGACTGCGCGAGATTGATCTCCCGCGCCGCGCGTGTGACGTTGCGGGTACGCGCGACCGCGAGAAAGGTCTTCAGCAACCTGGGATGCACCGGCGCTCCGAGCCTACTGCAGCTGCGGCTTCTTCAGGAAGGAATTGCGGTCCGCGGATTTGACGCGCAGCCATGTCTCGCGGCCGTCGCGCACGACGCGTAGCGGAATTTCCGCACCGGCCGGGTTTTGCCAGAGTTTTCTGTAGAAATCGGCCAGACCATCGACTTCGCCGTCGCGCACATCGGAGATGATGTCGCCCTGGCGCAGGCCCGCCTGTGCGGCCGGGCCGCCTTCGGCCACGCTCATCACCACCACCATGCCGTTCGACTCGGCCGAGAAGGCGCCGAGCCACGGACGCGGCGCCTTCGCCGCCTGGCCGCGCTTGATCAGATCGTCGAGGATCGGCGTCAGAAGATCGATAGGCACGACCATGTTGATGTCGGCCACCTCGCCGGCGCGGCTCATCTGCAGGCGCAGCGAGCCGACGCCGAGCAGCTTGCCGGCGCGGTCGAACAGCGCGGCGCCGCCCCAGGACGGATGCGCGGGCGCCGTGAAGATCGCCTCGTCGATCAGATACTCCCAATAGCCGGCGAATTCCTGCTTGGTCACGATGTGGGCATCGACCTGCTGGCCGATTCCGTCGGCGAGCGTCACGGCATCGCCGATCTTGGCTTTCCTGGCATTGCCGAGCTGGACAGCCGGCAGGCCGAGCGGCGACAGCGCCTGCACGAGGCCGAAGCCGGTCTCCTGGTCGTAAGCCAGCGCATGCGCGGCCACCACACGGCCATCCTGGTCGGTCAGCCACACTTCCTCGGCCTCGGTGATGAGGTAGCCGATGGTGAGCACCAGCCCATTGTCGCGGATCACCACGCCGCTGCCCTCGCGGCGCGTGCCCAGCGCATTGGCGGTGAAGGCGTCGTCCGGAACCGTGGCGCGCACGGCAACAACGGAGCGCGAAATTTTCTCGATGGTCATCGATCCATCCTGCGTTGCGGGTCTCTGCCTATAAGTATGGCCGAAGGAGCGCCGTGCAAGGGCGGATTTCCCCTCGCCCAAGCTGGCATAAGCGCTAGTTCAACGAAGATTGAACTTTTTTCTTTGACGCGCGCGGAACCGCACCTAAGTCTATCGGCATCCGTGGCAGATGCCCGCAGTTCACGAAACACAAGGCCTTCAACATGAACCAATATGTCCCGCCGAAAGTCTGGACCTGGAACAAGCCGAATGGCGGTGAGTTCGCCTCGATAAACCGGCCGATCGCGGGCCCGACGCATGACAAGAAACTGCCGGTCGGCAAGCACCCGCTGCAGCTCTACTCGCTGGCCACGCCCAATGGCCAGAAAGTGACGATCATGCTGGAGGAGCTTCTGGCGCTCGGCCACAAGGGTGCGGAATACGATGCCTGGCTGATCAAGATCAGCGACGGCGACCAGTTCGGCTCGGGCTTTGTCGAGGTCAATCCTAATTCGAAGATCCCGGCGCTGATGGACCATAGCGAGCCGAAGCCGGTGCGCGTGTTCGAATCCGGCTCGATCCTCACCTACCTCGCCGAGAAGTTCGGCGCATTCCTGCCGACCGAACGCGCGGCGCGCGCGGAAACCTTCTCATGGCTGTTCTGGCAGATGGGCTCGGCGCCTTATCTCGGCGGCGGCTTCGGCCATTTCTATGCCTATGCGCCCGAAAAGATCGAATACGCCATCGACCGCTTCGCCATGGAGACCAAGCGGCAGATGGATGTGCTCGACCGCCGGCTGGCGGAGAGCGAATATCTCGCGGGCCCCGACTACACGATCGCCGACATTGCGGTCTGGCCCTGGTATGGTGGGCTCGCCAAGGGCCGCAGCTACACCAACTCCGCCGAGTTCCTCTCGGTGCACGAATACAAGAATGTGCAGCGCTGGGCCGACGCGATCGACGCGCGGCCTGCGGTGAAGCGCGGCCGCATGGTCAACCGCATGTCCGGCGATCCGGCCTTCCAGCTGCGCGAGCGCCACGACGCCAGCGACTTCGAGACCAAGACGCAGGATAAGCTGCAGGCGGCGGAGTAATGTAATCTCGCCTCGTGCGGGAGATTGGCCGCCCCGTTACCTCCCATATGTGTATGTCACGGTCGCCTGGCCGAGCGCAGAGCTTTTAGCGGCGACCGAGATCATCTCCGGCAAGGGGTTGGCCGGTATGCGCAATGTCTTTTCACCCAGCGCATAGAGCGTGAAGACATAGTGATGGTCGCCGCTGCCGGGCGGCGGGCACGGGCCGAAATAGCCGGCGCGGCCGACGCCGCCTTTGCCCTGCACGGAGCCCTTGGGCATGCGCTTGCCGCCCTGCGCGCCGGCGCCCTCGCGCAGACCCTTGGCGCTCGCCGGGATGTTCCAGGCCAGCCAGTGCCAGAACCCCTTGCCGCCATTGGCATCGGTGTCGAACATGGTCAGCGCGTAGCTTTTCGTTCCGGCCGGCGGATCCTTCCAGGCAAGCGCGATCGAGACGCTCTGCCCGCCGCAGCCGGCTTTGTCGCCGAGATATTTCGCGTCCCATTTGCCGTTCGACACCGACGGGCTGGATATCTCGAAGGCTGCCGCCTGACTGGCGAAGGCGACAAGGGCAAGCAAGGTGAAGCCGAGGCGCAAGGTCATCTGATCCTCCCTGAATGACGCAGCGTAGCCGAAAAGCGGCCCGAAAAAGGGCAAGCTAGCGCGGCCACCTGCCGGGACAATGAAAAAGCCCCGCCGGTGGAGGCCGTCGGGGCTCTTTCGTTCGGACCGTGGAGGTGGGACCCTACGGCCGGGTCGATCCGGGGGGTTGGATCGGTCGCGACACTAGCCGAGGAATCGGGCGCGCGGACAATCACGCCTGCGCACGACCAATCACGCCTGCGCGAGTGGACGGCCGGCTGCTGATCTCTCCTTGAGGATCAGCCCCGCAGCAGCTTTGCCAGTCTCGGCACGCCTTCGTTCACCGCGCGGTCGTCGGCAAGCGTGAATGACATGCGCAGCGTGTTGCGGCCGGTGCCGTCGGCGTAGAAGGCGTTGCCCGGCACGAAGGCGACGCGCGCCTCCTTGATCGAGCGCGCCAGCAGCTCGGTGGCATCCGTGCCTTGCGGCAGCGTCAGCCAGACGAACATGCCGCCGTCCGGACGGTTCCAGGAAATGCCGGCGGGCATGTCGGCTTCCAGCGCGGAGAGCAGCGCATCGCGGCGCTTTCGGTAGGCGCCGATCAGCTTTTCCACCTGGGCGTCGAAAATGGTTTCGGCGACGCGGTGCATGACCATCTGGTTGATCGAGGGGCTGTGCAGGTCGGACGCCTGCTTCATCAGCACCAGTTTCTCCACCACATGGCGCGGCGCGCAGATCCAGCCGACGCGCATGCCGGGCGACAGGATCTTCGAGAAAGACCCGCAATAGAGCGTGCGTGCACGATCGATGCCGCCGGCGCGGGCGCAGTCGAGTGCCAGGATCGGCGGTTCGCCCTGGCCGTCATAGCGCAGCGCGCGGTAGGCGGCATCCTCAATGACGGCGATGTCGAGCTCGCCGGCGAGGTCGAGCACCGTCTCGCGCTGCTTGGTATCCAGCGTATTGCCGGTCGGATTCGCGAAATCCGGCACCAGATAGGCGAACTTCACCTTGCCGCCATTTGCCGCCGCTGCCGCGCGATAAGCCTCGGGCGTCATGTTGCCGCCGGCGGTGTTCAGTCGATCGTAGCGCGGCTCATAGGCGTTGAAGGCCTGCAGCGCGCCGAGATAGGTCGGCCATGTCACCAGCGCAGTGTCGCCGGGGGACAAAAAGAGCTTGCCGAGATAGTCGAGCGCCTGCTGCGAGCCGGAGGTGATGAAGATGTTGCCCTCGTCGCATTGAACGCCAAGCTTGCCCATATAGGCGGCCAGCCATTTGCGCAGCGGCAGGAAACCCTCGCTGACCTGGTACTGCAGCGCGGCGCCCGCCTCCTTGCCGCCCAGCACGGCCTGGTAGGCATCGCCGATGGCTTCGGCCGGAAACAGCGACGGGTCGGGAATGCCGCCGGCGAAGGAGATGATGTCGGGCTGGTCGAGCAGCTTCAACAGCTCGCGGATTTCCGAAGCCTTCATGCGCGAGGAACGCGAGGCCAGAAGGTTCAACAGGGTCAAGACGCACCTCCCGCAGCGTGCTTCTATTTAGGTCAGCTTAGTTGACCTATTATCAGGCCTGGCCTTTCGCGTGAATACACAAAACGGTCATGGCTCATCGTCCAGGCAACATTTGGCCCACAGATTTTCGCAAATGCTAATGAAAAGCCATTGCACGCTCGGCAAGGCCAGCGCACGATTATGACCAGAAACTGGAAGTTGATAGAAAATCAATCCGGAACAAATGGGGGAACGCGTATGACGCTCGAGGTCATCGGGGCCGGCTTCGGCCGCACCGGCACGTGGTCGACTTTCGCCGCGCTGAACAGGCTCGGCTTTCCGAGCTACCACATGCAGGAAGTCATCATCAACAAGGCCAACAAGGGCCATCTCGACTTCTGGCGCAAGGTGGCGAACAGCCCGCCCGGCGCGCAGCATGACTGGAACCGGGTCTTCGCCAATTATCGGGCGACCGTCGACAATCCGGGCTGCTGCGTATGGCGCGAGCTGATGGCCGCCTATCCGGAAGCCAAGGTGCTTCTGACGCTGCATCCGCGCGGCGCCGAAGCCTGGTACGACAGCACCATCGACACGATCTACTTCACCGAGAATGTCTGGCAGTTCAGGGTGCTGGAATGGCTGACGCCGTTCGGCCACAAGTTCGGCGACATGTCGCGCAAGCTGGTCTGGGGCCGAACGCTGAAGGGCGTGATGAACGACCGCGACAAAGCGGTGGCGCGCTACAATTCCTATGTCGACGAGGTGAAGGCGGCGGTGCCGCCTGAGAAGCTGCTTGTCTTCAAGGTCAGCGACGGCTGGGCGCCGCTCTGCGATTTCCTTGGCGTCGCGATGCCCAACGAACCCTTCCCTAATCTCAATGACCGCGCCAGCATCAAGAAGATCATCAACGAGATGATCGTGGGATCTTATCTGATGCTTGCCGGCGTGGCGGTCCTGATCGCGCTGGCCATCGGCGCCCTGTGGTGGTGGCTGGCGTAGCGGCCACCCGGATCGGCCTGCCAGGGCCGCGGCGCTCCGGCTCCGGCGGCCGCGTGATTAGAACGGCAAACGGATCTCGTCAGGCTCGGTCCTGTCAGGCCAGCCGATGTCCTTCTGAATCTCCGTCGGCAGCTTGTTAAGCTCGCGCGCCGTGCGGCGGCGCTTGCTGGCCTGCGCGAAGGCGGCGCGGATTCGGTTGAGACTTTTGAACATGAAAAACCTCCTAAATCAGCGGCGGAAAACCGGTGCCGCCTCTTCCCGGCGTCGCTTTTGCGATGCGTCTGTAACCGGTGGATTGCGCGCGAACGGTGAAATGCTTCACGAAGCCGGAACGGCTTGAAACATATGCATGCAAATTAGTTTGCAGGATCAGCCACGCGGTCTGCATGAAAACCAGGAGCTTGCATGACCTGCATGTCAGACGCTTGGGCTGGTCGCCTTGATGGGTTGATTCACGTCTCCGAGAGGGAGGCGATAGCGCGAGTTGTAGCTCGGCAACAAATTAACGGCTTCTAATTCACCTGGTTTTCGGCCCCACTTTCCCGCCTCGCGCCACTTCCCTGCCCGCGCGATAGACGGTGCGATCCTTTGGCACCGCCACCACCGCTTCCGGGACATGCTCGGCCTTCAGCGCAACGAAATCCGCCTTGGCGCCGACAGCGATGCCGTAGCCTTCGAGTCCCAGCGCCTTGGCGCCGGCGTGGCTGACCACGTCGTAGGCGGCCTCCAGCTCCCAATCTTCGTAGAAGCCGGAGCGGTAGCCGATCATGTTGGCGCGGTTCAGCATGTCGCCATCGCCATAGGGCCACCATGAATCGCGGATGTTGTCGGAACCGGCGAAGACGGTGACGCCCGCCTTGCGCAGCGCCGCCACCGGCGGGAATGGATGATCGCCGGGCGCGTTGGTCATGATGGCGACGCCGGCGCCGGCGATCCGCTCGCCAGCCTTGGCCAATGCATCGGCGGAGATGTCGCCCAGCCCGTAGGCGTGGCTGACGACAACCTTTCCCTGCATGCCCATTGTCGCGGTCCGGGCGGCGATCTCCTCGATCTCGAACAGGCCGAGTGTGCCGCGGTCATGCAGGTGGATGTCGATACCGGCGCCGCGTTTTTCGGCAAGGCCGAACACCACATCGAGATGGCCCTTCACGTCGCGATCGAAGCTTGCCGGGTCGAGTCCGCCGATCAGGTCACAGCCGAGCTTGAGCGCCTCGTCGAGCAACTCCGCGGTGCCTGGCGAGGACAGAATGCCGCTCTGCGGGAAGGCGACGAGCTGGATGTCGACGAGGTGGCGGTATTTCTCCCGCACCGCAAGGATCGCCTCCACATGCTTCAACCCGACCGCGGCGTCGACCATGACATGGCTGCGCATGGCGAGGCTGCCATTGCCGACGCAGAGCTCGAGCTGGTTTCTCGCCCGCTCCGCCATGGGTGCTGCCTGCTCGAGGTTGCGCATCTGGAAGGCAACCCGCTCGCGCACGTCGAAGCCGTTGGTGCAGGGAATGTGCGGGCGCCAGACATCGTCGTAGAAGGAGGTGTCGAGATGGATGTGGCCCTCGACGAAAGCCGGCAGGACGAGCTGGCCGGCGAGGTCGATAGCGCCGGACGGCGGCATCGTCGCATTGGCTGCAAGCGCGATGGCGCTGAAGCGGCCACCGGCAACGGTGAGGTCACGGAGCGAGCCATCGGCAAGCCTGGCGTTGAGAAAATGAGTCTGATCCACGATGCAATCCGCTGACAAGGAAGGCGTCAGTCGTCGCCGGTCGAACGGACGAGGTCAATGCGGCAAGGGATAGAAAGTGTTTCGCCTTGCCTTCTCTCCTTATGGAAGAAGGCAAGTTCAACGGCTGCCATATACCGTTTTCGCGGAAGTTTCAGCGGGCGGCAAATGTGCCATGGTGAAGCCTGCGGTATGAGGCCGCCGTGGTCGACGCGGACGCCCAAGCACATCCCCAACAATGCGCCCCCAACGGCCGCGTCGACCATGACCGGAAACGCCAACGGCGACCGCGCCTTGGGTCGCCTTTTCGACCGGCCGCTTTTACTCAGCCTTGGGTGCCGGCGTATTCGGCGACCAGCGGCTCATACTCCTCGAAGGCAGGCAACGTCGCGTAGCTGTGCACGGCCGCCGTCGCCACCCAGGGCAATTTCTCAGACGTCCAGGTCTCGATGAAGGGCGCAAACCAAGTATGGTCGTCGAGCATGGTCGGGCGCAGATTGACGAACCAGTCGATCCCTTCCGGCCGCGTGAACATCCAGGTCATGCAGTAGCCGCAGAAATAATGTTTCGAGGCGCCATGCAGGCCGCCGACCACCGGTTCGCCCTTCGTCACTTCGAAACCTTCCGAGGGGATCGCCGCGCTCAGCGAATAGGCGCTGGACGACATCGACTGGCAACCCGTGCAATGGCAGGCCATGGTGAGCAGCGGCTTTGCCGAGATTTTCAGGCGCACGCGGCCGCAGCGGCAGCCTCCTTCGGCGGGAAGAGAAAGACTTGGCAAGATGGGCTCCTGAGGTTGGGGGTCTCCCTTCTCCCCCTGCGGGAGAAGGTGGATCGGCGCGTAGCGCCGAGACGGATGAGGGGTGTTCCAGCGGAGTGAGACGCTTGCATTCCCTGGAACACCCCTCATCCGGCCGCTTTGCGGCCACCTTCTCCCACAAGGGGAGAAGGGGAAGGCGCGCTCAGCCTTCGATCAACTCCGCCGTCGTCGCCATCCGCACGCCCTGCCTCGCGAAGGCTTCGTTGTGGCGGGCGATGATGTCGGGCGCCTTCTCCTCCAGTGAATCCAGCGTCGAATGCGCGTCGGAGACCAGGGTGACGCCCAGGCCTTCGGCGAAGGCTCCCTTCACAGTGGCGGCGACGCAGAAGTCGGTCTGGGCGCCGATAAGCACAACGTCCCTCGCACCCTGCCCCGCTACCCATGCTGCTAGGTCAGGGCTGGAGAAGGCGTTGCCGACATTCTTGCCGAAGGTCGGCTCGTCGTCGGCCTGACCGAGCAGCGGCCATACCGGCCAACCAGAAGCGCCCGGCGCCAGCGGATCGCCTTCCGGTCCGTCATGGCGGATGAACGCCACTTTGCGGCCGGAACGCCGTGCCCAGTCGATCAGCCGACGGGCACGCTCGGCGATCGTGTCGGCGTCATGGATCGGCGGATCGAACCGACCGTCGAACATGCCGGTCTGCAGGTCGATGACGATCAGCGGCGCGGCGGCGGAGGGGGCTGTGTCTGGCATGGCGCGAAGATAGCGTGGGTGGGGGGTGGGTCAAGGACGAGGCAGGAGCCAACAAGCAGCAACTCGCGCAAACCATTTACAATTTTGAGTTGCATTTAGGATTAATCACAACTAAGATGATCGAGAGATCGGGGGATGACAATGGATGAACAATACACCGTATTCCTGATCGGAGGAGGCACGGGAGGTGACGAGCAGGCGGTGTTCACGCCGCACGATGCGGGGACCCGATGCAGGCTCACCTGCACCTATCGCAATAAAGTCATCGCTGCTGAAGAAGACGACTATTTCGAAGCCCTATGCCAAATCCGCAATCAGCTCGAAGTGGAAGGACTACTACCCTTTTGTTATGGCGCGAGCGCCAATGTTTTCCCTGAAGGCACCGTGACAGAGATGAGTCGAGGATTGGTGGTCTGCAAAGTGAAAACGGGCGAGCGTCCCAAGAAGAGCGACTTAGTCAATATATTTGACGATGGCTATGACGTGATGCCCGTGTTCGTCTCGATGCAGCAGAAGTTTTGGGATTCGTGGCTCGCCTCCCTGCCCCGATCACAAGACCCGGAGATAGCGAACTCGACGGACGGTGCAACCCACTCCCTCTGGCAGTCTCTAACACTTCGCTTTGCCAAGATGTTGAAATCGCTTTTTCCACTGTCAGGGGGAAGATAAGGCACCTGGCTTCTACGACATCAGCGGCATCGGCCCCTTCAGCGCCTCCGCCAGCGCGTCGCGGAACACCGCGATCGGGCGCGCCAGCCTGCCGGCCGGCGGGCGGTGGAGCAACCAACAGCGGACTTGCGGCTTGAAGCCGGGGCAGTCGACCACCTCGACCGCGTCGCGCCATTGGCTGCCCGACAGCGCGCCGGGCGTGACGACGCCGATGCCGTGGCCGCGCGCCACCAACGACATCCTCAGATCCGCGCCCTGCGCCTCCACGCCGACATGGAAGGGCAGCCGCGCCGCCTCGAAGCGATGGCGGATGAACGCGCGGAAGCCGCAGCCGGTTTCGTTGAGCACCCAGGGGTAGCGCGCGAGATCGTTGAGCTCGGCCGGCTTCGGCACGCCGAGGCCTGGCGAAGCCACCAGCAGCACCGCCTGCACGCCGAGATCGTCGCCGACGAGCTCCGGCGGCGGCGCGACGCCCTCGGCCAGACAGACGGCGACCGCGTCGATCTCGCTGTGCAGCACCTGCTCCACCAGGCGCGGCGACAGGCTGGAGGTGATATTCAGCGTCAATTGCGGGAAGGCCGCGCGAAGACTGTCGAGCGGCTCGGACAGCGCGCTGGTCGACAGATAAGGCATGATGCCGAGGCGGAACTCGCCCCTCACCTCGCCGGCCGGCGAGACGCCCGCCTTCAGATCCTCCAGCGAGCGCAGCAGCCGACGGCCATGCTCATAGGCCTCGCGACCCGATGCGGTGGGTTTGAGCGGCTTCGACTGGCGGTCGAGCAAAGGCGTCGCCAGCCGCTCCTCGAGATTCTGCACCCGGCGCGTCACGCCGGGCTGGGTGAGATTGAGCCTAGCAGAGGCGCCGACGATGGAGCCGGTTTCGACGACGGCGACGAAGGCTTCAAGGTCATGGATGTTCATGCGTATCTCGCATAATCATTATCAAATAATTTCAATTGTAGCATTATGATCAGCGCAAATAAAGTCCTCGCGAGATATGCAAACAGCGAGGCTACCCATGAACGGAACAGACAACGCCCGGATCGCGACGGCCGAGTTCGCCGATCCGTCGCCGCATGCCGGCGGCGGCACGATCACGCGATCCCAGACGCTGCTGTTCGCCGCTTCGGTCGGCATCATCGTCACCAATCTGTTCGCGCCGCAGACGCTGGTCGGGCTGATCGGACCGTCGCTGGGCGCGGCGGCATCGGAAAGCGGCCTAGTGTCGATGGCCACCCTGCTCGGCTATGCGGCCGGACTGTTCTTCCTGGTGCCGCTGTCTGACCTGGTCGAGAACCGTGTGCTGGTGCTGCGCATGCTGTGCGCGGCCGCGCTGGCGGCGGCGGTCGCTTCATTCGCGCCGTCGGCCGCCTCGCTGCTTGCCGTGCTGTTCGTGCTTGGGGCGGCCTGTTCCTGCATCCAGGTGCTGGTGCCGGTCGCGGCCTCGATGGCGCCGCCGGGACAGGACGGGCGCGTTATCGGTGACGTGATGAGCGGGCTGATGATCGGCATCCTGCTCTCGCGTCCGATCGCCAGCCTCGTCGCCGACGCCTTCGGTTGGCGCGCCTTCTACGGCATCAGCGCCGCGGCACTTGGGCTGCTCGCCATCCTGCTCGGCCTCGCCTTGCCAAGGCGCAAGCCTCTGGCGCATGCGAGCTATGCGGGGCTCATCGCCTCTCTGGTCGGACTTCTGGGTCAGGAACCGGTGCTGCGGCGTCGTGCCTTCACCGCGAGCCTAGTGATGGCGGCTTTCAGCGTGTTCTGGACGGCGGTGGCGCTACGCCTGTCCGCCTCGCCTTTCGACCTTGGCCAGAAGGGCATTGCGCTGTTCGCATTTGTCGGCGCCGGCGGCGCGGCTGTGACGCCGATCTTCGGCCGCGCCGGCGACCGCGGCTTTACGCGCACCGCCACGATCCTCTGCCATCTCGTGCTGATTGCGGCGCTCGGCCTCGCCGCATGGGCCGGGGCGGCCAAAGCCGGGGCATGGCTGCCGCTCATCCTCATGGGCGTCAGCGCCGTGCTGCTCGATGTCGGCGTCACCGGCGACCAGACGCTGGGCCGCCGTGCGGTTAATCTCCTGCAGCCCAAGGCACGGGGCCGCATCAACGGGCTGTTCGTCGGCATCTTCTTCATCGGCGGCGCGATCGGCTCGCTGCTTGCCGGCATCGCCTGGACCTGGGGCGGCTGGAACGCGGTGTGCGCGGTTGGAGCGCTGTTCGGGGTGGTGGCGCTGGTGGTGGATTGCACCGAGTAGCTCGATCTTCTCCTCTCCGCTTGTGGGTGGAGGAAGCTATCCAATCCCACCCGTCACCGTGTATGCCCCGCCGACGCGCCCATCCGGCGACATCACAATGGCGGTGACGATCGAACCATAGGCGCTGCGCCAGACGCTGTGGAAGCCTTGATGGGTCGTGGCCGGTGCGATCACGCGACCGGTGAATTGGTTACCGCTGCCTTGCATGGAAACCGGCTCGCCGTTGACGTGGACTTTCACCACCGCCGCGTCGCTGACCTCCAGCGCGATCGCGATCTCATCGGTGTCGCCGTCGCGGGTCGTCTCAGCCGTGAGCGCCAGCGTGAGCGGGGGATCGCCAACACGACTCGCCGCGCCCCTGCCCTCGAACACATCATCGGCCAGCGCCGGCGTGCGCGGCGGAACGGTGCGGCGCCTTGTGGAGCGCTCGTAATCGCCGGCGATCGTCAGCAATGCCACGTCCTCATAAGCCTTGCCAGCGAAGGTGAGGCCGACGGGCATGCCGATATCGGCCATGGTGCCCATCGGCACCGTCACCGTCGGGATGCCGAGATGCCGCCAGACCAGATTGCCGTTGGCGACCCAGGTGCCGTTTCGCCAGGCAAGCCGGGCGGAAGCCTCGTTGATGTCGGCATCGGCCGGACCGACATCGGCGACCGCCGGCAGCACCACGGCGTCGAGCCGGTTGGCATCGAGCCAGTCTTCGAAGTCGGCGCGGCGCGTTGCTTCCAGGCCTTTCAGGCCCGCCTCGATGGTGGGAATGTCCGCGAGCGGCGCCACGCCCCGCTTCGCCCGCTCGACATACTGCGCCAGATCGAAATCGGCATCGCCATAGCGATCGCGCAACGTGCCCGGCGGCTGCGGGAAGATCTTTGCGCCGTCGACCGAAGCGAGATCGGGGATGGCCGGATCGGCATTGGCGCGCAGGAAATCGTCCCAGGACCAGATGGACAGATCCCAGATCTCGCGTTCGGCGAATTCCGGCGGCACAAGGCCGCGGTCGACCATCGACAGCGCGCCCGGACGATCGCGCTCGTAGTTGGAGACGACAGGGAAATCGACCTCAACCACTTCGGCGCCGAGTGATTCAAGGTCGCGCGCCGCCTGCCGCCAGAGCTCAAGTACCGAGGCGCGCGTCTCGATCGGGCGCTCCGCGCCGTCTTCCTTGCCGATATACATTTTCGGCACGCCGAGCCGCTTGCCCTTGAGCGCACCCTGCACGGCAAGCGTGGTGTAGCTCGCCGGCCGCAGCGCCGAGGCTTTCGGGATTTGCACCCAGGGCTGCACGCGCCAGAAATCGCCGCGCGTCTCGGCATCGTCGGCGACGATGACGTCGAGCAGCTCCAGCATGTCGGGAATGGTGCGCGTATGCGGCACCACCACATCCATGGTCGGCACCAAAGGCCAGTTGCCGCGCACCGAGATCACGCCGCGCGAAGGCGTGTAGGCGACCAGCGCGTTGTTGGAGGCAGGCGCGCGCCCGGACGACCACGTTTCTTCGCCGAGCCCGAAGGCGGCGAAACTGGCTGCGGTCGCGGTGCCCGAGCCGTTGGACGAGCCGGAGGCGAAGGCGGCGGTGAGGAAATCCTTGTTATACGGACTTTCGGCGCGGCCATAGACGCCGCGCTGCATGCCGCCATTGGCCATCGGCGGCATATTGGTGAGGCCAACCAGCACCGCGCCCGCGGCGCGCAGCCTGGCGATGGTGAAGGCGTCCTCGTTCGCCGTGAGATGCTCGAAGGCCGGCGATCCGGCGGCAACCGTCAGCCCCTTGGCCTTGTAGCTGTCCTTGGCGGTGTAGGGGATGCCGTCGAGCGATCCGAGCGTCTTGCCCTCGCGCCGGCGCCGGTCGGATGCTTCCGCCTCTTCGAACATCTTCGGGTTGAGGATGGGCACGGCGTTGAGCGCGATGCCGTGGCGGTCGTAATGGGCGATGCGCCGCAGATACGCAGCGACAAGCTCGACGCTGGTGACGGTGCCGTCTTCCAGCGCGCGGCGCAGATCGGCGATCGAGGCTTCGACGAGGTGGAGCATGATGGGGATCAAATTTCCTTACAGAAGCTGCGTTCCGTCACACCCCCTCTGCCCTGCCGGGCATCTCCCCCGCAAGGGGGGAGATTGGATATCGCGACGCCTTTCGCCAATCAGCGACGCTGCAGAGAGGGTGCCGTCGCAGGAACTGCCAATCTTTCTCCTTGCGGGGGAGATGCCCGGCAGGCCAGGGGGGCTGTCCAGCCGGCCTGTCAGGTATCCAAGGGCGCTATTCATTTTTCCGGACGAATGCCCGCCTCTCGCCCTCGTGCTCCACGCTCAACCCACCAATCATTCTGCCAATCCTCATAGCCGAGAAGCGAGCCCTCCATCCGTTCGAGGGCTTCGTTCCAGCCGATCTTGGCGGAGACTTTCGATGCCAGCAGATATGCGTCTATTCGCCATTCTTCGCCGGAGAGTGCGAAGAGGGCGCGCCGCCATCTTTCGAACTTTGGGAAGCGGGCGCGCTCGGCCTCGGTGAAGGGCGTGTCGATTATGCGGCGCACCAACCGACCCGAACGGACGAACGGGTCGAAGCGGGCCAGCATTTCCGTCAACCACTCCACCGGATAGGCGTCTTGGAACACCGCCAGAGGCTTGCGACCTTCAAGCATCAGCGGCAGCTCGAAATTCGTGTGAACGAGATACGGTGTCTCGCGGATTGGATGCCAGGGCTCGATGCGATTGAGCCTCGGATCAAGCTCGCGAGGTGGGATGCATATCGCGCCCAGCCTTTGAATATCTCCCGGGTCCAATTCCCATGAGCCTGATAGCTGTGTGTTGCCGCAACCCAGAACCGCGCCAAGCTTTTTCAGGTCCAAGACGCGGATTCGAGCCTCAGCGATAGCCGAACCGGTCGCAGGATCGATCTGCTGCAGGACAAAATAGGTGGATTCGGCAGTGTTGCTCATGCGGCGACGATGGCTGCTCGGACAGTCCTTGTACAGGTCTCCTTCTGACAGGCGCCGTTCGTGGCGCCCCATCTGCTCTGCCGGGCATTTTTCCCCACTTGGGCGAGATCGGCTGTCGAGGCCGCTTTTCGCCCACCTCCAACGTCATACTCACTCCGGCGCCCCGGCAAACAGCACCGTGCCATCCCCGCCCGCCGCCGGCCAGTCGCGGATGGCGCGGTCGATGCCGCCGGTCAATAGCGTGCCGTCGGCGGCGAACGCGACCGCGTACATGGGACCAGTGCCGGGGTCGAATTCGGCGATCTCGCCGCCGGTGTCCATGTTCCATATCCTGGCGGTGCCATCCAGCGAGACGGAGCCGAGGCGCTTGCCGTCGGCCGACAAGGCCAGCGCATAGACCGTGCCGGAATGCCCCTCGAAGCGGCGGACCTCCTTGAAGGTGTCGAGGTCCCAAAGCTTTATCGTGTAATCGCCGCTGCCGGTCACCGCGTGGTGGCCATCGGCCAGGAAGACCGCGCCATAGGCGCCTCGCTCGTGGCCAAGCCAGCTGCGCAACTGCTTGCCCGAAACGATATCCCACAGCTTCAGCTCACCGTCGATGCTGCCGGTGAGCGCCCTGGTGCCATCGGGCGAGATGGCGACGGAACTCACCGACCAGTCGTGGCCCGGCAGCACATGCAAGACCGCTCCCTTCCCCAGGTCCCAAACGACGACGGAACCGGTGTCGTGACCGCTAACGGCGAGCTTGCCGTCCCGGCTTATCTTCAGTTGCCTGACACCGCCGTTCGCCCCCGAGGAGAAGACGTGCAGCACCGTGCCGTCAGATAGCTGGCGCAGCACGATTTCGCCGTCGTCGCCGGCGGTGAGCACGGTCTTGCCGTCGGGCATGAAAAGCGCGCTGCGCGCCATGTCCTTGTGCCCACCAAGGTCGCGGATCAGCCGCTTGCCGTCGATGTCCCAGAGCTTGATCATGCGGTCGGTGCTGGCGCTCATGATCTGGTGGCCGTCGGCCGACACCGCCAGCCAGACGACGGCGTCGCGGTGGCCTTCCAGCGCGGTTGGCTGGGCCGGAGGCGCCGGTGGAGGCGGCGCCACCGTCTGCGGCGGCGTTGCGGGAGCGAGCGCCGTCTGCTGGGTTGGCTGGACCGGCTCTGCCGGCTGGGCAGGCCGCGGCGGCGCGGACTCGGCCGGTGGAGCGGCTGTCGGCGCCGGCTGAACGGGAGCCGCAACCGGCTCGGGCAACGGGGGCTTTGCAGCCTCTTGCTGTGCGGGTGCGGGCAAGGCTGGCTCGATGCTCGACTCGGGCGTGGTAGGTTTTGCGCTCGCCTCCGGCTCGGGCTTCGGTTCGGGCGGTCGAGGCGCCGGATCTGCCGGCGCGGTGGCGAGTTCCTCAGCCTCTTCGCCGCCCGGTTCCTGAGTCCGCCACGGATCGAACTGGTCGGCGACGATGACGATCAGGGCCAACAGCGGCAAAGCGAGCGCTGCGCGGCGCAGCCGCGGATGGCCGGCCGGCGCGATCCCGGCGTCGCGGCCGAACAAAGGAGCGGGCGGATCATGCTCGGCGGCCGGCAGCAGCCCGGCGAGGAAAAGCAGCCCGGCAAGGACCGACAGCACGCCGGCCGCGCCGAAGACTTCCAGGCGCGCCGTCGCCGGCGGCCTGCCGCCCAGCGCCGCATAGAGCTTGACGAAACAGGCAATGCCGACGATCAGCATTGCCAGCGCCAGCAGCCTTTCGGTCGATCTCTTCATCGGTCTCCCCCCATCGCCCCGCCGCGTTGCAACCGGCGGCAGCGGGCCCCGGCATCCTAGCCGAGCTTGCGGCCAAGGCTAAGTGCAAGACGTCACACAGCTTCCCCGGGCGATATCCTTCGCATCCGGTTCCGGCCGGTGCGGTCGCCCCACTATTGGGCGGCGGCTCTATCAGTAGAACGCTATCCCCAGGAACAGAACAGCCCGCTGGAGCGGTGATTGACAGAAATTGCTTATGTGAGATTATCCGCCAGGGATTTTCTGAGGAGAGCTATCTTATGAAGAAGACTTATGAGAAGCCTGTGTTGGCCCGCAAGGGCAAGCTTTCGACAGTCGTGGCGGGCTCGCTGCCTACGCCGGGTTGATGAAATAATCGGTACTTTTGTCGGCATTAATTAACGGGGGAAATTTGGGATGAAGAAGATTTACGAGAAGCCGATTCTCGTCCGCAGGGGCAAGCTTTCGACGGTGGTGGCAAGTCCGTCGCTCGCCATCACCAATGGCGCTACCTGACGATATAATTTCAGTCAGTAGCAGGAATACGCAACGGGGAAGCCTTGCCCGGGCGTTTGCTTGACGGCAGACGCGCGTATGAGATCATGCGGCGGAATCTTCGGGAGAGCGCGGATGAGGAAGACCTATGTGAGGCCGACGCTGGTCAAGAAGGATAGGCTTTCGGCAATCACCGCTAACGGCGCAGCTTCCGTCGTATTCTGAGCCAAAGGCGCCTTGCAGACCTTCAGGCGACGCGGGTTAGTCTTGCTTGAGACATCGCAAGAATTGCCGTGCTTTGGCCGGCATATGTCAAAGCGCCACGATCAGATCGTCCAGTACCATCTGCCAGTAATGCTTTGTCGACAGGCGCACACGCGTCACCGCCTGCAACATAGGCGCGTATTGAACCGGTGCCAGCGCCGACAGCGCGATCTCATCGCTGGCGATCAGCTCCTCCCCTAACCAGCTTTCGACAAGCGCGGTCTCGCCTTCCGAGGCCAGCCAGGCCGCGGTCAGCATCACCGAGTGGAAGCCGAAGGGTGTGGCGCGACCGAACTCGGCCGGATGGCCGCTGCTGGTATAGGCGATGTAAGCACCCGAGACATTGCCGTTGACATAGCCCTCACTGTTGGCGGTGTGGTCGCGCGCCATGGCGTTGAGATTGCGCCAGTCGAGCCCGGCGTGGCCGGAGGGCACTTTGCACAGGCCGCGCGGGGTTATGTCGTCGAAGCCGACGGCCCTGAGCGCCGCGCCGGGCGAGAGCGCGCCGGACACCAAAAGGCCGAGATCGACCGGATAGCCCGACAGCTTCAGTCGCCGATCGAGCCCAGAGCCCCCAATGACGATTTCATCGGCCTCGACGCCGAGCGGGAAGCGGAAGGCCGCGTCGGCGGGCAGCGCCCGGCTCTCAAGCAACTGACCCTTGGCCATGACCGACAGCGTGACGCCCGTCGCGGCCGGCGTCCTGCCGTTCAACGTCCGCCCCGGCGCGAGCCCGACCGGCTTCGGCAACGCCTCGCCGATGAGGCCGACCATGGCGCCCGGCGCATCCCGCAGGCCCACCGTCTGGTCCTGGTTGGCGCTGCTGGCGCGCCAGCCCGGCGGCACAGAGACCGAGAAACGATAGACACCGGGCCGCTGGATCGCCGCGCTGCGGCGCTTCGACGACATCGGGAAATTGGCGAAACCGGCAGCGTTGCTGCGCGCCGAAGCAAGGAAAGTGCCGCGCTCGTCATAGAGCCGCACCACGATGCCCGCCATCGGCCGGTCGGCTTGACCATAGGCGCCGTCGCCGTCGACATCCATGTAGACGAAGGACGAGAAGTTGAGCTTGCCGGATGTCGGCGCCCAGTGGGCGCGCGGCGCGTAGTCGCCCGCCGGATCGGGATTGCCGCGCGCCCTGCGGCGCTTGCGGCGCCGGCGCAGCGCGATCGCAATGAGAGCGATGGCGCCGGCAACGACGAGGGCTGAGATAAGCGCGACGAGGGCGGTGTCAGCCATGGCGGAGAGGCGATGGCTGGAGATCGCCGTTCAAGACCGCGTGCATAAAATTGTCCCCCCATCCAAGTTTGCAGCAGATTAGCGTTGGTCATCGATGCCGCAAGTCATTGCGATGGACGAGTCGGAATTGAGATGCTGGCGGGACAGCGCCAGCTTTCCCTCCTCCCCTTGTGGAGTTGGTCGAGCAAAGCTCGGTCGGATGACGAGTACTCCAGCTTGACCGATGCGTTTAGATATCCCGGCAAGCAACAAGGCCACCTACGCCTCATTCCTTCCAACACCCCATCTCGACGCTGCGCGCCGAGCCATCTTCTCTCGCAAGGGGAGAAGGTCAGGTGGCCAACTCCACCCAGACCGGCGCGTGGTCGCTTGGATTTTCCCCTCCCCGTACTTCGCGGTCGATGCCCGCCCCTTTCAGTTTTCGAGCGAGCTTCTTCGATAACAAGATGTGGTCGAGCCTCAGGCCGGCGTCGCGCGGCCAGCGGTTCCGGCGATAGTCCCAGAAAGTGTAGAGCCTCTCCTCCTTGGGAAAAACCTTTCGCAACGCGTCTGTCCAGCCCTGCGCGATCAGCGCGGCGAAGGCGGCGCGGCTTTCGGGTTGCACCAGCGCGTTGTCGTCATAGGAGCGGGTCTCATAGATGTCGCGCGGCTCGGGCACGATGTTGAAGTCGCCGGCGAGCGCCACCGGCAGGCCGGTGTCGAGGAGCTCACCCGCATGCGCGGCGAAGCGGTCGTGCCAAGCGAGCTTATAGTCGAATTTCAGGCCCGGTCGAGGATTGCCGTTCGGCGCGTAGAGGCAGGCGATGACAACGCCGTCGACCGCCGCCTCGATGTAGCGCGCCTGGCGGTTGGCATCGTCGCCGGGCAGCGCATCGCGTGTCAGCACCGGCTCGGCGCCGCGCGCGAGGATCGCGACGCCGTTCCAGGTCGGCTCGCCCTTCCACACAGCGCCATAGCCGGCGTTGGCGAGCCGGGTCAGCGGAAACTGCGTGTCGCGCGCCTTCAGTTCCTGCAGGCAGACGACGTCGGGCTTTGCGTTGGCGAGCCAAGCCAGCAGGTTGTCCAGCCGGGTGTTGATGTTGTTGATGTTGAAGGTGGCGAGTTTCATCAAGTCTGTCGATATTCAGGTGATGCCGGCCTGCAAATGGCGGCTTCCTGCGCTTCCGGTGCTCACGTACGAAAAGTACGCTCCGCTCCGGTTCTCGGAAACCACCATTTTCGACTCGGCCTGACCTGAATCTCGCCAGACTTGGCGGCGTAGTCAGCCCGCCATCCGGATTTTGATCGTCTCCGCCACCGTCTTCAGATGATCGCCCGTCGAAAAGCCCGAGATCGCCTTGCGTGGTTTCAAATCATGGTCGCCGTCCTCCAGCCAGATCACCTCGATGGCAGGAGAAAGGCCGTAGGTCGCGACTTCTTCCCTGGTGCCAAACTCGTCGCGCGTGCCCTGGAAGATCAGTGTCGGCGTCTTCAGGTCGGCGAGATGTTTTGTCCGCAACTGCTCAGGCTTGCCCGGCGGATGGAAGGGATAGCCGAGACAGACCAGACCGGCGATCTCGCCCTTGGCGAACATCTCGTCGGCGACCATGGAGGCGACGCGGCCGCCCATCGACTTGCCGCCTATGATCAGCTTTCCGGTCATGCCCTTGGCGCGCAGATCGGCGATCGCCTTCACATATTCCGGGTTCACCGTCTCGGCGCGCGGCGGCGGCTTGCGATGGCCGTAGCGGCGCGCGGCCATATAGTGGAACTCGAAGCGTGCGACCTGAAAGCCGGCGGCGGCGAGCGCCTTGGCGGTGGCGGCCATCGAGGTTGAATCCATCGGCGCGCCGGCGCCGTGGGCGAGCAGGATGGTGACGGGGGCGGTGTCGAAGCCGTCGAAGAGGAAGTGGGTCGTCATAGGACTGTTCTCGGCGCGCCGGCGAAGCTGCTGATCTCCCCCACAAGGGGAGAGATTGGCTGTCGCGATCGTCTCCGCCAACCATTCTCACCCCGCCGTCCGCGCCATAT
>NZ_JAIUHH010000003.1:0-507693 GCF_020165015.1 Mesorhizobium sp. CA7
GACGGCAGCAACGGCTACGGCAAGTTCTCGATCGCCGCCGACGGCACCTGGACCTACGTCATGAACAACGCCCACAACGAGTTCGTGGGCGGCCAGGACTATACCGACAGCATCACGGTGGCCACCGCGGACGGCACCAGCAAGGTGCTCACCGTCACCATCCACGGCACCAACGACGCGGCGGTGATCACCGGCACCAGCAGCGGTTCGGTGACCGAGGACGCCGTGCTGACCGTAAACGGTGCTCTGACCGTCAACGACCCTGACGCAGGCCAGAGTTCGTTCCAGGTGCACAACGGCAGCAATCCGATCGCGGGCACATACGGGTCATTGACCATCGATGCCACCGGCAACTGGGTCTATACGCTCAACAATGGGGCCGCCAACGTTCAGGCGCTGACCTCCGCGGACCATCCGCATGATCAGATTCATGTAACGTCGGTAGATGGCACGGACCACGTCATCGACATCACGGTGAATGGTGCCGACGAGCCTGTGACCAACCATGCGCCGAGCGCCCCGGTTTTCGTCCCAAGCTCGGCGCCATCGGCGGATGGACAGGCTCCGAGCCTAGGCTCGTTTGTTTCGACCGATCCCGATGCTCAGGACACCGTCACATTCACGAGCACTTTCACGCCCGGCCTCAACAGCAATGGCTCGGTCTCCGTTGCCAGCAACGGCTCGCTGATTGTCAACGTGCCTACGGGGCAGACACTGAACGGGACGCTCACAGTTACCGCGACCGACAACCATGCCGCTTCCTCATCGCCGCTAACTTTCAATGTCTGGATCGGCAACGGCAGCAGCGGCGGAAGCGGGGATGACGGAATCGTTCTCAGCAGCACGAACCCCAACATCGCGGACGGTCGTGCCGGCGCCGACGGGCTGACAGGCTCCAGCGGCGTCGACTACATCTTCGGCGGAAGCGGCAACGATACGATCAAGGGCCTTGGCGGCGCCGACTGGTTGAGCGGCGGAGCCGGGGACGATCATTTCCGGTTCGAGGCGGTGAGCGAGTCAACCCATGCGGCCTTCGACACCATTCTCGATTTCCAGCACGGGACGGCGGCAACGGGTCACGACTTCATCGACTTTGCGAGCGCCCTTGGCCTAACGGCAACCGGCACGGTCTCGGGTGGAAATCTGGCTGCTCATACCGTTGCCTGGCAGAGCGACGGGAGTGGCAACACGATCGTCTATGCCAATACCGGAACCTCGGCCGAGAGTGTGGCGGGCGGAGCCCACATCATTGAAATCCATCTGATGGGGGTATCCACGCTCACTGCCAACGACTTCAACCTGAGCGCCTGACAACCATGAAAAGTGACAGAGGGCGGCAGATAAGATGATGCAAGGCCTCTCTCCCCTAAAGCTTGCTCTCTCCCGCTGCCGCGGCGGTTTCGCCGCGGTGGCGGGGTTCAGCTTCGTCATCAACCTGCTCGTGCTCTCGACCTCGATCTACATGCTGCAGGTCTATGATCGCGTGCTGACGGGACGCAGCGTGGAAACGCTCGTCTATCTGACGCTGATTACGACGGCGGCGCTGGCTGCAATGGGCGCGCTCGAATTCTTCCGCTCCCGGTTGCTGGTGCAGCTCGGCACCTGGATCGACCGCGTGCTGTCGCCGCAGGTGCTGGGCCGCGGGCTTGAGAACGCGTTGCGCGGCTCCTCCTACCGCACCGAGGCGCTGCGCGACCTCGCCACGTTGCGCGGCTATCTTGGCGGCGGCGGCATCATGGCACTGTTCGACGCGCCATGGATGCCGCTCTATCTCGGCTTCGTCTTCCTGCTGCATCCCCTGCTCGGACTTCTGGCGCTGGGCGGTGCGATCATCTTGTTCGGCCTCGCCCTTGCCAACAACGCGCTGACGGCCAACACGCTCAAGCAGGCCAACGCCGCTTCCGCGCGCGCCTACCAAGCGGCGGATGCCGGTTTCCGCAATGCCGAAGTCATCGACGGGATGGGCATGGGCGGGGTGCTCGCCCGGCGTTGGGACGCGGCCAATGCGTCCGTGCTCGCGCTGCAGACAACCGCCAGCGACTGGGCCGGCCTGATCAATGCATTCACCAAGCCGTTCCGGATGTTCCTGCAGGTCGCGGTGCTGGGGCTCGGCGCCTGGCTGTCGCTGCGCCACGAAGTCTCGCCCGGCGCCATGATCGCGGCGTCGATCATTATGTCGCGCGCGCTCGCGCCGGTCGAGCAGGCTATCGCCACCTGGAAGCAGACCACCGCCGCGCGCGAGGCCTGGCGCCGGCTGGACCGGCTGTTCGAGACTCCGTCGCTGCGCCCGCCGGGGATGGAATTGCCGCGTCCCCAGGGACAGCTCTCGGTCGACGCCGTCACATATATGCCGGCCGGCGCAAAGGAGCCCGTGCTCAGGAACCTCTCCTTCGCCGTGCCGCCGGGCCAGGTGCTTGCGGTGATCGGACCGTCGGCCGCCGGCAAGTCGACGCTTGCCCGCCTGATCGTCGGCATGCTTTCGCCACAGCAGGGGCGGGTTCGGCTCGACAGTGTCGACGTGTTTGCCTGGAACCGCGCCGATTTCGGCTCCTATGTGGGCTATCTCCCCCAGGACGTCGAACTCTTTCCCGGAACCGTCCGCGAGAACATCGCCCGCATGGAGCAAGGCGATCCGGCCGAGATCGTGGCCGCCGCCCGCATGGCGGGCGTGCACGAGATGATCCTCAGGCTCCCAAATGGCTACGATACCGAGATAGGCGAACAGGGTTCGGTGCTCTCCGGGGGGCAGCGCCAGCGCATAGGGCTTGCCAGGGCGCTCTATCGCCGTCCGGCGCTGCTGGTGCTGGACGAGCCGAACTCCAATCTCGATGCCGTCGGCGAGGAAGCCCTGAACCAGGCGATTGCCGCGATGAAGGAGGCAGGTTCGACCGTGGTGATCGTCGCCCATCGCCCGTCGCTGATGGTGAACGTCGACTGCGTCCTGGTGCTAAACGAAGGCCAGTCGCAGATGTTCGGCCCGCGCGACGGCGTGCTTGCGCAACTGCGCCGTCCCGAGCAGCAGTCCGCCTCGCCGCAGGTTCGGGTCGTGAGCTCCGAAAGGACCGGATCGTGACGGAAGCCACCTTGTCGTTGGAAATGCCGCCGCCACCGACCGCCTGGCCGGCGGTGAGCGCCCATGTCTTCGGCGGCCTGACCGTCATCGGCCTGCTGTTCGGCGGCTTCGGCCTCTGGGCAGCCACCGCGCCGCTGACGAGCGCGGCGGTCGCGCCCGGGGTGGTGAAGGTCGACAGCAACCGCAAGACCGTACAGCACCTGGAAGGCGGCATCATCCGGGAAATCCTGGTCCGGGAAGGAGACCAGGTCAGGCAGGGCCAGATACTGGTCCGCCTCGACGGGCTCGACGCGGAATCCGACCGCGATGCCGTGCGCGGTGAACTCGATGCGGCGCTCGCCGGCGAAGCCCGCCTGATCGCGCAGCGCGACGGCCTGAGCACGATTCCATTCCCGGCAGACCTGTCGGCCCGGCGAAGCGAACCGACCGTCGCCGAGGCCCTTGCCGGTCAGGAGCGCATTTTCCGCGACCAGGCCAAGGTTCAGGCCTCGGAGGTCGAGGTCTGGCAGCAGCGGATCGCCCAGTACCATGCCCAGATGTCGGCCCTCGCTGCGAGAGTTGCGGCCTTCGAGATCCAGTTGCCGTCTCTGCGGGAAGAGTTGGCCGACGCCCGCACGCTTCTCAAGAAAGGCTATGGGGTGAAGTCCCGCGTGCTCCAGCTCGAACGGCAGATCATCGCAGCACAAGGCGAGGCTGAGTCGAACCGTGGGAACATAGAAAGCCTGCGGCAGCAGATCGCCGAGGCCAATGCGCAGATCGACAATGGCCGGCTTTCGTACATCAAGAAGGCGGCTGAGGACCTTCGTGACATCCAGACCAAACGCTCCGAGCTCGAAAAGGCGCTTCAGAAGACCGACGCGCGCGCGGCGCGCCGCGATGTCGTTGCGCCGGAAGATGGGGCGGTGATGAACCTTCGATATTTCACGCCGGGCGGAGTTGTACCTCCCGGCGGGATTATTCTCGATCTCGTTCCCGATCAGGACAAGATGGTGCTGGACGTCAAGCTTCAGCCCCTGGATATCGATGTCGTTCGCCCCGGTCTGCCGGCGACGGTGCGGCTGGTCGCCTATAAGCAGAGAACCACGCCCACGGTGAAGGGCGCCCTTACCCGTGTTTCGGCCGACGCAGAGATCGACGAGCGCAGCGGCGCGACTTTTTTCCGGGGGACCGTCGAGGTGGGCGCCGATGAGCTTAAGAAGCTTCCGCAAGTGAAGCTATATCCGGGAATGCCGGTGGAGGTCTCCGTTGTTACAGGCAAGCGAACCATGCTCGAGTATCTCTTCCAGCCGGTCGCCGACAGTTTTGCTCACGCCTTCAGAGAGGAGTGAGAAAGGCGGCCAACCTCCCTTGGCCGCAACACAGGGTTGGGCGCGATAGCGCAGCAGTTCATTCATTGGGGGCGGTTGCGATCCACCCCAGTCGATTGCCGCATTGCACAATTCCGCCCGGCCTGCACAATAGGCGCATGTCCGCCGGTTCGTTGACCATCCTTGTTATCGACGAGAACCGCATCCGTGCCTCGATCATCGAGGCCGGATTGCGGGACGCCGGCCATCGCCATGTCACGGTCGTCCATGACGTCGCCGGCATCGCCCGGCGCATCGCCGAGATCGAGCCGGACGTCATCGTCATCGATCTCGAAAATCCCAACCGCGACATGCTGGAGAACATGTTCCAGCTGTCGCGCGTGGTGAAGCGGCCGATCGCGATGTTCGTCGACCGCTCCGACCAGGCCTCGATCGAAGCAGCCGTCGATGCCGGTGTATCCGCCTATGTGGTCGACGGGCTGAAGAAGGAACGCATCAAGCCGATCCTCGACATGGCGATCAGCCGGTTCAATGCTTTCTCGCGTATGGCGCGCGAACTGGAGGAGGCGCGCAGCGAGCTCGAGAACCGCAAGGTCATCGACCGGGCCAAGGGCATATTGATGAAGTCGCGGGGCTTAAGCGAGGAGGCGGCCTATGCGCTGCTGCGCAAGACCGCCATGAACCAGAACCGCAAGATCGCCGACATCGCCCAGAGCCTGGTGACGGCGGCGGGATTGCTGGGACCGCTGGAGGGCGAATGAGCATGTCGGCAGCGCATCAGATCACCGCCGGCTTCATGCCGCTCTTCGACAGCGCCGTCCTGGTCGCAGCCGGCGAGATGGGCTTTGCCGCGCGCGAGGGCATCGAGCTCAAGCTGCATCGCGAGACCTCCTGGGCCAATATCCGCGACCGCATCGCCATCGGCCACTTCGATGTCGCCCATATGCTCGGGCCGATGCCGCTCGCCTGCAGCCTCGGCCTCACGCCGCTTGCTTCCGAGACCATCGTGCCGTTCTCGCTCGGGCTCGGCGGCAACTGCGTCACTGTTTCCAATGCGGTGTGGCAAGGCATGGCGGCGCATGGCGCAGCACCTGACCTCGATCCGGCGCGCGCCGGAGCAGCGCTCGGCGCACTGATCCGCGAGCGGGCGGCCGCCGGCCGCGAACCGCTGCGTTTCGCCGTCGTGCATCCGCATTCCGGGCACAATTATGAGCTGCGCTACTGGCTCGCCGCCTGCGGCGTCGATCCCGACCGCGACATCGAGATTGTCATCGTGCCGCCGCCCTTCATGGCCGATGCATTGGCCGCCGGCCGCATCGACGGCTATTGCGTCGGCGAGCCCTGGAACAGCGCCGCCGTCGCGGCAGGCACCGGCCACATCGTCACCGTGAAGGCGCTGCTGTGGCGCAACAGCCCGGAAAAGGTGATCGGGGTGCGCAAGATGTGGGCCGAAGAGAACCCGGACGCGCTGGCGGCGCTGCTGAGGGCGCTGCATCATTCCGCCCGCTGGTGTCAGGACCCGGCACACCGCGGTGAGCTGGCGGCGCTGATGGCGAGACCCGACTTCCTCGGCCAGCCGGAGGCGATCCAGATGCCGGCCCTGACCGGGCAGCTTCAACTTGGCGGGGGCGCGGCACGGCGCGTCGAGGATTTCTTCCTGCCCTTCGACAAGGCGGCCAACTTTCCCTGGAAGAGCCATGCGCTCTGGTTCTACACGCAGATGGTGCGTTGGGGGCAGTTGCCGCATACGCCGCAAAACCTCGCCATCGCCCGCGACTGCTATCGGCCCGATCTCTACCGCGCGGCGTTGAGGCCGCTTGGCGTCGCCTTGCCCGGTGCCAATGCCAAGGTGGAGGGCGCGCTGAGGATGGCAACGCCGGTCGGCTCCGCGGGCGCAAGCCTGGTCCTTGGCCCCGACGGATTTTTCGACGGCCAGATCTTCGATCCGGACCGGATAGACGCCTATATTGCCGGCCAGCGGCGCGCCTGATCATTTGCGCGCCATTCTTGTGCATTGCATAAAATTTATGCGCAATGCCTGTGCCATTGATCAATGTTTGATCGCGCCGCCGCTCGGCCCGGTCGAAGGGCAAAGCTCCCACATCATTGATTTTCCTTGAAATTCCGCTTCCGAACGAAACTGGCACGCTTCGTGCTTTGAAGTGATCGAGCCCGTTCGCGGGCAATGGAACAGGCGTCCAATGGCGGGCGCCACAGGCAAAGCTGCCGCTCAGGTCAATGCGCGATCCCGGATGTACGGACGCGCGAGGCCTGGACGGCGGCTTTTTTCGTTTTTGGACCCGACCACGCAAATCGATGGCGCCGATCCAGCCGGCGCCGAGCGGAGACGACGATGACCAAACGGATCGCAACAACATTGCTCAAGGATTTCACCCGCCGTGATTTCCTGGTGAGCAGCGCGCTGACGGCGGCGCTGTTCATCGCGGCGCTCCTGCTGTTTCCAGCCAATCACGAAAGCGAGGCCAAGGGGCCACAAGTGACCGCGCAAGTCCCGGTCTCGCCGCACTGACCGATGTCACGCCTCTGATCAACACAACGCGCGGTGCCTCCCACGCCGCAAACCGGAGCCGACCATGACTGCAAACCTCCCAGCCTCGCCCAGCCAGGATAATGCTCCCAGGCAGGCGCTCGTGATGTCCACCATCGCCTTCACCGTGTGCTTTGCGGTGTGGACGATCTTTTCCATCATCGGCGTGCGCATCAAACAGGAACTCGGCCTGAACGAGACCGAGTTCGGCCTGCTCGTCGGCACGCCGATCCTGACGGGCTCGCTCGTGCGCATGGTGCTCGGCGTCTGGACCGACCGCTATGGCGGACGCGTGGTCTACACAGCGACCATGCTCGCCGCGGCGATCGCGACCTTCCTGCTTGCTTTCGCCCACACCTACGGTCAGACGCTGCTTGCCGCTCTCGGCGTCGGCCTTGCCGGCGGCTCCTTTGCCGTCGGCGTCGCCTATGTCTCGCGCTTCTTCCCGGCCGGAAAACAAGGCACCGCGCTCGGCATTTTCGGCGTCGGCAATGTCGGCGCCGCTGTCACCAAGTTCCTGGCGCCCTTCGTGCTGCTCGCCTGGGGCTGGCAGTCGGTGGCGTTGATCTGGGCCGCGGCGCTGGTCGTCATGGCCGCCATCTTCTGGTTCACCACCGGCGACGATCCGGTCATCCGCGAGCGCCGCGCCGGCAAGGCGGCGCCGGCAAGAAGCTTCTGGCAGGAATTCGCGCCGCTGAAGAACCTGCGGGTCTGGCGCTTCGCGTTCTATTATTTCTTCTCCTTCGGCGCGTTCGTGGCGCTGTCGCTCTGGCTGCCGCGCTACCTGATCGGCGTCTACGGTTTCGGCATCGCCACCGCCGGGATGATCGGCGCCGCCTATTCGATCCCCGCCAGCATCTTCCGCGCCTATGGCGGCGTGCTTTCCGACCGCATCGGCGCCCGCACCGTGCTCTACTGGACCTTCAGCGTCTGTGCCGTCGCGACACTCGTTCTGTCTCTCCCCTCGGCAGACTATGTCGTGCGCGGCATCAGCGGGCCGATCCCCTTCCATTTCGAGATCGGCCCGCTCGCCTTCATCGGCGTCGCCTGCGTGCTCGGCTTCTTCATGAGCCTCGGCAAGGCGGCTGTCTACAAGCACATCCCCGCCTATTATCCGCAGAGCGTAGGCGCGGTCGGCGGCGTCGTCGGCATGATCGGCGGGCTCGGCGGCTTCATCCTGCCGATCGCCTTCGGCGCGCTGAACGATCTCACCGGCGTCTGGTCGAGCTGCTTCATGCTGCTCTTCCTCATCGTCGTCTCCTGCTTGGTCTGGATGCACGTCACCATCCGCCGGATGGAGCGCGCCGCCGTCAACAACGCATCCCTTTCTTACGCCGCCGAATAGATCGGAGCAGAGCGACATGACCAAGAAACTCGTCATCATCGGCAACGGCATGGCGCCGGGCAGGATGCTCGAGCACCTGCTGGAGGCCGCGCCCGACCGCTACGCCGTCACCATCTTCAACGCCGAGCCGCGCGTGAACTATGACCGCATCATGCTGTCGCCGGTGCTTTCGGGTGAGAAGGCGTTCGAGGAGATCGTCATCCATGGCGATGGCTGGTACATCAAGCATGGCATCACCCTCTACAAGGGCCACCGGATCGTCGCCATCGACAGGGAGGCAAAGACCGTCACCTCGGACCACGGCGTGACGGAGAGCTACGACAGGCTGGTCATCGCCACCGGCTCGGTTCCCTTCATCATTCCGGTTCCGGGCAAGGACTTGCCCGGCGTGCTCAGCTACCGCGATCTCGACGATGTCAACGCCATGCTGCTTGCCGCGCAGTCGCGCGCCAAAGCGGTCGTCATCGGCGGCGGCCTGCTCGGCCTCGAAGCCGCGGCCGGCCTGAAGGAGCGCGGCATGGACGTCACCGTGCTGCACGTCATGCCGACGCTGATGGAACGCCAGCTCGATCCCGCCGCCGGCTACCTTTTGCAGAAAGCCGTCGAGGCGCGCGGCATCAAGGTCGTGACCAAGGCCAACACCAAGGCCATTGTCGGCAACGGCAAGGTCGAGGGTGTCGAGCTTATGGACGGCACGATCATTCCGGCGACGCTGGTGGTGATGGCGGTCGGCATCCGGCCGAGCACCGCTTTAGCCAAGGAGGCTGGGCTCGAGGTCAATCGCGGCATCGTCGTCGACGACCGCATGCGGACTTCCGACCCCGCCATCATGGCGCTCGGCGAATGCGCCGAGGTCGGCGGCCATGTCTACGGGCTGGTCGCGCCTCTCTACGAGATGGCACGGGTGGCGGCAGCCAAACTGACGGACAGTGAGGACAGGCGCTTCGTCCACTCCGACACGCCGACCAAGCTCAAGGTCACCGGCATCGACCTTTATTCGCTGGGCGACTTCGCCGACGGCGACGACCGCGAGGAGATCATCCTGCGCGACGCGTCGGCCGGCATCTACAAGCGCGTCGTGCTGCAGGACAACCGCATCATCGGCACCGTCTTGTTCGGCGAGACGGCCGACGGCGCCTGGTTCAACGACCTCAAGAAGAAGGCGACCGACATATCGGAGATGCGCGACACGCTGATCTTCGGCCAGGCGTTCCAGGGAGGCGTTTCCTCGGACCCTTTGGCGGCCGTTGCGGCACTGGCGGATGATGCGGAAATCTGCGGCTGCAACGGCGTCTGCAAGGGCAAGATCACCGGCGCGATCACGGCCAAGGGGCTGACCGGCCTCGACGACGTGCGCGCCCACACCAAGGCCTCGGCCTCGTGCGGCTCGTGCACGGGTCTCGTCGAGCAGCTGCTGAAGCTCACGCTGGGCGAGGCCTACAATCCGGCAGCGGTGCAGCCCATGTGCGGCTGCACGAGCCTTGGCCATGACGACGTGCGGCGCCTGATCAAGGCAAAGGGCCTGAAGACGATCCCCGCTGTCATGCAGGAGCTGGAGTGGAAGACCTCCTGCGGCTGCGCCAAGTGCCGGCCGGCGCTCAACTACTATCTCGTCTGCGACTGGCCGGACCAATATGCCGACGACTACCAGTCGCGCTTCATCAACGAGCGCGTGCACGCCAACATCCAGAAGGACGGCACCTATTCAGTGGTGCCGCGCATGTGGGGCGGGGTCACCAGCGCCGGCGAATTGCGCGCCATCGCCGACGTGGTCGACAAGTTCGATATCCCGATGGTCAAGGTGACGGGCGGCCAGCGCATCGACATGCTTGGCATCCGCAAGGAAGACCTGCCGGCGGTATGGGCCGATCTCGGCAAGGCGGGCTTCGTCTCCGGACATGCTTATGCCAAGGGCCTGCGCACGGTGAAGACCTGCGTCGGCTCGGACTGGTGCCGCTTCGGCACGCAGGATTCGACCGGGCTCGGCATCCGTATCGAGAAGTTCATGTGGGGTTCCTGGACGCCGGCCAAGGTGAAGATGGCGGTGTCGGGATGCCCGCGCAACTGCGCGGAAGCGACCTGCAAGGATGTCGGCGTGGTGTGCGTCGACTCTGGCTACGAGATCCACTTCGCGGGCGCCGCCGGCCTCGACATCAAGGGCACGGAAGTGCTGGGGCTGGTGAAGACCGAGGACGAGGCGCTGGAGGCGATCGTGGCGCTCGTCCAGATGTATCGCGAGCAGGCCCGCTATCTGGAGCGCATCTACAAATGGGCCAAGCGGATCGGCACCGCCGAGATCAAGAAGCAGATCCTGGACGATGCCGAGCGCCGCAGGACGCTCTTCGACCGCTTCGTCTTCAGCCAAAAATTCGCGCAGGTCGATCCGTGGTCGGAGCGCGTCTCCGGCAAGGACAAGCATGAGTTCAGGCCGATGGCGTCGGTCGGGTTCGCGGAGGCGGCGGAGTGACCAATATGAACTGGATCGCCATCGGCTCCATCACCGATATTCCGCCGCGCGGTGCGCGTTGCGTTGCGACACCGCAAGGCAAGGTCGCCGTCTTTCGCACGGCAGACGACAAGGTTTTTGCCATCGACGACCACTGCCCGCACAAGGGCGGGCCGCTCAGCCAGGGCATCGTCCATGGCGCTGCCGTGACTTGCCCGCTGCACAATTGGGTGATCTCGCTGGAGACAGGCAAGGCGCTTGGCGCCGACGAAGGCTCGGTCCGGACTATACCGGTCAAGGTCGAGGGCGAACGGTTGTTCATCGCGCTCGAAGCGCTGGCCTCGAAAGCGGCCTGAGGCATGCAAGAAGCACGCGAGGTGAGGACCACCTGCCCCTATTGCGGAGTGGGCTGCGGCGTGCTCGCCGAGGTCGCCGCTGACGGCACGACGACCGTTCGCGGCGACCCCGATCATCCCGCCAATTTCGGCAAGCTCTGCTCGAAGGGTTCGGCTCTCGGCGAGACGCTCGGCCTCGAAGGCCGCTTGCTGCGGCCGGAAATCGGCGGCAGGCAGGCGAGCTGGGACGAAGCGCTCGACCTCGTGGCCGAAAAATTCTCGCAGGCGGTAGCCGAGCACGGCCCGGACTCTGTCGCCTTCTACGTCTCGGGCCAGTTGCTCACCGAGGACTATTACGTCGCCAACAAGCTGATGAAGGGCTTCATCGGCTCGGGGAATATCGACACGAATTCGCGGCTCTGCATGGCCTCGTCCGTCGCCGGCCACCGCCGCGCTTTCGGCGAGGACCTCGTTCCCGGTGTCTATGAGGATTTCGAGCGCACCGATCTCATCGTGCTCACCGGCTCCAACACCGCATGGTGCCATCCGGTGCTCTACCAGCGCATGCTCGCGGCGCGAAAGGAACGCGGAACCAGGATCGTCGTCATCGACCCGCGCCGCACCGCCACGGCGGACGAGTGCGACCTGCATCTGGCGCTCGATCCGGGCACGGACGTGCTGTTGTTCAACGGGCTGCTCGCGCATCTCGCGCATACCGGAAAGACCGATGCCGGTTTCATCCGCGACCATACAGCGGGCTTCGATGCGGCAGCCTCGCTCGCCGCCGCCGATGCGCCGTCGGTCGCGCGCGTCGCGAAAGGGTGCGGACTGGCGGCAGCCGACGTCCACGCCTTTTACGATCTCTTCGCCGAGACCGAGCGGACGGTCACCGTCTACAGCCAGGGTGTCAACCAGTCGGCGCATGGGACCGACAAGGTCAACGCCATCGTCAACTGCCATCTCGCCACCGGCCGCATCGGCAGGCCCGGCATGGGGCCGTTCTCGGTCACCGGGCAGCCGAACGCCATGGGCGGGCGCGAGGTCGGAGGGCTTGCCAACCAGCTCGCCGCGCACATGGATTTCGGAGACGAGGCCAATATCGACCGGGTTTCCCGCTTCTGGAATGCGCCGAACGTCGCGCGGCGCGGCGGCTTGAAAGCCGTGGACATGTTCCAGGCGGTCGCGGACGGCCGCGTCAAGGCCTTGTGGGTCATGGGCACCAATCCCGCAGTCTCGATGCCCGACGCTTCGCGTGTGCGCGCTGCGTTGTCCAAATGCGATTTCGTCGCCGTCTCGGATGTGACCCGCACCGACACCACGCGCTATGCCGACGTGCTGCTGCCGGCCGCCGCCTGGGGTGAGAAGGACGGTACGGTCACCAATTCGGAACGGCGCCTCTCGCGCCAGCGGCCGTTCCTGCCGCCGCCCGGCGAGGCGAAAGCCGACTGGCGTATCATCTGCGAGGTCGCCGCGCGCATGGGCTTTGGCGAGGCCTTCGCCTACCGGACGCCGGCCGCGATCTTCCGCGAGCATGCAGCACTCTCCGCCTTTGAGAACGACGGCAAGCGTCTGTTCGACCTTGGCGGTGTGGCTGATCTCAGCGATGAAGATTATTCCGCCTTCGTGCCGCGCCATTGGCCCGCGTCGGAGCGAGGCGGCCACCAGACGAGACTTTTCTCCGATGGCCGTTTCCCGACACAAGACGGCCGCGCGCGTTTCGTGCCGGTGCGGCAGGAGGCGACGGCCTTCACGGTCGACGCGGACTATCCGCTTGCCTTGAACACCGGCCGGCTGCGCGACCAGTGGCACACTATGACGCGCACCGGAAACGTGCCGCGTTTGATGGCGAACGCGCCGGAGCCCGCAGTCGACCTCCATCCGGCGGACGCGGCGGCGCATCAGCTCAAGGATGGCGACCTCGCTCATCTTTCAACCCGCTTCGGCTTCGTCCGCGCCAGGGTGCGCGTGGCCGACGCACAGCGGCGCGGCCAAGCCTTCATGCCCATGCATTGGAGCGGCCAGTTCGCGGCCAGGGCAGCAGCCGGCCTCTTGTCCTCGCCGGTCACCGATCCGCATTCCGGCCAGCCGGAGCTCAAGCATGTCCCCGCCAGGATCGCGCGGGAAGAGGCTGGCTGGGCGGGTGTGCTCATCACGCGGCGCGATCTCAGGCCGACCGGTTTCGTTCACTGGAGCCGGCATGCTGTCGAGGGCGGATGGATTTACGAGCTCACCGGAACCGAGCCGCCGGACCAGGGCATTCTCCTGGCGCGCAAGCTGCTCGGCGCGCAGCGACGGGATCAGCTCCTGGAATACACCGACCGTCGCGGGCTCGCCTATCGCGCAGCCGCCATCGACGAAGGCGGCGCCATGGCCGAAGCCCTGCTGGTCGCCGCTCCGGACCAGTTGCCCATGCGGGACTGGCTGGTGTCGCTGCTCGCCACGCGCCAGCCGCTCTCGGCTACAGACCGGCACGCGCTTCTGTCCGGTCGCTCGCCAGTGCCCATGCCTGCGATCGGGCGCGTCGTGTGCGCCTGCTTCCATGTCGGCGCCAACCAGCTCGCTTCGGCGGTCGCCGCGGGATGCGACAGCCTCGAAGCGATCGGCTCGACACTGCGCGCGGGCACCAATTGCGGCTCATGCCGCTCGGAGATCAGGGCGATCATCGACGCCCGCCGTGTGCAGGCTGCCGAGTAAACCATGCGTGTCGCCGTCGCCGGCATCGAAACGTTCTACTCCGGGTCTTTCTGCACTGGTCCCGCATAAGGCTACAGCGCGGTTTTGGCTCAGACGCCCGCGATCGCCAAGAGCCATGCCAGAATGTCGAGCAACAGAAAGAGCAGCGCGATCTGCAGAGCCACCCGCAGGCGCTGGATGATTCGCCAGTTGGCGGCCATGTCCGCCTTGATGCGAAGAGCAAGGGCGCGGTGCATCGCCGACATCGATGCCGGCCCGTCGCCATCGACATATTGATGCAGCAGTTCTTCCGGATCGAAGCGGAATGAGTATTGGTGGTAAGGCCAAAGCATGAAGACGATGAGCCCGCCGATGCTGAACAGCAGCGACACCGCAATCCATTCCCAAAGCCCGAGCCCGTCGGAAAGGGCCGCGCCGCCGAGCAGCGAGTTCGCGAATGCTGTGGCGAAGATCAGGCTGCCGGCGCGGGTGCTCATGTTCTCCACCACGGTCTGCTGATGGGTGAGACCTCTCACCGCCTCCTGATAGATGAACGCAAGACGAGGGTCATCGTCGGCGGGACTGTTTGCAGCAGCACGCGAACGCTCGGCCATAAGGGTGCCTCTCCGATGCGACAGGGATGAGCCGCTTATTTTGTGCATGTCGTTGCCGCAAAACCGCTGCACACTTTTGCGCGACATGCCTTAGCTCAAATACTACCGATCCTCGATGATCCTCAAATACGCCGCCGTCACGAACAGCACGATGAAACCGAACAAAATGCGGCGGCCGCCTTCGGGCATCTGCAGGATGGTGAGCAGCGTCGTCAGCACCGTCAGGATCAGCGCGCCGACGATGGTGCCGGTGTAGCCGCCGCGACCGCCGAAGATCGAGGTGCCGCCGATGACGGCTGCCGCCACCGAAGGCAGCACCAGCGGCTCGGCGAGCGACAGCGAGGGCGCCTTGATCAGGCCGATATAGAGCAGGCCGGTGATGCCGGCGAGCAGGCTGGAGAGGACATAGAGCGCCGTGATCACCTGCCAGTAGCGGACGCCTGACAGGCGCGCGGCGCGTTCGTTGTCGCCGACGGCATAGAGCAGGCGGCCGAAGCCGGTGCGGTTCAGCATAAAGACGATCAGCACCGCCACCGGCACGAACAGGAAGAGCGCGTTGGGAAAGCCGTAGGTGAGGCCGGTGCCCAGCCAGTTGAGGAAATCGGGAATCCTGGCGCCGGACGCGATGACGGTGCGCTGGTAGACCTGCAGGAAACCGGTGCCTATCAGGCTGGTGCCCAGCGTCATGATCAGCGGATGCACCCGAAACACGCCGACGCCGATGCCGTTGACGAGGCCGATCAGCACGGCGGGCAGCATGGCCAGCAGGAAAGCCACCGCCGGATCCTGGTTGACGATTTGCGTCGCCATGATGAAGGCGCTCATCGTCGCCACGGTGCCGACCGAAAGGTCGATGCCGCCGGTCAGCATGGTCATGGTCTGGCAGCCGGCGAGGATCGCCAGCGGGATGGCGAATTTCGCCGTGTTGGCGATCCAGCGCTCGTTGACGATGCCCGGACGCAGGACCTGCAGGATCGCCACGAGGACGATCAAAAGGATGATCAGCGGGATGAGCGGCCGGTCCGCCATGAAGCGCTTCAAGCGGCGGCCGAACGAGACCGGCTGGGGCATGGTCGCGATGTCGGTCATGGCGTTGCTCCCACCGGACGGCCGCGGATGGTGATGAAGGCGCCGAACATCACGACCGCGACCATGATCGCGCCTTCGATGATGGCGGTAACGTTCGGATCGATGGCCAGAAGCGTCAGATCGGTGCGCACCAGCCGCAGCACGAAGACGGCGATGATCGGCCCGAGCAGGCCGCCCTTGCCGCCGCCGAGCGCGACGCCGCCCAGCACGACGGCGGCGACGCTGGCGAGCAGATAAGGCCCGGGAATGGGCGCGCCAATGCCGGTGCTGATGGTGAGAGACAATCCGCCCATCGCGGCGAACAGGCCGGAGAGCGCATAGGCGACGATCCTGGTGCGCGCCACCGGCACGCCGCTGCGAAAGGCGGCGAGTTCGTCGCTGCCGATGGCATAGATGGAGAGGCCAAGCCGCGAGCGCCTGAGCGGAATCCACACGATGCAGAGGCAGACGACGAGCAGCACCAGGGCTTTCGGCACCCAGGCGTCGGCCCAGTCCGGCAGGCCGGGGATGGGCGCGGTGCCGATGACGCTGGCCTTCAGCCACTCGGCGGCGGCGCCGCCGGGAGCACCAAGCACCAGCAGCGCCGCGCCCTGCAGCACGAACAGCATGGCCAAGGTGACGACAATGTCGGGCACCCGCGTGACGACGATAAGCACGCCGTTCAGCGCGCCGAGCACCAGCCCCATGGCCAGCACAAAGGGCACGACGAACAATGCATATTCCTCGCTGGCGCCGTTCATCATCGAGGCAGCGGTCACGCTGGTCAGCGCCATCATGGCGGCGACCGACAGATCGATGCCGCCGGCGATGACGACGACGGTCTGGGCCGCGACGGCAAAGGCGTAAGGCAGAACCGCCCGCGCCAGGGAACCGAAGTCGCCGCTGCCATAGCCCGGCTGGATCAGCTTGGTGACGACGAAGACAAAGATCAGCAGGGCGAACAGGCCTGCCACCCAGCCTTGGTTTCGCAAGAAGCGGCTCATGACGCGGCCTCGGCGCTGGAACCGGGTTTGACCTCGGCAAGGATGCCGACATCCGCCCTGGCGCCGCGCGGCAGGCCGTAGGCGGCCCGCATCAATGCCGCTTCGTCGGCTTCTTCGACCGGGAAAGTGTCGACGACGCGGCCGCCGAAGATGACGATGACGCGGTCGCAGACACGCTGCACCTCTTCCATCTCGGATGTGTAGAACAGCACCGACTTACCCTGGCCGGCGAGCTCGCGCAGCAGCTTGTAGATCTCCTGCTTGGTGCCGACATCGATGCCGCGCGTCGCGTCGAAGCAAAGGATGGTGCGAGCGTTGGCGGCGATCCAGCGAGCGATGGTCACCTTCTGCTGGTTGCCGCCGGACAGGCGCTGCACTTCGCCCTGGGCGCGGGTATCGATCTGCAACCTGCCGATGGCGCCGGAAACCACCACCTGCTCGCGGCGCATGCGGATCGGGCCCCATTTGCGCGGCGCCGCGCTGAAGGGCAGCGCGATGTTCTCGCGCACCGAACGCTGCATGGCCAAGGCCTCGGCGCGGTCGCCCGGCACATAGGCGATGCCGGCCTGGATGGCGTCGCCCGGATGCGAGAATTTGACCGGCGCGCCGTCGACGTCGATGCTGCCGCCGGTCGGACGGATCGAGCCGGCAAGCGCGGCGAAGAGCTCGTCCTGGCCCTGACCTTCGAGTGCAAAGACGCCGGCGACCTCGCCATTGGCGAGATCGAAGGAGACGTCGTTGAGCTTGGTGCCTAGCTGCAGGTTGCGGACCGACAATCGCGGACGACCGCCGCCGGCGCCTGCCATCTCACTGGCTGCGCGCGCGGCGACGCGCGTCTTCTCGATGCGGGTGCCGAGCATCATCTCGACTATTCTTTCCTCGATGCCGGGCTCAATGTCGACGACGCCGACGGTTGCGCCGTCGCGCAGCACGGTGGCGCGGTCGCAGAGCGCGGAGATCTCGACGAAACGGTGCGAGATGAAGATGACGGAACGGCCGGCGTCGCCCTGGCGGCGCACGACTTCCAGCACTTTCTCAGCGAGGTTCGCCGGTAGCGCCGCGGTCATCTCGTCGAGAAGAAGCACGTCGGGTTCGACGGCGAGCGCGCGCGCCAAGTCGAGCACGCGCAGGATGGCCAAGGGGATATGACGCGCCGTCTCGCGGATATCGAGGTCGGGAATGCCGAGCTCGCGCACCCAGGCGCGGAACGGCTCGACCGGCGTGCCGGTGAGCCGCAGATTGGATAGGACATCGAGGTCGGGGATCAGCGAAGGTTCCTGGTAGACCGGCAGCAGGCCGGCGCGGCGGGCGGCGGCGGGCGAGCGGACATCGAGCTGCTGGCCGCGGATCAGGATGCGCCCGGCGTCCGCCTTGATCGCCCCCGTCAGGATCTTCACCAGCGTCGACTTGCCGGCGCCATTGGCGCCCATCAGCGCGTGCACCTCGCCCGGCAGCACGGACAGCGAGGCGTTACGCAGCGCGGCAACTGCACCATAGTTCTTCGCTACGCCGGTGGCGTCGAGGAGAGGGCTTTGCGGCAACGGGTTTGTTGTCAAATGGTGTGGTTCTCGTTCCAAAAACCGATGCAGGCCGCGGCTGACCTCCTCTTGTGGGAGAAGGTGTCGCCGAAGGCGACGGATGAGGGGTGCTCCAGCGGAGTGAGACGTTGGCGTTCCCTGGAATACCCCTCATCCGTCTCGGCGCTACGCGCCGATCCACCTTCTCCCACAAGGGGAGAAGGCAGAAGAGGGTTTCGTCGCTTATTCGCCCGGTCCCTTGCAGGCGATGATCTGATCCTTGGTGTAGGTCGTCCAATCCGGGATCGAGATCGAGACAGGCCATTCGGGGCTGAGCGAGGGGTCGACGACGCTCTTCAGCTTGGCCTTGCCTTCGTCGGTGGCGTTTTCCCAAAGCTGCGGCTCGACCAGGACGGTCTGCTGCGCCGGCTTCTTGCCGTCGAGGATCTGCAGCGCCAGCGTCACGCCGGCGCCGCCGATCGAACCGGGATTGGTGACGGCCGCGCCCACCAGACCCTTGACCGAGCTCAACTGACCGACGAAGCCGGCATTGTCGGCGCCGACCACAGGCACCATCGGCGCCTGCTGCTCGACCAGCGCATCGACGATGACGTTGTCGATGCCCGAGGTCCAGATACCGTTGATCGGGGTGCCGGTGGCGAGGAAGGACAGGATCTGCTGCTTGGCCTGATCCTGCTGCCAGCCGGTGAAGACTTCCTGCGCGACCTTCACGTCTGGGAATTCGGCGAGCGCCTTCTTGAAGCCTTTGTCGCGATCCGAGTCGGCCGAAGCGCCGGCGGCGCCGCGCATGTAGAGCACCTCACCCTTGCCGCCCATCTGCTGGAACAGCCACTTGGCGCCGAGATAGGCATATTGTTCCTGGTTGTTGGAGATGATGTAGGCGGACGGCTCGGTTACCGCCTGGTCGACGGCGACGACGACGATGCCTGCCTTGGTGGCTTCCTCGAGGCCGGCCTTGATGCCGGCCGGATCGGCCGGGTTGACGACGATGGCGTCGACCTTGGCGCTGATCAGGTTGCGGATGTCTTCCAACTGACCGGCAGCGTCGGTGTTGCGGTGGGCGATGTTGAGCTTCGCCACTTCGCCCGAAGCGAGCGCCTGCGCCTTCATCGCACAGATCATTTCCTCGCGCCAGCCATTGCCCTGCACAGTGTTGGAAATGCCGATCGTGTACTTGCCGGCGGCGGCCGAGGCGCCCGCCGAGGCAAGCAGCGCGGCGCCGGCAAGGAGCGAGGCCACGGTCAGATGTCTTTTCATTTCAGTACTCCTCCACATTGATCTTTTCAGTTCGGTTCCAGGCTCTGATTCAGTCGGAGCCAAGCTTTCGTCATTTGATGAAGGGGCGCAGCACGTCGCGGGCCAGCAGGAAGCCGCGCTTGACCTTTTCATCCGTCCCCTCGAAGCGCCGGTCCTCATGCTCGATGACGACCGGTCCGTCATAGCCGGCCCGGTAGAGGCCCGAAAAAATCCTGCTCCAGTCGATATCCCCAAGCCCCGGCATGCGCGGCACCTGCCAGCCTATGCCAGCGGAAAGGATTCCGCGCTCGTACAAACCATCATGATCAATCATCAGATCCTTGGCATGCACATGCAGCATGTTTGCGCCGAACTCGCGGATGAAGCGCTCCTTGTTGATCATCTGCCAGACGAGATGCGAGGGATCGAAGTTCATGCCGACATCGCCGCCCCAGGATTCCAGGATGCGGCGCCAGACATAGGGCGAGTAGGCGATGTTGTGCCCGCCCGGCCATTCGTCATAGCTGAAGATCATCGGGCAGTTCTCGAAGGCGAGTTTTACGCCATGCTCGCGGGCATGGGCGATGATCGCCGGCCAGATTTTCTGCGCATCTTCCCAGTTGGCGTCGATAGTCTTCGAAGCGTCACCGCCGCAGAAGGTGTTGACGAGCGGCACGCCCATGCGGCTGGCAAGCACGATCACCTTCTTCAGATGGTCGATCACTGCTTCGCGATGCGCTTGGTCGGGATGGAGCGGATTGGGATAGAAGCCGAGACCCGAGATGGCCAGGCCCTTGCCGGCGAACTCGTCGGCGATGTCCTTGGCCTCAGCGGCCGGGACGTCCACGTCGATATGGCTGGTGCCGGCGTAGCGGCGGCTGGCGCCGGAAGTCTTCGGCCAGCAGGCGATTTCCAGCGCCTCGAAGCCGGCCGAGCACGCCCAGTCGGCGACTTCGCCGAGCGGCGTGTCGGGGAATGGTGCTGTCAGCAGTCCAAGCTTCATGATCCCTCCCGGTTGCTAACTATGCAGATCGCGCCGGCTGCTTCAACCGCGCATCGGTTGGCCCAGCGCAGACCTGTCCGACAAAGCCCATCGGATCGCCTGAAAGCAAACCATCAAGCGCGGCGATGATATGCGCCCGGAATGTCGCGTTGGCGGCCAAGGACGGGTTGAAGATAGCATCGATGGCGAGGATCGAATCGACGAGCCCTTTGCTGTCCGCACCGATGCGGTCGGCAATGGCGGCAATCCTGTCGGCAAAGGGATCGGACACCTGCCAGGCGCGGCCGAAGCGGGAAGAAGCCTTGATCAGATAAGCCATCCAGCCGGCGACCGGCACCGAGAGGAGCGCAATGCCCTCGCCCTTCGCCAGCCGATCGCGGATCGGGTTGAGCAGGCGCTGCACGATCTTCTGCGAGCCGTCGGTGGCGATCTGGTGGTTGCGATGGTGTATCGCCGTGTTGGTGAGGCGCGACAGACTCTGCTCGACATAGGCGGCCGGCGCGATGCCGGGCACGGGCATCAGCGTCGGCAGTGTTTCCTCGGTGAGCATGCGGCGGACGAAACGGGCCAGAAGCGGGTCGGCAATCGTCTCGAACGTGTGCTCGAAGCCGCCCAGAACGCCGAGATAGCTGAGCGTCGTCTGGGCGCCGTTCAGCACGCGCATCTTGAGGTGTTCGAATGGCGTCACGTCGTCGACGAAGGTCGCGCCGACAAGATCCCAGCGCGGCACGCGGCCGGCGAAGCGGTTCTCGATTACCCATTGGCGGAAGCGCTCGCCGACGACGACGGCGCCGTCGCGGTAGCCGAAGCGCTGCTCGACGGTGTCGATATCGGCCTCGGTCGTCGCCGGCGCGATGCGGTCGACCATGGCCGAGGGGAAGGCGACATTGGCTTCGATCCAGTCCGCCAGCTTGCCGCCGCGCCGTTCGGCGAATTTGCGTACGACATTGCCAAGGATGACGCCGTTGGTCGGGATGTTGTCGCAGGAGAGCAGCGTCACCGGCCTGCCATGCGTGGCCATGCGCAATTCCAGCGCGCGCGCCAGGATGCCGGGCACGCTGCGCGGCGCCTCGGGATTGGCGAGGTCGTGCGCGATGTCAGGATGGTCGAGGTCGAGCGCGCCGCTCGAGGGGATGTGGCAATAGCCTTTCTCGGTCACCGTCATGGTGACCGTCGCGATGTCGGGCGAGGCGAGCACATCCAGCGCCGGCGCCGCGCTGTCCTGGCTGTCGACGACGCGAACGATGCTGCCGATGACGCGCGCCTCGACCTCGTCGTTCTGGCGGATGAGCCGCGTGTAGAGACCGTCCTGGCGCCCCAGCGTGCCGGCCAGCAGGGGAGGGCGAATGTTGATGCCGACCAGTCCCCAGCGGTCGAAATCCTTCGCCAGAAGATCGTCGGTGTATTCGGCCTGATGGCAACGGTGGAAGGCGCCGACGCCGATATGGGCGATGCCTGGCTTCAGCGCAGCGCGGTCGTAAGCCGGCTTGCGGACCTCTAACGGCAATCGGCCGAGCAGGGCAGGGCTGAGCTTCTCGGCGCTCACCGATTGGCTCCGATCACCCATTGCTCCTGGTCGATCAGCGCGCCGGTCATAGGGCCCGCCGCGTCGGAAAGCAGGAAGACGGCAAGATTGGCGATGTCGGTCACGGAGAAAAGCCGGCCGAAGGGTTGCGTCGCATTGGCCGCGTCGAGCCAGCCCGGACCGTGGCCGAGCGTCTCGGCCTGCATGACGCGCTCGGCCGGGGTGTCGGTCCAGCCGACATTGATGCCGTTGACGCGGATGCGGTCGAAGCGGTGGGCGTTGGCGGCGTTCTTGGTCAGCGTCGCCAGCGCGCCCTTGGTGGCGGAATAAACGGCGAGCTCCGGCGAGCCGCAATGCGCGTTGATCGACAGGATGTTGACGATCGAGCCGCCCTGCCCGCGTTTCTTCATATCGGCGATTGCCGCCTGCATCAGGAAGAAAGGCGCGCGGGCGTTGACGGCAAAAAGCGCCGCCCAGTTGTCGAGCGTGCCATCGACGAAAGAAGCGCGGTCGGTCAGGCCGGCGGCGTTGACCAAGCCGTCGATGCGACCGAAGTGCTCGATGCAGGCTTGCGCCAGCCGCACCGGGGCCTTGGGATCACCGAGATCGGCAGCAGCGAAGGCGGCGGGAGTGCCCATGGCCGAGAGTTCGGCGGTGACAGCATTGCCGCGCTTCTGGTCCCGCCCGGTGATCAGCAATCCGGCGGCGCTGGAGCGCGCAAGCGTTTCGGCGATCGCCCGGCCGATGCCTTGCGTCGCGCCGGTGACCAGCACCACCTTGCCGTCGAGACGAACCTCCATTCCTCTTCCCGGAACAAAGTTTCCATTTTTTCAAATATGGAACGACGGTTCTCTTTAGTCAATCGTGCGAGAGCGGTTCGCCGTTTTCATGCAACCGGTGAACGGCCTATCTGCCTGCCTTTCGCAATTCCGGACGGAAAACCGCTCACACTTTTCCTGGAATTGCTCTTGTCAGCCTGTCCGCTGCGCGACGACGCCGTGGACCAATGCCATGCCGACCGCGAGCGAGGCGGCGAGCGAGCGGAAACCGCCAAAGTCCTGCTCGACCACTTCCAGCCAGGTGTCGGAGAGTTTTGCCAACGGCGAAAAGGTGCTGTCGGTGATGGTGAGAATGCGCGCCTTGCGCTCATGCGCCACGGCGACGAGGTCGGGCGTGATCGAGTTGTAGGGGCTGAAGGAGACGGCCAGCACCGCGTCGCGCGGCGTGATGCAGCCGACCTGGTCGAGCGCGGTCGAGCCGACATTGTCGACCAGCACGTTGCGCACGCCCTGCTGCGAGAGCGTCAGCGACAGATAGGTGGTGACGGGGAAGGCGCGCTTGCTGCCGATGACATAGATCAGCTCCGCCGCCGCCAGATGATCGACCATCGTCTCGAAAGCGGCGATATCGAGATCGTTGCCGATGCGGCCGAGCGAGGCCTGGCAGGCACCGACCATGCCGTTGAGAAAATGCAGGTTGGCGTTCGGCTCCGCGGCCTTGTCCTGGCCGCCTTGCGTGTCCGGCCAGGAGCCCTTCATGCGGTCCTTGAACAGGAGCTGGAAATCGGAAAAGCCCGAATAGCCGAAGATCTGGGCGAAGCGCACCAGGGTCGAAGGCTGCACGCCGGCCTGGTCCGCCACCTGCGCGATCGTGCCAAGCGCCACCTCGCTCGGGTTCTGCCAGAGGAAGATCGCCACCTGGCGAAGCCGTTTTGGGAAATGCACGGTCCCCGACGCAAGCACCGCCCGCAATTCCTCGTAGGTTTGCGGTTTCGTGTAGCCAAGTGCTGCCAGCGAACGGCTCCGTTTTCTTGCCGCCGTCTCCAGACTATCTGTGAACGGTTCGTCAGCCGCTCCGCGATGGCCGCTCATAGAAATATGCCTCATCGTGACCCAACCGTCGGATGCGTCATCGGATCCTGTCCTCCGGAAGCGCCCGATCGCCTGGTCCCTAGGGTTAAAAAGCTAACGCGGCACAATCGTTTTACAAAACAAAAAATAGAAATATCATTTCGAAAACATCCGCGCCGGCCGGCATGCCGAACCTTGGGAGAATCGCAGTCATGGTCTATGCAACTGCCGACGGAACCTCGCGTCAACGCCTGCGGGTCGGCATGGTCGGAGGCGGCCGCAACGCCTTCATCGGCGCCGTGCACCGGCTGGCGATGCGGCTCGACGACCAGATCGCGCTGGTCGCCGGTGCGCTGTCCTCCGATCCGGAGAACGCAGCCGCCTCCGCCGCGGAGATCGGCATCGCGCCGGAGCGCAGCTATGCCGACTACCGCGCCATGGCGAAGGCAGAAGCGGCGCGGGCCGACGGCATCGAGGCGGTCGTCATCGTCACGCCCAACCATCTGCACGCGCCGATCGCCACGGCGTTCCTCGAGGCCGGCATAGACGTCATTTGCGACAAGCCGCTGTCGACGACGCTTGCCGAGGCGGAGGCGCTGGTGGCGCTGACAAAAGCGAAGCAGCGCCGCTTCGTCGTCACGTTCAACAATACCGGCTACGCCATGGTCCGCCAGGCGCGCGAAATGGTGGCGGCGGGCGAGCTCGGCCGCATCGTTTCGGTGCATGGCGCCTACATCCAGGATTGGCTAGCCAGGCCGATCGACGCCGAGGGCCAGAAGCAGGCGGAATGGCGCACCGATCCGGCGCGCGCCGGGCAGTCGGCGGTGCTCGCCGATATCGGCGTGCATGCTTTTAACCTGGCAAGCTTCGTCTCCGGCTTCGAGGCCGAGGCGGTTTCCGCCGACCTCTTCACCGCCGTGCCGGGACGGCGGCTCGACGACAACGCGCATGTGCTGCTGCGCTGGGCGGGCGGGGCGCGCGGCACGATCCTCGCCAGCCAGACCTCGCCCGGCCACTACAACGACCTTTCGGTGCGCATCTATGGCGAGAAGGCCGGGCTCGAATGGTTTGGATCGCGGCCGGAGGAACTGCGCTTCTCGCCTTATGGCGAGGAAACCCGCACGCTGGTGCGCGGCGGCCACGACTCGACGGCGGAAGCCCGGCGCGTCTCGCGCATGCCGGCGGCGCATCCCGAGGGCTATATCGAGGCCTTCGCCAATTTCTACCGCGACGCAGCGGACATCATCCGCGCGCATCGCGCGGGTGGTGCGGTCGATGTCGCGCGGGCAGCACAAGTGCCCGACGTTGTCGACGGCGCGCGCGGCGTGAAGTTCGTCGCCGCGGCGGTGGAGTCGAACGCGGCTGGTGGGGCTTGGACGCCGGCGCGGTTTGGGTGAGGACAGTCGCACTCTTGACGGCTTTGCCGAACTCAGTCTCCGATGGCCGCAAACGCAGTTTGATGAAGCTGCCTCGGTTAACCATGAAGCGCGCGCAGATCGAAGAGCATAACCGTTACCTCCTGCGGCGCCAGCGCGAATTCCGCCAAGCGGCCGATGTCGTCACGCAGTCCTGGATGGCGTTCCCCGAGATCGAGGCGATCGCTGTCATAGGATCAGTGGCAAAACCACTCTGGAAGGAGATTCCGAGGTTCAGCGACTTCCGCCGCGCGCGTATCGAAGTTTGGCATGAATGCAGCGACCTCGACCTCGCTGTCTGGGTCGACTCGCAACACCGGCTTGGCGAGTTGCGCCGTAAGGGCGCCGCGGCGCTGCGGCAGGCGTTCGAGGCCGGGCTTGGCATCAGTGTCGCTGACCATCAGCTCGACGTCTTCCTGTTCGAGCCCGGCACTGACCGTTACCTTGGCCGGCTTTGCTCCTTCAACCGCTGTCCGAAGGGAAATCGGGATTGTCTGGTTCCAGGCTGCGGGACCATACCCTTCAACAAGCGCATCGCGGATTTCCGGCCTCACGCCGATTTGTTGGAGCCGATCACATATTCTACTCTCTACCGCCGGGATCGCGGCTTACTGCGTTCCGCGCTTGAATTGCCGAATGTCGATGAGGCTGGCTGAGCGACTCTCGCAAGCTACCCCTTGATTGCCGAGCCCACGATCGAATCGACAAAGAAGCGCTGCAGGAAGACGAAGAGGATGAGCGGCGGCAGCACGGCGAGCGTTGCGCCGGCCATCACCAGGCCGGTGTTGACGGCGCCGCGGTTGTAGCTGAGCAGCCGGCTCAGGCTGATGACGATCGGATAGGCGTCGGCATTGCCCTGCAGCACGGTCAGCGGCCACAGATAGCTGTTCCAGTGATAGACGAAGGCGAACAGAGCCAGCGCCGCGATGGCCGGCGCCACGCTCGGCGCCACGATCTTGAACAGGATGAGCAGCTCGGAAGCGCCATCCATGCGGGCGGCGTCGATCAACTCGTCCGGCACGCCGGCGATGAACTGGCGCATCAGGAAGATGCCGAAGGCGTTGGCGAGGTTGGGCACGATGATGCCGGCGAGGCTGGCGTTCAGCCCGATCGAGCCGACCATGCGGTAGAGCGGGATCAGCGTCACGATCGGCGGCAGGAACATGGTGGCGATCAGCAGCGAGAAGAGCAGCGAGCGGCCGGGGAAGGAATATTTGGCGAAGGCGTAACCGGCCATCATGCTGGTGACCAGGATGCCGGCGGTGGTGATCGTGGCGATGACCAAGGAATTCCACATCGAGCGTCCGACATTGATCACGCCGGCGACCTTGCCATAGGCCTCCAGGGTCGGCGTATGCGGGATCCAGACCGGCGGCACCTGCATGGTCTCGGCCGGCGTCTTCAGGCTGGAGAGAACCATCCAGGCCAGCGGGAAGGCGGAGGCGACGGCGACCAGAAGCATTGCGGTCGCGAGCAGCGCCTTGCGGCCCGAAGGGCGCTTGCGGGTGAGCGATCGGGTTGGAGCGCTCATTCGCTGTCCTTGCGATTGGCAAAGGCAAACAGCGCCGAGACGCAGACGATCAGCGACAGCATCAGCATCACCGCCATGGCCGAGCCCAGCCCGCCCTGCGCGCGCTCGATGCCGACGCGGCGGATGTGGTAGGTGAGCACGTTGGTCGAGCCGACCGGTCCGCCTTGGGTGATCAGCGCCACCGGCTCGAATACCTGCACCGCATTGATGATGGCAATGACCGCGCTGAACAGAAGCGTGCGGCGAAGCAAGGGCAGGGTTATGAAGCGGAACTGCTCGCGTCCATTGGCGCCGTCGAGCGTCGCCGCCTCATAGAGGCTGCCCGGGATCTGCGTCAGGCCGGCGATGGCGAGCACCGTGAAATAGCCGACCTGCTGCCAGACATTGAGTAGCACGATCGAGATCAGCGCCGAGCGCGGCGAGGAGAGCCAGGGCTGCGGACCGATGCCGGCCAGGCCGAGCAGCTGGTTGAGCGGTCCTTCGCTTGGCGAATAAAGCTTCGACCAGACCAGCGCGACCGCGATCATCGGCACCATGTAGGTCGAAAACAGCACCGTGCGCAGCGCCGTGCCGCCGGCGACGTCGCGCTGGTAGACCAGCAGTCCGAAGACGACCGATAGCGGCAGGATGAGAACGACGGACAGCGCGGTGTAGATCGTGGTGTTGAGCAGGGCCGTCTTGAAATCGCGGCCGACCGAGGTGGGGCCGAAGATCTCGTGGAAATTGCCAAGCCCGACGAAGCTCGCGTCGGAAAAGGGCGTCTGCGTCGACCAGTCCTGGAAGGACAGCCACACGGTCAGGAGCATCGGCAGCAGCACGAACACGCCGATCAATGTCACGGCGGGCGCAAGCATGATGCCCGCCGAGGCACGAAAAGCTTTGGCCATTCACCTGCTTCCGATGGCTCCGGGTCAAAGACCCGAGCTTATTTCGCCGCGCGCTCCAGGATCGACGTGGCGTCGGCCTGCGCATTCGCCTGCGCATCCTTGGCCGAGACCTGGCCGTACTGCAACGCCTCGAGCGTCTGCTGCAGGGATTCCGAAAATTCCTGGCCGCCGAGCACGACGGGGAAGGGGCGCGCATCGGCAAGCACCGAGACGTAGCCGGACAGGAATTCGGAGCCGAGCTTGTCCTTATGCGCTTCGATGTCGGAGGTGCGTGACGGCAGGATGCCCATCGACATCAATATGTCGGACATGGCCGAGGCGCCGTTCTTGCCCGACTTCGGGCTGTTCAGCCAGGCGAGGAACTCCCAGGCCGCCTTCTGCTCGGCCTCGCCCGCCTTGACGTTGACGACGGTCATCCAGGAATAGGAGATCGAATGCGGCTTGTCGCCGCTTGGGCCGACAGGGATGGGAGCGGTGGCGATGTTTGCGAACTTGTCGCCCATGCCGGTCTTGAGCGCGCTTTCCCACCAGTTGGCCATGATGATCATGCCGGTCTTGCCGGAGACGAAATTGTCGAGGAACGGGCCCGTGGTGTTGGCGTCCGCCGTTGCCATCGCCGGATTGCTCGCGCCGGACTTTATCAAGTCTTCATAGAGCGCGAAGGTTTCGCCGGCCTGGGGACTGTCCAGCGCCGGCTTGCCGTCCTTGACCAGGTTGCCACCATTGGAGACGAGCAGCGAGGCGAAAGGATGGACCACCCCCGCCGCCCATGAGTTGATCATGCCGAAGCCCTGCTGGCCCTTGGCCTTGTCGGTCAGCTTCGCGGCGGCATCCTTGAGTTCGGCCCAGGTCTTGGGCGGTGCGGCGATGCCCGCTTCCTTGAACAGTTCCTTGTTGTAGTTCAGCGCGTAGACGTCGATCTCGTTCGGAATGCCGTAGAGCGTCCCGCCGACCGAGGCGGCGCTGACGACGCCCGCCGGCCAGGCGCTCTTCACCTCGGCTGCCACCGCATCGGGAGCGGGGGCGACGAGCTTGTCCTTTGCCAGTTCCGGCAGCCACAGATCGTAGATGCCGCCGATCGTCGGACCATCGGACGAGCCGCCCTGCGAGCGCAACGTGGTCAAGAGATCGCCGAAGGGAACCGCACGCACGGTGACGGCGACATCCGGGTGCTCCTTGGAAAAATCCTTGGCCGCCGCTTCAAGCAGCGCCACCGTCTCCGGCGACCAATGCGTCAGGTAGGAGATGTTGACCGATTGCGCCCAGCCGGTCGCGGGCAGCGCAATAAGCCCCGCGGCGAATCCAAGCTTCGAGATCCAGGCAAGCGACATCGGCGTCCTCCACATAAGCGATGACCAGAGTGGATGACGTTATGACAACTTTGAGCAAAGGCGCAAGCCCCCTTCCGCGCGAAGGTTCGGAGCACGTTTGCAGATGAAAAACTAGATGACGTCGATCCATTCAGATTATGTAAATAGATCAGCAGGATAAGATGCGGTTTCCTAGCCGATCACCGATCAATAAGCAGCTGTCGACGTCTTTGCGGCTCTTGCGAGCGGCATCATGTCGTTATAATGACATCTGAAAAAATGCTGACCGGAGCCGCCATACATGACACGGGTTCTCGCCATCGATCTCGGCGGCACCAATCTGCGCGCCGCGATCCATACGGGCGATATCGGCGTCCTTGTGCCCCAGGTCCGTGAGTCGGCGCCGGCGAGCCTCGACGCGTTCGTGACGCGCGTCCGCACGCTTGCGGCCGCAGGCGAGGCTGAAGCGCTCGGGCTGGCCGTGCCGGGACTTGTCGAGGGCTCCGCATGCCGCTGGATACCGAATCTGCCCTGGCTCGACGGCGTCGACGTCGCGGCGCTGTTTCCCGACCTTCGCGTGGCGGTCGGCAATGACGCGCAGATCGCGCTGCTGGCGGAAGCGGCGCAAGGCGCGGCCAAGGGCGTCTCCGACGTGATCCTGCTGGCCATCGGGACAGGCATCGGCTCGGCGGTGCTGGCCAATGGCGGCATCGTCGCCGGCGCGCATGGCGGCGCCTGCTCCTTCGGCTGGGCCAGCGCCGACGTCAGGGACCACGGCGAGGATCGCAGCGGCTGGCTGGAACGTGTCGCCTCCGGCCGTGCACTGGACGCCCTTGCCGCACAGATCGGACTGGCCGACAGCCGCCAGCTGATCGCCGCCGCCAAAGCAGGCCAGCTTGCCGCGCAGACCCTGCTCGAGGTGCCGGCGCGCCAACTCGGCACGGCGCTGGCCGGCGCGGTCGGGTTGCTCGATCCAGGAGTCATCCTGGTCTCGGGCGGCCTGGCCGATGCGCTGGATGTGATCGCGCCGCCTTTGCTTGCGGCGCTACGGCGTCAATTGCCGCCGCATCTGCGCGGCATCGAACTTAGACCTGGATTGTTCGGCTCCCGCGCCGGCCTGGTCGGTGCTGCGCTTGCCGGACAGGCGGGAAGCGGGTGGAGACAGATCCGATGAGCGAAGCGAGCTTTCAGCAGCCGGACCGCAGGCGACCGGAGCCGCTCTGGTACCAGGTCGAGGAGGCGATCCGCGCCATCGTCAAGAGCGGCGAGTGGGCGACCGGCGACCAGATCCCGGCCGAGGACCGGCTCTGCGCGCTGTTCGGCGTCAGCCGCATCACGCTTCGCCACGCGCTGCGCAATCTTGAGGAAAGCGGACTGCTCAGGCGCGAGCATGGGAGGGGCACCTTCGTGCGCTCGGCGACGCTGGTCGCCGGCACGCGCGAGCTCACCTCCTTCACCCAGGAGATGGGCAATATCGGCGTGGTCGCCGGCTCGCGCCTGCTCGACTGCAGCCTGACGACGGCGAGTGCGGCGGCGGCCGGCGCGCTGGAGATCGAGGAGGGCGACCCTGTCGTGCGGATCCGGCGATTGAGGCTCGGCAATAACGAGCCGATCGGCATCCAGACGGCGCAACTGGCGGCCGCGCGCGTGCCGGGCTTTCTCGATGCCGGCCTGCTCAAGGGCTCGCTCTACGAGGCGCTGGAGCGTCAGTACGGCATCGTGCCGGCCGAGGCGCGCGAGAACTACCGCGTCGGCGCGGTCAGCGCCGCCGACGCCGAGCTGCTCGACCTGCCCGCGGGCAGTCCCGCCTTCGTCGTCGAGCGCATCACCATCGACGAGCGCGGCCCGTTCGAATTCACCGTCTCGATCATGCGCGGCGACCGCTACGAGATACGCTCGACGCTGCGCGCCGGCCGTCTCCCAAACACCAGAAGCTGACACGATCAACAGGAGTACCGAAGTGTCCGATCTCTACATTCCCCGTCTCGCCGCCCTCCTCGAACAGGCATCGAAGGCCAATGAAGAAGCCTTCGGCCAGGCGGCGAGCCGTTTCGCCGACACGCTGCAAAACGGCGGGCTGGTCCATCTCTACGGTTCGGGCCATTCGGTGCTGCCGGCGCAGGAGATGTTTCCGCGCTATGGCAGCTTCGTCGGCTTCAATCCGCTGACCGACCCGCGTGTGATGTGGCACAACGTGCTCGGCGCCGGCGGCGTGCGCGAGCTTTTGTGGCTGGAGCGGACCGAGAAATATGCCGAGAAGTTCCTCGACCATCAGCCGCTGAACACGGGCGATTCCATCATCATCTTCGGCCATAGCGGCCGCAATTCCTCGGGTATCGACACCGCGCTCTACGCCAAGAAGCGCGGCATCTTCGTCGTAGCGGTCACCAGCAAGAACAATCTCGACAAGCCAGCCACGCATTCCTCCGGCAAGCGGCTGGCGGACGCCGCCGACCTCGTCATCGACACCTGCTCGCCGATCGAGGACGCGGTGGTGCCGATCGAAGGCTGGAGCCGCCCGGTGTCGGGCTCGTCGACGGTGCTGGCGATGATCATGGCGCATGAGTTGCTCGCCCGCACGGCCGAGCAATTGTCGAAGCGCGGCATCGAGCTGCCGGTCTTCGCCTCGCCGACCATTGCGGGCGTGACGCTGCACGACACCGACGTCATCTACGGCGTCTACCGCGAACGCATGATCGAGGCGCAGAAGAAGCACCTGCCGACCTTCCAGGCGACGATGCGCGGGGAATGATCAGGCGGGAGGCGCATCAGGCGCCTCCCGCGAGTCGCTCAAATTCGGCGCCGCCTGGCTGCGGAATGCCTGGGCGGCGCGTCATTCTCATCGGGATTGGGGATCGGCTCCTCGTCGGGCAGCCGGTCCGGCTCCGGTTCGCGCACCGGTTTCGGTTCCGGGATGGGCGGCGGCGTGGGCACGGGCGTGGGAGATGGGTCCGGATTGGGGAGAATGGCCATCGCGTTTTCCTTCCGTTCGATGCCTTGGCAAGGCCTGCTGCGAATCCCAAAAACCGGGATGTCCTGCCCGATCTGAACTGATGGAGGTGATCGCTGCATTCGGACGCTTCGTCTGGAGCGATCGGCGGCGCAAGCTGGCAGAACGGCCACGCCCGCGGATGGTTCCAACACGATCGCGGCGCGCGACGGCGGCAGACAATGATCAAATGATTTCACCTGCCTGTTTCGGCTCTTGCCGGCGTCGGTCGGCGCCTTAAATCCCGTTGTGGACGGGGGCCATCTGCCGACACAGGAGACGGCCGTGAAGCACCAAACCCTTGATCAGATCAACGCCGTTGCCGACGTTCATACCGAAGCACCGGCTCTCATCGCCAATCGCGGTCAGCGCCTTGAGCGCTGGGCGCAGCTTCTTGAACAAAATCCCGGCCGCCGCCTCACGGCGCTGGCGGGCACCGAATACGCCTCAGCCGATGTGCGCCAAAGAATGCGTATCGACGGCTCGGCGATCACCATCGCTTTCGAGGATCCGATCTTCCGCGCGCAAGGCCTGCGGGACGACACTTACGGCGAAGCCAAGCGCTTCTTCGAAATGAGCGACTGGCAGCTGCATGAAGTCGTCTGCCATTGCCATGTCGGCGCCAACATGCCGGCCCGCTGGGCGGCTTCGCGCGTGCGCGCGGCGATCTCCCCGGGCGCCGGCATTCTCGCGTGGCTGAGAGCGGTGTTCATGCGCTAGAGCGGTTCCGTCGGCGGGATCGCCTCGGGCTCGCTGGTTGACGCAGACGAAGGAGAGGCGCCGGGCTCTCCTCCGCGTCAGCGATCGATCTCGCCGAACACGATGTCGAGCGAGCCGATGATCGCCGCGACATCGGCCACCATGTGCCCGCGCGACAGGAAATCCATCGCCTGGAGATGGGCGAAGGATGGCGCGCGTATCTTGCAGCGATAGGGAATGTTGCTGCCGTCCGAGACCAGATAGACGCCGAACTCGCCTTTCGGCGCCTCGACCGCGGCATAGACCTCTCCGGGCGGCACGCGGTGGCCTTCGGTATAAAGCTTGAAATGATGGATGGTCGCTTCCATCGAGCGCTTCATGGTGGCGCGCGGCGGCGGCGTGATCTTCTGGTTGGGCACCGCGACCGGGCCCCGGCCATCGGATGAGCGCAGCTTTTCCAGGCACTGCCGCATGATCCGCACCGACTGGCGCATCTCTTCCATGCGCACCAGATAGCGATCGTAACAGTCGCCGTGCTTGCCGATGGGGATGTCGAAATCCATTTCGGGATAGCATTCATAGGGCTGCGCCTTGCGCAGATCCCAGGCGGCGCCCGAGCCGCGCACCATGGGGCCGGAGAAGCCCATGCCCCAGGCGTCGTCGAGCGAGATCACGCCGACATCGACATTGCGCTGCTTGAAGATGCGGTTGTCGGTGAGCAGGCCCTCGAGATTGTCGCAGACCTTCAGGAACGGATCGCAGAAATCCCAGATGTCGTCGAGCAGCTTTTCCGGCAGGTCCTGGTGGACGCCGCCGACGCGGAAATAGTTCGCGTGCATACGCGCGCCTGAGGCGCGTTCATAAAACACCATCAGCTTCTCGCGTTCGGCGAAACCCCATAGCGGCGGCGTCAGGGCGCCGATATCCATGGCCTGCGTGGTGACGTTGAGAAGATGCGACAAGAGCCGCCCGATCTCGCAAAACAGCACGCGGATCAGTTGGCCGCGCCGGGGAACGGACAGCTCGAGCAGCTTTTCAGCGGCAAGGCAGAAGGCATGCTCCTGGTTCATCGGCGCGACGTAGTCGAGCCGATCGAAATAAGGCAGGGCCTGCAGATAGTTCTTGTATTCGATGAGCTTCTCGGTGCCGCGATGGAGCAGGCCGATATGCGGATCGGCGCGGTCGACGATCTCGCCGTCCAGTTCCAGCACCAGCCTGAGCACGCCATGCGCCGACGGGTGCTGCGGCCCGAAGTTGAGCATGAAGTTGCGGACCGCGGCTTCGGTCATGACGGCCTCCGCAAGAGTGAGGATCGAAGGCGAACCGCGGCCCGTCGGCCGCCGTTCGGCTGGGTCATGCCCCCAAAGGTCAGGCCGTCGTCTGGATGATCAGCGTCAGCGTGCCGTCACCGTCGATGTTGGCGGCAACGACCTGCGAGGAATTCAGTCCGTTCGCATGCAGAACCGACGTCGCCTCGGGCGAGGCGTCGACCGAGTTCTGCAGCTTGGCCAGTTCCTTGGCGGTCGTCCTGGTGACTATGGCTTCGGCCTGCGCCTTCACTTCCGAGGGCAGGTCCTCCATTGCCACCACGACGATGTTGGTGACGTTCTGGGCGGCATCGTCCTGGCCGGGCTGCGGCTGGCCGGGGATGGGCTCCTGGGCAGGGGGCGTCGCTTGCGGCGGCTGCGGATCGGCGCGTTGAGCGGAAGCGGGTTGCGCCAATGCCATTGCCGACAGTGTCAGGACCATCGTCAACATGCGCATCGTCTTTCCTTTCCATCTGGAAAACCTGACGACACAACCCTGGCACCCGGCGATGGTTCCCGGATAATCGCCGGCGCGGCTGCTTAAAGAGCCCGCATTGTCCGCAACGTCACCGAATAGCGATGGCGTTCGACGGGCGGGATGCTGTGCTCCCACTCGTGCCTGGCCGGCCCTGCCATGAGGTAGAGCGATCTGGGCTCGACCTCGATCGTTTCACGGTCCCATGCCGCGCCGTTCTTGCGGCGCAGCCGGAAGCTGCAGGACGCCAGCAGGGAAACGCCGGCGACCAGCTCGAAATGCGGCTTGTCCCGATGCCAGCCTATGCCCGCGCCCGGGCGATATTCGTTGATCAGCACTTGCGCGAACTCTGTTGCGGAGACGCACGCAAAAGCGGCGACCTTGGCGCGAAGCGGAAGCAGGAAGTCCGGTATGGGCGGCGCTTCCACGACCTGGCGGCGTTCGTAATCGTAGCGCAAGCCGAAGCCGACGACCTGCCTGTTGGCAAGATGGCCGTGGAAATCGAACGGCTTGAAGGGCAGGCCCCGGATATGACGGACCAGCTCGTGTTCTTCGTCGCGGGCAATCAGGTCCGGCTGGTAGGAGAAGCCTACGGGCATGGGCGGCTGGCTTGCAGGCCCACCGAACAGATCGCCCTGGAAAGCGTCGCCGGCAGCTCGGTTTTTCAATGATGTCATGCGGCTCAGATAGGCAATCGGGCCTCTTGTGCAAGCCGGCACGGCGGAACCTCGCGGCGCACGAAGAATTAAGCGTTGGAAGCAGGAGGCGGCACATGCCTTCCACCGCGATCCGGACTATCCATTACGATCCGTCGAGGCGGGTCCTCTCGGTATGGTTCGTTCCGACCGGCAAGCGCTATGACTATGAGGACGTAGGACCCGAGGTCTACACGGCTTTCAAGGCGGCCTTCTCAAAAGGGCAGTTCTTCAACGAATTCGTTCGCGACCGTTTCAGATATCACCTGGTCGCGCATGAAGGCTCGGCCTGCTCCGAAAAAATATAGAAATCAATGAAGTTAAATGGCGGAGAGAGCGGGATTCGAACCCGCGTTACGGTTTCCCGTAAACACACTTTCCAGGCGTGCGCCTTCAACCACTCGGCCACCTCTCCGTCTTGGCATCTCGCGTCGGCCGGTTTTGCCGCGCGGGTTGGGGAGATGCTCCCATGGGAAGTCCTCAACGGATATCTGGTGTGCCCTCAACCGGCAGGCAACCCTTCCCGGCACCGCTAGCCGTCTAGGCAAACAGGCGCGGGGCTCATCTAGTCGATCCTAAAGCGAATGCCAAGCCATATTGGCATTGCCGCGGCTTTTGCCGTGTATGGGCGCAAAGGCGGGTCCAGGGGGCGATGCGTTCGAATGATGTGCACAGGCCGATGGCGGCGCGCCGGCGACGCTTGACTTCGCCTCCGCCCGGCTGTCGACTGCGCCAATCTTGTTTTCATGCAGTCCCGGTGGACGGTTGCGAGCTTTCCCTGGAATTGCCGGTTCGGTTTTGCAGTTCCCGCCGGAAGTCGCCAGGCGGCTTTCCCGGAATTGCCTGGGCGAGGGGCATCGTCCCGACATGGCATCGATCGACCAGCAACCCGCGGGGCGGCCGGACGGCGGGCTTTCCCTCATCCCGGTGGCGTGGCTCGTCATCGTCATGGGGTTGTCGGCCTACGGGCTGATCTCCTCCTGGCGGCTGATCGGCGACTTCAGCCTGCCCGACAGCGTGTTCTTCCTTGTATATGGCGGCCTTACCGGCGGCGTCATCACCATCCTGTGGGGGCTGTACCTGCTTGGCCTTGCCTTCAACCGGTAGGCCCGCTTCCCGCGCCATTACACGATCTGGCAGATCGCCATCATCATCTGGCTCCTGGTGCGCCAGGCCTATGTGTTGCTCGTGTCCGACTTCGTCTTCTCGGCCGAGGCGCTGGGCTTCACCGTCGCCGAGATCGCCATCGGCCTACTTTGCATTTACCTGCTGCGCAACGGGGCCGGCGCCGAGACGATCTACGCCAATCCGGAGACCGAGCGGCCGCCGGTCTTCGTCTCGATCCTTGCCGCGCTGCTCGGCATCATCCTTGGCGGCGCGATCGGCGCCTGCGCCGGTTTCTTCGCCGGTTCCCTGATAGCGGACCTGACGCATATGAGCTGTTTCGAGGGCGCCTGCGGATTTTTCGCGGCTTTTGTCGGCCTGGGCGGCCTGATCGTCGGCGCGGTCGCCGGCGGCATTTTCGCCATCTGGCGGGTGAACCGGCGCAAGCCGGCGCGGGCTCGCTAATTTCACGGGCCGCGATTGCGCGGAAACCACGCACGCTCTATGTCGATTGCGGAGCAGACGGGAGCGTTCCCGGGGAGAGCGTCGATGTTGCGTTTCATCTTTCGGCTGGCAGCCATGGTTGCGCTGTCGATCTCGGTGATCATGGCGGTGATCGATACGACACGCTCGGTCGCAGCCTCCTCGCTGGTGATGACGCCGCTCAATGCAAGCTGGCTCGCGGTCTCGCCCGATACCCGTGCGGCCTTCGAGACTTTCGTGCGCACCAAGGCAAGCCCGCTGGTCTGGGACGGCGCCGTCGCATGGGTGCTCGCACAACCAGGTTTTGCTGTTTTCGCGGTGCTGGCCTTCCTGCTCTACGCCATCGGCTACCGGCGCAAGCGCCGCGGCGCGGAATTCGCCCCAAGTCCCTGAAGGCTCTTGTTTTGACGCTGTTGCGGACGGACGGCCACGGCGAAATCGCCGGTAACCGCTTTTTCCAACAGGTCAAAATTCCACGTGAATTTTGTTTCGCGCCGTGCCAGATTGACCGCGAGCGGGAGGGGCAAAACACTTCCTGCCTGGCACCGCAAGCCTGCCGGAGAACCGGGCGGGCAGGCGGCGCATAACGGAAAAATAACCGACAGGGTGTGGATCACATGAAACGTATCGTTCTCGGCCTTCTGGCCGCAACCGCAATGGTTCTTCCGGCTTTCGCCGCGGATGTCCAGCCGGCCATCCTCTATGATCTGGGCGGCAAGTTCGACAAATCCTTCAACGAGGCCGCCTATCATGGCGCGGAGAAGTTCAAGGCCGAGACCGGCATCGCCTATGTCGAATTCGAGGTCTCCAACGCCTCGCAGCGCGAGCAGGCGCTGCGCCGCTTCGCCGAGGACGGCCGCAACCCGATCGTCATGGCCGGCTTTGCCTGGGAGGACGCGCTGAAGAAGGTCGCGGCCGAATATACCGATCTCAACTTCGCCATCATCGACGATGCCGTCGACCTGCCCAATGTCCGCTCGCTGGTGTTCAAGGAGAATGAAGGCTCCTACCTCGTCGGCATCCTGGCGGCGATGGCGTCGAAGTCGAAGAAGGTCGGCTTCGTCGGCGGCATGGACATCCCGCTGATCCGCAAGTTCGAATGCGGCTATGTCGGCGGCGCCAAGTCGGCCGGCGCGACGGACGTCATCCAGAATATGACCGGCGACACGCCGGCCGCATGGAACGACCCGGCCAAGGGCGGCGAGATCGCAAAGACGCAGATCGACCAGGGCGCCGACGTGGTTTACGCGGCTGCCGGCGGCACCGGCGTCGGCGTGCTCCAGGCGGCGGCGGATGCGGGCAAGCTCGGCATCGGCGTCGATTCCAACCAGAACGGCCTGCAGCCCGGCAAGGTGCTGACCTCGATGCTGAAGCGCGTCGACGTCGCCGTCTACAATGCCTTCATGGACGGCAAGAACGGCACCTTCAAAGGCGGCGTCGAAAATCTCGGCCTCAAGGAAGGCGGCGTCGACTACGCCATGGACGACAACAACAAGGCGCTGGTGACCGATGAGATGAAGGCGGCCGTCGAAAAGGCCAAGGCCGACATCATCTCGGGCAAGGTCCAGGTGCACGACTACACCACCGACAACGCCTGCCCGTATTGATCTGCGGCTGAAGCAAGGTTTGAACCGCCGGGCCAACGCCCGGCGGTTTCGCTTTGGAGAGGGAACGATGCGGCCGACGATCGAGGCCATGGCTGAAGGCGACGTCGAAGCAATCGCGGGGCTTCGCCTCGCGGCTTTCTTCGAAGGCACGGACCGGACACTCGACGAGGACATGGCCGGGTTGCGCGGGTTGATCGCCGGCGACGGCTCCGAGGCAGCCTTCGTTGCGCGCGACCGTGGCCGGCCGATAGGGAGCTGCCTGCTCGTCCGCAGCGAAATCAGTTCGCCGCACGACTTCTCGCCATGGCTGGCCGGGCTGATCGTCGAGGATGGATATCGCGGCAGCGGCGTTGGCACGGCGCTGGTCAGAACCGTTGAGGCTCATGCTGTCTCGGCCGGTATCGGCAAGCTCTATCTCTACACCTGGCAGGCGCGCGGCTTCTACGAGGCGCTTGGATGGACGGCGGTCGAGACCTTCGAGCAGGACGGCGCGCCGATGCTTCTCATGTCGCATGAGCTATAGCGTGCCGGCGAGATAGCCGAGCGCAAAGGCGGCCAGCAGGGCAAGCACAATAACAAAGCCAAGCCTGCCGCGCGGATGGAGGCCGACGCGATAGGGCTTGCGCTCGAGCCGGTGGATCATCGGCGGCGGCGGTTCGGCCTCGGCGGCAATGCCGGCGAGCCGTGCCTGCATCTGCGGCAATTCGGCAAGGCGCTGCGTGACCAGCTCCCAGCGATTGTCGCGCCCTTCAGGTGCCGCGGGATCGAAGGCGCGCAAGCGCTCGGCCAGCCGCAGCACCGTGTCGCGAAAGGCGGGATCGATCTCGAGGTCGCGCTCGGCGCGGGCGCGTTCCCTGTCGTTCATCAGGCCAAAGACATAATCGCCGGCCCTGGCGACGTTGTCGCTTTCACTGGACATGGCCGTCTTTCCCCATGGCTTCTCACCAATGCGGCGGCTTGGTCACCGGCACGTCGGAGGCGGTCTGCTCCTCCAATTCCAGGAAACGGTCGGCGAGGGCTGCGAGCTTGCGCTCCATGCGCTCGATCACCTTCCACTGTTCGGCGATCTGGCCGGACAGTTCCTCGATGGTCTTTTCCTGCTCGGCGACGCGGATTTCCAGCGTCGTCAACCGATCGTCAGGCATGGCCATGCAAAACCGACCCTTCGAATGTGAAGCCTCCACCCAAGCAGATATTCGTGGGATGCCCGAATATCTGCTTAGGCCCTGTTGGTTCTCGCAGGTTCTGATCGCAAAACCGTGGACAGTTTTGCGGAACTTGCTCAGGTTCGAAATTGACAAGGGCGCGGCGATTTGTCGAGAGTGAACGGCCGATTGGCATAAGCGGGGCATCATGCTAGGCCTTTTGACCAAGCGATAAAAAATAACAGTGGGAACAGGCTGCATGGCGCAAGCCGCAATCGAGCTCATAGGCATCAACAAGAGCTTTGGCGCAGTGCGCGCCAACCGCGATATCAACCTGGAAGTGGCGCGCGGCACCATCCACGGCATCGTCGGCGAAAACGGCGCCGGCAAATCGACGCTGATGTCGATCCTCTACGGCTTCTACCAGGCCGACAGCGGCGAGATCCACGTCGGCGGCAAGCCGGTGTCGATCAACACATCCAACGACGCTATCGCGCTCGGCATCGGCATGGTGCACCAGCATTTCATGCTGGTCGACAATTTCACGGTGCTGGAGAACGTCATCCTCGGCGCCGAGAACGATGTGCTGCTGAAGAGCAGCATCGCCAAAGCGCGCTCGGAGCTCGACCGGCTGGAGCGCGAATACGGGCTCGAGGTCGATCCCGACGCCATCATCGAAGAGCTTCCGGTCGGCCTGCAGCAGCGTGTCGAAATCCTCAAGGCGCTCTATCGCGGCGCTGAGATCCTGATCCTCGACGAGCCGACGGGCGTGTTGACGCCGGCCGAGGCCGACCACCTCTTCCGCATCCTCAAGCAATTGAAGGATCAAGGAAAAACCATCGTGCTCATCACGCACAAGCTGCGCGAGATCATGGCCATCACCGACACGGTCTCGGTGATGCGCCAGGGCACGATGGTGGCAACCCGGGTGACCAAGGAAACCACTGTCGGCGAACTGGCCGAGCTGATGGTCGGCCGGCGGGTGCTTCTCAGGGTCGAGAAAGGCCAGTCGGAAGCCGGCGCCGTAAAACTCTCGGTCAAGAACCTGACGGTGAAGGATTCGCGCGGCGTCACCATGGTCGACAATGTCTCTTTTGACGTGCGCGGCGGCGAGATCGTTGGCATCGCCGGCGTTGCCGGCAACGGCCAGTCCGAACTGCTCGAAGCGATCTCCGGCATCAGGCATGCGGTTTCCGGCGAGGTTATGCTCGACGGCAAGCCGATCGATCTCACCGGCAAGGCCGATCCCGGCGAATTGCGCGACCGGGGGCTTGCCCACGTCCCGGAGGACCGCCACCATGTCGGGCTGGTGCTCGCCTTCGAGGAGAACGAGAATTCGATCCTCGGCTACCACGACGACGAGCGGTACCTCAAGGGGCCGTTCCTCGACGTCGATGCCATCATGGCCGACGCGAAGGACAAGATCGAGAAATACGACATCCGCCCCGGCAATCCGCGGCTGAAGACGGCGAACTTCTCCGGTGGCAACCAGCAGAAGATCGTGCTGGCCAGGGAGATGGAGCAGGATCCCGGCGTGCTGATCGTCGGCCAGCCGACGCGCGGCGTCGACGTCGGCGCCATCGAATTCATCCATAAGCGGCTGATCGCCATGCGCGACCAGGGCAAGGCCGTGCTGGTGGTATCGGTCGAGCTCGACGAGATCCGCTCGCTGTCCGACCGCATCCTGGTGATGTTCGCCGGCCGTGTCGTCGGCGAGCGCGGCCCTGACGCGACCGAAGGCGAGCTCGGCCTGCTCATGGCCGGCGTCGAGCACCAGGAGGCCGCCGAATGAGCACGCCTTACGCCAAGCTGCCTGCCTGGGCCGATTATGGGTTGATTCCGCTGATCAACCTGGCGGTTGCCTTCATCGTTGCCGGCTTCGTCGTCATGCTGGTCGGCGAAAATCCGTTCCGTGCCGCCGTCATTCTGGTCGAAGGCGCCTTCGGCAAGGGCACAGGCATCGCCTTCACGCTCTTCTACGCCACGACCTTCATCTTCACCGGGCTGTCAGTGGCGGTGGCGGCGCATTGCAGCCTGTTCAACATCGGCACCGAGGGCCAGGCCTATATAGGCGGCCTGGGCATCGCGCTCGTTTGCCTGAGCCTCGACAGCGTGCTGCCCTGGTGGGCGATCTTTCCGATCGCGATCGTGGCCGCGGCGGCGTTCGGCGCGCTGTGGGGGCTGATCCCGGCCTATCTGCAGGCCAAGCGCGGCTCGCACATCGTCATCACCACCATCATGTTCAATTTCATCGCCGCCTCGGTGATGGTCTATCTGCTGGTCGGCCCGCTGAAGCCGGCCGGCTCGCAGGCGCCGCAGACGCGCAATTTCCTCGCCGGCGCCGAACTGCCGAAGCTCAACTGGATTATCGAATTGTTCGGCGCCAAGATCCGTTCCGCACCCCTCAACATCTGCTTCCTGCTGGCGCTCGTCATGGCCTTCCTGGTCTGGCTTTTGATCTGGCGCACCAGGCTCGGCTATGAGATGCGCACCTACGGCCACAGCCCGAAGGCGGCGCGCTATGCCGGCATTTCGGAAACCCGCATCATCATCACCGCGATGATGATCTCGGGCGCGCTGGCCGGCATGATGGCGCTCAACCCGGTGATGGGCGACCAGCACAATGTCGCGATCGATTTCGTGTCCGGCGCCGGCTATGTCGGCATCGCGGTTGCATTGATGGGCAGGCTGCATCCGGTCGGCATCGTCCTGGCGGCGATCCTGTTCGGCATGCTCTACCAGGGCGGCGCAGAGCTTGCCTTCGAGATGCCGGCGATCAGCCGCGACATGATCGTCATCATCCAGGGGCTGGTCATCCTGTTCGCCGGCGCGCTGGAACACATGTTCAGGCCTTACATCCAGGCGCTGTTCGCCTCGGTCAGTCCGAAATCGGTCGGCATGCAGGCAGTGAACGGTAAGGGGGCCTGAGATGGACATGTTCAACGCCATCATCCAGGTGCTGGATTCGACCATCCGCCTTTCGGTGCCGCTGCTGCTCGCCTGTCTGGCGGGTCTTTATTCGGAACGAGCCGGCATCTTCGACATCGGGCTCGAAGGCAAGATGCTGGTCGGCGCTTTTGCCGGCGCATCGGCCGCCGCCGTGTTCCATTCGGCGCTGATCGGCCTCGGCACGGCGGTGCTGATCTCGGTCGCTTTCGCCCTGGTGCACGGCTTCGCCTCGATCACGCATCGCGGCAACCAGATCGTCTCCGGCGTGGCGATCAATTTCATCGCTGCCGGATCGACCATCATCCTCGGCCAGGCCTGGTTCCAGCAGGGCGGGCGCACGCCGGCGCTGCAGCCGGCCGAACGCTTCGAGGCGATCATCTGGCCCGGCGCCGAGGCGATCAAGGACGTGCCGATCATCGGCCCGATCTATGCCGAGCTGATCTCCGGCCATTCGATCCTGGTCTATTTCGCCTTCGCCATGGTGCCGTTCACCTGGTGGGTGTTGTTTCGCACCCGCTTCGGTCTCAGGATGCGCGCCGTAGGCGAAAATCCGGCAGCAGTCGACACCGCCGGCATCTCGGTCGCCTGGCTGCGCTACCGTGCGCTGATCTGCACCGGCATCCTCACCGGCGTCGCCGGCGCGTATCTTTCCATGGTGCAGAATGGCGGCTTCGTGAAGGACATGACTGCGGGCAAGGGCTATATCGCGCTGGCCGCGCTCATCTTCGCCAAATGGAAGCCGGTCAACGCCATGTTCGCCTGCCTGTTGTTCGGTTTCCTCGATGCCGCGGCGATCCGCCTGCAGGGCTCGCCGCTGCCGATCATCGGCAAGGTGCCGGTGCAGTTCATGCAGGCGCTGCCCTATGTGCTGACCGTTATCCTGCTCGCCGGCTTCATCGGCAAGGCCATCCCGCCGCGCGCCGGCGGCGTGCCTTATGTGAAGGAACGCTGAGGTCGAAGAATGCCGGGGCGGGATTTTCGTGCGGCGGCGACCGGTATTTGAACAAGATCGTGGGAGAGAAGAACCGGATGTCGCATGATCTTTTCGAGGCGGCGAAGACGGCGATGGCAAAGGCCTATGCGCCCTATTCGAAGTTCCCTGTGGGGGCAGCACTGCGCACCGAGGACGGGCGCGTCTTCGCCGGCGCCAATATCGAGGTGGCGTCCTATCCGGAAGGCTGGTGCGCCGAGACGACGGCGCTCGGCCATTACATCATGGGCGGCGGCGGCAGGATCGTGGAGATCGCGGTGATCGCCGAACGCATGGCCAAATGCTCGCCATGCGGCGGCTGCCGGCAGCGGCTGGCGGAATTCTGCCGGCCGGACACGAAGCTTTATCTCTGCGACAACGCCGGCGTGGCCGAGACGGTGACCATGGGCGACATGCTGCCCTACGGCTTCAGGGGCGACATCTTGAAATGAAGAGCGGGTTGAAATGAAGGAAGCGCTGGATCATCTGGTCGAGAAACTGGACGGACTGGCGCCGACCGCGGCGCTCGTGCTCGGCTCGGGCCTGGGCGGGCTGGTCGACCAGGTCAAGGATGCCAGGCGCATCTCCTATGCCGAACTGCCGGGCTTCCCGCGCAGCGGTGTTTCCGGCCATGCCGGCGAGGTGGTTGCCGGACATTTCGCCGGCACGCCGGTGCTGATGCTGTCCGGACGCGCGCATTATTACGAGCATGGCAATGCCGCGGCGATGCGGCCGGCGCTGGAGGTGCTTGCCGGCATCGGCATCTCGCATTTGATCCTCACCAATGCCGCCGGCTCCGTCGATCCTGAAATGGGGCCGGGCTCGGTGATGCTGATCACCGACCACATCAATTTCTCCGGCTCCAATCCGCTGATCGGCGAGCCGAGCGACCGCCGCTTCGTCGGCCTCACGGAGGCCTATGATGCCGGCCTGCGCAAAGCGATCGAGAAGGCGGCGAAGGCAACGGGAACCGCGCTGCATCAAGGCGTCTATATGTGGTTTTCCGGGCCATGCTTCGAGACGCCGGCCGAGATCCGCATGGCCCGCGTCATGGGTGCCAACGCCGTCGGCATGTCGACCGTGCCGGAGGTCATCCTCGCCCGCTTCCTCGGGCTCAAGGTCGCCGCCTGCTCGGTCATCACCAACCTGGCGGCCGGCATGACCGGAGCGGAGCTCTCGCACCAGGAAACCAAGGATATGGCGCCCATCGGCGGCGCGCGGCTGGCGACGATCCTGCGGCGCGTCTTCCAGGACGGCTTGCCCGACTGATGCTGCCGCAGGAGATCATCCGCCGCAAGCGCGACGGCCACAGGCTCTCGGCCGACGAGATCGCGGACTTCATCGCGGGGCTGACGGCCGGCACCATCTCCGAGGGCCAGGTCGGCGCTTTCGCGATGGCCGTGTTCCTCAACGGCATGAGCCGCGAGGAAGCGGTGGCGCTGACGATCGCGATGCGCGATTCCGGCGATGTGCTCGACTGGTCCGACCTGCCGGGCCCGGTCACCGACAAGCATTCCACGGGCGGCGTCGGCGACAATGTCTCGCTGATGCTGGCGCCGATCGTCGCGGCCTGCGGCGCCTGTGTGCCGATGATCTCGGGCCGCGGGCTCGGCCACACCGGCGGCACGCTGGACAAGATGGATGCCATCCCCGGCTATGCCAGCCAGCCGGACGTGGCGCTTTTCCGCAAGACGGTGCTCGAGACCGGTTGCGCCATCATCGGCCAGACCGCCGATCTCGCGCCGGCCGACCGCAGGCTCTATGCGATCCGCGACGTGACCGGGACGGTCGAATCGGTGCCGCTGATCACCGCCTCGATCCTGTCGAAGAAGCTTGCCGCGGGCTTGGGCTCGCTGGTGCTCGACGTCAAGGTCGGCAACGGCGCCTTCATGGAGAAGTCGCGCGATGCCGTCGCCCTGGCGAACAGCCTGGTCGAGGTCGCCAATGGCGCCGGCTTGAGCGCCTCAGCGCTGGTGACAGGCATGAACGAGCCGCTGGCCTCGGCCGCCGGTAACGCGGTCGAGGTGAAGAATGCCGTCGATTTCCTCACCGGGCGATATCGCGACCGGCGGCTGGAGGAGGTGACGCTGGCGCTGGCGGCCGAGATGCTGCAGTCGGCGGGGCTCGTCTCGTCCAACCAGGACGGCATCAGGCGCGCCACCGAAGCGCTTGCCGGAGGCCGTGCGGCGGCCGTCTTCGCGCGAATGGTGTCCGTGCTTGGCGGTCCCGCCGATTTCATCGAGAACGCGGAAAAATATTTGCCGACTGCGCCCGTCGAACTGGCCGTGAGGGCGGAACAGGATGGATTCGTGACCGGCATCGCCACGCGCGATATCGGGCTTGCCGTCGTCAAGCTCGGTGGCGGGCGTAGCCATCCGGACGACAAGATCGATCATGCCGTCGGTCTGACCCGGCTGTTGCCGGTCGGCGCCGAGCTGCGCCCGGGCGAGGCACTGGCGCTGGTGCATGCCCGTACCAATGCGGAGGCCGAGGCAGCGGCGGCGGCCGTGCGAGCTGCTTATGCGATCGGCGGTTCCAAACCGCCCGCCGAAAAGACCGTGCTCAGGCGGATACTGCCGCGCTAGAGCAGTTCATCGTTTCGCGGAAACGGTGAACTGCTCTATCCTTTGTGGCTGACGCAATTCCGGACGGAAAACCGTCGCGCACTTTTCCTGGAATTGTTTACGTCGGATTTACTGAACGAGCAGCAGCGAGCCGTCCTGGACCTGGTATTTCTGCAACCGCTGCAGGAAGCTCATGCCGATCAGGTTGGTCTGCAGCGCCCTGTCGTCGAGCACCATCGCCTGGACGTTATCGACCGAGATCTTGCCGATCTGCAGGCGGTCGACAGTCACCACGGCGGCCTTTACCGCGCCGTTGGCGGTGTTCACCTGTCGATTGAAGTCGGACGGATTGAGCGAGACGCCTATCCTGCGCGCCGTCGAGGTGTTGATGGCGACCAGCGTCGCGCCGGTGTCGATCATGCCATCGATCTGGCGGCCATTGAGCTTGAACTGCGACGTGAAGTGGCCGCGCGCATCGGCGTTGACCAGCACCTGGCGGCCGAGCGGCATCGGCGCGGCTGGTTTGTTCGGGACCGAAGCGAGATTGACCAGGGGCTGAGCCTCCGGGGCTGCCGGCTGCGGGGCGACGACCGATTCCAGGAGCCCGTCCACCAGATGCGGGTTAGCCTGATAGACGATCGGAATAGAAGCCGAAGTTCCGGCAAAGATGCCGAGGATGAGAAGCTTGCGCAGCATGGATGCCCCTAAAGCGTTTTCACCGTTTCACGAAAACATTGAACCGCTCTATCCCTTTGGTTTGGAGCAATCCCGAACGGAAAACCGCTTCACACTTTACTGGAATTGCTCCCGAAGGCAGCATCCCTAAACCCGGCATGGTGTGCACGACTTTAACGCGTGCGGGAACCGCAAGCTTGCGTAAACGGCCGGTTAAAAAGGGCGCTCACTTTGTGCCGTACATGCGGTCGCCGGCGTCGCCGAGGCCCGGCATGATGTAACCCTTGTCGTTCAACTGCCGGTCTATCGAGGCGGTGAAGATCGGCACGTCCGGATGCGCCTTGGTGAAGCGCTCGATGCCTTCGGGGGCGGCAAGCAGGCAGAGGAAGCGGATGTTGGTGGCGCCGCGCCCCTTCAGCTTGTCGATCGCGGCGATCGCGGAATTCGCGGTCGCCAGCATCGGATCAACGACGATCACCAGGCGGTCGGCAAGATCGCTCGGCGCCTTGAAGAAATACTCGACCGCTTCAAGCGTCTCGTGGTCGCGGTAGAGGCCGATATGGGCGACGCGTGCAGCCGGCACCAGGTCGAGCAGGCCCTCGAGCAGGCCGTTGCCGGCGCGCAGCACCGAAGCAAAGACCAGCTTCTTGCCTTCCAGCGTCGGTGCCTCCATCTCCTCGATCGGCGTCTCGATCATGGTCGTGGTCAGCTCGAGATTGCGGGTCACCTCATAGCCGAGCAGCAGCGAAATCTCGCGCAGCAGCCGCCGGAAGCCGGCCGTCGAGGTCTCCTTCTTGCGCATGATGGTCAGCTTGTGCTGGACGAGGGGATGGTCGACGACGGTGACGCCCTGCATGATGTGCTCCGACTGGTTCGGGATAGTAGTCAGTAGTGAGTAGTGAATAGTGAGCCGATTTGCGAGTCCTCGCCTCGGGGAAAGCTCCTGCCTTCAACCGCTCTATGCGCGCTCGGCCAAATGCATAACTACTGACTACCGACTACTCCCCTACTCACTCACCGCACCTTCGCGTCCAACCGGCTCAGCAGCATCGCCTTGGTCTTCTTGTCCACGAAGGCCGCTTCGATAGCCGTCCTGGTGATGCCGGCGAGCGCCTTGTCGTCCATGCGGAAATGCTCGGCGGCGATATCGTATTCGCGCTTCAGCGAGGTCCAGAAGTAGGGCGGGTCGTCGGAGTTGAGCGTCACCTTGCAGCCGGCTGCGCGCAGCGCCGGAAAGGGATGGTCGGCGAAGCTGTCGAATACTTTCAGCGCGATATTGGAGCCCGGGCAGCATTCCAGCACCACGCCTTCGGCGGCGATGCGGCGGACCAGGTCCGGATTCTCGATGGCGCGAACGCCGTGGCCGATGCGGGAGGGGCGGATGTGGTCGAGAGCCGCCGCCACACTTTCCCAGCCCATCAACTCGCCGGCATGGATGGTGATGCCGAGGCCCGCCTCGCGCGCGATCTCGACGGCGCGCACATAGTCCTCGAAATCGCCGATGCGCTCGTCGCCGGCGACGCCGAAACCGGTCACCAGCGGATGGCCGCAGCGTGCCGCGAAGCGCGCCGCCTGCTCGATCGCCTCGACCCCGACATGGCGCACGCCGGTGACGATCATGCGGCCCTCGATACCGGTCTTGGCCTTAGCGCGGGTCATGCCTTCGCCCAACGCATCCGTATAGGCTTTTGGCGACAGGCCGGCCTTCTTGGCATGGTCCGGCGAGGTGAAGATCTCGGAATAGATGGCGCCATCCCGGGCGAGGCTGGTCAGATAATAATCGGCGAGGCGGGCATAGTCCTCTTCCGTGCGAAACAGGTCGGAAGCGAAATCGTAAGCCGCGAGAAACGAGGTGAAGTCGTGCCAGACGAACGAGCCGTCCTGGATGTAGGGCGAAGGGTCCTTGCCGTATTTGCGGGCCTGGCCGACGACGAGCTCGGGCGCCGCCGCCCCTTCGATGTGGCAGTGCAGTTCGGCCTTCAAAATCATGCGGTCATCCCGTCCGATGTGGTGCTCTCGCGCAGATTCTGGCCGGAAAATCATGCGGGGCCTTTCCCTGCCGGGTTTTGAAGGCGCGGCCGAAAACCGCGCCTTGGACAATAGCGTCGGCACCATCGATCGGCTATGGTCCCGCCGGTTTTATGGCGGATCAAAATAATGTCGGTTGAGAGAACCACGGCCGCGGGCGGCATGGAAACCTCCTATGGTTTCAGGAAGGTCGGGGAAGGCGAGAAGCAGCCCCTGGTCAATGACGTCTTCCATAAGGTGGCCAATCGATACGACCTGATGAACGATCTGATGTCGGCCGGGTTGCATCGGTTGTGGAAGGACGCGATGGTCGCCTGGCTGAATCCTCCCAAAAAGGCAGGCTGGAAGGTGCTCGATGTTGCCGGCGGCACCGGCGATATCGCCTTTCGCATCATCGAGGCCAGCCAGCACCAGGCCCATGCCACGGTGCTCGACATCAACGGCTCGATGCTGGCCGTCGGCCGCGACCGCGCCGAGAAGCTGGGGCTTGCCGCAAACACCGACTTCGTCGAGGCCAATGCCGAGGAATTGCCGTTCGAGGACGACAGCTTCGATGCCTATACGATTGCGTTCGGTATACGCAACGTGCCGCGCATCGAGGTCGCTCTTGACGAAGCCTATCGGGTGCTGAAGCGGGGCGGACGGTTTCTGTGCCTGGAGTTCTCCGAGGTTGACATGCCGCTGCTCGACAAGGCCTATGAGGCCTGGTCGTTTAACGCCATCCCCAAAATCGGCAAGGCGGTGACCGGCGATGGCGAGCCCTATTCCTATCTCGTCGAATCGATCCGCAAGTTCCCCAATCAGCAGAATTTCGCAGCAATGATCACCCGCGCCGGCTTCGACCGCGTCACCTTCCGCAACTATTCGGGCGGCATCGCCGCCCTTCATTCCGGCTGGAAGCTTTGAGGCGCGGCACCTTGCAGCAGGCCGCTTTGAAGCAGGCAGAGCTATGAGCAGCGTCGCTGCCGCCTTCAGGCTCGCCAGGGCCGGCTGGGTGCTGGTCCGCGAGGGCGTCGTCGCGGCGCTGCCGGGCGAAGAGCTTTCCGGAATGCCGAAATTCGGCTGGCGCGTGGCGCGGCTTTTCACCCGCCGCCGGGCGCTGAGCTATCAGCGGGGCGACAGGCTGGCGCGGGCGGTGGTGCGGCTCGGACCTTCCTACGTCAAGCTCGGCCAGTTCCTGGCGACGCGGCCCGATGTCGTCGGCAACGACATGGCGCTGGACCTCGCGCTTTTGCAGGACAAGATGCACACCTTCCCGAAGGCGGCGGCGATCCATGCGATCGAAGCCTCGCTCGGTCGCAGGATAGATGATCTCTATTCGAGTTTCGGCGAACCGGTGGCGGCGGCCTCTATCGCGCAGGTGCACGGCGCCGAAATCGTACGCGAGGGTAGCGCTTCGCAGGTGGCGGTGAAAGTTATCCGGCCCGGCGTGCGGCATCGCTTCTTCCAGGATCTCGAAAGCTATTTCCTTGCCGCCCGCCTGCAGGAGAAATACATCCCCGCGTCGCGTCGCCTGCGCCCGGTCGAGGTGACCGAGACGCTGGCACAGACCACCAGAATCGAGATGGATCTGAGGCTCGAGGCAGCCGCGCTTTCGGAACTCGGCGAGAACACCAAGGACGATCCGGGCTTCCGCGTGCCGGCGGTCGACTGGGAGCGGACCGGCCGCGATGTCCTCACCATGGAGTGGATCGACGGCATCAAGATGAACGATCTGGCCGGCCTTGCCGCCGCCGGTCACGACCTCAAGGCGATCGCCGCCAATCTGGTCCAGTCGTTCCTGCGGCACACGTTGCGCGACGGCTTCTTCCATGCCGACATGCATCCGGGCAATCTGTTTGTCGAAGCCAACGGCACCATCGTCGCGGTCGATCTCGGCATTGCCGGCCGGCTCGGCAAGAAGGAGCGACGCTTCCTCGCAGAGATCCTCTACGGCTTCATCGTGCGCGATTATCAGCGCGTCGCCGAGGTGCATTTCGAGGCGGGCTACGTGCCGCGCCAACACAATGTCTCGGCCTTTGCGCAGGCGATCCGCGCCATCGGCGAGCCGATCCACGGCCAGTCGGCGGAGACCATCTCGATGGCGAAGCTGCTGACGCTGCTGTTCGAAGTCACCGAGCTGTTCGATATGGCGACGCGGACCGAGCTGGTGCTTTTGCAGAAGACCATGGTGGTTGTCGAAGGCGTCGCCCGCACGCTCGATCCGGCCTTCAACATGTGGAAGACGTCCGAGCCTGTGGTCAGCGACTGGATCGCGGGCAATCTCGGCCCGCGCGGCATGCTCACCGACGCGCGCGACGCGGGCAGAGCCCTTGTGTCGCTGGCAAGGCAGGCGCCGGATCTTGTGGCCCGCACCGAGCGGCTGTCGCGTGAGATCGATTTGATGGCGGAAAACGGCCTGCGCTTCGACGAAGCGACCGCGCGCGCGATAGGCAGGGCGGAAGCGCGCCACACCCGCTCCGGCCGCGTGGCGCTGTGGGTGATCGCGCTGACGCTGATCTACATAGCGTGGAAATTGCTCTGACCCCCACACGGCTTGTTACCGATTGATTGCATTGCTATCATTGCAAGCGCTACCTCATGCGAGTGCAATCACATGGCCAGCATCACGATCCGCAATCTGGATGACGAGGTGAAGGACCTGCTCCGGCAACTCGCGGCCGAAAATGGCTGCTCGATGGAGGAGCAGGCACGAGCGATGATACGCGCCGCGGTCGAAGGCCGGGCAGGGCAGGCCGACCGCATCGGTCAGATCGAAGAAAAGCTGCGTGCGCTGACAGGCTCAAAGGAGCAGGCGGCGCCAGTTGTCACCGCATCCGCGAAATCAGTTTCGCGAGGCTCGCTCTCCGGAAAGCGCATCCTGCTCATTATCGGCGGCGGCATCGCGGCTTACAAGGCGCTCGATCTGATCCGACGGTTGCGCGAGCGAGGCGCTTCGGTGCGGGTGGTGATGACGTCGGCCGCGCAGGAATTCGTCACCACGCTGTCGGTCGGCGCGCTTTCGGCCGACCATGTCTTCACCGAGCTGTTCGACCGCAATGACGAGCACGATGTCGGCCATATCAGGCTGTCGCGCGAGGCCGACCTGCTGGTCGTTGCGCCGGCAACCGCGGACCTGATGGCGAAGCTCGCCAACGGTCATGCCAACGACCTTGCCTCGACGGTGCTTCTGGCCACCGACAACAAGGTGCTGATGGCGCCGGCGATGAACCCGAAGATGTGGGGGCATCCGGCAACGCGGCGCAATCGGGCCACCTTGCAGAAGGACGGCGTCGCCTTTGTCGGCCCCGCCAAGGGCGAGATGGCCGAAAGCAACGAAGCGGGCGAGGGCCGCATGGCCGAGCCGCTGGAGATCGTCGCCGCGATCGAGGCGATGCTCGACGAGAAGCCGAAACCGCTTGCCGGGCGCCGGATCATCGTCACCTCCGGTCCGACCCATGAGCCGATCGATCCCGTGCGCTACATCGCCAACCGCTCCTCGGGCAAGCAGGGCCATGCCATCGCGGCCGCCTTGGCTAAGCTCGGCGCCGATGTCAGGCTTGTCTCCGGCCCGGTCACCGTCGCCGATCCGGCCGGTGTTGCGACCATTCACGTCGAAACGGCCGCGCAGATGAAGCAAGCGGTCGAACGCCTGCTGCCGGCGGATGCCGCCGTGTTCGTCGCGGCGGTTGCCGACTGGCGCACGGAAAACGCCGCCGGCGAGAAGATCAAGAAAGTGGCGGGCAAAGGCCCGCCTTCGCTGCAGATGGTCGAGAACCCCGACATCCTGGCCGGCATCGGCCATCACGTTCAGCGGCCCGGACTCGTCGTCGGCTTTGCCGCAGAGACACAGGACCTCATCGCCAATGCCGAGGCGAAGCTCAAGAAAAAGGGCGCGGACTTCATCGTCGCCAATGACGTTTCGCATGAAAGCGGCATCGGTCCATCCGGCGTGATGGGCGGCGACCGCAACAAGGTGCGCATCGTCTCCAGGACCGGCGTCGAGGAATGGCCGGAAATGGGCAAGGACGAAGTGGCGGCGCGGCTCGCCGCGCTGATTGCGGAGCGGCTGCAGCAGACTGTCGTCGTCTGAGACCGAGCGGCAAGCCGGCGCTTCGGCCGCGGCCGCCCTGACATCCCCGTCAACCCGCTGCCAATCTCGCGCGGTTTGTCGCTGAAAATATCCTCAGCGCCGCCAGGCAGCCGAACACGCCGAGGGGCACGAAGGCCAGAAACAGCCAGCCGGCGACGCCTGCGGCCGCTTCACGGTTCAGGCCTTCCGAGAAGCCGCTGGCATTGGCGACGATGCCGGCAAGCGCTGCGCCTACCGCATAGCCGATGCGCTGCATGGTCGGCACGGCGGCCGAGGCGATGGTCTGCTCACCGTCGCGGGCCGAGGCGACGATGACGCGCGTGAGGAAGGGCCAGCAAACGCCGAAGCCGCCGCCCTGCAAAAGGGCGCAGAGCAGGATCAGCGGGATCGAGCCTGCCGGGATTGTGTAGGCGAAGCCGGCGAGGCCGGAGGCGATCATCAAGGCGCCGACGACGATGATCAGCCTCTCGCGCTCCAGCGGTGCATTGGCGATGAGGATCGACAGGATCGACCAGGCGATCGATTCTGCGGCGATGATGTAGCCGGTGGTCAGGATCGGAATGCCGTGCAACGTGGTCAGAAGCAGCGGCCCGTAAATAGTGAAGGTGCAGGTCGCCACGGAGAAAGCCGCAACCATCGTCATGCCGCTGCCAAGCGGCGAGCGCCATGAAAACAGAGGCGACGGGAAGAGCCGGGATTGCGGTCTAAGCGCATCCACGCGGAAGAAAAGCGCCAGGCCGGTCAGGCCGAGGAAGAGGAGCAGCGACGAGCGCAACAGGGCGATATCGATGCCGGCGGCGGCGATCAGCACGACGCTGAGGGCGAGACAGGCAAGCGCGGGATAGGGAAAGGGCGGTGCCCTGCCGCCGCTCGCCTGCGGCTTCCTCGCTTCAGGCGTGTCGAGCACGACGAAGCTTGTCAGCGCCATCGCCGCGCCGCCGAAGGTGAATACGCCGAAAGCCCAGCGCCACGACAGGAATTCGGTCATGAGAGCGCCGAGCATCGGGCCGCTGAAGGCGGCGACGCCCCAGATCGCGGACATGATGCCGAAGAGCTGCGGCCAGATGTTGCGTGGAAACAGGCGCTCGACCGAGACGAAGGCCAGAGATACGAGCGCGCCGCCGCCAAGCCCTTCGATCAGACGCCCGATGAGGAACAACGGCATGGAAGGCGCCGCGGCGCAGATCAGCGCACCGGTCGCATAGAGCAGGGCCGCGACCATCATGTTGGAGCGCAGGGCGACATAACTGACCAGCCGGCCCGCAGCGGCGCCGGCGACGATCGCGCCGAGCTCGTAGATCGCCAGCGACCAGCCGACCAGCTGGACGCCCGCCAGTTCGCCGACCATGGCCGGCATCACCGTCGCCACCATTGTTTCGTTGGTGGCATGCAGCAGGATGCCGAGGCTGACGAAGCAGAAGCGCGCCAGATCGCCGCTCGCCCACAGCGCCCGCCAATCCACCCTCTTGCTGGCCACCTTGTTGCCGCTCGCTGCCGTCACGCCGATCTCCTGCTTGTTTTGCGCACCTCATCCGCGTTGCGAACGAGGGGCAAGATCCAGTTCGGCAGGGCTTGTAGAACCTCAAGCGCAGTTGAGCTCAAGAGGCTTTTTCGCGGATTTCGAGGCAAGCCACCATTTGCGTCGAAGCGATCCGGCTTTCCAAAGCACTCGGCCCGGAACAGATGTTCCGGGCCGAGTGCGGCGCAATGAATTTGAAAAGCCGAGGGCTCACTTGTAGGAGTGGACGAGGTCCAGCGACGCCACGGTGACGGCCAGGTTGAGGCCGGTCTGTGCCTGGACGCTGAGCGGCTCCAGCATGAAGGCGCTGTTCAAGCCGCCGACCAGGACGTTGGCGCCGCCGCCGGTCACCACGCTCGCCTCGGCGTTGACGCCGTAATAGCTGCCAGCGAGATCGCCCGCATCATGGCTGCGGGTGGCGGCAAGCACCGCCCAGACGAGCTGGCCCTGATGCGTCTTGCCGACGTCGACGCCGAGCTTGGAGATCATCCCGGTGTAAATCTCGGCCGGGCCGTGATGGGAGGGGCGGAAGACGCAGGAGATGCCCTTGTTCGACGTGATGACATAGCCGACACCGCCGTCGATGGTGCAATCGAGCGTGCCGAGCCGGAGCGTGCCGGCGCTGACCGGAGAAGCGAGGACCGTGGCGGCAAGCGCGGCAGCGGCACAGGCAAGTGTCTTGATCATTGGAAAGTCCCTTTCGCGAAAATCTCGGCCCCGGCTTAAACGATCGAGGTGCACGGAGCGTTCCGCCGAAACTTTGACGCGAACATGGCAAGGGTTAACGCATTGCCCTGGGCGGTTAACGGATCGCTATCGGCGTCTCCGCAGCGCATCATCGCGGCCGCCGGCGGCGACCGGAAACGACGCCTAGGCGCCGTGCAATACACCCTTCCGGCGTCGGCTTGATCAGCTGGCGTTGCCGCCGGTGCGCGACAGACCGTCCTTGGCCGGCTGGTAGTTGGGGTCGAGGTGGACAGCCTCGCGGTAGGACTTCGCGGCCCTTCCCTTGTCGCCGCGCTTTTCGTAGATCAGCGCCTGGTTGGCCCAGGCCTCGGCGTTCTTGCCGTCGAGCTTGATGGCCATGTTGAAGTCGGAGAAGGCGTTGTCCTCGTCGCCTGTCGCCAGATAGGAGAGGCCGCGGCCGTTGTAGGGTTCGGCGGCGTCCGGCGCCAGCGAGATCGCGGTCGAGAAATCCTCGATGGCGAATTTGTGCTGGCCCTGGCTCTGATAGATCAGGCCGCGATTGTGGTAGGCGCGGGCATCGGTGGTGTCGAGCTGGATCGCCTTCTGGAAGTCGTTGAAGGCATCCTGGGTGCGGCCCGCCTTGCGGTAGAGATTGCCGCGGCCGATATAGGCTGCGTCGTAGTTGGCGTTGATCTGGATCGAGCGGTTGTAGTCGGCCAAAGCGGCTTGCTGATTGCCGAGGAAGCGCTGGATCAGCGCGCGGTTCGAATAGGCCTGGTAGAAGTTCGGATTGAGCTGGATCGCCTGGTTGAAGTCTTTGAGCGCCGCCTGGTACTGGCCGCCGCGGCCATAGGCCGAGCCGCGCACGTTATAGCCCTCGGGATCCTGCGGATTGCGCTGGATGACCGCCGAAAGCGAGGAGATGTTCTCGCTCGACGCCTGCGCCTTGTCGATCGAGTTGAACTCACCCGTCGGGGTCGTCTGGCATGCTGCAAGCGTCAGACCCGAAAGCAGGGCCGCCGTCAGGGCGAAGCCGCGAAAAGCGGTTTTGCGCTCCACGGTAATTGCGTTCATCTTTGTCCTCACTGCCGCAGCGCCGTCAGTCCGTTCCCTCTCCGAACCGGCTCCAATACATAAACAAAAAGGTGGCGGCGATTCCGCATCGCGCCACCTTCGGTATCCTTCGAAAAGGACGAAAAATAGGCGTTATGAGCGCGGCGAGCGCGATGCGCCGGCGGCACCAGCCGGAGCCGGGCGCGGGGTCATCGGCAGCAGGCCTTCGCGCTGGGCGCGCTTGCGGGCCAGCTTGCGGGCGCGGCGCACGGCCTCGGCCTTCTCGCGGGCACGCTTCTCGGACGGCTTCTCGTAGTGACCGCGCATCTTCATTTCGCGGAAAATACCTTCGCGCTGCATCTTCTTCTTCAGCGCGCGAAGCGCCTGATCAACGTTGTTATCGCGGACGAGTACCTGCACGGGCAATCCTGTCTTCGGGTTTGAAATCATTAGGCAAACAGCCATAGCTGACATGCCTCCGCGGCGAATTGCACCGCGAATTGTGGCGGCTGATAGCAGAATCAGGCTGGGATGTCCACCTCCGATTGCGCGAACGGCGATCAAAAACCCGAGCGCTGCGCGCGCATGTTTGCTCGCGCTACGCGGTCGCCAGATGGTGGCGCGCAAAGTCCTCGAAAAACTCACCATAATCGCAGGTGATTTCCTCGCCTGCAGCGATGTCGCGAATGGCTGTGGCGCCGCCATACTGCGAGAAATCCGTGTTCGGCCGCTCCGAATGGTTCATGAAGCGGCCATTGTCCACCTCATAAACCATGAAGCCGGGCTTGTCCGGGCTCGGATAGGCATAGCGGTCGAGCAACTCGCGCAGATGCGGCGGCGCCGCCTCATATTTATCCATCGGGATCAGCCGGTCGAAATCCGGATCGAGGCGCCAGATCGAAGCGCCCTTACGGATCGGCTCGGCGGCGAAGACCCCGACCCCTTCGATGGCGCTCTGGGCAACATAGGTTCTGATCAGCAGCATCGTTCCGGTCCGATTTCGACGGAAACGAAAATCGTCAAAATGAACGGGAATGCAAGGCCGCATCGCCAACATTTTGGCGGATGGGCATGTCTGTCGTCTGCCAAAATAGATCATGTCCGGTTGATCGAGACACCGCCATCGGCAAACAGCGCGGTTCCGGTGGTGAAGCTCGACGCATCCGAGGCAAGGTAAAGCGCGGAGCGGGCGATCTCTTCCGGCTGCGCCATGCGCTTCAAAGCATGAATCCCTTCGACGAAAGCGCGCGCCTCGGGCGTGGTCGTGGTTGCGCCGGGCGTGTCGGTGCCGCCGGGCAGCAGTGCGTTGACGCGCAGCCCTTGCGGACCGTATTCGGCAGCGAGCACTTGCGTCAGGCCGATCAGTCCGGCCTTGGCAGCGGCGTAGGCCGCCATGCCCGGCATGCCGGCGGTGTAGCCGACGAAGCTCGAGGTGAAGATCAGGGAGCCGCCGCCGCGCTCCAGCATGGCCGGTATCTGGTGCCTTGCGGCGAGGTAGGCGCTGGTCAGATTGGTGTCCATCGTCGAGTGCCAGGTGGCTGGCGCTATATCGGTCACCGGTCCCATCACGCCGACGGCGCCGGCATTGTTGAAGGCGATGTCGAGGCCGCCAAACCTTGCGACGGCGAATTCGACGAGCGCCTTCGCATAGGCCTCCTCCCTCACATCGCCGGCAAGCGCAGCTGCCGTGCCGCCGGTCGCTTCGATCTCGCCGACGAGCACGTCGAGCTCGGCCTGACGCCGAGCCGCGACGACCAGGGATGCGCCTTGCTCGGCAAACAGTTTGGCGGTGGCGCGGCCGATGCCGGAGCTCGCGCCGGTGACGATGGCGACCTTGTTTGTAAGGGTGAACATGTCTTTGCATCCTTCCTCTCTACCGGGCTTGCCGGTGGTTGGATGCTTGGTCGCAGATGAGGATTACGGCGGCCACCCGAAACCGGCAAAGGCGCCATTGCCCTACTGCCGCAACAGCCAAGCCAACCGATCCAGCGAGAAGGCGTAGCTGAAGGCAATCAGCAGAGCCATAACGATGCCAATGGCCGCGTGACCGATCAGATAGAATCCCGCGGCGCCGCCGCACAGGATGACGAGTTCCAGCGCCAGCCTGAGGGCGCCGGGCACAGGCACCGGAGCTCGACCCGACCGGCTCGGATCATTGAGCACGGCGAAAGTGCCCCACAGCACCGCCGCGACGAGCGGCAAGGCGACGGCAAGAATCCAACGGCTTAAACCGACAGCAAAGCTCCAGCCGACCATGCCGAGCCCAAGCAGCGCTGCAAGTTCCAGCAGGAAGCGCAGGGTCAGATTCCACCAGGCATTACCCATTGTCGTCCTCCAGCATCACGCGGCAGGAGTGTCGCCGAACGGAATCTCGGAAGCCAGAGCAGACGCTTCGTTTTGACCGTGGCGCAAAACGGCAAGCGCCGTCGCAAACAGCGCAAGGATGACATCGCGGTTTCGCTAGTGATACACCTCGCGTGACGGGAGAGGCCCGAACGACATCCGCGATTTTTGGCGCGAGGCTTAACGTGAAGAAATACTCGGTATTCGCCATTGCCCGCGAGGCGATGCGCGGCCACAGAGGCTGGGAAGAGCAGTGGACGTCGCCCGAGCCGAGGAAGGAATACGACGTCATCATTGTCGGCGCCGGCGGACACGGCCTGGCGACGGCCTATTATCTGGCGAGCGAGCACGGCATCACCAACATCGCGGTGCTGGAAAAGGGCTGGCTCGGCGGCGGCAACACCGGCCGCAACACCACCATCATCCGCTCCAACTACCTCTATGACGAAAGCGCCGGCATCTACGACCATGCGCTGAAGCTGTGGGACGGGCTCAGTCAGGAACTCAACTACAACGTCATGTATTCGCCGCGCGGCGTCATGATGCTGGCGCACAACGTGCATGACGTCCAGGTGTTCAAGCGCCACATCCATGCCAACCGCCTCAACGGCATCGACAATGAATGGCTGACGCCGGAACAGGCGAAGGAATTCTGTCCGCCGCTCAATATCTCCAGGGAGGCGCGCTATCCGGTGATGGGTGCGGCGCTGCAGCGCCGCGGCGGCACGGCGCGTCATGACGCGGTCGCCTGGGGCTATGCGCGCGGCGCTTCGGCGCGCGGCGTGCACATCATCCAGAATTGCGAGGTCACCGGTATCAAGCGCGCGGCCAATGGCGCTGTGAGCGGGGTAGAGACGACGCGCGGCTTCATCGGCGCCAAGAAGGTCGGCGTGGTCGCCGCCGGCCATTCCTCCGTCATCATGAGCATGGCGGGCGTGCGCATGCCGCTCGAAAGCTATCCGCTGCAGGCGCTGGTGTCGGAGCCGGTCAAGCCGGTGGTGCCCTGTGTGGTGATGTCGAACACGGTGCACGCCTATATCTCGCAGTCGGACAAAGGCGAGCTGGTGATCGGCGCAGGCACCGACCAGTATGTCTCGTATTCGCAAACCGGCGGCCTGCACATATTGCAGCACACGCTCGACGCCATTTGCGAGATGTTCCCGATCTTCACCCGCATGAAGATGCTGCGCTCCTGGGGCGGCATCGTCGACGTGACCCCCGACCGCTCGCCGATCCTGGCGAAGACGCCGGTCAAGGGGCTCTACGTCAATTGCGGCTGGGGAACGGGCGGCTTCAAGGCGACGCCCGGCTCGGGCAATGTCTTCGCGCACACGATCGCGAGGGACGAGCCGCACCCGATCAACGCGCCCTTCACGCTCGAGCGTTTCCGCACGGGGCGCCTCATCGACGAGGCCGCCGCGGCGGCGGTGGCGCACTGATGACGGCTCAGCCGATTTGCTTTCACTTAGCCGGCCCGTGTGCCGGTCACGGCAAGTTTTAGGATCACCCAGATGCTTCTCATCCGCTGCCCCTATTGCGAGGAAGAGCGCCCGGAACTCGAGTTCCGCAATGCCGGCGAGGCGCATATTGCGCGCCCGACCAACATTGCCGCCGAGAGCGACGACGATTTCGAGAAATTCTTCTTCATCCGCGCCAACCCCAAGGGCGTCATCTATGAGCGCTGGCGGCACATCCATGGCTGCGCCCGCTTCTTCAACGCGGTGCGCGATACGGTCACCGACAGGTTCGTCATGACCTACAAGGCCGGCGAGCCGAAGCCCGCGAAGCTGCCCGGAGCCTCAAAATGAACGCCGCCTTCCGCATTTCCGGCGCCGGTCGCCTCAGCCAGGCGAAGACTGCCTCCTTCAGCTTCGACGACAAGCCGTATATCGGCATCGAGGGCGACACGCTGGCCTCGGCGCTGCTCGCCAACGGCGTGCACCTGGTCGGCCGCTCGTTCAAATATCACCGTCCGCGCGGCTTCCTGTCGGCCGGCGCGGAAGAACCCAACGCGCTGGTGCAGATCGTGCGCGACGATGCGCGCAAGACGCCGAATGTGCGGGCGACAGTGCAGGAGCTCTATGACGGGCTGACGGCCAACTCGCAGAACCGCTGGCCGTCGCTTGCCTTCGACGTCGGCGCCGTCAACGACATCGCATCACCGATGTTTTCGGCCGGCTTCTACTACAAGACCTTCATGTGGCCGAAATGGGCCTGGAAGGATCTCTACGAGCCGAAGATCCGCGCTGCCGCGGGCCTCGGTGTTTCGCCGGACAAGCCGGATCCCGACCACTATGCCGCGCGCTACGCGCATTGCGAGGTGCTGGTGCTGGGCGGCGGCGCCGCCGGCATCGCGGCCGCGCTCGCCGCGGCCGAAACGGGCGTGCGGGTGATCCTCGCCGACGAGCAAGCCGAATTCGGCGGCAGCCTGCGCTTCGAGAGCGGCGCCAGGATCGACGGCCAGGACGGCTATGCGTGGGCGCAAGCGGCGATCGCGAAGCTCAAGGCGATGGACAATGTGCGCGTGCTGTCGCGCACGACCGCCTTCGGCTATTACGCGCAGAACTTCGTCGGACTGGTCGAGCGGGTCAGCGACCATCTCAAGAGCCCGGGCCGAGAGCTTGCGCGCGAGCGCCTGTGGCAGGTTCGCGCCAAACGCGTCGTGATCGCCACCGGCGCCATCGAGCGCCACATGGTCTTCGCCAACAACGACCGTCCGGGTGTGATGCTCGCTTCAGCGGCGCGCACCTACCTCAACCATTATGGCGTCGCGGTCGGCAGGAATATCGGCGTCTATACGGCCAACGATTCCGCCTACGCCGCCGCGATCGACCTCAAGAAGGCCGGCATCAACATCGCGGCGATCGTCGACCTGCGCGACAACCCGGCCGGACCGGTGATCGACGAGGCGAGGGCGCTCGGCATCGAGATCAATTTTGGCCGCGCGGTGGTCAGCGCCGGCGGCAAATTGCGTGTGTCGTCAATGAGCGTGCAGCCGAAGAATGGTGGCGGCGAGCGGACCATCCCGGTTGACGCGATCCTCATGTCGGCCGGCTGGACGCCATCGGTGCATCTGTTCTCGCAATCGCGCGGCAAGGTCGCCTTCAACGACGAGACCAAGCGCTTCGTGCCGGGCACCTACGCGCAGGACTGCGTCTCGGTCGGCGCCTGCAACGGTACCGACGGGCTGGCCGCCTCAGTTGACGAGGCTTACGCGGCGGGCGCCAAGGCGGCGAAGGAGGCCGGTGGCAAGGTTGGCAAGGGCGCCAAGCCCAAGGTCGACGCCGGCGAGAGCTGGTCGCGCGGTATGTTGGGCGCCGCGCCCGGTGCCGGCCCGGGCACGACGGTCAAGGCCTTTGTCGATTTCCAGAACGACGTCACTGCCAAGGACATCCGCCAGGCGGTGCATGAAGGCATGCACTCGATCGAGCACGTCAAGCGCTTCACCACCAACGGCATGGCGACCGACCAGGGCAAGACGTCGAACATGCACGGCCTGGCGATCGCCGCCGAGACGCTCGGCAAGCCGATCCCGCAGGTCGGCCTCACCACCTTCCGGGCACCTTACACGCCGGTGACGTTCGGCTCGATCGTCGGCCACGCGCGCGGCGCCTTGTTCGACCCGACCCGCCGCACGGCAACGCATGGCTGGGCCGCGTCGCATGGTGCGGTGTTCGAGGATGTCGGCCACTGGAAGCGCGCCTGGTTTTTCCCCAAAGCGGGCGAGGACATGCATGCCGCCGTCGACCGCGAATGCGTGACGGTGCGCAAGGCCGCCGGCCTGTTCGACGCCTCCACGCTCGGCAAGATCGAGGTGGTCGGGCCGGACGCGGCGAAGTTCATGGAACTGCTCTACACCAATCCCTGGGAGAAGCTCGAAACCGGCCGCTGCCGTTACGGCATCATGCTGCGCGAGGACGGCTTCATCTATGACGACGGCGTCGTCGGCAGGCTGGCGCCGGACCGCTTCCACGTGACGACGACCACCGGCGGCGCGCCGCGCGTCATGAACCACATGGAGGATTACCTCCAGACCGAGTTCCCGCATCTCAATGTGTGGCTGACCTCGATCACCGAGCAATGGGCTGTCATTGCCGTGCAGGGGCCCAAGTCGCGCGACATCATCGCGCCGCTGATCGAGGGCATCGACATGTCGGACGAAGCGATGCCGCATATGTCGGTGCGCGAGGGCAAGATCTGCGGCGTGCCGACAAGGCTGTTCCGCATGTCCTTCACCGGCGAGCGCGGCTTCGAGGTCAACGTGCCGGCCGATTACGGCGAGGCCGTGTGGGAAGCGCTGTGGGCCGAAGGCCAGAAGCATGGCGCGACCGCTTACGGCACCGAGACGATGCACGTGCTGCGCGCCGAAAAGGGCTACATCATCGTCGGCCAGGATACCGACGGCACGGTGACGCCGAACGATGCAGGACTCGACTGGGCGGTCGGCAAGAAGAAGACCGATTTCGTCGGTATCCGCGGCCTGACCCGGCCGGACCTTGTAGCCAAGGGCCGCAAGCAACTGGTCGGCCTGAAGACCAAGGACCCGAAGGTCGTGCTGGAAGAGGGCGCGCAGATCGTTGCGGACCCGAAGCAGGCGATCCCGATGAAGATGATCGGCCACGTCACCTCCAGCTACTGGTCGGAGAATTGCGGTCGCTCGATCGCGCTGGCGCTCGTCGCCGGCGGCCGCGACCGCATGGGCCAGACGCTCTATGTGCCGATGCCGAACGGCACGATCGAGGTGGAAGTCACCGGCATGGTGTTCGTCGACGAGAAGGGAGAACGCCTCAATGGCTAAGGCCGCTGCCAAGACAAAAGCCGCTGCTGCTTCCACCTCCGTTGAGCGTCGGCCCGCGCTTGCCGGCCGCACGCTGTCGGCGCCGGGCGTCAAGGTCGAGATGCTGCCGCCGGCTGAACGCATCTCGCTGCGCGCCCCCCAGGCTTCCCTTGCAGCGCTTTCCAAGGCGCTCGGCCTCACGCTGCCGACAAAGCCCAAGACTTCGGCGACCAAGGACGGGCGCACGGCGCTGTGGCTCGGGCCCGACGAATGGATGATCATCGACGAGGCGGGCAAGGATCCGCTCGCCGATTGCGCCAAGGTGACAATGCTGCATTCGGCGGTCGGCATCTCGCACCGCAATGTCGGGATTTCCGTTGTCGGACCTGCCGCCGCGGCGACGGTCAATTCGGGTTGTCCGCAGGACCTATCGCTCGAGGTTTTCCCGGTCGGTGCTGCCTCGCGCACCATTCTCGGCAAATCCGAGATCGTGCTGCTGCGCAGCGCGGCCGATGCATTCCGGGTGGAATGCTGGCGTTCCTTCTCGGACTATGTCTTCACTCTGCTGTCGGAAGCGGCGGTCGACGCGGCGAACTGAGCTTCGCGGCGTCGGTTTCAAGGAACCATCGCCAGTCCATGTCGTTTCTGCGGCTTGCGAGGGAGATTGCCGATGCCGTCCAAATCCGCGCCGAAGTCATCCAAGAAGACAGCTGCAGTCCGCTCGCTGGAGCAGGAGCGGCGCCACCAGGTCGAGGAAGAGGAACTCGAGGAAGGCCTCGAGGACACATTTCCCGCCAGCGATCCGGTATCGATCACCAGCACTTCCATCCCCGGCGGACCGGCAAAGCAGAATAAGGCCAGGACCGCGGCAGGAACGAAACCGCGCAAGAAATAGGCTCGAGCAAGTTCTCAGGGGCGCGGGCAGAAACGAAAAAGGGCGGCCAAATGCCGCCCGTTTTCGTTCGAAGTCTTGCCAATAGTGCTCAGAGGCCGGGCACGAACCATGGGCTGACATCGATGCCGAGCCGCGGGCTCTTCGTCGTCTTGTTGGCGTCGGCCTTTTCCACCGAACCGGTCGAGGTGCAGTCGAGCTTCGCGCTGGCGTTGGTCGGAGCGCAAGCCGCGGGGGCATGCTTGGCCGGCTGGCTTGCGCCAGCGAAAGCGGTACCCGAGAAAGCCAGCACGGTGGCGAGAGCAAGGATGGTCTTCTTCATTTTCCGTCTCCAGGCAATCTTTTCGTACATGTACGATACGGCGTACAAATACGGTTAATGAAGTCGGAATTCAAGGAGGAATCTGTACGTGTACGACAAATTTTTTTGAACACAGGAATTCGGCGCCGCAAATCAAGCGAATCGATGCGAGCCGACGATCAAAGAGATCAGCAGTTGACGGGCGTTGCGGTCAGCGGCGGAATATCCTGCGCCTGCAACCCCGCCAGCGTGAAATCGCACATGCGCTTCACATAGGCCTGGGGGTCACCGAACGGATAGAAGGGGAAGGTGATCAACAGCGAAATCGTACCGTGGCCGACGGTCCACAGCATGGTGGCGATGGCGCGCGGGTCGCCCTTGAGCTTGCCGGCGGCCACGCACGCCTCGACCCGGCTTATCAGCACCTTCATGGCCGGATTGCCTTCTTCCATGTCCGCGTAGCTGCGTCCTTCAGGCAGCTTGGTCTTCTCGGTCATGAAGACGGTGCGATATTCGTTGGGGTTGCCGAGCCCGAAAGCCGCGTATTCGGTCATCACCGCCTTGAGCGCCTCGACCGGATCGTCCGCGGGGTGCTCCTCGATGCGACGGGCGAGCGTTTCGAAGGCGTCTTCGGCCAGCGCGAACAGAATGTCCTGCTTGTCGGCGAAATAGGAATAGACCGACATCGGCGCGTAGCCGACCCGCTTTGCCAGCTTGCGGATGGTCAGGCCCTCATAGCCTTCTTCCTGGACCAGCTTGTGAGCCGCCGCGACCAGTTCGGAGCGAAGCTCCGCCTTCTGTTTTTCGCGGCGTTTCTGAACGCTCAGCGCCAATATACGCCTGCCTTTGTGATTGGTTGCCTGACGAAATTATATACGCTGTACGGAAACGGACAAGAGCGCCCCCGGTTCCCTTGCGTGCGCTCTGCGTTTTGACGCAATTGCGGATGGAACCGCTAAGGTACTTTCCTGAAATTGCTCAGATCGCGCCAATGCCGCCGTCGAGCGCCAGAGCGTGGCCGGTCATGAAGGAATTGGCCGGGTCGGCGAGGAACAGGATGCCGGTGGTGATCTCGTCGACTTCGCCGACACGCTTCATCGGCACGCCGCGCGTGAGCTCGGCCATCGCTTCGGCTTCGGGCGCTCCGGTGGAACGCACGAAGCCGTCGACCATCGCGGTGCGGGTGTGGGCCGGGCAGACCGCGTTGATGCGTATTCCCTTGCTGGCATATTCCACGGCGGCCGAACGCGTCAGCCCGACGACACCGTGCTTGGCGGCTGCATAGACCGAAAGCTTCGGCGCGCCGGAGAGTCCGGCGACCGAGGCGATGTTGACGATGATGCCGCCCTTGCCGCTTTCCTTGAATTGCCGTTCCAACCGAGGAATCTGGTGCTTCATGGCGTAGAAAACGCCGAGCAGGTCGACCTCCACCACGCGGCGCGCTTCCTCCGAGGTGACCTGCGGCAGGCGCACGAAGGAGTGGACAATGCCGGCATTGTTGACGGCGATGTCGAGCCGGCCGAACTTTTGAACGGCAAGCTCCACAAGATCCTCGAGAGTTTTTCGTCGGCGATGTTGCCGGCAAGGTGAGCGGTCTCGGTGTCGAGCGTTGCGGCGAAACTTCCGAGCGCAGCCTCGTCGAGATCGGAGAGCACCAGCCGTGCCCCTTCCGCGGCGAAGGCCTTTGCCGCGCCGCTGCCGAGACCGCCGGTCGCGCCGGTGATCAGCACCGTCATCCCATCGAACGGCCCATTGCCCGGCTTCTCCGCGTTCAGCTGTTCTCGTCAATCAGTTCCACCGCGAGCGCGGCGAGCAGTTTTACCGCCTGGCCGTAGGTCCTTGCCTTTTCCGGGTTGGAGGCGTTGCCGTCCAGCGCGCGGCGGTAGACGCCCTGGCAGATCGCCGCCAGCCGGAAGAAGGAGAAGGCGAGGAAGAAGGTCCAGTTGTCGATCTTCTCGATGCCGCGCCGTCTGCAGTAGGCCTCGACATAGGCTTGCTCGGAAGGCAGGCCGGCAGCGGCGCGGTCGATGCCACCGAGGCCGCGAAAGTCCGAGGCATGCGGCAGACGCCACTGCATGCATTGATAGGCAAGGTCAGCGAAGGGATGCCCGAGCGTCGACAGCTCCCAGTCGAGCAGCGCGATGATCTTCGGCGCGCCCGGCGCGAACATCATGTTGTCCAGCCGGTAATCGCCATGGACAAGCGAGACGCGGCCTTCATCGGCAGGCATATGCGTTTCGAGCCAGGCAATCAGCCTGTCCATGTCTGTTATGGTTTCGGTTTCGGAGGCCTTGTACTGGCTGGTCCAGCGCGCGAGCTGGCGCTCGAAATAGCTGCCGGGCCGGCCGAAATCGCCAAGTCCGACGGCGTCCACATCGATATCGTGCAAGGCGGCGAGCGTCGCATTCATGGCATCGTAAATCGCGGCGCGCTCGTCATTGCCAGATGCGTCCGGCAGCGATGGATTCCAGAAGATGCGGCCGTCGAGGAACTCCATGACGTAGAACATGCGGCCGATCGGGGAGTCCTCGCCGGAAAGATGCAGCATGCGCGGCACCGGCACCGCCGTGCCGGCAAGCGCCTGCATCACCCGGAATTCCCGGTCGACCTGATGCGCGGATTTCAGCAACTGTCCCGGGGGCTTGGCGCGCAACACATAGCGGCCGCTGGCGGCGGTCAAAAGATAGGTCGGATTGGACTGCCCTGACTTGAATTTTTCAATCGCCGACAGGCCGGCAAAACTCGGGATATGCGCCTCGAGGTAGGGCGCAAGGGCCGCCTGGTCTATGGCACCGGCCTCGCCGCTCATGCGTTCTCGGGTTGGCGCTCAATCAGCGTCAAGGTCAGCCAGCGCGCCGTCAGCGCCGGCTTCTTCGAGCCTTCGATCTCGATGGTCACGTCATGTGCGGTCTGCACCCAGCCGGACGGCCTGACCTTGACGTCCGCCAGCACGAAGCGGGTGCGGATGCGCGAACCCGTCTTCACCGGCGCCAGGAAACGCAGCGTGTCGAAGCCGTGGTTGACGCCCATCTTGCTGTTTTCCAGCGGCGGCATGGTCTCGAAGGTCATTGCCGACAAAAGCGACAGCGACAGGAAGCCATGCGCGATGGTGCCGCCAAACGGCGTCTCGCGCGCGGCGCGCTCAGGATCGCAATGGATGAACTGATGGTCGTCGGTCGCATCGGCGAACTGGTCGATCATGCGCTGTGTCACCGTTCGCCAGGGCGAGACGCCGACCTCCTTGCCGACGCTTGCCAGAAGCGTATCGAGACTGATCGGTTCCACACTGATGTCCTCCGCAACCCGCCCGGATCGCGATTCCTCGAACCGGGCACCTTATTCCTTGAACAAAGTCATACCATGCTGCACCGACTGGCCGCCGTCGACAGGCAGGATGGCGCCGGTGACATAGCTTCCGGCTCGGCTGCACAAATAAAGCGTTGCGCCGGCAATGTCATCCGCCACGCCGATGCGGCCGAGCGGAACATGGTTACCGACATGTTTCGCCTGCTCCTCGGTCGCGGTAGCAAAGGCCGTCATCCGGCTCTGGAAAGGACCGGGCGCAAAGGCGTTGACGGTGATGCGGCGGGCGGCGAACTCGATCGCCAGCGTGCGCGTCAAATGATGCACCGCCGCTTTCGAGGCGGCGTAGGAATAGGCGTCGTCGGCCAACGGCTGGGTGCCCATCACCGAGCCAAGATTGATGACGCGGGCAGGATCCTCGTCGCTCGCGGCGGCATCGAGAAGCGGCAAGAGCTCCCGCGTCAGGTGGAAGACGGCGGTGACGTTGACGCCGAACACCTTGGCCCAGGCGTGGTAGGGGAAATCCTGCAGCGGCGCGCCCCAGGAAATGCCGGCATTGTTGACAAGGATGTGCAGGCGTTCCGTGCGCGCCTTGACCTCGGCGACTAAAGCGGCGATGCCAGCTTCGCTGGACACGTCGCCGGCAAAGCCCTCGGCATGGCCGGTGCCGCCAAGCGCGTTCAATTCGTTGGCGACTTTCGCGCAATCCTCGCCCTTGCGCGAGGCGATCATCACCTGCGCGCCGGCGCGTACCAGCCCGGTCGCCACCATGCGGCCGATGCCGGTCGCCGCACCCGTCACCAGCGCGGTCTTGCCGGCGACCGAGAACAGCTTGTCCAGATAGCTCATCGTGTTTCTCCGCATCCGGCCGGCCGGGACCCGCCCAAGGACTCGCGTTGACAAGGCTAGCCGAAGTACGGTCATCCTTGCCACGGGTAAAGGTTTATCTTCGGAAAGGCCGGAAGCGATGGCGGACATGAATCTCGGCATGACCGAGCGGCTGAAGCCGCTCCATCAGCGCGTGGCGGCGATGGTGCGCGACGAGATCGCGCCGCTCGGCGAAGAGTTCCTCGCCGAAGTCGGCAAGAATGGCGACCGCTGGACCTATACCGCTAGGCAGACGGAAATCCTGGAAGGCTTGAAGAAGACGGCGCGCGAGCGCGGCCTGTGGAACTTTTGGCTCACCGATTCCAAGCGCGGCTACGGCCTTTCCACCGTCGAATACGCTCATCTGGCGGAGGAGATGGGCAAGGCGCATCTCGGCGCCGAGACCTTCAACTGCTCGGCGCCTGACACCGGCAACATGGAGGTGCTGGAGCGATACGGCTCGGAAGCGCACAAGCGCGACTGGCTGGAGCCGCTGCTCGAGGGGAAAATACGCTCGGCCTATCTGATGACCGAGCCGGACGTGGCGTCCTCGGACGCCACCAACATTTCGATGCGCTGCGAGCGCCGCGGCGAGCACTATGTGCTCAACGGCGAGAAATGGTGGGCTTCCGGGGCGGGCGATCCGCGCTGCGCCATCTATATCGTCATGGTCAGGACCGGCTCGGACGAGGAGCCGCAACATCGCCGGCATTCGATGATCCTGGTGCCCTCCGACAGCAAGGGCATCGCCAAGCTGCGGCCCATGCAGGTCTATGGCGACGACGACGCGCCGCATGGGCATATGCATCTGAGATTCGAGAATGTGCACGTGCCGGCGGAGAATTTGATCCTCGGCGAGGGCAGAGGGTTCGAGATCGCGCAGGGGCGGCTGGGGCCTGGCCGCATCCATCACTGCATGCGCGCGATCGGCCAGGCCGAGATGGCGCTGGAGATGCTGTGCCAACGCTCGGTGCGGCGCGAGGCCTTCGGCCAGCCGCTGGCAAAGCTCGGCGCCAATTTCGACATCATCGCCGAATGCCGGATGGAGATCGAGATGGCGAGGCTCTTATGCCTCAAGGCTGCCTGGATGATCGACCAGGGGGACGCTCGCGCGGCCGCGCCCTGGATCAGCCAGATCAAGGTGGTGGCACCGCGCGTCGCGCTGAAGGTCACGGACGAGGCGGTCCAGATGTTCGGTGCGCAAGGCATCAGCCAGGACACGCCGCTCGCCCGCTCGTGGACGCATTTGAGGACATTGCGGCTGGCCGACGGGCCGGACGCGGTGCACCGGCGGCAGGTGGCGCGCACGGAACTGAAGAAATACACGCAGGAAAAGGTCTGACGGCCATGGCGCTTCCTTCGCAAATGCAGGGTCTGCTGCTTGTCGGCGACGGTTACACCAGGACGCCCTCGGCGGCTGCGCTGGAGGCGATGGAGCCTTACCTCCAGCCCGGCAGCATCGAGGTGCCGGCGCCCGGTCCCTCGCAGGCGCTGATCAAGGTCAGCCTCGCCTCGATCAACCCGTCCGACATCGCCTTCATCAAGGGCCAGTACGGCCAGCCGCGGGTCAAGGGCCGGCCGGCGGGCTTCGAAGGTGTCGGCATCGTCGTCGCCACGGGCGGCGATCCCTATGCAAGGAGCCTTGCAGGGAAACGCGTCGCCTTCGCCACCGGCGTGTCGAACTGGGGCGCATGGGCGGATTATGCGGTTGCCGAGGCCGCGTCCTGCATTCCGCTTCTCGACACCGTGCGCGACGAGGACGGCGCAGCGATGATCGTCAATCCGCTGACGGCCTTGGCCATGTTCGACATCGTCAGAGAGGAGGGCGAAAAATCCTTCATCATGACCGCGGGCGCCAGCCAGCTCAGCAAGCTGATCATCGGGCTGGCGAAGGAGGAAGGTTTCCGCCCGATCATCACCGTGCGTCGCGACGAGCAGATTCTGCAGCTGACGGAGGCCGGCGCCGCCCATGTGCTCAACGAGAAGGCGGCGGATTTCGAGACGGCGTTGCGCGAGGCGATGAAGGCCGAGCAGCCGCGCATCTTCCTCGACGCGGTCACCGGCCCGCTGGCTTCGACCATCTTCAATGCCATGCCGAAACGCGCGCGCTGGATCGTCTATGGAAGGCTCGACGCTGAGCCGACAGTGATCCGCGAGCCCGGCCAACTGATCTTCCAGCACAAGCGCGTCGAAGGGTTCTGGCTGGCCGAATGGATGCGCCAGTTCCGCGACAGGCTAGGTCCGGCGGTGCTGGAAGCGCAGAAGCGCTTTTCCGATGGACGCTGGTCGACCGACGTCACCGCGGTCGTGCCGCTCGACGAAGCGATGGCGAGGCTGCCGGCCGAGCTCGCCAAGCCAAACGGAAAGGTGTTCATCAGGCCGTGAGGCAATCGAGCGCCGATCGCAGCTGTTCAGACCAGACCAAAGCCTTGAACACAAAGCTGTGATCGACCCGACAGCGGCGGAAAAAAGCCGCTGTTGCGCCGTCATTGCCTCGCGCCGGTAACAGCCACGTTCGGATGTTTTATTCCATTCGATGTGATATCTCGCCGGCGGCGAAAACCAGGCGGCGATGGGAAAGCCGTCCTGGTCGGAATTCGGGGTGCGCTATGATGGTAACCAAGCCGGTTTTCGACCGTTTGGGGCTTTGGCTTTGGGTCGGGTCGTTTCTGCTTGTGCTTGGCCTGGCGCTATGGTCGCCCGATGCGCGTTCGGTGGTCCATATCTACAGGCATGGCAGTGAAGCTTTTCTGGATCGTCAACCGCTGTATCAGGTCGAAGTTGCCATGGGGTATCTATACGCTCCCGCCTTCGCCGTCCTCTATGTTCCCCTGCTGAAGCTCGGGCCGTATCTGGGCAATATCTTGTGGCACATGCTGGGCTTCAGCGTCTTGACCTTTGCCGCAATGCGTCAGGTGCGCAAGCTTGGCGGCCAGGAACAGACATGGCTGCTGTCCTTCGGTCTTTTCCTTGCCTTGCCGGTGGCGCTTGCAGCGCTTCGCAACGGCCAGGCGACGATCCTGCTCACCGGGGCATGCTGGTTTCTTACACTGTCGACACTCGAGGGGCGCCGGGCCGAAAGCTTCTTCTGGGCCATGCTTGCGATCATCGCCAAGCCGACCGCGATCATCATGCTGCTTCTGACGGGGGCGCTGCGTCCCCGGCTGATACCGGTGCTGGTGCTGGCGGTGCTGGTCGCGCTCGCGATACCCTATGGCTTTGCGTCGAGCGACTACGTCAACGCGCAATATCATGATTTCTTCCGGCTTCTGACTTCGATGACGGTGGACCCGACCGGCCCCTTCGTTCCGGCCGACTTCACGGCGCCTTTCATGCGATTTGGCATCCCGATTTCCGAGTTTGACGCGACGATCGTGCGCGTCGTCGCGGGTTTGCTCACGCTTTGGCTGGTGCTCCAGCTCGATCGCAGGCTGGACGCCAACATCAGCGGACTCGCCATCTTCCTCGCCGCGGCATTCTACATGTGCGTCTTCAATCCGCGGGTCGAGCAGAACACTTACGCCATGGTGGCGGTGCCTGCCGGTCTCTCCATCGCCTTGCTTTGGCGGGAGAAGGGAGCCGGGGCCATGTGCTGGTTCTTGGCGGCGTTCCTCTTCGTCACCGGACTGACCAGTGCCAACCTGCAACTGCACGATCTTTTCCACCCGTGGTTCCGGCCGATCAGCGTCAGCATAATTGGCTGCGTGCTCGTCGGCTGGTTCTGGACGCAAGACAGACAGAAGGCGCCTGCCGCCGGGGCCGTCGCGCATGGCTGAGATGCTCGACATCATCGCGCCGTTTTTCAACGAGGCCGAATCCGCGATCGCGTTTGTCGGGCTGCTCGACAGGCTGGAAGTGGCCGTGGCGGAGCGCTTCGGCATGACAGTCCGCAAGATACTCGTCGACGACGGCAGCCGCGACGGCAGCGCCGAGACGTTCGCGGCCACGCTCTCCGGCTCCTGGGAGATCGTGCGGCTCAGCCGTAATTTCGGCAAGGAAGCGGCGGTGCTCGCCGGGCTCGATCATTCCCGTGGCGACATGGTCCTGATCATGGACTCGGACCTCCAGCATTCCATGGATATCAGCCTGAGGATGATCGGCGAGCTGGTCGAGCATCCGCAGATCGATGTCGTCTACGCGCAGAACGACCGGCGCGAGGGGAGCTGGCGGCGCAGCCAGCTGGCGCGGCTCTTCTACAGGCTGATCAACAGCAGCCAGCGCTTCGATATTCCCGAAAATGCCGGAGATTTCCGTGTCATGCGCGGCGCGGTGGCGCGTGCCTTGACAAGCGTGCGCGACAAGCGCCGCTTCAACAAGGGTCTGTTCGCCTGGGCCGGCTTCCGCCAGAAGGCTGTGCTTTACTCGCCGGAAAACCGCGGCGGCGGCACGTCGAAATGGACAAGGTTCAACCTGATCGCGTTCTCGCTTGAAGGGTTCACCTCGTTTTCCGTGATTCCGCTGCGCGTCATCAGCCTCATCGGATTGCTCGCGGCATTCGCAGGCCTGGCCTATGGCGTGAAGGTGCTGTTCGAAGTGCTGTTCTACGGCATCGCCGTGCCTGGCTACCCCAGTATCATGGTCGCCGTCGTGCTTTTTGGAGGCCTCAACCTGGCGCTGCTCGGCCTGATCGGCGAGTATGTCTGGGTCACGCTCAGCGAAAGCAAGGACCGGCCCGTCTATATCGTGCGCGATGTGCTGCATGGCAATGCCCCCGAGCAGGTTGCCCCCGGCAAATGACCCGGCCGATCCGCCTGATCGCCGACGATTACGGGCTTGCGCCGGGGGTATCGAGCGCGATCCTCGACCTCATCGAGCGCGGCCGCCTGACCGGGACCAGTTGCATGACCGGGTTTGCCGAATGGGAAGAGGCGGCGGCGCGCATCAGGCCGTTCCGTCAACGGGCCGCCATCGGGCTGCACCTGACCCTGACCGATCAGACCGCCGCAACCGGTTCGTCCAGCCTGGCGCCAGACGGCAAATTGCCTGGGCTTGCCTCTCTTGCGCTGCCGGTCCGTCGAGGGCGCATCGACGAGCGGGACATTCATGCCGAGCTCGACGCCCAGTACGACCTCTTCACCGACGCGCTGGCTGGCCCGCCCGATCACATCGACGGGCACCAGCACGTGCATTTTCTTCCCGTGGTACGGAATTGGTTGCTCGCCCGGTTTGGGGAGAGCGCGCGCAGGCCCGCACTGCGCGGCGCGCCCGGGCTTGGCGGCCTGGACGCGGCGGCCAAGATCGCGGCGATCGCCACGCTGGCCGCGGGTTTCAACAGGTCGATGCAGCGGGCTGGCTTTAACGTGATGACGCCGCTCTGCGGCATCTATGACTGGCGGCAGCCGCAAAAATTCGGTCCGACGCTGCGCGCGGCGGTCGACACATTGCCCGAACAAGGGGTGTTCATGTGTCATCCGGGTCAAGTCGATGACATTTTACGGGCGCGAGACCCGATGCAGGGCGCGCGTGAGGTCGAGTTCACGATTCTCAGTTCTGAGGATTTCCGCGCCAGCCTCGAACGGGCCGGAGTGCGCGTCATGGACGGCAAAGCATGAGCGCCGGCCAGCCGCGGCGTTCGACCTGCAACAAGATCGTCCGCTTCGCCTTGGTCGGGCTGGTCAACACCGGCATCGATCTCACCGCATTCTTCCTGCTGCTCAAGCTCGTGGTGCCGGCTCTGGCCGCCAATGTCGGTGCCTGGTTCGTCGCGGTGCTCTTCTCCTTCGTGGCGAACCGCTTCTGGTCGTTCGAGCGGGACCCGGACATCCGGCTGCATCGGTCCTTCCTGCGCTTCGTCTCGCTCGGGGCGCTGATTTCGCTCGGCGTTTCGAGCCTGTCGATCGCTGTACTGGCGGGGGTTGTCGGCGTCTGGCCGGCCAAGATCGTCGGCGTCACCGTGGCCGCCGTCCTGAATTTCCTGGCGGCGCGCTGGTCGATCGAGGGCAGGATCGTAAAGTAGCTGCCCGGCTGGCTCCGCGTTGATATAGGCGGCTTGGGGACGGATTCAGATTTCAGGTCTGTCCGACCTGAAATCATCCGGCTCTATCGCAAGCTCTCCAGGTCGCGCATGCGCTTGGCGCCGGCGGCTTCCAATTGCCTCGTCACGGCGGCGATCAGCGTTTCGGCGACCACGAACAGAGCGGCTGACGAATCCCAGGCCGAAGGCACGGCGGTGCGTCCGGCGATCACGTGGCGGGCGAAGCGAGCGATCGGCGAAAGCCACTGGTCGGTGAAGAGAATGATCTGCACGCCGCGCTGATGAGCCTTTTCGGCGAAGCGGACGAGACTTTCCTGGTAGCGGCGGATGTCGAAGATCACCAGAACGTCGCGCTTGCCCATGTCGATCAACCGGTCGCGCCAGATGCTCTCCTGGCCGGCGAGGTGATAGACATCCGGCTGGATGATGGCCAGGTGAGCGGCCATGTAGCGCGCCAGCGGATCGGTGAAACGGCCGCCGATGAGGAAGGTCTTGCCGCGCCGCTCGGCAAGTCTCGTGGCAATGTCCGCCAGCTGTCTGTCGGTGAGGTGCCGGAAGGTCTCGCGCATGTTGTCGAGCGTTGCCTCGAGCATCGGCGAGACGGCGCCGCCGACCGAGCTTGGATTGAGCGTTCGCGAAGCGGGCGACTGCAATTGCGCCGCCAACTCATCCTGCAGCGCCGACTGGAATTCAGGGTAGTTCTGGAAGCCGAGCCTGGCGACGAAGCGCAGGATCGTCGGCGAGGACACACCGGCCGCGGCCGAGAATTCGGCGACCGTCTTCAGCCCGGTCAAGGGATAGTTGGCAATCAGCGTCTGGGCGGCGCGGCGCTCGCCGGCCGGCATCGTACCGATACGGTCCGAGATCAGTTCGGCAATGCTGGAAATCATGGTTTTCCCCCGCCTGTTCGCCCGTCGCCGCCGTTTTCCCCGAATTCGCGTTTGACAAAGCCGGTCAAACTGTATGAAATCATTCATAGGGACGCAATGAGACAAAATACGTAACATTCGATACAGCGCCCCCAGGGGACCGCAGTATGGAGAGAGCACGGCCCGCCAGCCTTGCACCGTCTGAAACCGTGAGGGTGACGAACCCCGGCGGCTCAAGCCCCTTTGTCTTCACCTGCGATCACGCTTCCAACGTCCTCCCCGCCGAGTTCGGGACGCTCGGCCTGCCGGCTGCGGAGCTTTCGCGCCATATCGCCTGGGACCCGGGCGCGCTTCCCGTCGCCCGCCGCATGGCCGAAGCGCTCGATGCGACTTTGATCGAGACCCGCGTGTCGCGGCTCGTCGTCGATTGCAACCGGCCGCTCGACGCGCCGGACCTCGTGCCGCCGATTAGCGAGACGACGGCCATCCCTGGGAACACAGATCTATCCGACAAGCAGCGCGCCGCTCGCGTCGACCTTGCCTGGCGCCCGTTCCACGACACGATCGCCCAGATCATTGACGAGCGGCTGGCGCGCAGCCAAGAGACGCGGCTGGTGTCGGTGCACTCCTTCACGCCGGTCTACAAGGGCAAGAGCCGGCCATGGCATATAGGCATCATCCATGACGAGGATCGCCGGTTGGCGGCGCCGCTGATATCGGCGCTGCAGCGGCTCTCCGGCGTCACCGTCGGCGTGAACGAACCCTATTCGCCGGCCGACCGCGTCTATTTCACGCTGGAACGGCACGCGCGTTCGCGCGGCCTTGCCTGCGCGATGATCGAAATCCGCAACGACGAAATCTCCGGCGAGACCGGGCAGCGGAAATGGGCGGATCTGCTCATCGGCATATTCTCGAATCTGGAGCCTGACGAGGCCAGGGGCTCCCGACAACGCGCAATGGGAAAGTCAGTACAATCGGCCAGCTAAGAACCAGATAGGGGACTTCCAAAATGAGACCTGAAGAAATCGACAAGTCTGAGGACGTAAAAGTCCTTCACAGCATGGGATATGCCCAGGAATTGGCTCGCCGCATGAGCGGCTTCTCCAACTTTGCCATTTCCTTCTCGATCATTTGCATCCTGGCGGGTGGCATCACCTCGTTCCCGCTGGCCATGGCCACCGGCAGCGGTTTCGAGGCGACTATCGGCTGGGTTATAGGCGGTCTGTTCGCCCTTGTGGTCGCGGCTTCGCTCGGCCAGATCGGTTCGGCCTATCCGACCGCGGGCGGCCTTTACCACTGGTCCTCAATCCTTGGCGGACGTGGCTGGGGTTGGGCGACGGCCTGGATCAACCTGCTTGGGCTGATCTTCGTTGTCGCTTCGGTCAATGTCGGCGTCTATGCGCTCTTCAAGGACCTCGTTTGGGCCGGCGTGTTCGGCCACGATGTGTCGGCTTGGGGTTATCAGGAGCAGGTGATCGGGGTCGTGATCATCACGGTGACGCAGGCGCTATTCAACCATTTCGGCATCAAGTTGACCACAGCGCTGACCGACTTTTCGGGCTATCTCATCCTGGTCGTTGCGGTGGTGTTGACCGCGATGTTCCTGATCTGGGGCGCGAGCTGGGATTTCTCGCGACTGACCACTTTCGTCAACAACACGGGCGATGCGGGTGGCGGCTATGTGCCGACGGCACGGACGGCGCTGGTCGCCTTCCTGATCGGTCTTCTCTACCCACTATACACCATCACCGGTTTTGACGCCTCCGCCCATACCTCGGAGGAGACCCACAACGCGCGGGTGGCAGTGCCGCGCGGCATGATCCATTCGGTCCTCTGGTCATTGGTCTTCGGCTTCGTCATGGCCGTCTCTTTCGTGCTGGCAAGCCCGGATCTGGCGGCGACTGCCAAGGACGGCGCGAACGCCTGGTTCAATCTCTTCAATAATCTGCCGGCGCCGTTTTGGTTGAAGAGCATCATCGCCATCGCGATCGTGGTAGCAAACTACATTTGCGCGCTGGCTGGACTGACCTCCACCTCGCGCATGATATTCGCCTTCGCGCGTGATGGCGGGCTGCCCGGCTCCTCCATGTGGAAAACCGTCAGCCCGACATGGCGCACGCCGGTGGCGGCGATCTGGCTTGGAGCCGTCCTCTCGGTCGCAGCGACGCTTTACTCGCCGGCTTTCGCGGCTTTGGCGGCCGGCTGTGCCCTGTTCCTCTATGTGTCCTATGCGATGCCGGTGGCGGCTGGCCTTCTTGCTGAAGGCAAGAGCTGGACCGAATTCGGCCCGTTCCGTCTGGGCGTGTGGTCCAAGCCGTTCGCCATCATCACCATCCTCGGCGTTCTGGTTTTGATGTACGCGGGTATCCAGCCGCCCTTCGATATCTTGATCAACTATGCCATCGGTTTGATCATCCTTCTTGCGGTGCTGTGGTTCGGCATAGAATCCAAGCGGTTCAAGGGCCCGCCGATCGGGGCCGACATTGCTCGCCGTCAGGCGGAAATTGCGGCTGCCGAAGTGGCGGTTGGCGAGACCGGCCACTGATACTTCGCTTCATGGCCATGGCCGGCGCAACGCCGGCCATGGTTTTGTTTCTCCCTTTTCAATCGACAAGCGCTGGAGTGCCAAAGGAATGGCCGGGAATTTCTCGTTCGATCAGTTGAAGAAAGCGGTCTCTAACGGCGAGATCGACACGGTGCTGGCCTGCATCGTCGATATGCAGGGCCGGCTCTCGGGAAAACGCTTCTTGGCTCAGTATTTCGTCGATTCCGCGCATGGCGAGACGCATGGCTGCAACTATCTCTTGGCCTGCGACATCGATATGGAGCCGGTGCCGGGCTACAAGGCGGCGAGCTGGTCAAAGGGCTATGGCGACTTCGTCATGAAGCCGGACCTGTCGACGCTGCGGCGCATTCCCTGGCTGGAGAAGACGGCGCTGGTCATCTGCGACGTGCTCGACCATCACGACCATGAGGATTTGGCACACTCACCCCGCGCGATCCTGAAGAAGCAGGTCAAGCGCCTGCAGGAGCGCGGCTATATCGGCTATTTCGCCTCCGAGCTCGAATTCTACCTGTTCAGCGAAACCTACGATTCCGCGCGCAAGAAGCACTGGCAGGGGCTCGACAGCGCCTCGCCCTATATCGGCGACTACCAGATCGGCATCACCAGCAAGGAAGAGGGCGTCATGCGCCGCCTTCGCAACGAGATGGAAGCCGCCGGCATTCCGATCGAGAATTCCAAGGGCGAGTGGGGACCCGGCCAGGAAGAGATCAACGTGCGCTATGCCGAAGCGCTCGAGATGGCCGACCGCCACGTCATCCTGAAGAACGGCGCCAAGGAGATCGCCGATTCCGAGGGCAAGGCCATCTCCTTCATGGCCAAGTACAATTATGGGTTGGCCGGCAATTCCAGCCACATCCACAATTCGCTGTGGAGCGCGGACGGCAAGACGCCGCTGTTCTTCGATAAGACGGCCGACTGGACGCTGTCGAGCCTCGGCCAGCAGTGGGCGGCCGGCCAGCTCAAATACGCGAAGGAATTCACCTGGTTCCTGGCGCCCTACATAAATTCCTATAAGCGCTTCCAGGCCGGCACCTTCGCGCCGACCAAGATCATGTGGAGCGAGGACAACCGCACCGCCGGCTTCCGGCTGTGCGGCGAGGGCACCAAGGGCATCCGCATGGAATGCCGCATAGGCGGCGCCGATCTCAATCCGTATCTCGCCTTCGCGGCGCTGATCGCGTCCGGCCTTGCCGGCATCGACGAGAAGCTGGAGCTGCAGAAGCCGTTCGTCGGCGACGCCTATCAAGCCTCGCGCCTGCCCGAGATTCCGAAGACTTTGCGCGACGCCACCGAGACACTTTCGAAGTCGAAGATGCTGAAGCAGGCCTTCGGCGACGACGTGATCGAGCATTATGTGCACACCGCCCGCTGGGAGCAGTTCGAATATGATCGCCGCATCACGGATTGGGAGCTGCACAGGGGCTTTGAGAGGTACTAGGGGGCTGGGTTAGCGTCGGCGCCGCCTTCACCCTTACCCTTCCCCCGTGAAGAACGGGAGAGGGGGTCGCCCGCGCAGGAGCTTCTCCCTTCTCCCCGGCAGGCGGATGAGGGGCGGCGCCAAGCCAAGTGATTTTCGATTGTTGTAAAACTGCGAGGAAGAAATGACCGAAACGGTCAAACTCAAATCCCCCATCGATGGATCGATCTATGCCGAGCGGCCGGTCGCGAGCGACCAGGCGATCAACGCGGCGGTTGAGCGCGCCAGGGCGGCGCAAGAAAAATGGGCCGAGACGCCGGTCGTCGAGCGCGGCAAATACATGTTGGCGATGCTGGAAGCCCTGGTTGCGATGACCGGCGAGATAGTGCCCGAGATCGCCTGGCAGATGGGCCGGCCGGTGCGCTATGGCGGCGAGTTCGGCGGCGTCAAGGAACGCACCAACTATATGGTCGAGATCGCCGAAGCCGCGCTGAAGCCGGTGCTGGCCTCCAACCCGAAGGACGGCTTCCGCCGCTATGTGAAGAAGGTGCCGCTCGGGGTCGTGCTGGTGATCGCGCCTTGGAACTATCCGTATCTCACCGCGGTCAACACGATCGTGCCGGCGTTGATGGCGGGCAGTGCCGTTATCCTAAAGCATGCCGCGCAGACGTTGCTGGTCGGCGAGCGCTTCCAGCAGGCTTTCGACAAGGCCGGCCTGCCAAAGGGGCTGTTCCAGAACCTGGTCATGAACCACGCCCAGACCGAGAAGCTGCTCGGCTCCGGCAAGATCGACCATGTCAATTTCACCGGCTCGGTCGGCGGCGGCCGCGCCATCGAGAAGGCCGCGGCCGGCACCTTCATGACGCTCGGCCTCGAGCTCGGCGGCAAGGACCCCGCCTATGTGTTGCCCGACGCCAAGATGGATCATGCGGTCGCCAATCTGGTCGACGGCGCTTTCTTCAATTCCGGCCAGTGCTGCTGCGGCATCGAGCGCGTCTATGTGCACGAAAAGGTCTATGACGAGTTCGTCGAGGGTTTTGTCGCAGCGACCAGGAATTATGTCGTCGGCAATCCGCTGGAGCAGGCGACGACCATGGGACCGATGGCGCAGGCGCGTTTCGCCGATCTGATCCGCGAGCAAAAGGCCGAGGCGCTGCGCAAGGGCGCCAAGGCGCACATCGGCATGAAGGTCGAGAACGACAGGCCAGGCTCGCCCTATCTGGCGCCGGAAGTGCTGACCGGGGTGGACCACCAGATGAGCGTCATGCGCGAGGAAAGTTTTGGGCCGATCGTCGGCATCATGAAGGTGCGCAATGACGAGGAGGCGATCGCGCTGATGAACGACAGCCCCTACGGACTGACGGCGTCGATCTGGACGCGCGACACGGAGCGCGCGGTGGCCATCGGCGACCGCGTCGAGACCGGCACGGTGTTCATGAACCGCTGCGACTATCTCGACCCGGCGCTGGTCTGGACCGGCGTCAAGGACACCGGCAAGGGCGCCGCGCTCTCGGCCATAGGCTATGACAATCTGACCCGGCCGAAATCCTATCACCTGCGCGAAGCAATCTGACTTTTTGAAAGACAAGACATGTCCAAGCTGATCTCCAAATGGAACTACCCCACCACCGTCCGTTTCGGCGCCGGGCGCATCAAGGAACTGCCGGACGTGCTGGCTGCCGCGGGCATCAAGCGCCCGCTCTTCGTCACCGACCCGGGCCTGGCGAAGCTGCCGGTCGTCGCATCGACGCTTAAGATCCTTGACGAGGCCAAGGTCCCCTACGGCGTGTTTTCGGAGGTGAAGCCGAACCCGGTCGAGTCCAACCTCACCGCCGGCATCGCCGTGTTCAAGAAGGGCAAGCATGACGGCGTCATCGCCTTCGGCGGCGGCTCGGCGCTCGATCTCGGCAAGCTGATCGCCTTCCAGGCCGGGCAAACGCGCCCAGTATGGGATTTCGAGGATGTCGGCGACTGGTGGACCAGGGCCAACTCGGATGCGATCGCGCCGATCATCGCGGTGCCGACCACGGCGGGAACCGGCTCCGAGGTCGGCCGCGCCGGCGTCATCACCAATGAGGAGACCCACACCAAGAAGGTCATCTTCCATCCGAAGCTTTTGCCGGCGATCGTCATTGCCGATCCGGAGCTGTCGGTCGGCATGCCGGCCTTCATCACTGCCGGCACCGGCATGGACGCGCTTGCGCATTGCCTGGAGGCCTATTGCGCGCCGGGCTACCACCCGATGGCCGACGGCATCGCGGTGGAAGGCATCCGTCTGGTTTTCGAGAACCTGCCCAAGGCCTTTGCCAACGGCAAGGATCTGGTCGCCCGCGCCCATATGATGAGCGCCGCCGCCATGGGCGCCGCCGCCTTCCAGAAGGGGCTGGGCGCCATCCATTCGCTGTCGCATCCGATCGGCGCGCTCTACGACACCCATCATGGCATGACCAATGCGGTGTTCATGCCTTATGTGCTGGCCTTCAACCGCGAGGCGATCGACGAGCGTATCGCCAGGCTCGCCGCCTATTGCGGCATCAAGGGCGGCTTCGACGGCTTCGCCAAGGCGATCGTCAAGCTGCGCAAGGAGCTCAAGGTGCCGCATGCGTTGCCCGGCCTGATCAAGGGCCTCGATATGGACAAGAAGCGCAGGACGTTGATCGCCGACATGGCGGTAGTCGACCCGACTGCCGGCGGCAACCCGGTCAAGCTCACCAAGAAGGCGGCGCTGACGCTGCTCGAAAATGCGATCGCCGGCTCCGTCTGAGAGCCGGCTTTCAATGCCGAAGAGTCGACTGAAGAGGCGTTCCAAAGGGGAAGGGAGAGGGCAAAGGGCAAGGTGAATAACCATTAGCCGGAAAATTAAGCGCGGGCTAATTGCTACAGTCCGTTAAAAAGAGTTAACTTTTTTCGCCGCGGGGATCGGGTTTCAAAAAGCCTTCATCCGGCTGTCACACGAAAACGATACCCGCATCGCAGGCGCTTAAACGCGCCAGTTCAACGGAGAGAACACATGTTCAAGTTCACGGGGAAAGTGCTTTCCCTCTCGGCCGCGGCGCTCTTTGCGTCGACGGTGATTTCGTCCGCGGATTCGCTGGACGATCTCGTCAAGGCCGCGAAGGCTGAAGGCCAGCTCACCACCATCGCGCTTCCGCATGACTGGTGTGGCTACGGGGCAGTGATCGACGGTTTCAAGGCTAAGTATCCGGGGATCACCATCAACGAGCTCAATCCCGACGCCGGCTCGGGCGACGAGGTCGAGGCGATCAAGGCCAACAAGGACAACAAGGGCCCGCAGGCGCCTGACGTCATCGATGTCGGCCTGTCCTTCGGCCCGACCGCCAAGAAAGACGGCCTACTGATGCCCTACAAGGTGTCGACCTGGGACTCGATCCCGGACAGCGCCAAGGATGCCGATGGTGCCTGGTATGGCGATTATTACGGCGTGCTCGCCTTCGAGGTGAACAAGGATCTGGTCAAGGAATCGCCGACCGACTGGGCTGACCTGCAGAAGCCGGAATTCGCCAACTCGGTCGCGCTTGCCGGCGATCCGCGTGCTTCGAACCAAGCCATTCAGGCCGTTTATGCTGCAGGCCTTTCCGGTGGCGCCGCTGCTGGTGAAGCCGCGGGCACCGCCGGCCTCGAATACTTCAAGAAGCTCAATGCGGCCGGCAATTTCGTGCCGGTCATTGGCAAGACGGCGACGCTCGCCCAGGGCCAGACGCCGATCCTCGTCACTTGGGACTACAACGCGCTTTCGGGCCGCGACACGCTGAAGGGCAACCCGCCCGTCGACGTCATCGTGCCGAAGACCGGCGTCGTCGCCGGCGTCTATGTGCAGGCGATCAGCGCCTTTGCGCCGCATCCGAACGCCGCCAAGCTGTGGATGGAGTATCTCTATTCCGACGAAGGCCAGATCGGCTGGCTGAAGGGCTACTGCCATCCGATCCGCTTCAACGATCTCGCCAAGAACGGCAAGATTCCGGCGGACGTGCTGGCCAAGCTGCCGCCGGCGGAGTCGTACGCTTCCGCCGTGTTCCCGACGCTCGACGAGCAGGGGAAGGCCAAAGAAACCATCACCAAGAATTGGGACGCCACTGTCGGCGCCAATGTGAAGTAACAGGGTGATATCGACCGGGCGGCCCTAGCCGCCCGGCCTCGATTCAGAACGGTAACCGGCGCATGACCGATCTCTCGCTCTCCAACAAGGCTATTGCGGGAAAGACCGCGCCGCCGGCAGAGGCTCGGAGCCTGAGGCTGCCGACGCAGTGGCTTGGCGTCACGCCTTTCTTCATCTTCGCCGTGATGTTCCTGATCCTGCCCACGCTCTATCTGATGCTGGGCGCTTTCCAGAATGAGGCAGGCGAATTCACCTTCGCAAACATCGTCGCGCTCTTTTCAGCCAACATCGTTGCCGCTTATTGGATCTCGATAAAGGTCAGCCTGGCGTCATCACTCATCGGCGCCTTAGCCGGCCTTGCCATCGCCATCGCCATCGTGCGCGGTGGGCTGCCCGACTGGATACGTTCAGCGACACTGACCTTCTCGGGCGTCGCATCCAATTTCGCCGGCGTGCCGCTCGCGTTTGCTTTCATCGCGACGCTTGGGCGGGTCGGTCTCGTCACTGTCTTGCTCAACACGCTGGTCGGCCTGAACCTCTACGCGCATGGCTTCAACCTGCTATCGTTCTGGGGTCTGACGATCACCTATGTCTATTTCCAGATTCCGCTGATGGTGGTCATCATCGTGCCCGCGATCGACGGGCTGAAACGGGAATGGGGCGAGGCCGCCGCCACGCTCGGCGCCACCCAGGCGCAATATTGGCGCATGGTGGTCATTCCGGTGCTTTGGCCGAGCTTCCTGGGCACCGTCATCCTGCTCTTCGCCAATGCGTTCGGAGCAATCGCAACCGCCTATGCGCTGACCGGCTCGTCGCTTAACATTGTTCCGATCCTGCTCTATGCGCAGATCCGCGGCGACGTGCTGCACAATGCCCATCTCGGCTATGCGATCGCCTTCGGCATGATCTTCATCACCGGGCTTGCCAACATCTTCTACATCTGGTTTCGGACCCGCTCGGAGAGGTGGCTCAAATGAAGGCTGGCAAATTCTGGGCCTGGGCCGTCTTCATCCTCGGCGCGGCCTATTTCTTCATACCGCTGATCGCGACAGTCGAGTTCTCGCTGCGCATGCGGCGCGGTGTCTATTCCTTCGATGCCTACAAGGTCGTGCTGGGCGACAGCCAGTTTCAGGCTACCTTCATATTTTCCGTGGTCGTCGCCATCTTCACGATTCTCCTGGGTGTGCTGATCGTGGTGCCAACCGCCTATTGGATCCGCCTGCGCCTGCCCCAATTGCGCCCGGTGGTCGAGTTTATCACCTTGTTGCCGTTGGTTATCCCAGCCATCGTTATCGTTTTCGGCTATATCAGAATGTATGGCTCGAATTCGCCGCTGCCGTTTCTCGGGTCGAATTTGGGGGCGAACGCGCTGCTGGTCATCGGCTACGCGGCACTCGCGCTGCCCTATATGTATCGGGCCGTGGACACCGGTCTTCGCACCATCGACGTTCGCACGCTGACGGAGGCTGCGCAGATTCTGGGGGCAGGCTGGGGTACGATCATCACTCGGGTTATTCTGCCCAATGTGCTGATCGCGGTGCTGTCGGGCGCGTTCCTCACCTTCGCCATCGTCATTGGCGAATTCACCATGGCCAGTCTGCTCAATCGCCCTGCCTTCGGTCCGTATCTGCAGAACCTTGTGGCTAATCGCGCCTACGAACCGGCCGCGCTGTCCATCATCGCCTTCGTGATAACCTGGGGCTGCATGTCCCTAATCCAGATTCTGTCGCGTTTCGCGCCAAGATCGGCGAACCGCCCCAACTGAGCGAAGAGCATCGAAAGAAAAAAGCCATGGCCGAGCCGTTCCTCTCCATCCAGCATGTGCGAAAATCCTTCGGCGCCACAACAGTGGTCGAGGACTTCAATCTCGATGTCGCGCCGGGCGAATTCGTCTCCTTCCTGGGGCCGTCCGGCTGCGGCAAAACCACGGTGTTGCGTATGGTCGCCGGCTTCGAGGAGCCCTCGGCCGGCAAGATCGTCGTCGGCGGCAAGGACATAACCAGGCTGAAGCCCAACCAGCGCAATGTCGGCATGGTGTTCCAGGCCTACGCGCTGTTTCCGAACCTGACGGTGGCGCAGAACATCGCCTTCGGGCTGAAGGTAGGTGGCATGCCGAAGGCCGATGCCGACAGGCGCGTCGCCGAGATGCTCGACATCATCAAGCTGCCGCAGATGGCCGATCGCTATCCCTACCAGCTTTCCGGCGGCCAGCAGCAGCGCATCGCGCTCGCGCGGGCGATTGCGCCGAAGCCGAAGCTGCTCTTGCTCGACGAGCCGCTGTCGGCGCTCGACGCCAAGGTGCGCGTATCGCTGCGCGAGGAAATCCGCTCGATCCAGAAGAAGCTCGGCATCACCACCATCTTCGTCACGCATGATCAGGAAGAGGCGCTGTCGATCTCCGACCGCATCGCGGTGATGTATGGCGGCAGGGCCGAGCAGGTGGGCACGCCGTTCGAGATCTACAACCGGCCGGCGACCAAGTTCGTCGCCAATTTCGTCGGCACGCTCAACGTGCTGGAGGGCAAGGTCACCGACGCCGCTTCCGGCAAGGTGCAAGTCAACTCGCAGGAAGTCTCGCTGAAAGGCAAGCTCAACGGTTCGAAGTCAGGCGACACGCTGTCGCTGGCGCTGCGGCCTGAAGCCATCTCGCTGGGGCGCCAGCCCGGCCACGACACCAGCCTGTCGGGCGAAATCGCCGAAGTGCATTTCCTTGGCTCAGTCATCCGCGTGCGCGTCGGCATCGGCGGCAACACGGTATCGCTCGATACCTTCAACAACTCGGCGACACCGCCCCCTGCCGTAGGCGACAAGGCGGACATCTCCTTCTCATCGGGCGACATGTTGGTTCTGCATTGACGGCTCTGGCCCGTCCTGATGCCGATAAGACATGCCAGACGGTTCTCGGTGATATACGGCCGTCATCGGCATGTCCTGCGAGCACCCCTATGAGGCGGCGCGGGTTTGCCGGATAAATCAACAGTATCCTGTCTCAGGGTACTGACAAGCTTCGCGCTTCGCCGCTACGATGAGCCATGGCGCTGTTCGAACTCACCCTTGTCCTGCTGCTCATCGCCGTCGCGCTGACGGCGGTATCGCGATGGCTGGAGGTACCTTACCCGTCGCTGCTGGCGCTTGCCGGCGTTGGGCTTGCCTTCGTGCCGGGCGCGCCGATGATCGAGATCGATCCGGAACTGGCGCTGGCGCTGTTCATCGCGCCGGTGCTGCTCGATGCCGCCTATGACACTTCACTGCGCGACCTGAAGCGCTACCGGCTGTCGCTTGCCCTGCTGGCGCTTGGAGCGGTCGTCTTCACCGCGGTGGTCGTTGCCTTTGTCGGCTGGAAGATGGCCGGCCTGCCGATCGCGGCGGCGATCGCGCTCGGCGCCATCGTCGCGCCGCCGGACGCAGTCGCCGCAAGCGCGGTGCTCAATCAGTTCAAGGTGCCGCACCGTCTGACTGCGATCCTGCAGGGCGAGAGCCTGCTCAACGATGCCACGGCGCTGCTGATCTACCGGATATCGGTTTCAGCCGCCATCGGCACACTCATGCTCAAAGACGCAGTGCCCGTCATCCTGCTTGCAACGGTCGGCAGCGTTATCGCCGGCTATCTGTTCGGCCGAGTGTCGCGGCTCACGCTGACACGCATCGAGGACGCGGCAAGCAGCACCGTGGTGCAGTTCGCCGGAACCTTCGCCGTCTGGATCATTGCCGACAAGCTCGGCCTCTCCGCCATCATCACCATCGTCGTCTATGCCATCACCATCGCGCGCACCACGCCGCGCCGCATGTCGGCCAGACGCCGCGTCAGCGCCTATTCGGTCTGGGAATCGGCGGTGTTCGTGCTCAACGTGCTGGCGTTCGTGCTGATGGGCCTGCAGGCACGGTCGATCATTGGCCGGCTGGCCGGCGATGGGCAAGGCGAGGCATTCGTCTTCGCCGCGACGGTTCTTACCGTCGTCATCGTGGCGCGCCTCGTCTGGGTGGCGGGGTATGTCGCGATCATCCGATGGTTTGCCCGCAACGACAGCGAGGAAGAAAAGCAGGATGCGCCGACATTTGCCGGTGCCGCGCTTGTCGGCTGGTGCGGCATGCGCGGGCTGGTGACGCTGGTCGCCGCCATTGCCTTGCCGGCCGGCTTTCCCGGGCGTGACCCGATCGTGCTTGCCGCTTTCGCGGTCGTGCTCGGTACGCTGGTGATGCAAGGCATGAGCCTGAAGGTTCTGCTGCGCTGGCTCAATTTCCCGCGCGATACGACGATCGATCGCGAGGTGGCCGAAGCGCGCGTCGCCATCATGCAGGCCGCGCTCGATGTGCTGAGCCGCAAGACCTCGTCGGCTGCCGCCGTCGTGCGCGAGCAGTACGAAGCGCAGCGGCGGATCGCCGAAAATCCCGACGATGCGCAGGCCGCGACGGAATACGACCGGTTGCGCCTCTACGCCATCAAGCGGCAGCGCGACACGCTGGAGGAACTGCGCAGCAACGGCACGATCGGCGACGAGGCCTATCACCGGCTGGAGGAGGAGATCGACTGGTCGGAACTTGCGGCGTCGCCCGCCGGAAGCTTCCAGCCGCTGACGACTTATTAGAGCGCCGGTTCGCCGATTTCCACTGGACTATTCCGCTTGCCCCGCCGGTCCATTGCAACGCAAGGGGCGGGGCGCTACTGCGATCACCAAGTGAGCCGGTTAATCAATGAAGCTGATCAGCTACAATATCCAGTATGGCTACGGCAGCGACGGGCGCTACGATCTCGGCCGCTGCGCCAGGCTGGTGGACGGCGCCGACATCGTCGCGCTGCAGGAAGTCGAGCGGCATTGGCAACGCAGCAACGAGGACGACCAGCCCGAGATCCTGTCCAGCTTGCTGCCCGGCTATTACTGGGCCTACGGCCCGGCCTTCGACATGGATGCCAGCGAGAAGCGTGATGGCCGCGTCGTCAACCGCCGGCGGCAATTCGGCACGATGGTGCTGTCCAAGCTGCCCATCGTCTGGTCGCGCCTGCACACTTTGCCGCAGCGGCGGACGCTGAGGCCGCTCAACACCCGCAACGCGGCGCTGGAATGCATGATCCGCACGCCGGCGGGGCCAGTGCGTTTTTTCTCGCTGCATCTCGCTCACATCGCGGCCGAGGAGCGGCTGGAGCAGATCGACTATCTGCTTGCCGAGCATCGCCGCGCGCCGTCCGACGGCGGCCCCTGGAGCGGCGTCGACGACGAGCCGCAGCGCAACTGGTCGAACGGCCAGCCGGAACCGGAAAACCCGTTGGCGGCGATCTGGCTGGGCGACTTCAACATGGAGCCGGGCACCGCCGAATACCGGCGCATCGTCGGCGATACGCCCTACCATCGCGGCGCTGCCTATATCGACGGATTCGTCGATGCCGCGGCCGTCGCCGGCGAGCCGGGGCCGGACTTCCATACGCACGAAAAGATCATCGACGGCAGGCTGGCGAAACGACGGCTCGATCATTGCTTCGTCGGCGGCATGCTGGCCGGGCGGGTGCGTTCTGTGAGCGCCGATATCGGCGAGGTGGCTTCCGACCATTTCCCGCTGAGGGTCGATATCGATCTTGAAATGCCAGGCATCGCCTCCGGCCCGGCGGTCAGGTGAGGCAGGCATGACGCTGTTCGTCGTCCTGGCGGTGCTTTCGGCGGCGGCCATGCATGCGATCTGGAACGCGCTGGTCAAGGTGCATCTCGACCGCTTCCTGTCGATCACACTGATGACGCTCGGCATGGGCTTTGCGGCGCTGATCGCGCTTCCCTTCGTCGAGGTGCCAAAGGCCGAAGTTTGGCCCTACATCTTCGCCTCGTTGATCTTCCACATGGGCTACCGCACTTTCTTGATCGGCGCCTACAAGGCCGGCGATTTCGCTCAGACCTATCCGCTGGCGCGCGGCACCGCACCATTGCTCTCGGCGCTCGGCGGCATCGTCCTGATCGGCGAGGTCCCGGCGCCGTTCGCCATCCTCGGCATCGTGCTTCTGTCGGCGGGCACGCTGGTCATGTCGTTCCGGGGCGGGGCGCATCTGGAGAAGCTCAATCTGCGCGCGGTCGGCTTTGCGCTCGGCACCTCGATCTTCATCGCCAGCTACACACTCTCCGACGGCAGCGGCGCGCGGCTGGCGGCAACCGCGCAAAGCTATGCGGCCTGGCTGTTCGTCTGCGACGCGACGTGGGCGCTTTTGCTGTGCATCTTCTTTCGCGGGCTGCGGTCGCTGCCTGTGCTGGCGCGCGACTGGAAGGCCGGGCTGTTCACCGGCGTGCTCAGCGGCGCGGCCTATTGGATCGTGATGTGGGCAATGACCAAGGCGCCGATCGCCTCGGTCGCGTCGCTGCGCGAGACCTCGATCCTGTTCGCCATGCTGATCTCGGTGCTGGCGCTGGGCGAGAAGATGACCGTCTGGCGCGCGGCCGCGGCGCTCGGCATCGTTGCCGGCGTCGCGGCGCTCAGAATGGGTTGAAGACAGACCCTCAGCCGAGGACGGTCATTACCTGGCCGCGCTTTTCCGGACTGAAGCGGATGACGACGATGATGCAGACGGCGACCACGCCGGCAAACAGGGCCAGCGCATAGCCGTAGCTGCCTCCCGGCGCTTCGGCGATACCGGCCTGATAGGGACCGCCATAAGAAGCAGCGAGATTGCCGGCCTGGTAGATGAAGCCGGGCAGCGTCGCCCGCACCGAGCCTGGCGACAATTCGTTGAGATGCACCGGGATGACGCCCCAGGCGCCCTGCACCGCGACCTGCATGATGAATGCGCCGATTGCCAGCATGAAGGGCGTGGTCGTGTAAGCCCAGAGCGGGATTGCCGGCAGGGCGATCACGCAAGCGAGCGTGATGGCGTTGATGCGGCCGATTCTTTCCGATAGCGCGCCGAAGGCCAGGCCGCCGACGATGGCGCCGATATTGGCGACGATGGTGATCCAGCTCACCGTGTGCGTGTCGAAGCCGTGCTGCTTCTTCAGGAAGGTCGGATAGAGGTCCTGCGTGCCATGGCTAAAGAAGTCGAAGAACATCATCAGCACCACGGCGTAGAGCGCGATCCGCCAGTGCTTCCGCAGCGTTTCCAAAAGGCCGGGCCGCGTCTGGGCGCGGCCTTCGACGAAGGCCGGCGATTCCGGCACATGCGAGCGGATGAAGAGCACGATCAGCGCCGGCAGGAAGCTCAGGAGGAACATGGCGCGCCAACCGAAGGTGAAGTCGCCGATCTTCTGTCCGTAGAGCAGCCCGTAGACCACCGCTGCCAGCAGATAGCCGGCCGGATAGCCGCATTGCAGAATGCCCGAGACCGTGCCGCGCGCTCTCGGCGGAATGGATTCCATGGCAAGCGAGCTGCCCAGACCCCATTCGCCGCCCATGGCGATGCCGAACAGGGCACGCAGCGCCAGGAATATGCCGAGATTGGGCGAGAAGGCGGCCAAGGCGCCGATCACCGAATAGCTGACGATATTGAGCATCAGAATGGGCTTGCGGCCGTATCTGTCGGCAAGCACGCCGAAGAAGAACGCGCCGATGAAACGCGTCGCCAGTGTCAGGAACAGTGCTTTGGAGACCGCCGGCACGTCGGTCTGGAATTCAGCGGCAATATCGGTGAGCAGGAATGTCAGAAGGAAGAAATCAAAAGCGTCGAGCGTCCAGCCGAGGAACGATGCGGTTACGGTTTTCTTCTGCTCGGGGGTGAGGTTCAAGGCAGTGCTCCTTTTGCTTCCCCCGAAAGCACGATATGTTCCAGGGCGGGCAAAAGAGAACGGGACGGCCGCCGGATTTGAGCCGGCGAGCGGTCACATTTGCGTCACCTCCAGATCGATGACCATCAGCCCGTCGGTGCCGCCTTCGAGCGCGGCGACCAGGCGCGCGCCGGCGCGCTGATGCGCCTCGTGAACGAGGTAGGCGTCGCGGGCGGCGGCATCGCGGAAGTCGATGGTGAAGCCGTGGTCGAAGCCGCGCCCGAACGGCTCCGGGCTGACATTGGCGCTGAACTGCACCTTGTCCATGCCTTCGATAATGGCGCGCAAGGCTTCGAGATCGGCGTGAATCGCCGCACGCTCGGTCTCAGGGACGTCGTCGCGAAAGCGGACAAAGACGCAATGCCGGATCATCGTTGATGCCTCATGCCGCCTGGTTGCCCTTGAACACCGCCGGCGGCAGCGGCTCGCGGCCAAGGATGAGATCGGCGCCCTTTTCACCGACCATGATCGTCGGCGCATTGGTGTTGGAGGAGGGAACGCGCGGCATCACCGACGCATCGCAGACGCGCAGACCTTCGATGCCGCGCAGCCTCAAATCCGGCGTCACCACGGCCATCGCGTCGTGGCCCATGCGGCAGGTGCCGACGGGATGATGATCGGTCTTGGAACTGCGGCAGGCATAGTCGAAAAGGTCGGTGTCGCTCTGCAGGTTCGGACCCGGAAGCACCTCGCGCAGCACATAGGGCTGCAGCGCCTTCTGCCGCATGATCTCGCGCGCCAGCCGCAGGCCCTTGATCGACATGTCCCGGTCGTAAGGGTCCGACCAGTAGTTCGGATCGATCAGCGGGTGGTCGGCGGGGTCGGCGCTCTTCAGTCGCACCGTGCCGCGCGAGCGCGGGCGCAGGAAGGCGGAGTTCAGCGTCACGCCCGGATTCTTCAGCTTCTCGACGCCGGCCTCGATGCCGGAGCCGAGGCCGAGATGGAACTGGATGTCGGGCGAGGCGGCGGTCGGGTCGGCGTACCAGAAGCCGCCGGTCTCGAACAGGCTCGAGGCGACGGGCCCCTTCTTGAGTAGCAGATATTGCAAGCCGGCCCACATCGTGCGGTGCAGCTTGGCGTAATTGTCGTAGGTGTGGTCGCCGGTGCATTCGGCGATGACGAACAGGTCGAGATGATCCTGCATGTTGGAGCCGACGCCGGGCAGGTCATGCACCGGCGTGACGCCCACCGACTTCAGATGATCGGCCGGGCCGATGCCCGATTGCATGAGGAGCTTGGGCGAGCCGATCGCGCCCGACGAGACGATCACCTCGCGTTCGGCGCGCAGGATCGTCTTTTCGCCACCCGGCTTGCCGACGATCTCGACGCCGACGGCGCGACCCTTCTCGACGACGACCCGGGTGACGAGCACATCGGTCCTGAGCGTCAGGTTCTTGCGGCTGCGGATCGGCTTCAGATAGGCCACGGAGGCTGATGAACGCCGCGCATCCTTCTGCGTCAGTTGATAGTAGCCGACACCTTCCTGGCTGGCGCCATTGAAATCCGGATTGAACGGTATGCCCATTTCCTGCCCGGCGCGGAAATAGGCCTCGCAGATCGGCAGCGGCGAGATCGGGTTGGAAACGCCGAGCGGACCCTGGTCGCCGTGATAGTCGTTGGCGAAACGCTGGTTGTTTTCGGCGCGCTTGAAATAGGGCAGCACGTCGCGGTAGCCCCAGCCGGTCAGGCCTTCTTCCTTCTCCCATGTGTCGTAGTCGCGGGCATTGCCGCGCGTGTAGATCTGGGCGTTGATCGACGAGCCGCCGCCGACCACCTTGGCCTGCGTGTACCAGAAGACGCGGTCCTTCATGTGCTTCTGCGGCACGGTCGACCAGCCCCAGGAGGCGATGCCCTTGGTCATCTTGGCAAAGCCCGCCGGCATATGGATCAGCGGATGCCAGTCCTTACCGCCGGCTTCCAGAAGCAGGACCGAATTGCCCGGATCCTCGCTCAGCCGGTTGGCGAGAACGCAGCCGGCCGGACCGGCGCCGACGATGATGTAGTCAGCCATGGTTCCTCACAAGCGTGGCACGGAGAGCGCGCCGTCGACATCGATGACCGATCCGGTCGAAAAGGCGAACTTTCCGGAGGCAAGCGCGGCCACGACAGTGCCGATATCGCCTGCCTCGCCCCAGCGTTTTGCCGGCACCAGCCCGTCCTCGATCAGCGCGTCATATTTGGCGGAAACGCCAGCCGTCATATCGGTTCGGATGATGCCCGGCCGGACCTCGAACACGCCGATATTTTCGGGTGCGAGCCGCAGCGCCAGGTTCTTCACCCACATCGAAAGCCCGGCCTTGGAGATGCAGTAGTCGGCACGTTCCGGCGAAGCCATGGCGGCGCTCACCGAGGTGATGGTGATGATCGATCGGACGGCGTTTGCGGGTGCCGCAAGCATGACCTTGGCGACGGCCTGGCTGAGGAACACTGTACCGCGCAGGTTGATATCCAGAGCGCGGTCGAAATTCTCCGGCTTCAGCTCCAACAGATCGCCGCGCACGACGGCGCCGACGCCGGCATTGTTGACCAGGCAATCGAGGCGGCCGAAGGCGTTGGTTGCGGCATCAACGAGCGCAGGGTGGCTTGCGAGATCAGCGATGTCGCATTGGGCGTAAGCGAACTTCGCGCCACGCGTATTGATGTTTTCGGCAAGTCCGGCTGCAGGCTTCTCCGCAAGATCGGCGATCAAAATGTCGAAGCCGGCATCCGCCAGCGCCTCGGCGCAGGCGAGCCCGATGCCCCGCGCGCCGCCGGTGACGATGGCTGCCGGGCGGGTCATGAGGCAAGCTCCGTCCTGCGGAGATAGTCGGCAACGCGCAGCGCCTGCGCGGCGATCGACAGCGCCGGGTTGACGGCGGCCGATGTCGGCAGGAAACCGCCGTCGACGACGAACAGGTTTTGATGGTCCCAGGCACGGCAGAAGGGGTCGAGCGGCGATGTTGCGGGGTCGTTGCCGATCTTCACGGTGCCGCATTGGTGCGACGGCGTGCGCTTGTCGAAGGGCCGCGACAGCACGATCGGATAGCCGCAGGCGCGAAGGTTCTCGCGCATGACCTTGGTCAGGCCGTCCAGCGACTGCATGTTGGAGCGCCGCCATTGCATGATGATCTCCTTGCCGTCGACCATGATGCGGCTTTCGGGATCGGGCAGGTCCTCGCACATCAGGTACCAATCGACGGCGTGGCCGGCCATGAAGTCGAGCACGAATTTCGGCATCCTCTTCACATTGGCCTTCAGCATGTTGCCGTCGATCTTGCCGAGCAGCTGCACATTGCCGAGCGGCTTGCCGCCCTTGCCGTCGGACAGATAGTAATCGTTGAGCATCAGCGTCTTCTGGTAGACGCTATCGTTGCGGCGGCGCGTGTCGATCGCCAGCATCGCGCTCGAATTGTGGTTCATGAAATTGCGTCCGACCTGGTCGGAGCTGTTGGCGAGGCCCTTGCCCGTCGCCGACGGCGAGCGCAGCAGGATGGCGGCCGAATTGATCGCGCCGGCCGACAGGATGACGAGCTTCGGCGACAGCGTCTTCTGTGCGCCGTTTTGTGTGTAGTGGATGGCGGCGATCGACCTGCCGTCCGGCGTGGTTTCGAGCCAGTCGACATGCGCGCCGGTCTCGAGGCGGATGTTCTTGTCTGTAAGCGCTGCCGCCAGCGGTCCAGTCTGGGCGTCGATCTTGCCTTGGCCGGTGTTGGGGAAGGCGTCCCAGCCCGTCTTGCCTTCCTTCAGCCAGGTCTCGATGTCGACGCCCAGCGGCAGCGAAGCGGGGTGCAGTCCAAGGCTCTTCAGCTCGGCGCGGGCGCGCGCGATCGGTGGCTCGTCCGGCACCGGCTCGAAGGCGTATGGGATCGAATGAAACGGCTCGGTCGGGTCTTCGCCCAGCGTGCCGCGCACGCGAAAAAGCTGCTCGGCCTTCGAATACCAGGGCTCGAATTCGTCATAGGAAAACGGCCAGGCCGGCGAGACGCCGCCGAAATGCTCGAGCTCGGAAAAGTCCTCCTTGCGGTAACGGATCAGGACCGCGCCGAAGAATTTTGAATTGCCGCCGACATAGTAGTAGTTGCCCGGATTGAAGGCAGCGCCGCCGGCCTCGCGCCACATTTCCTTCGGCCGGTAGTGCTCGTCGATGAAGATGGAGCGCGTCGAGCGCGCATGCGGCGTCACCGGCAACGGCTCGCCGCGCTCCAGGATCAGGATCGAGGCGCCGCTGCCGGCCAAGCCGGAGGCGATCGTGGCGCCGCCGATGCCGGAGCCGATGATGACGATATCCGGATTTGCCATTGCTTTTTAAAGGATGCGCTTCTCGGTCGCAGGGTCGAAGAACACCGCCTTGCTGAGGTTGAAAGCCAAAGGCGTGCTGGTGCCGGGCTGGATATTCGCATCAGCTCTCAGCCGCGCCACCACGCCCTTGCCGCCCAGATTGGTGACGGCGAAAGTGTCCGAACCCGCCGGCTCGACCACTTCGATGTGACAGTCGGCGGTGGCGATATTGGAGCCATTGCGCTCGGCGCCTTCCGGGTCGGTCAGCGCTTCGGGGCGCACGCCGAAGATCACCGGCTTGTCCTTGAAGGCCGCAAGGCCGGTGGGCGCGCCGGGCATCGGCAGCACGATCGGCTGGCGCGCTTCGCGGTCCAGAACCACCGAAAGCCCGCTGCCGTTAGCATCGATCTTGGCCGGGATCAGGTTCATCGCCGGCGAGCCCATGAAGTCGGCGACAAAGATGTTGGTCGGGTTGTTGTAGATTTCGGCCGGCGTGCCGAATTGCTGCACCTCGCCGTCGCGCATGACGGCGATCTTGGTCGCCAGCGTCATCGCCTCGATCTGGTCATGCGTGACGTAGACAATGGTCGTGCCGGTCGTGGCGTGCAGGCGCTTGATCTCGATGCGCATGTCGACGCGCAGCTTGGCGTCGAGATTGGAGAGCGGCTCGTCGAACAGGAAGAGCTTTGGGTCGCGCACCAGCGCCCGGCCCATGGCGACGCGCTGCCGCTGGCCGCCGGAAAGCTGGCTGGGCTTGCGGTTGAGGAGATGGCCGATCTGCAGGATCTTCGCCACCTTGTCGATCGCCGCCTGGCGTTCCGCCGCCGGCACGCCGCGCATCTCCATGCCGAAGGCGATGTTGCCGGCAACCGTCATATTCGGGTAGAGCGCATAGCTCTGGAACACCATGGCGATGTCGCGCTTAGAAGGATGCAGGTCGTTGATCGCGCGGCCGTCGACGCGGATCTCGCCCTCGGTGATCTGCTCCAGGCCGGCAATGGTGTTGAGCAGCGTAGACTTGCCGCAGCCGGAAGGGCCGACCAGCACCAGGAAGCCGCCCTTTTCGAGCTCGACATCGATGCCCTTCAGGATCTCGACATTCCCGAAGCGCTTCTTCAGCCCATCAATTTCCAGAAAAGCCATGGTCGTTCCTTCCGAATGTGGTCAGCCCTTGACCGCGCCCGCCATCAGCCCGCGCACGAAATAGCGGCCGGCGACGACATAGACGATCAGGGTGGGGAGCGCGGCAATCATCGCCGCCGCCATGTTGACGTTGTATTCGACCACGCCGGTCGAGGTGTTGACGACATTGTTCAGCGCCACCGTCATCGGCATCACGTCGCCGGAGCCGGCATAGGCGGAGGCGAACAGGAAGTCGTTCCATATGTTGGTGAACTGGTAGATCACCGTCACAACGATGATCGGCAGCGAATTGGGCAGCATGATGCGCCGGAATATCTGGAAGAAGGACGCGCCGTCGACCTGTGCCGCCTTCACCAACTCGGTCGGAAAGGCCTCGTAATAATTGCGGAAGAACAGCGTTGTGAAGCCGAGGCCGTAGACCACATGGACGAAGACCAGGTTCACGGTGGAATTGCCGAGACCGAAGTTGAACCCGGTCGCGTTCTGCAGGGTGACGCCAAAGCGGCCGAGGCTGCCGAGGATCGTGGCCATCGGCAACAGCACCGACTGGAACGGGATAAAGCAGGCGAACAGCATCATGGCAAAAACCAGCGTATGGCCGCGGAAGCGCCATTTGGTCAGCACATAGCCGTTGAGCGCGCCGAGCAGCGTCGAGATCGCCACCGCCGGCACGACCATCTTGATGGAGTTCCAGAAATAGCCCTTCATGCCGACGCAGGTCAGGCCCGAGCAGACTTCGCTCCACGCCTTTATCCATGGCGCGAAGGTCGGCGCATGCGGCAGCGACAGCATGTTGCCGTTCTGGATCTCGTCCATGGTCTTGAACGAGGTGACCAGCATGACGAAGAGCGGCATCAGATAGAAGATCGCGAACAGCGCCAGCAGGCCGTAGATGACGATGCGGTTGAGCGTCCTGGCGCGGGCGCCGCTTGCGGCCTGGCCGGCGGGTGAAGCGACAGCGCTCATCGCGACTTCTCCCTGAGCTCGGAATAAAGATACGGAACGATGATGGCGGTGATGGTCATCAGCATGATCACCGCGCTGGCCGACCCGACCGCCATCTCGTTGCGCTTGAAGGTGAACTCATACATGAAGTTGGACGGTAGCCAGGCCGAGCCGCCGGGCCCGCCGCTGGTCAGCGCCACGACCAAGTCATAGGACTTGATGGCGAGGTGCGCGAGCACGATGAAGGCCGACAGGAAGACGGGCCTGAGCAGCGGGATGACGATGCGGCGGTAGAGCTGGAAGGTGGACGCGCCGTCGATCTGCGCGGCCTTCATGATCTCGCCGTCGATGCCGCGAAGGCCGGCCAGGAACATCGCCATGACGAAGCCGGAAGCCTGCCAGACACCGGCGATCACCACGGTGTAGATGACGAAATCCTTGTTCTTGATCCAGTCGAAATGGAAGCTCGTCCAGCCCCACTGATGCAGCGTCTGTTCCAGCCCGAGGCCGGGATCGAGGAACCATTTCCAGGCGACGCCGGTGACTATGAAGGAGAGCGCCATCGGGTAGAGGTAGATCGGCCTGAGCATGCCTTCGCCGCGGATCTTCTGGTCGAGCAGGATGGCCAGGAACAGGCCGAGCGCCAGGCAGATCAGGATATAGAGGAAGCCGAATATGCCCATATTGGTGATCGAGGTGTACCAGCTCGACGGCGGGTCGCTCTCGAAGGTCCAGCGCCACAGCCGCTGATAGGCGCGGGCTCCGGTGACGGCATAGGACGGGAATGTCTTGGAATTGGTGAAGGACAGATAGATCGTCCACAGGATGAAGCCATAGACGAAGACGATCGTCGCCGCGAAGCTCGGCGCCAAAACGATCTTCGGCAGCAGGTCCTGCAGCCGCGACCGGACCGACGCGCCAGGACGGGCGTCATGCTCCGGTGTCAGCTTGATCCGGGTTTCGGCAACTGTGCTCATAGGCTCGTCCAGTACCGGTTGGTCGGAAACCGCCCGGCGCGAAACGCGCCAGGGTCTTTCCCGCACTTTTTGTGGACGGGAGACCTCCCCCGCCGAAGCGGGGAGATCCGAGTTCAAGCAACGGCTTACTTGGCGTCGTCGATCGCCTTGACCAGCTCGGTCACGGCTTCGTCGGACGTCTTGATCTGACCGTGGACGAATTTCGACACGACATCCTTGTAGGCATTGGCGACGGCCGGCGGGGCGCCGTAGCCCTGCGCCAGCGAGCCGAACAACGTGCCGCCCTCATTGGCCTTCTTCAGGTCGGCGATGCCCTTCTTGCCGCAAGCGTCGAAGTCGGTATCAGGCACGTCGGTGCGGGCCGGGACCGAACCCTTCACGACGTTGAAGGCCGACTGGAAGCTCTTCGACAAAGTGGCGGTGGCGAGTGCCACCTGAGCGGCCTTGCGGTCCTCCGGCACGTTGAACATGCCGAACATGTCGGAGTTGTAGATCACCGAGCCGTCGGTGCCCGGGAAGCGGTAGCACAGGAAGTCGGTGCCCGGGGTCTTGTTGGCGGCGTGGAACTCGCCCTTGGCCCAGTCGCCCATGACCTGGACCAGCGCATCGCCCTTGATGACCATTGCGGTGGCGAGATTCCAGTCGCGGCCCGAGAAGTTCGGGTCGACATATTTGACGAGCTTGGCGAGGTTGTCGAACGACTTCTTCATCGTGTCGGACTTGAGCGACTCTTCGTCGAGGTCGTTCATCGCCTTCTTGTAGAACTCCGGTCCGCCGGTCGACAGCACGACGGAGTCAAACATAGTCGCTTCCTGCCAGTTCTGGCCGCCGAGCGCCAGCGGGATGACGCCCGCGGCCTTGGCCTTGTCGAGCAATGCCACGAAGTCGTCGAAGGTCTTCGGCTCGGTGCCGCCGATCTTGTCCATCACCGCCTTGTTGATCCACAGCCAGTTGACGGAGTGGACGTTGACCGGAGCCGCAACCCACTTGCCGTCATAGACGGAGAACTTCTGCAGGGCGGCCGGAACCGACTTGTCCCAGCCTTCCTTCTTGGCGGTCTCGGTGAGGTCGCCCATGACGCCGGCGGCGGCATAGTCGAGCACGGTGTAGCCGAGCATCTGCGAGGCGGTCGGATAGTTGCCGGCCGCGACCATCGCCTTCAGCGCGGTCATGGCGGCATCGCCGCCGCCGCCGGCCACCGGCACGTCCTTCCAGGCATAGCCTTCCTTGGCCAGATCCTGCTTCAGCACGTTCAGAGCAGCCGCTTCGCCGCCCGACGTCCACCAATGCAGCATCTGCACTTCCTTGACGTCCGCGGCGTGCGCCGAGAACGCAAAGCTCGTCGCAAGAGCCGTTCCGATAAGCAGTTTGCGCAACATGTACTACCTCCCTTGTTGCATTCACAGAACCGGCGGGTGTCCGCCGGGGTCTCCCAACTCAGCCGACCCACCATCCGGTGCGCTGGCCGCGATGAAACTGGATAGTCTTTTCCTCGGTATAATCCTCGACAGCGCGTTTGCCGAGTTCGCGTCCCAGACCCGACTGCTTGTAGCCGCCGAAGGGCAGTTCGGGATAACCTTCCATGAACGTATTCACCCAAACCGTCCCCGAACGCACGCCGCGCGCCACCGACATGCACGTGTCGATACCGGCGCTCCACACCCCTGCAGACAGACCATAGGGCGTGTTGTTGGCAATGCGCAATGCCTCTTCAATCGTTTCAAAAGTGAGCACGGACAGCACTGGTCCGAACACTTCCTCGCGCGCGATCGCCATATCCTCCGTGACGTCACGGATGATGGTCGGATCGAGATATTGACCGGCGTTGGATGGAAGCCGCGCGCCACCGGCGAAAACGCTGCCGCCGTCGGTTTTCGCCGCTGTCACATAGCCGGCTACCTTTTCCATATGGTCGGCCGAGATCATCGCGCCGACCTTGGTGCGGTCGTCGAGCGGATCGCCGACGCGGACCTTCTGGGACAGCGCCTTGACCGCGTTGAGGAAGTCGTCGGCGATCGCCTCCTGCACGATCAGGCGGCTGCCGGCATTGCAGCATTCGCCGGCGTTGAAGAAGCCGCCGAACACTGCGGCATCCGCAGCGGCCTCGAGGTCGGCGTCAGGGAAGACGATCTGGCCGTTCTTGCCGCCGAGTTCCATCGAAACCTTCTTCAAGGAATCGGAAGCGGCGGCCATGGTTGTCTTGCCGACACGGGTCGAGCCGGTGAAGGAGACCATCTCGACCAGCGGATGGGCGACCATCGGCGCGCCGACATCGGCGCCGTAGCCTGCGAGAATGTTGACGACGCCGGCCGGCAGCCCGGCCTCGAGCAGGATGTCGCCGAGCACGAAAGTGGAAGCGGACGTCATCTCGCTCGGCTTCACCACCGCCGTGCAGCCGGCGGCGAGCGCGAAAGGCAGCTTTTGGCTGACGATCAGGAAAGGGAAATTCCACGGCGTGATGATCGAGACGACGCCGATCGGCTCGCGCAGCACCACGCCCAGCATGGAGTCGCCCAGATTGGCATAGCTTTCGCCGTGCAGCGTGCGGGCAAGCGAGGCGGCATAGCGCCAGATGTCGATCGCGCCGCCGATCTCTGCGCGCGCCTGGGCGATCGGCTTGCCGGATTCCAGCGCGTCGAGCCGCGCGATCTGCTCCAGCCGCGCCTCGATCAGGTCGGCAGCCTTCAGCAGAACCGCCGCGCGTTCCGATGCCTTCATGCGCGGCCACGGACCGGTCTCGAAAGCCCTGTGCGCGGCCAGCACCGCCGCCTCGACTTCCGCCGCGCCCGCTTGCGCATAACGGGACACGACGAAGCCGTGGCCTGGGCTGGCGCGCTCTACGCTGCGGCCGTCGCAGGCATCGACATGCCTGCCGTCGATCAGCAGCTTATAGGCCTTCGGCGCTTGGGACGCCTCAGCCGGCATGGCAATGTTGAGCGGTGCGTTCATCATCTCTTCTCTAGGATCTCGAAAAGGCTGGCTTCTGCTTGGCCTTGAAGGCGTCGACGCCGGCTTTGAGGTCGGCCGTCAGCGCGATGAAGCCGCTGGCCAGCGCCTCGGTCGCCGCCGCATCTTCCTCGCCCTCGGCGATGCCGATCATCAGCTTGGCGGCCTCGGTCGCCAGGGGGCCGCGCTCGGCGATCTTCTTTCCCCAGGCTTTAGCCTCGTCGAAGGCCTTGCCTGTTTCGACCAGTCGGTCGACGACGCCGTGCGCGAGCGCGTCGGATGCCAGGAAAATCTCGCCGCCGATCGCCATCCGGCGCACAATCTGTGCGCCGAAGCGGCGTACCGCGCGCTGCGTGCCCGACCAACCGGGAACGACGCCGAACGAGGTTTCGGGGAAGCCGAGCTTCACCTGCGTTTCGGCGACGCGGAAATCGCAGGCCGCGGCCAGTTCCAGCCCGCCGCCCAGCGCATGACCGGAGAGCACGGCGATGGTCGGCTGCCTGAGCCGCGCCAGCCGGTCGAAGACGCGGTGGCCGTAGCGCACCCATTGCACCTGGAAGTCGGCGGCGCTCATGGCACCCCAGGCCTCGACGTCGCCGCCGGCGCAGAAGCCCTTGCCTTCGCCGCGGATGAGCACGGCGCGAACGCCCTCGGCCAGTTCCGCTTCGTCGAGCGCCGCCTCGAGCGCGCGCAGCATCGGGATATCGAGGGCGTTGAACTTTTCCGGCCGGCGCAGCGTGACGATGCCTATGGCGTCGTCCCGCTCGAAGGTGACAAGCTCAGCCATGCGCGCCTCCGAGCGAAGCGCCGCCATTGAGCGACAGGCCGATCGGCCGGTCCTGATAGAGCGCCGCAGGCGTGACCTTGAGGTCGTTCGCCACAGCGAGCGGGATCTCGGCCTGCGCCAAGACATCGCGTTCGAGATCGATGCCGGGCGCCAGTTCCGTCACCATCAGCCCGTCCGGCGTCAGCTTCATCACGCAGCGCTCGGTGACATAGGTGATGTCCTGCCCTTGGGTGACCGCCCGCTTGCCGGAGAAGGAGATATGCTCGACCTCCTCGACCACCTTCTTGACCTTGCCTTCCTGGTCGATGCGGATGGCGCCTCCGGCCAGCGACAGCTTGGCGCCGGCGTTGAAGAAGCCGGAAAAGACGATCTTCCTCGCCCGCGCGGTGATGTCGACGAAGCCGCCGGCGCCGGCGGTCACATGCGGCCGCGCCGAGAGCTTCGAGACGTTGACCGAGCCGTGGCGGTCGATCTGCAGGAAGGACAGCAGCGAGGCGTCGAAGCCGCCGGCCTGGAAATAGATGAACTGGTGCGGCGAGGGCATGATCGCCTCGGCATTCGAGGCGCAGCCGAACTTGAAGTCGAGCAGCGGCACGCCGCCGACCGCGCCCTGCTCGATCACCCAGGTGACCTTGCCGTGCTGGCCTTCCTCGAGAAGGATGCGCGGCACGTTGGCCGAGATGCCGAAGCCGATGTTGACGGCCATGCCGTCGCGCAATTCCATGGCGACGCGCCGCGCGATCACCTTCTGGATGTTCATCTCCGGCGTGCGGAAGGTCGACAGCGGCCGGAAGATCTCGCCCGAGATCGCCGGATCGTAAGGCGTCTGCGTCGTCTGCAACTGCTCGGGCGCCACCACGATATGGTCGACCAGCACGCCGGGCACCCGCACATCGTGCGGCTTCAGCGTGCCGTTCTCGACGACGCGCTTGACCTGCGCAATGACGATGCCGCCGTTGTTGCGGGCAGCCAGCGCCTGCTCCAGCCCGCCGAGATAGGCGCCCTCATGCTCATACGTGAGGTTGCCGCGTTCGTCGGCCGTGGTGGCGCGAATGATCGAGACGTTCGGCACGATGGCGCGGAAATAGAGCCATTCCTCGCCGTCGAACTGCTCAACCGAGACGATCGGCTCGCTGGCCGCGGCGTTCATGGCGCAACCCTGGTGGCGCGGATCGGCAAAGGTGTCGAGGCCGACCTTGGTCAGCACGCCGGGACGTTTGGCGGCGGCCTCGCGATGCATGTCGAACAGGATGCCGGACGGCACGTTGTAGGCGGCGATCGAATTGTCGCCGATCATCTTCCAGATCTGCGGCGGCTCGGCAGAGGACGGGCCGGACGGATAGGAGCCGCAGAGCGTGCGCTTAAGCAGGCCCGGCTTGGCGAGATGGTCGATGCCCTTGATGCCGTACATGTCGCCGGCGGCGATCGGATGCAGCGTGGTGATCGCCCGCGGATGGTCTTCCGCCTCGAAACGCTCGCCGATCGCGGCAAGCACGGCGTCGGGGCAGCCGAGCCCGCTCGACGACGACACCGAGACGATCATGCCGTCCTTGATCAGGCTGGCGGCATAGGCCGCCGAGACGAGCTTGCTCACGCGATGCCCCCAAGTTGCGGGTCGATGGCGACGGCCTTGCCGGTGTTCGACGATTGCAGTGCTGCTTCGGCCGATGCCAGCGACCAGACGCCGTCCTCGCCGGTGGCGGCAGGCCGGCCTTCGCCGCGGATCGCGGCATGGAAGTGGCGCAGCGAGCGGGTGTATAGATCCTCGCGGTCGAAGCTCAGCTCTTCTTCTCCGCTCGCGCTGCGCAGATGCACCGAGCCGACCGGCTTCTGCGTCATCACATTGGCGGCGATCAGCGAGCCTTCCGAGCCATGCACCTCGAAGCCGGTTCCGGCGAACTTCGTGGTGAAGCCCTCATGCGACTGCGCGATGACGCCAGACTTGAAGCGCCAGATGCACATGGCGCCATCCTCCAGTCCGCCGCCGGCCATGCCGGCGGCTTGCGTGAAGGCCGAAATCTCGACGGGGTCGTCGTCCAGCACGAAGCGCAGCGTGTCGGCATCATGCACGGTGATATCGAGCACAACGCCGCCGCCGGCTTCGGGCTTGGTTATGCGCCAACCCTGCAGGTTTTCCGGCAGATAGACGGAATGAAAGACGCGCGCCGCGATCGGCTTGCCGATGCGGCCGGCGGCGATCGCCTCGCGCATGGCGCGGTGCGCGCCGGCATTGCGCAGATGGTGATTGGTGCCGAAGACGATACCGGCAGCTTTCGCGGCGACAACCATCTCACGCGCATCGGCGCTGGTCAGCGCCAGCGGCTTCTCGCAGAGCACATGCTTGCCGGCCTTGATCGCGGCAAGCCCCTGTTCGAGATGCAATTCGTTGGTGGTCGAGATGTAGACGGCGTCGATATCCGAGTTGAGCAGCGCGTCGAGAGACGAGACGGCGCGTGCGATGCCGTTTTCCCTTGCATAGGTCTCGGCCCGTTCCGGGCTGGAGCTCATCACGGCGGCGACCTCGCCGTCGGCCTGCGCGCGGATGGCATCGATCATGAACTGTCTGGCGATCGTGCTGGCGCCGATCAGTCCCCATCGCACGCTCACGCCGCGTCTCCCACTTGGCTGTTGCGGTCCGGGCCGCTGCTTTCCCGCACGACCAGGCTGACGGCACCGATATGGTTCTCGGCGCGCGTGGTGCGCGACTGGATCATCTTCAGCATGACGTGCGCCGCGCGCTCGCCGAGGCCCGCGGTGTCGACGGCGACGCTGGTCAGCGCCGGGCTGTAGTGCTCGGCCTCGGCGACGTCGTCGAAGCCGACGACGGCGAAGTCTGCGCCCGCCTCGAGACCGCGTTTGCGCAATGCCAGCATGACGCCGAAGGCAACCGCATCGTTAAAGCACAGCGCCGCGGTCGGTGGTTGCGGCACGGCAAGGGCCGTCTCCAGGCAGGCTATGCCGCCCTTGCGGCTGGTTTCGCCCTCGACGATCAGCCGGTCGGAAGCTGGGATGCCGAGCGTTTCGCAGGCTTCAAGGAAGCCGCCCAGGCGCTCCTGATAAACAACGAGATCGGATGAACCGCCGAAGAAGGCCAGGCGGCGATGGCCCCTGCGGATCAGATGTTCGGCGGCAAGCACCGCGCCGCGATGATTGTCCGGCGCGATCACCGGAATGCGGCTGTCCGGCAGCCTGCGCATGGTGAAGACGATCGGGACGCCGGCCGTCTCGATGCGGCGGAAGGTACCAGGCGTGGTGCCGCGCGCCGGCGAGACGATCAGGCCGGCGACGCCCTGTTCCATCAGCGACTTCAGCACCTCTTCCTGACGCACCGGGTTTTCCGCCGTGTTGGCGATGAAGGGGACGACGCCCGCCGCCTGGAAGACGCGCTCCATGCCGACCGCCAGCTCGGCGAAAAAGGGGTTGGTGAGATCGTTGATCACCATGCCGATGACATTGGAATGGGCCTTGCGCAGATTGGCGGCGCCGCGGTTGTAGACATAGCCGACATCCTCGATCGCCTTGCGCACCTTGACCGCGGTTTCAGGCCGGATCAACCCGCTGCCCTGCAGTACGAGCGATACCGTCGATTTGGACACGCCGGCCTCGCGAGCGATGTCCAGGATCGTCGCCTTGGCCCGGCTGGCCATCCTCGTCATGTCCTCCAAGTTTCGAGAAAATCTATTGGAACGTTCTAATCATCGATCCAAATCCGAGTCAATCACGATTCCGCCGAGATTCGAAAAATTGATTGGAGCGGTTCAAAACGTCAACAAATGCAAGGGCTATCCCAAAGGAGACACAATGTCTTCCGGCTTGGATGCCGTGGATCTAAAGGTTCTTGATTTATTGGAACGTTCCATTTATAGCGACCGCACGGGAGAGTTCCATGGACATCACCTTGCCTGCGGCAAACGGCGACCGCGTCAGCTACCGGCTTGTCGGCAAACCGGTCGAACCGATCGAGGGCGCACGCTTTTCGCGCATCGCCTATGCCGCCGCCCATGTCGTTGCCGATCCCATCGCCATGACCGATCCGTGGTCGCGGCCGGCGGTCGACTGGGGCAGGACAATGGCGTTCCGTCATCATCTGTGGCGGCTCGGCTTTCGCATCGCCGAAGCCATGGATACCTCCCAGCGCGGGATGGGTTTCGACTGGGCGAGCGCGAAGGAGCTGATCCGCCGCTCGATTGCGGAAGCCAAAACGGTGCCGGGCGCCGACCTCGCGTCGGGGGCTGGGACCGATCACCTGGCGCCGGCGGCGGCCAAGACGCTCGACGACGTCATCGGCGCCTATGAAGAGCAATTCGCCTTCATCGAAGGCGAGGGCGGCAAGGCGATCATGATGGCGAGCCGCGCGCTGGCGGCGGTGGCCAAAGGGCCGGACGATTATGTCCGCGTTTATGAGCGCATGCTGTCCCAGGCATCGGGCAAGGTCATCCTGCACTGGCTGGGCGACATGTTCGATCCGGCACTCAAGGGCTATTGGGGCAGCAACGATTTCGACGCGGCGCTCGACACGGTCGTCGCCATCATCGAGCGGCATGCGGGCAAGGTCGAAGGCATCAAGATATCGCTGCTCGACGCGGAGAAGGAGGTCTTGCTGCGCAACCGGCTGCCCGAGGGCGTCGTGATGTTCACCGGCGACGATTTCAACTATCCCGCACTGATCGCCGGCGACGGCAGGAAACACTCGCACGCGCTGCTCGGCATCTTCGACGCCATCGCGCCGGTGGCAAATGCCGCGCTGGCGAAGCTGGCGGAAGGTGACAAGACCGGCTATGACGCGCTGATGGCGCCGACCGTGCCGCTGTCGCGAAAAATCTTCGAGGCGCCGACCGAATACTACAAGGCCGGCATCGTCTTCATGGCCTGGCTGAACGGGCATCAGGACCACTTCACGATGGTGGGCGGCATGCAATCGGCGCGCGGCATATGCCACTACGCGGATGTCTTCCGGCTCTCCGATCAGGCCGGGCTGCTGGCCGACCCCGATCTTGCCATCGCCAGGATGAAGACCCTGCTGGCGGTCGCGAGCGTTTAAGCCGGTTCCCCGTGCGGGGATTTGCGTTTCGGCGATAAATCGTATTCGCTTGCCGAAAAATAGGCGCGGGCGCACATGGCAATGGCGGACAAAGTCGCCCCGGCAGACAAGGTCGCCCTGGCAAACAGGGTTGCGCTTGTCACCGGGGTTACCGGGCAGGACGGGGCTTATCTGGCCGAGCTGCTGCTCGGCAAGGGCTATGTCGTCCACGGCGTCAAACGCCGGTCGTCTTCCTTCAACACCGAGCGCGTCGACGACATCTATGTCGATCCGCATGAGAGCGCCGCGCGCTTCTTTCTGCATCATGGCGATCTGACCGACGCGACCAATCTGATCCGCCTCGTGCAGGAGACGAAGCCCAGCGAGATCTATAATCTCGGCGCGCAAAGCCATGTCCAGGTGAGCTTCGAGACGCCGGAATACACCGCCAATGCGGATGCGCTGGGGACGCTCAGGCTTCTCGAAGCGATCCGCATTCTCGGCCTCGAGAAATCGGTGCGCTTCTACCAGGCCTCGACCTCGGAGCTCTATGGCGATGCGGTCGAAGCTCCGCAGAACGAGAGCACGCCGTTCCGGCCGCGCTCGCCCTATGCGGCAGCCAAGCTTTATGCTTACTGGATCACGGTCAATTACCGCCAGGCCTATGGCATGTTCGCCGCCAACGGCGTCCTGTTCAATCACGAGAGCCCGACGCGTGGCGAAACCTTCGTCACCCGCAAGATCACGCGCGCCGTTGCCGCGATCCATCACGGCCTGCAGGACACGCTCTATCTCGGCAATATCGACGCACGTCGCGACTGGGGCCATGCGCGCGACTATGTCGAGGGCATGTGGCGCATCCTGCAGCATGACGAGCCGGACGATTTCGTGCTCGCGACCGGCGAGGCGCATGCGGTGCGCGAATTCGTGGAACTCGCCTTCGCCGAGGCCGGACATCGCATTCGCTGGCAGGGCAGCGGCGCCGATGAAGTCGGCATCGACGCAGCCACCGGCGCCGCGCTTGTGCGGATCGATCCGCGCTACTTCCGGCCGACCGAAGTGGATACGCTGGTCGGCGACGCCGCCAAGGCAAGAAAGGTTTTGGGCTGGTCGCACACCATCGGCTTCAAGGACCTGGTGGCGGAAATGGTTCGGGCCGATCTGATGCGCGCCGCCGGCGCTACTTGACGCAACGGCCGTTCAACCTAGGACCTGCGCTTATGGACAAGAGTTTCGATCTCAAAGGAAAGCGCATTTTCATTGCCGGCCACCGCGGCATGGTCGGCTCGGCCCTGGTGCGCCGCCTGGCCGGCGAGGATTGCGAGATCGTGACCGTGGCGCGCAGCGAGCTCGACCTTCTCGACCAGGCCGGCGTGCGCCGCTGGATGGAGGACCGGCGGCCCGACGCGGTGATCATGGCGGCCGCCAAGGTCGGCGGCATCCTGGCCAATGACAGCTTCCCGGTGGATTTCCTTTACGAAAACCTCGTCGTGCAGACCAATGTCGTCGAGGCCGCCTTTCGCAGCGGGGTGCAGAAGCTCCTGTTCCTGGGCTCGTCCTGCATCTATCCGAAGCTTGCACCGCAGCCGATCCCGGAAGACGCGCTGCTCACCGGCCCGCTCGAACCCACAAACGAATGGTACGCCGTCGCCAAAATCGCCGGGTTGAAACTTTGCCAGGCCTACCGGCGCCAACATGGCGTCGACTACATCTCGGCCATGCCGACAAATCTCTATGGTCCGGGCGACAATTTCGACCTCGACAGCAGTCATGTCGTGCCTGCGCTGATGCGCAAGGCGCATATGGCGAAGCTAACCAATCAAAAGACCCTGCAGGTGTGGGGTTCGGGCCGGCCGATGCGAGAATTCCTGCATGTCGACGACGCCGCCGACGCCTTTGTCTGGCTTTTGAAGACTTATTCCGGCGACGGCCACGTCAATGTCGGTAGCGGTGAGGACATCACCATCGCGGAGCTTGCCGGCACCGTCGTATCGGTCGTCGGCGCCGGCGCCGAGATCGCGTTCGATCCGACGAAGCCGGACGGGATGCCGCGCAAGCTGATGGACGTCTCGCGCCTGTTCAAGACCGGCTGGAGGCCGGCCTATTCGCTTCGAGATGGATTGGAACAGACCTATGCCTGGTTCCTCGACCATGTCGAGAAAGGCGATATCCGTCTTGGCGCTGCATGATTCTCAATCGAAACTCATCGCGGCGACCAGGGAGGACGGCTTGGGCGGCCGGCTTCTGGCTATGGTCAACGCCAAGGCGCTTGCCGACACGCTCGGCTATCGCTTCGGCTTTGCCTGGAAGCCGATCCATGACGACAAATTTCACTCGGTCGAGAAAGTCGACAAGATATTCTCCGCCGATTTCATCGAGAAGCACTGGCTGGGGGAGACGGTCGAACCATTGGGTTTCGATGTTCTGGACGAGGTAGCCTTTAGCCATGCCAGTCTCGATGCCGCGGCGGCACGGCGAAGGTTTCGCGGCTGGATCTGCAACGAGTTTGGGATACCGGATCATTTTCAGGGCGGACCCCAACTCGTCCGACGATCGGAGACATTGCGGGGTTTCGGTTTTTCCAAGGCCGTGAATCAGGCGCTCGACGCCGCCGACAGGTGCCCATTTCCGGGGCCGATCGCCGCTGTGCATCTTCGCAGCGGCGACATCGTGCGCGGCAAGTATCGCTTCATGCTGCATTTCAGCGACAAGGTAGTGGCCTCGACCTTGGTCAAGGCTGTCGCGTCGGAGCTTTCGTCAAAAGGCCTGACAACTCTTCTGATCGGTCAGGATCGTGAAACGCTCGAATATCTGCGGTCGGAAACGGGAGCCTTGCTGGGCGACGATCTGGGATCGGCGGAATTCGCAGATGAGACGCTCAAGGCATTCTTCGAGATGAGGCTGATGGCGCGGTGCCAGAAAATCTATGCAGGCGGCAGCGTCTATGCGTCCGTCGCATCGATGATGGGCGATGTCGGTCTCGTCCATCCGAAAACCTTGTTCGACGGTTCGAGAGCCGCGGAAATGATTCTGGCCGAACTCAGCCGACATCAGGGCGATTACCACCCGCTCGAGGCGGCCTTCGGCTATCAAACCGCGTTTCTCGATCTCGAGGATCAAATCAATCCCGCGCGAGCAAGAGACATCCTGGAAAAGGCTCACGCGCTGGATCCGCCCAACGACGTCTATCCGCTCAAAATCGCGGCGGCTTTTTTTCACGAACGCGACTACCGGTCCGGCGAGGCCGTTTTGAAGGCGCTCATGACAAGACAGTTCGAAGCCTCTTCCGCAATGCCGTTGCGAGCGATTGGCGTGCTGGTCTGCCGGACATGGCGCGGCGATGTCATGTCGAAAGATTTCGAGTCCTTCTTCGCGGCGGCCGCAGAGGGGCATCCCTACGCCGCGGCGTGCTCGGCGCATATCCTCCATGCAACATTCGGGAAGGTGAAGCCGGCTCTGCGGATGATTGCGAAGTCGCTGGATGCGGAACCGGCCAATGCCTTGTTCAAGAGAATCAAACGGCACATACGGCCATTGACGACGCCTCAGTCCGGTCCTCTGGCGAAGGCGCGGCTGCGACTCTGGAAGGCGGGGATTCGAATATAGGGACCGCCGCTGCGGTCTTTGCCGCGGCTGCATTGGGGAGATCAAAAGCGGTAGTTCAGACTCAGAGAAACCGTATGGGTGCTGGGCTTGACGAATGTTGGACCAACCAACGCGCTGTCGTCTTGGAAATTATGATCCGAGAAATGCGCGTAGGCGTAATCAAGGCCGACAACCCATTTGTCATTGAGCGCGTAGTCGGCGCCGACACCGATCGTCCAGCCGGTATAAGTCCTATCAAACTTGGTATCGCCAAAACCGAGAACGCTATATCCGGTATCGTGCAGGTGCAGGAAGGCCACGCCGCCCTTAACGTAGGGTAGGAAATTGCCCATCGCATATCCGGCCTTCGCAACGATATCGCCTTGCCAATCGGCAGCGGTCTCGAACGTTTCAGTGTCGATTGTCGGCACCGTCTTCTTGTTGAACACCGCAACCAGGCGGGCCTCCGCTCCGAGAACGAAATTGTTGTCGAACTGGTATTGATAGCCTACTTGGCCGCCAACCGATGCCGAGGTGCTATCACCATCGTATTCGCTAGGATCGTTGTTGGGGATCGTCACATCGCCCTGGAGAAAATTGACGCCGGCCACTGCGCCGATATAGGCGCCTGTCCAATTGTAGGACGTGGGCTCGACCGACAATGCATCCGCAGCAAAGGCTGACGAACAAAACCCAACAAGCATTGCCGACGTGAGTAGAACTTTCCTCATAATTCGCCTGTCGCTCCCGATCCGCCATTGCACCTAAGGGTTGATAGCATGGCTTTCAGGGTTGCGCTGTAACACAGCGGCAACAGTGGCGCTGGAGGAGCTTAGCCTGACGTGCCCGCGCGACCAGAGCCGGGCGGAGGCTGCAATATACCTAGCCGGTGTGCTCGGGGTCGACTGGCGGAGATCGGCTAATTTAATGGTAGGATGGTGGGCGTGACAAGGATTGAACTTGTGACCCCTGCAATGTCAATGCAGTGCTCTCCCGCTGAGCTACACGCCCATCCGAAGCCGCGCATACACCACTTTTGATCCGGCGCGTCAATAGCGGGAATGTGGAAAGACGGCTTCCGTTTGTCGCATCGGCACGGCGCATCGTCGATGCCTGCCGAAGTGGCTCAGGCCGCCTGCAGCATCTTCTCGACCTCATTGACGAGATCGCGCAGGTGGAAGGGCTTCGACAGCACCTTGGCGTCCTTGGGCGCCTTGGAATCCGGATTGAGCGCGACTGCGGCAAAGCCGGTGATGAACATCACCTTGAGATCCGGATCGATCTCCGTGGCACGGCGGGCAAGCTCGATGCCGTCCATCTCCGGCATGACGATGTCGGTCAGCAGCAGCGAAAAAGGCTCTTCGCGCAGCCGCTCATAGGCGCTGGCGCCATTGTCGAAATCGCTTACCTGGTAGCCGGCGCGTTCCAGCGCCTTGACGAGGAAGCGGCGCATATCGTCGTCGTCTTCCGCCAGCAGAATGCGTGCCATCATATCCCGTCCGAATCACCCGCCCCAAGCCTGCCGCCGGGCAAGGCTGTTAACCATGCTGTATATGAGGATGTGTCGGTAAACATCAAGTGAATGAAGGCTGTCCCGCATCCGGTTCAAGCTGCGGTTTCGTCGCCCGAAATGCTGGACATGCCGCACGCAAGGTGGCAAGTTTTACGTCATGATGCAGTGCTGTTTCCTGGTTCGTGCAAATTGAAAACGGCAGCCGAGGATTTTTCGGTCGTCCCACCCTTCGAAATCCGATCGGGCGCCGAGCAGCGCGTCCCTTTCCTGTTCAACTCACCGCATAGCGGCCGCCACTATCCGGAGCGCTTCCTGGCCATGGCGCGGCTTGACCGCAACGCCATCCGCCGGTCGGAGGACTGCTATGTCGAGGAGCTTTTCGGCGGCGCCGTGCCGCTCGGCGCGCCACTGCTGGCGGCCAATTTTCCGCGCGCCTATCTCGACGTCAACCGCGAGCCGTGGGAACTCGATCCGCGCATGTTCGCGGAGCCGGTCCCGTCCTTCTGCAACATCCGTTCGGCGCGTGTCGCCGGCGGGCTGGGCACGGTGCCGAAGCTTGTCGGCGAAGGCCTCGATATCTATCCCGGCCGCCTGCCGCTGGCTGAGGCCGTGGCGCGCATCGAAGCGGTGTACAAGCCTTATCACGAGACGCTGAAGCGGCTCCTGACCAGAACGCATGCCAGGTTCGGCTATGCCGTGCTGATTGACTGCCACTCTATGCCGGCCAGCATACGCGTCGGCGACAACGGCGTGCGGCCCGACTTCATCATCGGCGATCGGTTCGGAATTTCGGCCTCGCCGGCGCTCACCGAGATGGCCATCGGCCTGCTTGTCCGCATGGGCTACACCGTCGCGCATAACAAGCCCTATGCGGGAGGGTTCATCACCGAACATTACGGCAGGCCGGCGCGGCATCTGCATGCGTTGCAGATCGAGGTCAATCGCGGGCTTTACATGGACGAGCGGACGTTCCAGAAATCGGCCGGCTTCGACGCCTTGGCCTGCGACCTGACCCGCTTCTCGGCCGACCTGATGTCGATGCCCGACCACCATTTCGTCGATTTGCCGCTTGCGGCGGAATGACGGCGCGGTTGGCGCGCCGAGTTCTTGTATACGCAATTCCGGACGGAAAACCGCTTCACACTTTCCTGGAATTGCCTGAAAAAAAGACCGCATCGTTTTCACGACACGGTCGAAGTCTAGGGAGGAAACGCCCAAGGAGGGCATGGACAGGAAAACCTGTCCGATGACAAAATTATTGTGCGCCGCACAAATGTCAATCGACAGCGGGCTTTTTTAATTCAATATGATGTGGAAATTCCGCTTCGGCGGCTCAGATGTGACATTCGGGCAACAGAAAACGGGCGTCTGACCGGTCTTCAGCGCGCCTGTTCGGCGAGAAACAGGCAGCCGGCAACGGCCGCGATGGGGGAGAGCGACTTGGATATCAGCACCGATTTCATGCGGCGCATCGCGCATGCCGCCGCCGCCGAAACCCTGCCGCGCTTCCGCAGCCAGGGGGCGGTCACCAACAAGCTTGCGGGTAGCTTCGATCCGGTAACGGAGGCCGATCGCGAAGCCGAGCGCGCGATCCGGACGCTGATTTCGTCCGAATATCCCGAGCACGGCATCCTCGGCGAGGAGCATGGCAGCCACAACCTCGCCAGCCGACATGTCTGGGTGATCGACCCGATCGACGGCACCCGCGCCTTCATTTCCGGCATCCCAGTGTGGGGAACGCTGGTCGGACTGACCGTCGACGGCGAGGCAGTCGCCGGCATGATGTCGCAACCCTTCACCGGTGAGCTGTTCTACGCCAACGCTTCCGGGTCGCATTATGAAGGACCTGGCGGCCCGCGCCGGCTCGCGACCCGCAAGACGACCGAACTCGCGCAAGCGACGCTGTTCACGACTACGCCGGCATTGTTCCAGGGCGATGCGCGCAAGCGCTACGACCAGTTCGAGACAAAGGTGCAGCTCGCCCGCTACGGCACCGATTGCTACGCCTTCGCCATGCTGGCGGCCGGCAGCATCGATATCGTCGCCGACCCGGGACTGAAGCCCTACGACATCGTCGCGCTGATCCCGATCATCGAGAAGGCCGGCGGCGTCATCACCACTTTCGAAGGCGGGCCGGCGGAGAAGGGCGGCGACATACTGGCGGCAGCGACGCCCGAGCTTCACGCGGCAGCGATGGCGGCGCTGCGCGGCTGATCGGGCGCGCTCAAGGAGCATCACCCGTGCCGGGGACGAAGGCGTCGAAAGCCGCCAGGAGCTGCTCGCGGTAGATGTCCTTCTCCTGCAGGATCTCGTGTTGCGCGCCGTCAATCATCAACAGCGAGCCGACGCGCAGTTTCCTGGCATAGGCCTCCACCGCCTTGGTCGAGACCACCCGGTCGGCGCCGGCGGCGACGATCAGCATCGGCACCTTCACCCTTGCCATGAAATCCGGATCGCTGACGGCTTTCGCGGCCGCGGCGGCGGCCCTCAGCCAGCGGATGGTTGGACCGCCGAGCGCGAGCTGCGGCCAGGCCTCGTAGATTCCGACATTGCGCCGGTAGCGCGCAGGATCCGAGGTCACCTTGTTCACCTCGAAAGCGGGCGGCACTTTCGGGCGCGGACCGAGCGCGGCATAGAGCCGGCCGAGACCCAGCGCGCAAAAGACCGTGCAGACGCGCCGGACCGTGGCGATCGAGACCGGCAGGTCCGGCACCTCGAGAAAAGGAGCCAGCAGCACCATGCGTCGCACCCGGTTGACCATCGACGGCGAGGCAAGCAGCGCAATCACCGCGCCCGTGGAGTGCGCGAGGATGTAATAGGGGCCGCGGCAGTCGGGCAGCACGATTTCTTCGAAGAATTGCTCGAGATCGCGCGTATAGTCGCGGAAGCTGCGGACATAGCCGCGCTGGCGGTCACGCAGCAGGCGGCTGGAATCGCCCTGGCCGCGCCAGTCGAGGATGGCGACGCCGAAGCCGCGATCGGCGAGATCGCGGATGGTCTCGAAATATTTCTCGATGCATTCGTTGCGCCCGGTCAGCAGAACCACCGTGCCCTGCAGCGGGCGGCTGACCGCGGCAAAGACGCCATAGCGGATCTTCTTGCCGTCGCGTGTGGTGAAGAAGCCGCCCGCGGCATTCTGCGGCGCGGGATTGTCCTCGGTCAGATGGAAAAGATCCGTCATGCGGCGTCGTTGCTTGTTCTTTGCCCGGACGGGCGAGGCGTCGGCATGGTGATAGACGGCCAGGCGGCAAAAGCAAAGGCGTTGCGAGGATTTACGCGGTTGCCGCGCATGACCCCGAAAAATCGGAATCGATTTCGGAAAGGATCATGCGCGAAATCAAAAGTGCTACTGCGTCCTTAGCGCGTCCAGAGGACGCGCGGCGCTGTAGCGCGGGAAGGCCGGAAGTGCCTGCGGTGCACTTCCGGCCTCTGTCGATCCGGGAGGAAGGGACGTTGCACCCGGTTCGGCCTCGTCGCGGCGCAGGGAAGGGGGGCGCCGCTTGTCTCTCTGTCTCGACGCAATTCCGGACGGAAAACCGCTTCACACTTTTCCTGGAATTGCTCGAACTTGACCGAAGCCTAATGCCGCATGACTGAACGGATGCCGAAGCCGTGGTTCATCCACCGTTCATGAACGTGGCCAGGAAAACCTTGAAATGGCTTTTTGAGCTTCCCAAATGAGTGCTGTGGCCGCCGATGTCGGGGCCGCTGGCCTATCCGGAACGCCTTTCGAGGGTTTCGCACCGGGTCATACGCAAACCATGTTGCTCAAAAGGAGAACACTCATGCGTCACGTTGATTTTTCCCCGCTTTATCGTTCGACCGTCGGCTTCGACCGGCTGTTCACAATGCTCGATTCGCTCGGCCAGCCCGAGACCGCACAGACCTATCCGCCCTATAATATCGAGCGCACGGGCGAGAACGCCTATCGCATCTCGATGGCCGTTGCCGGCTTCTCGGAAGACGAGATTTCGATCGAAGCCCACCGCAACGTGCTGACCGTCAAGGGCGAGCGCAAGGAAGAGAACAACAGCGAGGGTTCCGAGCTGCTTTACCGCGGCATCGCCTCGAGGTCCTTCGAGCGCCGCTTCCAGCTCGCCGACCACGTCGAAGTGGAAGGCGCCACGCTGAAGAACGGCCTGCTCTTCGTCGACCTCAAGCGCAACATTCCCGAGGAGCTGAAGCCGCGCAAGATCGCGATCACCTCGTCCGCGGACAAGGCCAAGCAGATCGAAACCAAGGCCGCCGCGTAACCCGCGGGGCCCGTAGCAGACAACGTCTCCCTCCCGAGACGAAAGCGGCGCCGCGAGGCGCCGCTTTTTATTGTGCCACCGGCAACGCGCCGTTCTGGCTCTTTTGAAGCATGCAGCGGCGGATCATGAAGGGCGATGTCCGATTTTTCCCTGCTGCTGACACTCACCGTTACAATCACTTTCCTGCTCGCCGGTATCGTCAAAGGCGTCACCGGCATGGGCCTGCCGACGCTGGCCATGGGATTGCTTGGCACCATCCTGCCGCCGGTGACCGCGGCGTCGCTGCTGATCGTGCCGTCCTTCGTCAGCAATGTCTGGCAGCTTTTCGCCGGCCCGAGTTTTTCGGCGGTCCTGCGCCGGCTTTGGCTGATGATGGCGGGCATTCTGATCGGCACGATCGCCGGCTCGCGGCTGCTCGCCAGCGACAATGTCAAATGGACGACCGCCGGCCTCGGCGCCGCATTGATCGTCTATGCCGCCTATAGCCTGCTCGCGCGGCAGCCTGTCGTTCCCGAGAAAAGCGAGCGCTGGTCGTCGCCGGCCGTGGGTCTCCTCACCGGCCTGGTCACGGGCGGCACCGGGGTCTTCGTGGTGCCTGCCGTGCCTTACATCCAGGCGCTGGGCTTGAGCCGGGACGATCTGATCCAGGCGCTCGGTCTTTCCTTCACGGTGTCGACGATCGCCCTGGCGCTGGGCCTTGCCTCGCATGGCGTCTTCGAGGCGGGACATCTGGCGATGTCCTCGCTTGCCGTGCTGCCGGCCCTGCTCGGCATGTGGCTGGGGCAAATCCTGCGCCGGAAGATCAGCCCGGCAACTTTTCGCCGCTGGTTCCTGATTTTTCTGGTCCTGCTCGGCGTCGAGTTGTTGCTGCGGCCCTTTGTGGCCTAGCTGCAGGGGCCTACTTATTATTTGCCGCAAGAACGGCTTCGACATTCCGCCGGTGAACGGCTTCGTATGGCGCGAAATACTCGGCCACCGTGGTGGCGAAAATCTCGGCGCCGAAGGTCCGCAGATCCTGCTTGGCTAGGTCGGGGTCTTGCCGGCAAGCAAGCAGCTTTCGGACGTAAGCCTCGGTGGCGTCGATGAAGCTTCTGTCATAGCCGCCGGCTTCGATCGCCTCAAAGGAACCGTGGTTGGGCAGAATTCGATCGAACTGCCAACTGGACATGCGCCCAAGGTCGACCAGATGCTCGCTCAGGCGCTCCGGCTCCGACACATAGGTGACGGAGTCTTCCAGCGTGTCGCCTGCCAAAAGCAGGCCGGCGTCGGGCATCAGCAGCACCGTGCCGTCATGGCTGTGGATCTCGACCTGGCGCAGTTCGATGGGGACCGCCCCGACCGTCAGGCTGAGGCTGTTGTCGAAAACCCTGTTGGGCAGCACGAGCGGCTTGATCGGCGGATTACCGCCCTCGATGTCGGCCCGGCCGCGTTCGAGCGCCAAGGCGGTGAGGCGGTTGGCGATGATCTCGCAATCCTCAAACACCTCGTTGCCGGCGATATGATCGTCATGCCAGTGGCTGAGCACGACGCGCATCGAGGTCACACCCATCTCTTGGAGGGTTTTCCGGACGAAGCGGGCATGGGGCAGGGATATGTGCGTATCATAGACAAGCGCCTGCGAGCCGTCGACGATCGCATAGGTGCAGATGCCAAGCGTGTAAGCGCCGTCGTCAAGCCAGTTCGGCTCGTGCGACCAGATGCGAACGCCTTCGATGCGGCCGTCATAGAAGCCCAGCACGTTCGGCGCCGGACGGACCAGCCGCATCGTCGAGCCGAGAGGCGGCTTGGTCATCTGGCTGCTCCCGAGTGCCGCAAGCTCAGCCAAGCAACTGGCCGAGACGGTCGATCTCTTGCGTCGTGGTGGCGAAGCTGGCGACGAAGCGGTAGATCGCTTCCTTGTCGCCGAGATGGCCGTCAAAACCCTGCGGAACGCCCCATTCGTAGAATTTGGCGCCGGCCGCCTGCAGCTTGTCGGCGGTCTCACGGCTGAGGATGGCGAACACTTCGTTGGCCTGCGGCAGCCAGGCGAGCCTGCCGGCCGGCGCATCCTCGATCGTCTCGGCCAGATGCGCGGCCATCGCATTGGCGTGGCCTGCCATCCTCAACCACAGATCGTCGGTGAAATAGGCCTCGAACTGGGCCGAGATGAAGCGGGCCTTGGAAAAAGTCTGTCCGGCGCGCTGGCGCAGCAGGCGCAGATCCTTGCCGGCATCCGGATTGAGAACCACGACCGCATCGGCCATCCAGCAGCCATTCTTGGTGCCGCCGAAGGAGATAAGATCGACGCCGCTCTTCCAGGTCATTTCGGCCGGGCTGACGCCGGTCGCCGCAATCGCATTGGCGAAGCGCGCGCCGTCCATGTGCAGAGGCAGCTTATGGCGGCGGCTGACCTCGGCGATCGCCTTGACATCGTCGACGCTGTAGACCGTGCCGACCTCGGTCGCCTGGGTGACGGTGACCGCCATCGGCTGGCCGGCGGGAGCCAGATCCTGCGAATAGCGCTTGATGGCCCGGTCGAGAGCCTCCGGATTCATGCGCCCCAGCGGTCCCGGCACCGGCGCCATGCGCGCGCCGCCGGTATAGAAACCCATCGCGCCGAATTCGTCGACATTCATATGCGCCTCGGAATGGCAGAGCGCGATGCCGCCTATGCGGTTCAACGCCGCCATCGAAAGCGCGTTGGCCGCGGTCCCGGTCGCAGCGAAGAAGACCTGCACCTCACGATCGAAGATCTCGCTGAAGCGGCGATAGACGGCGCGGTCCAGATCGCCGTCGCCATAAGCGACAGCGGTGCCGGCGGCATGGCGCGACAGATTGGCCGAAATGTCGGGGTGGACGCCGGCCCAGTTGTCGGATGCAAAGAACATCGAGAAATCCGTATCGTGATTGGCGAAAGCGGCGGGACTTGACCGCTTCGGCAGTCGAAGCGCAAGGGCCAATCGTGGGCAAAGCGGTGAAGCCAGCAATCGACGCCAAAATGCCTGGACCAAAGCTTGCGTTTCCGGCGCCTTTCGCGAAATTTTATGTCGTGGCACGCCCAAGTTTTTTGTGAATCGGTCTTGTGCGGCTGTTTGATTTCTGCCATAAAAAATTTAGGACAGTAGTGCTGTCTTATTTTGTCGCACAAAACAGGCCGGACTGGCGTATCATCGCTGCCATTCCGGCCATTGTCGCGAGCGGCGGGTAGACGGCCCGGCTCTGGCCTGTACGATACCGGATGCGAACCGGGCGTATAGCCGTTTGGTTCGGTGGATTTCGCGAGACGTGCAGCAACATGAAGGGGAAGCATCATGCTTCCCAAGGCAAACCAGCGTCCTGAGACAATCGGGGCCAAGGTGGAGAACGGAGGATAGGACGATGACGGAACTGACGCCATCTGCGATCAACGGCCAGGCCGCGCAGACGAAAGCGGCAGCCGTTAAAAATACCGTCCTGACCAAAGGGCTGCGAACCGCCAACGGCATGACCGCGCAGGGCCTCTATGATCCGCGCAACGAGCACGACGCCTGCGGCGTCGGCTTCATCGCCAATATGAAGGGCGTGAAATCGCACGGGATCGTCGAGGACGGCCTGGCGATGCTGGAAAACCTCACCCATCGCGGCGCCGTCGGCGCCGATCCGCTGGTCGGCGACGGCGCCGGCGTGCTGGTGCAGATCCCGGACGCTTTCTTCCGCGAGGAAATGGCGGTCGTGGGCGTCGAACTGCCGCCGGCCGGCCAATATGGCGTCGGCCACTGGTTCATGCCGCAGGACGCGGCGCTGCGCGCCCATATCGAAGAGATCATCGCCGAATCCGCGCAGTCGGAAGGGCTGCCGCTCATCGGCTTCCGCGACGTGCCGGTCGACAATTCATCGCTGTCGAAGGCGCCGGATATCGTGGCGTCGGAGCCCTTCCATCGGCAGGTGTTCATCGGCCGTACGGCCGACATCCCGGACGACGAGGAGTATGAGGCGCGGCTTTATCTGCTGCGCAAGGTGATCTCGGGCCGCATCTATGCCGAGAACGACAACAAGGATGTCGGCGCCTATTGCGTGTCGCTGTCGGCGCGCACCATCGTCTACAAGGGCATGTTCCTGGCCTATCAGGTCGGCGCCTATTACAAGGACCTCAAGGATCCACGTTTCGAGACGGCGCTGATCCTCGTCCACCAGCGTTTCTCGACCAACACCTTCCCGTCGTGGAAGCTGGCGCATCCCTATCGCATGGTCGCGCATAACGGCGAGATCAACACCGTGCGCGGCAACAACAATTGGATGGCGGCGCGCCAGGCCTCGGTCGATTCCGAATTGTTCGGCAACAACATCTCGAAGCTCTGGCCGATCTCCTATGAAGGCCAATCGGACACGGCGTGCTTCGACAACGCGCTCGAGTTCCTGTTCCAGGGCGGCTACTCGCTCACCCACGCCATGATGATGCTGATTCCGGAAGCCTGGGCCGGCAACAAGCTCATGGATGCCGACCGCAAGGCTTTCTACGAGTACCATGCGGCGCTGATGGAGCCGTGGGACGGGCCTGCGGCGGTGGTGTTCACCGACGGCCGCCAGATCGGCGCCACGCTCGACCGCAACGGCCTGCGCCCGGCGCGCTATATCGTCACCGACGACGACCGCGTCATCATGGCGTCGGAGGCCGGCGCGCTGCCGGTGCCGGAGGAAAAGATCGTGCAGAAGTGGCGGCTGCAGCCCGGCCGCATGCTGCTCATCGATCTCGCCAAGGGCCGCATCGTCTCCGACGAGGAGATCAAGTCGGAGATCGCGACCAGGCACCCCTACAAGACCTGGCTCGCCAACACGCAGCTGATCCTGGAAGATCTGAAGCCGGTCGAGCCGCGCGCGCTGCGCAAGGATGTCAGCCTGCTCGATCGCCAGCAGTCCTTCGGCTACACGCAGGAAGACACCAAGCTTTTGATGGCGCCGATGGCCACCACCGGCCAGGAAGCCGTCGGCTCGATGGGCACCGACACGCCGATCTCGGCGATGTCGGACAAGTCGAAGCTGCTCTACACCTATTTCAAGCAGAACTTCGCCCAGGTCACCAACCCGCCGATCGACCCGATCCGCGAGGAGCTGGTGATGAGCCTGGTATCGTTCATCGGGCCGCGGCCCAACATCTTCGATCTCGTCGGCACGTCGCGCCGCAAGCGGCTCGAGGTGCGCCAGCCGATCCTGACCAATGGCGATCTGGAAAAGATCCGCTCGATCGGCCACACCGAGGACCGTTTCGACACCAAGACGATCGACATCACCTATGGCTCGAACGAGGGCGCCGCCGGCATGCAAGGCGCCATCGACCGGCTCTGCGAGCGCGCGGAGGCGGCGGTCGCCGGCGGCTACAACATCATCATCCTGTCTGACCGCCAGGTCGGCCCGGACCGCATCGCCATTCCCTCGCTGCTGGCGACGGCGGCCGTGCACCATCACCTGATCCGCAAGGGCCTGCGCACCGCGGTCGGCCTCGTGGTGGAATCCGGCGAGCCGCGCGAGGTGCATCATTTCTGCTGCCTGGCAGGCTACGGCGCCGAGGCGATCAATCCCTATCTCGCCTTCGACACGCTGCTCGACATGCACAAGCGTGGCGAGCTGCCGGAAGAGGTCGACGAATACGAGGTGGTCTCGCGCTACATCAAGTCGATCGGCAAGGGCATCCTCAAGGTGATGTCCAAGATGGGCATCTCGACCTACCAGTCCTATTGCGGCGCGCAGATCTTCGACGCTATCGGGCTGAAGTCAGACTTCGTCGAGAAGTATTTCACCGGCACGGCGACGCTGATCGAAGGCGTCGGCCTGGACGAGATCGCCACCGAGACGCTTAGCCGCCACAGCGATGCCTTCGGCAGCGATCCGGTGCTGCGCAACAATCTCGAGGTCGGCGGCGAATACATGTTCCGCATGCGCGGCGAGGCGCATATGTGGTCGCCCGATGCCGTCGCCAGCCTGCAGCACGCCGTGCGGCAGGGCTCCTGGGATACGTTCAAGGAGTATTCGGCGCAGATCGACAGCGCGACCGCGCGCGCCCAGACCATTCGCGGCCTGTTCAAGATCAGAACAGCGGAAGAGACCGGCCGCAAGAAGGTCGCGATCGAGGACGTCATGCCGGCGGCCGAGATCGTCAAGCGCTTCTCGACCGGGGCGATGTCGTTCGGCTCGATCTCCAGGGAAGCGCACACCACGCTGGCGCGCGCCATGAACGCCATCGGCGGCAAGTCCAACACCGGCGAGGGCGGCGAAGAGGCCGACCGCTATCTGCCGCTGCCCGGCGGCGGCAAGAACCCGGAACGGTCGGCGATCAAGCAGGTCGCGTCGGGCCGCTTCGGCGTCACGGCGGAATATCTGGTCAATTCCGATGTCATGCAGATCAAGGTGGCACAGGGTGCCAAGCCCGGCGAGGGCGGCCAGCTGCCCGGACACAAGGTCGACGCGACCATCGCCAAGGTCAGGCACTCGACGCCCGGCGTCGGCCTGATCTCGCCGCCGCCGCATCACGACATCTATTCGATCGAGGATCTGGCGCAGCTGATCTACGATCTGAAGAACGTCAATCCGGCGGCCGATGTCTCGGTCAAGCTGGTGTCGGAGGTCGGCGTCGGCACGGTCGCGGCGGGCGTCGCCAAGGCGCGCGCCGACCACATCACCATCTCCGGTTATGACGGCGGTACCGGCGCTTCGCCGCTGACCTCGCTCAAGCATGCCGGCAGCCCGTGGGAAATGGGCCTTGCCGAAACGCATCAGACGCTGGTGCTCAACGGCTTGCGCTCGCGCGTCGCGCTGCAGGTCGATGGCGGCTTGCGCACCGGGCGCGACGTCATCATCGGCGCGCTGCTCGGCGCCGACGAGTTCGGCTTCTCGACCGCGCCGCTGATCGCGGCCGGCTGCATCATGATGCGCAAGTGCCACCTCAACACCTGCCCGGTCGGCGTGGCGACGCAGGACCCGGTGCTGCGCAAGCGCTTCAAGGGCACGCCCGAGCACGTCATCAACTTCTTCTTCTATGTGGCGGAAGAGGTGCGGGGGCTGCTTGCCGAGATGGGCTTCACCCATATCGACCAGATCATCGGCGACACCGATCTCCTGGAAAAGCGCGACGTCATCCAGCACTGGAAGGCGCGCGGGCTCGACTTCTCGAAGATGTTCTTCAAGCCGGACGCGCCGCACGAGGCGCTGCACTGGACCGAGCGGCAGAAGCATCCGATCGACGACGTGCTCGACCGCAAGCTGATCGAGCTGGCGAAGCCGGCGCTGGACGCCAAGCAGCCGGTCACCATCGAGCTGCCGATCCGCAATGTCGACCGATCTGTCGGCGCCATGCTGTCGGGTGAAGTCGCCAAGCGTTTCAAGCACAAGGGCCTGCGCGAGGACACGATCAAGGTGAAGCTGACCGGCACCGCCGGCCAGTCCTTCGCCGCCTTCCTGGCGCGCGGCGTCTCCTTCGAGCTGGTCGGCGCCGGCAACGACTATGTCGGCAAGGGCCTGTCGGGCGGCCGCATCGTCATCCGCCCGCCGCAAGAGGCCAAGATCGTCGCGGCGGACTCGATCATCGTCGGCAACACGGTGCTCTACGGCGCCACCGAAGGCGAGGCCTATTTCGCCGGCGTCGCCGGTGAGCGTTTCGCCGTGCGCAATTCCGGCGTGGCGGCCGTCGTCGAGGGCGTCGGCGACCACGGCTGCGAATACATGACCGGCGGCATCGTCGTCGTGCTCGGCAAGACCGGGCGCAACTTCGCGGCCGGGATGTCGGGCGGCGTCGCCTATGTGCTGGACGAGAAGGGCGATTTCGCCGAGCGCTGCAATATGGCGATGGTCGAGCTCGAGCCTGTCCCGGAAGAGGACGACCTGATGGAGAAGCTGCTCCATCACGGCGGCGACCTCGACCACAAGGGCCGCGTCGACGTCTCCGGCGACATGACCAGCCATGACGAGGAGCGGCTTTACCAGCTGATCTCGAACCACGTGCATTTCACCGGTTCGGTGCGCGGCCGCGAGATCCTCGACGACTGGCAGAATTTTAGGCCGAAATTCCGGAAAATCATGCCGGTGGAATATCGCCGCGCACTGATCGAGATGGAACGCATGCGCATGAGCGTGGCGGCGGAATAGGTTTCGGGCACGGCCGGGAAGATGACTTTCCGGCCGGCCTCCTCACCAACAATCCTGACCTCCAGAGCATGATCCCGACAAATGGGAACGGGTTTTCGGCGAAGGTCATGCTCCAACAGGTCGCGGTTGCCATGGCAGCCTTATGGGGTTAACGGGTGCGCTGCAAAAGCGTGCCTTCGGACAGCAGGGACTGGACTATGGGCAAGGTAACAGGCTTTCTCGAGATCGACCGGCAGGTGCACAAGTACCAGCCGGCCTCCGACCGCATCCGGCATTTCCGCGAATTCACGCTGCCGATGTCTGACAAGGAGGTTGAGAAACAGGCCGCGCGTTGCATGGATTGCGGCATTCCGTTCTGCCACGGGCCGACCGGCTGCCCGATCCATAATCAGATCCCGGACTGGAACGACCTCGTCTACAATGGCGACTGGGACAGCGCGATCCGCAACCTGCACTCGACCAACAATTTCCCGGAGTTCACCGGCCGCATCTGCCCCGCGCCTTGCGAGGAAGCCTGCACGCTGAACCTCGAGGACATTCCGGTCGCCATCAAGACGGTCGAGCAGGCGATCGCCGACAAGGCCTATGAGACCGGCCACATCCGGCCCTATCCGCCGGAAAGGAAGACCGGCAAGCGCGTTGCCGTCATCGGCTCAGGCCCGGCCGGCATGGCAGCGGCGCAGCAGCTCGGCCGCGCCGGTCATGACGTGCATGTCTATGAGCGCGAAAGCCGCCCCGGCGGGCTGATGCGCTACGGCATACCGGACTTCAAGATCGAGAAGCACTATATCGACCGGCGCATCGAGCAGATGCAGGGCGAGGGGGTGACCTTCCATTGCGGCGTCAATGTCGGCGTCGACATCAAAGCGGCCGATCTGCTCGGGGAATTCGACGCTGTGCTCTATTGCGGCGGTTCGGAGACGCCGCGTCCGGCCGGCATTCCGGGCAGCGATCTCAGCGGCGTATATGACGCCATGCCCTATCTGGTGCAGCAGAACCGTCGCGTCGGCGGCGAGCCGATCCAGTCGGTGGCCTGGCCCTCGCACCCGATCATTGCCGGTGGCCAGCATGTCGTGGTCGTCGGCGGCGGCGACACCGCGTCCGACTGCATCGGCACCGCCTTCCGCCAGGGCGCGGTGCGCGTGACGCAGCTCGACATCCGCCCGCAGCCGCCGGAGAAGGAAGACAAGCTTGCCGTCTGGCCCTACTGGGCGACGAAAATGCGCACGTCCTCCTCGCAGGCCGAGGGCGCCGAGCGCGAATTCCAGGTGGCGACGCTCGAGTTCATCGGCGAGGAAGGCCAGCTGACCGGTGTTCGCTGCTGCGAGGTCGACGACAAGCGCAAGCCGATCGCCGGCAGCGAGTTCGTCATCCGTGCCGATCTCGCCTTCATCGCCATCGGCTTCGCCGGTCCGGCGGGCGACAGCCTGATGAAGGAGCTCGACGGCAAGATCAAAGTCGTCACCGACAGCCGCCGCTCGAACAATGTCGAGGCCAACGATCGCGACTACAGGACCAGCGTCGACAAGCTCTATGCGGCGGGCGACGTGCGCCGCGGCCAGTCGCTGGTGGTGTGGGCGATCCGTGAGGGCCGCCAGGCGGCGCGCTCGATCGACGAGGCGCTGATGGGATCGACGGTGCTGCCGCGGTAAGGCTTCAAAGCACTCAGCCGTTAGACCCTGATGGCGTTTCGTTGAATCGCCGTCACGGTCTAACTCTTTGTTGGAGCATGATCTTTATCCGAAAACCGGTTCCCACTTTCTCGGGATCATGCTCTAGCTTCTTGAAGCGCCTAACCGGCCAGCAACTTTGCCGCCCAGTAGAGGCCGATGGCCATCTGGACCGCGAACGCGGAAAATCGAGCCTTGACCGCGTTTGGACTTGTCGACGCCAGATGAATGGCCGACTGGATTAGCCGCGCGGCGATAAACCAGTATGCAAGTGGGTCGGTGATCCCCGTCCGCGAAGTCATCATGGCCACGCCCATGAGGCCCCCGAATATCGGGAGTCCCTCAATGCAATTGGCGTGGGCTCGCGCAAGCCGCTGCAAAAAGGGCGAAAGACCTGCGTTATCCGGCGTGAAGCCATTTGCCGGGATGCGCCCACGCACCACAAGATGGGTGCGCAGGATCTCCATCCATACAAGCAGGAGGAGGGTTCCAAGTTAGGAAGCCAAGCAAGGCATAGCCCGTCGCCGATATATTCGCCCCTGTAATCCCAGCCGAATAGAACAATGCCATTGTTCGGCCTGGCGTGAAATCGCTTTCGCGCAGGACGATCTAAGGGTGATCTCCTTAACGGATATCCCGACGAATCCGATGGACGTCGATTAAGGGCTGGCGGGCGTGGAGTCCGACTCGACGGCTGCTGTCGCCGGCTGCGTCTTCGGCGGCCACGAAAAATCGTCGGCGCGGCCGGGCGAGGCGGCGGGCGCCTTGCCTTCGACGATCAGTTTTTCGCCTGGCAGGTTCGGATCGGCCCTGGCCGGCTGCGCGGCACCGAGCAGCTCGGTGCCGCCGTCGAGCGCCGGGTCGCCGAGCAGCATCGGCGCGGTGCGGTCGACGATGACGGGCGCCGCGGCCGGCTTCGGCGCCTCGACCGGAGCGCCGGCCGGCGCCGACACGGTCGTGACGCTTCCGGGCGCTGCCAGGCCCAGAATCTTCGCCAGCGGCTTTTCCGTATAGAAGGCGAGCTTGCGCTTGCCGGCCTTGGTGACGTTGATGCCGTCATCGGAACGCAGGCGAACAGGCTGGCCGTTGATGTCCGGGCCGGAGGTGACGAAAGCGCCGTTCTCGTCGACGAAGCCGTCCCAGACGTCGACGAATTCGCCGCCATGCTTTTCGGCGACCGAATGGTAGATGTCGTTGAAGGCGAGCATGTCCGAGTTCATCTTCGACATACCGAAAGCCGGCATGCCGACCCACAGGAACGGCACCTTGGTGTCCTGGATGGCCTTGCCGAGCGCATCGGCGCGGCGCTCGTATTCCTTGGTCCAGTTCTCCGAGCGCGGCTGCTCGCGCACTTCGCCGACCCGCATCTGCTGGCGGTCATTGGAGCCCAGCATGACGATCACGGCCGACGGCTTCTCGGTCTCGATCAGCGACTTGATCTCGACCGGCCAGTTATAGAAATCGTCGCGAACGAAGCCCGACGACCCGTTGGCGCGGGCGACAATCCTGACGGCGGGATTGTCGGCAAAGGCGGTGTCCAGGCCCTCGGCCAGCCCGCCCGCCAGAAAATCGCCGACCACCAGCACGACACGGGCATCGTTCGTCTTCTCGACGATCGGCGTTTCCGGCTCGGCCGGCGGGCGCGGCTTGGATTTCTTCTTCGGTTTCGGCCTTGATTTCTGGATTTCGAACGGTGGCTCGACGCGTTCGCTGCGGCGCGGGAACAGAAGGTCACGCAACGACCAGCCGCGGCTTTCCTCCTGCGCGAATGCCGGTGCGTGGAAGGCGCCCGCGGCAGTGACGACGAGCACGGCCAGGGCGAGAATCAGGATCGGCGCCCGGCGAATGCCCTGCCTGATACGCGCAACCGAAACCAAACACCTCTCCATCCCTTGGCGCATGACCGGAAGACGTGGGAAAGTCATGCGCAAGCCGAAGCGCTACAGCATCCTTGCCGTCTTTGAGAGGATGCTGGCGCTTCCCCAGGCTTTACTGCTTGCGGAGCCATTTGAGCACTTCCAGGCTCGGATAGCCATCCTGGTTCAAGCCGACCTTGGCCTGGTAGGCCATGATGGCGGCTTTCGAGCCGTCGCCGATCTTGCCGTCGAACTTGCCGTCATAGTAGCCGTGATCTGAAAGCCGCTTCTGCAGTTCCTGCCGTTCCTCGAAGCTGAGCTTGGTGAAAGGCCGCTGCCAGTCCTGCACCAGGCCGGTGCCGCCGGCGATCTCGTCGGCCAGAAGGCCCACGGCCAAAGCGTATTTGTCGGCGTTGTTGTAGGCCTTGATGACGGAGAAATTCCTGATCATCAGGAAGGCGGGTCCACCCCGGCCGTCCGGCACTTTCAACGTCGCCTTGTCGGTCAGGTTCTTGAACGGCTTGCCGCTGGCCCTGACGACGCCGAGCGCCTGCCATTGGGCGATCGTCTTTGCGCCGCCGGGCAATTTGCCTGCCGGTATGGAGACCTCATAGCCCCAGGTCTTGCCGGCCTGCCAGCCGTTCTTCTTGAGCAGATTGGCGGAGGTCGCCAGCGCGTCGGGGATCGAACTCCAGATGTCGCGCTTGCCATTGCCGTCCATGTCGACCGCATAGCGCTGGTAGCTGGTCGGGATGAATTGGGTCTGGCCCATCGCGCCTGCCCAGGAGCCCATCAGATGGCTTTCATCGATGTCGCCGGTCTGCAGGATCTTCAAGGCCGCGATCAATTGGGTGCGGGCATATTTCGACCGCTTCGGATCGCCATAGGCAAGCGTCGCCAGCGAGCGGACGACGTTGCGCATGATGTCGTCGCGCTTGAGCGTCTCGCCATAGTTCGATTCCATCGACCAGATGGCCAAAAGGATGTTGCGGTCGACACCGAACCGCGCCTCGATGCGATCGAGCCACGGCCTCCATTTCTTCGCCATCGCCTGGCCGTTGGCGACTGCCTGGTCGTGCACGCGGTTGTCGAAATAGTCCCAGGCGGGCGCGGTGAATTCCGGCTGGGTGCGGGCCTTTTCCAGCACGACCGGGTCGGGCTCGATGCCTCTCATGGACTGATCGTAGACCGCCCCCGAAACGCCGCCCGCCACCGCGGTTGCGCGGAAATCCGAGACCCACTGGCGGAATCCGGCATCGGCGAAAGCGGGTCCGGCGGGCATCAGCAAGGCCAGCGTGAGGCCGGCGGCCGTCGCCAGTGCCGTCAGGCGCCTCGCGGTGTTGCGAACGGACATCATTTCCTCCTTCGTCAAATCAGGAAGATCATTCAACGCCGAACCGGGTTAGCATTTGGTTTACCATAGGTCCCGCGGGGAACGAAAAGAGGTGTCGCGGCTTTTAGTTCTCACGTTCACTGCTCGCCCTTAATCCAACATTCCGGCGTGAAAATGATTTCCGTCGGGAAATGTTTGGGGGATTGCGGAGCGTGCCGCCGAGCGGATAATTGGCTGAAACGCAGGGGGTGTCAGCATGAAGCGCGTTCGCAAGGCAGTTTTCCCGGTCGCCGGCCTCGGCACGCGGTTTCTTCCGGCCACCAAGGCCATCCCGAAGGAAATGCTCACCGTCGTCGACCGGCCGGTCATCCAATATGTGGTCGATGAGGCACGTGAGGCCGGCATCGAGCATTTCATCTTCGTGACCGGACGCAACAAGGCGGTCATCGAGGACCATTTCGACGTACAGTTCGAGCTGTATGACACGCTTGCCCAGCGCGGCAAGGACGATCAGCTCGCCCGCCTGCAGCGGCTTCAGCCGGCGCCGGGACAGACGAGCTTCACGCGCCAGCAGGTGCCGATGGGCCTTGGCCACGCCGTCTGGTGCGCCCGCGAGCTGGTCGGCGAGGAGCCGTTCGCCTTGCTTTTGCCGGACATGATCATGCAGTCGGAAAAGAGCTGCACGAAGAGTATGGTCGAACTCTATGCCGAGACAGGCAACAATATCGTCGCCGTGCAGGAATGCGATCCGGCGGAAGCGCATAAGTACGGCATCGTCGGCCGCGGCGAGGACGCGCATCACGGCTTCCGCATCACCGGCATGGTGGAGAAGCCGAAACAGGGGACCGCGCCCTCCAATCTTTACATCAACGGCCGCTACATCCTGCAGCCGGAAATCTTCGGCATCCTGGAGAGCCAGGAGCGTGGCGCCGGCAACGAGATTCAGCTGACCGACGCGATGCTGAAGCTGGAGAAAGAGCAGCCCTTCTACGGCTATCACTACAAGGGGCGCACGTTCGATTGCGGCTCGCCGGAAGGTTTCGTCGAGGCCAATGTCGCCTTCGCGCTCTGGCGTAGCGACATGAACGGAAGCATGGCCGGCGTCATCCGCACGCTGCTGGACGAGGTGCGGCCGGTAGAGCGGCGCGGCGCCGCGTCTTAGCCTATGCTGATATTCAGGTGAGGCCGGTCTGCGAACGGCAGTTTCCTGCACTTCCGGTGCTCACGTACTTTGAGTACGCTCCGCTCCGGTTCTCGGAACCCACCGTTCTCGACTCGGCCTGACCTGAATCTCGGCATAGGCTTGGCGGTTGCTGCCCTTCAGCGCTGGACCTTCAGGCCGAGATAGACACTGTTGGTCGTATAGTCGCGGCCAGGCAGGTTGCTGGTCAGCTTCTCCGTCCTTACCCTGGTGGTGACCCCGGCATAGCGGTTCAGCCACCAGGTCAGTCCGGCCTCGGCGCTCAGGATCAAATCGTGGCCGTCGGAGCCGGTGTAATCGCGCCAGTCGAGGCCGAGCGCCGAGTTCGCCGTCAGATTGGCGCGGATCTGGCGCTCGCCGGTCAGACGGCCGGAGTAGAGGATATCGCCGCTCTCATTAGCCGTCGTGGTTGTTTCGACCCTGGTCTTGCCGGTCAGGCCTATAGTGGTGCCGCGCTCGGGCGACCATTTGAGGTCGGCATCGATGCTCGGACCCGCTACGGCCGGAAGGCGGTTGTCGTCGATCGCCTCGCGCAGCCAGCCGACGGAAAATTCGCCGGATAGCTTCTCGCCCATGTCGAGCTCGAGCCCGGCGCGCGCGCCAAGCCTGGTCGAGGATCGCTCAAAGCCGTCGGTGTCGACGCGCAGGTCATAGAGGCGCCGCCCGGCCTCGACTTCCGTGAACGGCGTCAGCGCCGGCGAAATCTCGTAGCCGGTGCGCAAGGTCGCGGTGTAGAGCGTGGAGTCGCGATCCTTCTGCGAAACGGTGGTGCCGTCGGAGAGTTCGGCATCGCCGTAGAAATCATGCGAGACCGCGCCGGTCAGCGCGTAGCGCATCTTGCCGACACTCTTTTCGAGACCGAGGCTGCCGTCGACGGTCTGGCGCAGCGGCTGTTGGGTGACACCGGCGATCGCATCCGGCGAGGAGGCCGATTCTGGCGCGGCTTCATAGCCCAGCTTGGCGATGGCGCGCAGCTCGTTGTCGAGGTCGACGTTGAGCTGGCCCTCGATACGGCCCTGCGCGTCGTTGATCTTCTGGCCAGAGACGGTGTTGCGGAACTGGCCGTAGCCGGTAATCAAAGCCGAATTCTCGCGCCAGTCGGAGGTCGCGGTGAAGCGCAGCGCCGTCTCGGACAGAACCGCCGATTTGCCGGTGCTGCTGGAATCGGCATTGGAGGTCGCGGTGAAGCCCTGCTCGAGCGTCGGCCGGAAGAGAAAGGTGCCGACCTTGATGCCCGGCGCGGCGAAGGGATCCTCCTCCGGCTTGACTTTCAGGCCTTCTATGGAGGCGGTGCGCTCCTGACCGGGGTCCAGCTTCTGCTTGTCGACGCTGTCGATGGTGACGGCACGGCGGTTGCTGCCGTCATTGTCGTCGGTGGCGGTGGCGTCGGTCCGGTTGCCTGTGCCGGCGGTCGCGGCGGTGGTCGTGCTGTCCGTCGCTTCGCCGGTTTTCTTCTTGGCCTTTTTCTTGTCGGCGGTTTTGGCGCCGGCCTTGGCGTCCTGAGCACGCTGCTTTGCCGTCGAAGGTCGGCGGGGTTTTACCGGAGCCCTCGTGTCGGCCAATGGATCGTCCGTTGCCTGCGGCTGATCGAAGATGCTGTCCGTCGCGCCCGCCGTCTGATCGTCATCGGGAACGGCGCCGGGGCTTGACGGCTGATAGGTCGTCGATGCCGTGTCCTGGACGGCAGCGGCGGCGGGCGGGGTCTGACCCTGCGATCCCCGCGCCCGCAACTGCCTGGCCTTGCGCTGCTGGTCGGCGAGTATGGCCGATTCGGAGACCTCGCCGCGCAGCTCGGTTTCCTGCGAGAATGCCGGGGCGGGATGCAGCATGGCAAGCGCGCTTGCCGTCAGCAGCAGTGCTGCAACGGCAAGGCCGCTTCGACCGATTTTCGTTTCAGGCTGGCCCCCGGACATCGTCACCACTGCTTGCGCGGCGCGGTTGCGCCATACTTACCGAACCGTAAATGCGGATGGTTAACGGAGGGTTGAGAGAGCCGCCTCTGGGCCCCCAATCGGAGGTTGAAGGCAATTCCGTTGGACAGGGGCGCGGCAAAGCGCTAATCGCTTGCGCCATGCATGCGGGGTCCCCAGAAAGAAAGCAGCCGGACAGGCAGGCCGCGATCGAATCGGCGCTGAGAACGGTTGCGACGGAGCAGACCGGCGTGGCGGCCCTGGCCGCCGCGCTCGCAAACGGGCTGACCGAGCCTTTTGCCGCCGCGATCGACCTGATCTCGCGGATCGAGGGCCGCGTCATCGTCACCGGCGTCGGCAAGAGCGGCCATATCGGCGCCAAGATCGCCGCGACGCTTGCCTCGACCGGCACGCCAGCCTTTTTCGTCCATCCCGCCGAGGCCAATCACGGCGATCTCGGCATGATCGCCAAGGACGACGCCATCATCGCCATGTCGTGGTCGGGCGAAAGCAAGGAATTGATGGGCATCGTCGCCTATTCGAGGCGTTTTTCCATCCCGCTGATCGCCATTACTTCCGGCGAGAGCTCGGCGCTGGCGCGTGCGGCCGATGTGGTCTTGCTGCTGCCGGTCGTGCCCGAGGCTTGTCCGCACGGGCTGGCTCCGACGACATCGACGCTTCTCCAACTCGTACTGGGCGACGCGTTGGCCATCGCTCTGCTCGAAGCGCGGGGCTTCACGCCGGATCACTTCCGAACCTTGCACCCCGGCGGGCAGCTTGGCGCCAACCTGACCCTGGTGTCGGAGATCATGCGGACCGGCGATCAGGTGCCGCTCGCCCTGCTCGGCACCAAGATGCCGGAAGCGGTGATGACGCTGTCGCAGAAGAAAGTCGGGTGCGTCTGCATCGTCGATACGAGCGGCAAACTGGTCGGGATCGTGACCGACGGCGACGTTGCACGCAATCTGCATCGCAATCTGGCCGACGTGACCGTCGATGAGGTCATGACCCGCACGCCCAAGACGATCGATCCGCAGACGCTGGCGGGCACGGCGATCGCCATGCTCAACGAGCACAATATCGGCGCGCTGGTCGTGACCAAAGACAAAATGCCGGTGGGCGTAGTTCACTTCCACGACCTGCTGCGCATTGGCGCAGCCTAGCCACGCACTTTTCCAGGAATTGCCTTAGTTTCAGCCCGTCCGATACCTGTCTCGGTTCAAGCCGCCTCGACCGTCAGCTCCAGGTCGGTGTCGGCGGCGCCGACAACGCGCACTTGCGTGCCGGCAGGGAGGTCAGGACCGGAAACGCGCCACAGCGTGTCGCCGAGCTTGATGCGGCCGCGGCCGTCCTTGATCGGCTCGGCCAGCGTCGCCAGCTTGCCCACCATCTGCGCGCCGCGGCGGTTGAGCAGCGGCTGGTCGGCATCGTCGTGGCGGCCGGCCATCAGTTTCTTGCCGACGAAAGCCGAGATCAGCGACAGGATCAGGAACGCCAGCACCTGCACCTGCCAGGTCCAGAAAGCGGCGTCCCATATCGCCAGCGACACGGCGCCGACGATGAGCGCGGCGATGCCGATCCACAGCATGAAGACGCCCGGCGCGACGATCTCCATCACCAGGAGCACGAAGCCCAGAACCATCCAGTTCCACGGGCCGAGTTCGGAAACGATACGGTCGAACATGGGAGCAGCCTCCTATGATCTCAGGTTTCGTTCGGCCGAACCAGCGGCGGGCGTGCGGCCTGCCGCTGCGCGCCGGCCGTACCTTCACTCCTGAAAACTTCCTTGGCGATCTCGCCGATGCCGCCGAGCGTTCCGATCAGCGACGAGGCTTCAAGCGGCATCAGCACCACCTTGCTGTTCGTGGCCGAGCCGATCCTGGTCAACGCCTCGGTATATTTCTGGGCGATGAAGTAGTTGAGCGCCTGCACGTCGCCCTTGGCGATGGCTTCCGACACGACCTGCGTCGCCTTGGCCTCCGCTTCGGCCGAGCGCTCGCGCGCCTCGGCGTCGCGGAAGGCTGCTTCCCTGCGGCCCTCGGCCTCGAGGATCTGCGACTGCTTGAGGCCTTCGGCGGCCAGGATCTGGGCGCGCTTGTTGCGCTCGGCCGTCATCTGGCGGCCCATAGATTCGATCAGATTGGCCGGCGGATTGATGTCCTTGATCTCGACGCGGGTGATCTTGATGCCCCACGGATGCGCCGCCTCGTCGACGACGCGCAACAGGCGCTCGTTGATGGCGTCGCGATTGGACAGCAATTCGTCGAGGTCCATCGAGCCCATGACGGTACGGATGTTGGTCATGGTCAGGTTGAGAATGGCGTTCTGCAGCCCGGCCACCTGATAAGCGGCCTGCGCGGCATTGAGGATCTGGTAGAAGGCGATGCCGTCGACACCGACGATGGCGTTGTCGCGGGTGATGATCTCCTGCGTCGGCACGTCGAGCACCTGCTCCATCATATTCATCTTGGCGCCGACGCGCTCGAAGATGGGGTTGATGATGTTCAGGCCAGGCGTCAGCGTCTTGGTGTACCGGCCGAAGCGTTCCACCGTGTAATTATAGCCTTGCGGCACCGTCTTGATGCCTTTGAAAAGAAGGATGATGACCAGGAAGACAAGAACAATGATGGCAATATCGAAACCGCTGAAGCCCATTTCGTTTCTCCCTCAAAAGGCGGCGACCTCACGGAATCACTTAAGTGTGTTTCCGCAGCGTTACAATCAGGTGATCGGGAATATTGGTTAGCGAAGGCTTTTGCGCACCGGTTTCGAGCCTGTCGGTGAAACCGGTCACACCCAGCCGGAAAGCTCGCGCCGGGCCAGCGCTTCGATGACCGCCATGCCCTCGGCGCTGTCGTTGAGGCAGGGGATGTGCGCAAAATTCTCGCCGCCGGCGTGATGGAAGGTTTCGGCGGCCTCGCGGCCGATCTCGTCCAGCGTCTCGATGCAGTCGACGGAGAAACCGGGATTGACGATGGCGATCGATTTCACGCCGTTCTTGGCCAGTTTCTCGACGGTGACATCGGTGTAAGGCTGCAGCCATTCCTGCGCGCCGAAACGCGACTGGAAGGTGGCGATGAGCTTGTTCTCGTCCCAGCCGAGCCTTGCCCGCAGCAGCCGCGTGGTCTCCAGGCAATGCGTCCCGTAGGGATCGCCCTTGTCGGAATAGGGCTTGGGGATGCCGTGATAGGAGGCGATCACCACCTCCGGCACGAAGTCGAGGGTCGCCAGGTGCTGCTCGATCGAACGCGCAAGCGCGTCGATATAGACCGGTTCGTCATAATAGGGCGGCACGCTGCGGATCGCCGGCGCGCGCCTGATCTTCATCAGCGCGCGAAACAGCTGGTCGTTGGCGGTCGCCGTCGTCGTCGCCGAATATTGCGGATAGAGCGGAAAGGTGAGGATGCGGTCGCAGCCCTGGTCGACCAGCTTCTGAGTGACGCTTGCCGCCGAGGGATTGCCGTAGCGCATCGCCCAGTCGACCACCACATCGGGCAGATCGGTAAGTGCGGCGGCCAGCTTCTGACCTTGAGCGCGGGTGAAAGTGCGCAGCGGCGACTCGTTCATCTCCCGGTTCCAGATACGGGCGTAGTTGGCGCCGGATTTTTTCGGCCGGGTCGTCAGCACCAGTCCATACAGGATCGGATACCAGATCGCCTTGTTGAGCTCGATGACGCGCGGATCGGAGAGGAATTCGCGCAGGTAGCGCCACATCGGCCTGAAGTCTGTGCCGTCGGGCGTGCCGAGATTGACCAGCATGATGCCGATCTTGCCCGGCCTGACCGGCGCGGCATGCGCCGGCGGCAGGCCGACGGCCTTTGCGGCTTTGGCATCGGTGGGGTTGGCAATGGTCATCAACAGTCTCCGGTAGCGCCGCGGAACCTAGCGATGCCCTGCCGGTTTTCAATGCTGCGTCTGGCCGCACCTTATCGCGTCAGGACCTCAAAAAGGAACACCCGCCCGGTTGCCCGGACGGGTGCGATCAGTCCCGGCCCAGGCGTTACTTCGCGGCCGGCGGGATGGTCAGCGTCGCGCCGAGCGGCAGGCGACGCGGCTTATAATCCTTGTTGGCTTCGGAGATGAGCTTCCACTTGGTGGCGTCGCCATAGGCTTTCTTGGCCAGGTCCCAATAGGTATCGCCGGCGGCGATGGTGTGGCTGGTTTCTGCCGGCTTCGCTTCAGCGGACTTGGCGGGTTCGGTGGCGGGAGCAGGGGTTGCCGGCGCAGCCTCGGCAGGCTTTGCCGGTTCCGCGGCCGGCGCCGCGGGCGCGGTTTCGGCCGGTTTCGCGGTCTCGGTGGGCGCGGCCGGAGCGGTTTCAGTTGAAACCGCCGGCGGCGTGCCGGCAATGTCGCTGGAACCGGAAGGCGGAGCCGGCATCGCCGGCTCGCTGTTTGCCGGCGCAGTCTCGGCTGGTTTTGCTGCCCCGGCCGCAGGCGCCTGGGTGGCGGGGGCGGTCTCGGCAGGCTTCGCCGCTTCCGCAGGCTTGGCCGGCTCGGCCGCCGCCGCCGCAAGCTCGGTGATGCGGCCGTCGAGCTTGGGCGTATAGGGACGGTGGGCGCCGAGATAGTCGGCCACCACCTGCTCCAGGCCGGGGCCGTAGTCATAGGCATCGGTCGCCTTGTCGGCGAAAACCTTGTAGCCGTCGCCGCCCTGGCGGACGTAGTTGTTGGTGGCGACGAGGTACTGCTTGTCCGGGCTGATCGGCGTCCAGGCGCCGTTCTCCATCACCTCGACCGATTTGACGCGGCCGGCATTGGGCGCGACGGATCTGTCGAAGGAATATTTGATGCCGGCAACCTGCGGGAAGCGGCCGGCGCCGTCCTCGATCTGGCTGAGGCCGTTTTCAAGGCCCACAACCAGGTCCTTGCCCGAGATCTTGAAAGTGGCCAGCGTGTTCTGGAAGGGCAGCACGGTCAGCACCTCGCCCATAGTCACCGTGCCCTGGTCGATCGAGGCGCGCAGGCCGCCGCCATTCGAGATGACGATTTCGACGCCCTGGCCCTTGGTGCGGTCGAGAATGGCGTCGGAGACGAGATTGCCCATCTCGCATTCGCGCGCGCGGCAATTCTCGCGGCTGCCGTCGATGGCCTTGGTGGTCTCGGCCACCTCCTTGTTCTTCAGCGCCTCGATCGGCGCGCCGAGCTCCTTGATGCGGGCAAGAACGGCGGGATCGGGGGTGATCGACTTGTCGAGATAGATCGGCGCGCCGCTCGCCTCCTTGACGACGCCGTTGTCGTCGAACACGGCCTTGAACTCGCCGAGATATTTCGAATAGGACGCCGCCTGCACCACCGGCACCTTGTAACCGTCGGGGTTGTCGACCATCGTCGGGTATGGTCCCTCGGCCTTCGGATCGGTGTTCGACAGAAGGGTGTGGCTGTGGCCGCCGACCACCACGTCGACACCCGGGATTTTCGCTATGACGTCGCGCTCGCGCCTGTAGCCGATATGGGTGACCGCGATGATCTTGTTGATGCCTTGTGCCTTGAGCTTCTCGACCTCGGCCGTGATCGACTTGACATCGTCGGCGATGGCGATGTTCGGGCCGGGCGAGGCGAGTTCCGGCGTGTCGTTGGTGACGGCGCCGACGATGCCGATCTTCTGGCCACCGACCTCGACGACGATCGAAGGCTTGATCTTGTCCTTCGCGCCGGACTTGTCGTTGGGCACGACATTGGCGCTGACGATCGGGAACTTCGCCTTGTCGAGATAGGGAACCAGCGCGGTCTCGCCGTCGTCGAACTCGTGGTTGCCGAGCGTTACCGCGTCGGGCTTGATCTGATTGAGGAATTCCTCTTCCGCCGCACCCTTGTAGGTGATGTAGAACAGCGATCCCTGGAAGCTGTCGCCGGCATTGAGCAAGAGCAGGTTCTGCCCTTCGAGCTTCTTGCGCTCCTGAGCGATCGCCGTGATCAGCCGGCCGGCGCCGCCGATGCATTCGCCCTTGGTCTCTTCGTCGGCGGAGCAGGTCGACTCGTATTTGTTGTTGCCTTCGATGCGGCTGTGCCAATCGTTGAAATGCAGGATGTTCAGCGTGTAGTCGGCAAAAGACACGCCTGCCGACAGGCCGAGCGCCGAGGCCGACAGGGCTAGGATCGCGGCAATCTTCTTCATCATCGTCTCCCGAATAAGCTGACTTCGAATATGCTTAACGCCCTCGCTTGACTGGAAAATAACAGTCAGCTCCGGTCATGTTCACATCGGGTTCCGGTCGATGCAAGCACAAATCAGGGAGATGTTTGCCGGCACAAAAAAGGACGGCGGCTTGCGCCGCCGGCCCTGTCAGCTGACGATTTGCGAACGCTCAAGCCCGGCGCGTCAGCACGAAATTCTGGCCGGCGGCGCTGGTGCAATTGAGTTGGCTGATGGAGACCATCAGGCAGTTGAAGCTGACCGGCGTCTGGCGGATCAGCGAGGTGCCGTGGATCTCGACCGAGGTCGCTCCGGTCATGGTGTAGCTGCCTTCCGACAGTTTCTGGCCGGTGTCGGTGGCGACGGTGGTGAAGCTGCCGGCCGCGAAGGTCGACAGGCCGGTGCCCTTGGCGTCGATCCAGTTGCCCTCGACGCCCTTCGGCGCCGCCATCGAAGGCTGGTCCGCGGGGCCGGTGGTGGTGCAGGCGGCCGCAGCCAGAAGGCTTGCCGCGGCGCCTGCCGAAAGCAGTTTGCGCGCAATGGTCATTTTGAAAATCCTCTCCTCAGTCCGCCGATACTCAATCGCCCGATTTCCGGGCGATTGCAAGGCGCAGAGGGAGAGCGTCTCCACCGTTTCGCGGAAACGGCGAGCCGCTCTATCCCCTTGTTTTCACACAAATCCGGACGGAAAACCGTTTCACACTTTTCCTCGAATTGCTCCGGTAGGTCCGGCTGCTATCGGACCAGAATGTTGCGGAACTGCCACGGGTCGTCCTTGTCCAGGTCCTCGGGGAAGAGACCCGGCCGGTTATCCAGCGGCGTCCAGTCGGTGTAGTAGCCCCTGACCGGCCCGAGATAGGGAAGTTGCACTTCGAGGCAGCGCCGGTAGTCCATCTCGTCGGCCTCGACGATGCCGGCGGTCGGGTTCTCCAGCGCCCAGACCATGCCGGCGAGCACAGCCGAGGTCACCTGCAGGCCGGTTGCGTTCTGGTAGGGGGCGAGCTTACGCGCCTCGGCCAGCGACAGCTGCGAGCCGTACCAGTAGGCGTTCTTGTCGTGGCCGTAGAGCAGCACGCCGAGCTCGTCGACGCCGTCGACCAATTCATTCTCGTCGAGCACGTGGTGGACGGGCTGCGGCTTGCCGGCGGCGCCGAACATCTCGTCCAGCGACAGCATAGCGTCGTTGCAGGGATGGTAGGCGTAGTGGCAGGTCGGGCGATATTGGACCTTGCCCTTCTTCGAGCGCACGGTGAAGAAGTCGGCGATCGAGATCGACTCGTTGTGCGTCACCAACAGGCCGTATTGCGGGCCGGGCGTCGGGCACCAACTGCGCACGCGCGTGTTGGCGCCGGGCTGTTCCAGATAGATTGCCGCCTTGGAGCCGTGCTTGTGCTTCTTGCCGTTCTTCGGCATCCAGTTTTCATGCGTGCCCCAGCCGAGCTCGGCCGGTTGCAGGCCCTCCGAGATAAAACCTTCGACCGACCAGGTGTTCCAGAACACGTTCATCGGCTTCGGCTTCTTCGTGCGCTGGGTGTCGCGCTCGGCGATATGGATGCCCTTGACGCCGGCCTTCTTCATAAGCCTGGCCCAGGCCTCGCGGTCTTCCTGCGCGGGCTCCGAAAACTCGAGACCAAGATCGGTGGCGAGGTTGACCAGCGCCTTCTTGACGAACCACGAGACCATGCCGGGATTGGCGCCGCACGTGGAGACCGCCGTCGGGCCGCCCGGCTTGTCTTGCTTTTCCTTGATCATCGCCTCGCGCAGCGCATAGTTGCTGCGGCTGGCATTGTCGGCCTCGGCGTCGAAATAGAAGCCGAGCCAAGGTTCGACGACGGTGTCGATGTAGAGCACGCCGAGCTTGCGGCACAATTTCATCAGGTCCACCGAGCCGGTGTCGACCGACAGGTTGACGCAAAAGCCCTGGCCGCCGCCATTGGTCAGAAGCGGCGTGAGCAGCTTCTTGTAATTCTTCTCGGTCACCGCGTCCTGCATGAAGGCGATGCCGCGCTCGTCGAGCAGCTTGCGGTCGGTGTCGCGCGGGTCGATGACCGTCATGCGCGACTTGTCGAACTTGAAATGGCGCTCGATCAGCGGCAGCGTTCCCCGCCCGATCGAGCCGAAGCCGATCATCACGACAGGGCCGGTGATTTCACCGTAAACGGGCCAGTTTTCGTTCGCCATTTTTTCGCACACTCCTTCAAACACGCGCAAAGCCGGGCCTTTTGCCCGACGGCCAAGCGCTACAACCACAGATCATTGTCATAAACCAGCGAAAAGCACCAACCGCCGGCCAGGCCCGGCTGGCACCTTGGTTAAGGCGTGCAGGCCATGCCGCTGAGGAATTCGACCAGCCGGTCGCGGTCCGCGGTCAGGCCCTTGTAGTCGAGTTGTTGCTGGTCGAGAGCCAGGAGCTGCTCCGCGAAGGAGACGGCCAGGGCTGCCCGGTCAGGATGGCGAATGAGCAGCTTGAGCGGATCGAGATGGATGCGGATGGTGAAGAGGATGTCGCGCGACCGGGGAAGCTTGCGCAGCGTCTGGCGTTCGACGCGGATGAAGGCATGGGCTTTGACGTTGCCGTCGGAGAAGCGGCTCGGGCGGTTCGTGGCGCGGTCGGTGCGCTCGATATTGGAGAGCGGATGATAGAGCGCATCGCCGGCCTGGATCGACCAGTTGAAGCGCTCGACCGCCTGGCCCTGCAGGCCGTCGAACATGCGGTTGATGAGCTCGGCCGGCCGCGTGCCGGGTCCGAATCCAGGCACCGGTTTGTGAATCTCCTGCAATGGCTTGCCGAATTTTTCCTGCAGCGACCAAGACGAAGGGAAGCAGAGCGAGCCGGCGGCGAGCCGCCAGCCGTGCTCGCCGCGGCGCATCAGGATCAGATCTTCCTGGACGAGCAGCGAAGCCTTGGCCAGCGGCGCCTCGCGCAGGGCAGGAGGCAGCCTGTCGCTTGCCGTCTCGAAACCGACCGGCTCGACATCCTCTCCGTTGCGACGATGCGTGCCGGGATGCGCGGCTTCGAGATGCGCGACGAGCAGGTCCAGCACTTCGCGCTGAGCCTCGCTTGTGCCGTCTTCCTCGACAAAGACCTTTTCCGGGATTTCCGCATAGAGCCGTTGCTTCTCGGCCAGATGCGGCAGCAGCAATTCATCGACCTCGATCCAGCGGTCGAAGTCGAGCGGTTTCAGCCCGATGGTGAAGAGTTTCGAGGACCCGTCATAGGGCGTGTGGGTCGGCTGGCGGATGATCATGCCTGTTTGGGTGCTATCCAGTTTATGTCTCCGGCGCCGTCAGCCAAGCCGCGCCGGGATCAGCCCGCGCAGCGAGTTGCCGACGAAGATCGCCTTCGCCGCCTGCAGATCGTCGAAGCTGTAGATCGCTTCCACGGCGCGGCCTTCGTCCAGAAGCGCGCCGCGCAATATTCCAGGCAAAAGGCCGCAGTCGAGCCGAGGCGTGGCAAGCGGGCCGTCGCCGAAGTCGGCGAAGAGATTGGTGATCGTGCCCTCGCAGAGCTCGCCGCGCTCGTTGGCCAAAAGCACTTCGTCGGCGCGGGTGGCGAGATATTCGGCGCGCGCCTGCGTGTAGACCTGGCGCAGGCTTGTCTTGTGGCGCAACAGCTTGTTGGCCGAATCGAGCCGTATTCGCGCCAGCTGCAGCCGCCAGACCTTGTCCGCCGGCAGCGCTTCGTAGGCTTGAGCCACGGCCGTCGCTTCGCCATTGCGCCGCAAGGCAAGGCGCACGCGCAAGGCAACTCCGTGTCCGCTAACGGTGTTCGAAAGCACTTCGCCGATCCGTTCAGGATCGCAGTCGAAGCCGAGTTCGGCGGCGGACGCATAAAGTCTCGCAAGGTGGCGCTCGAAGCGCAGGAAGCCCGAGCCAGGCTCCCAGCGCATGGTCTCGATCAGCTCAAAGCCGGCACCGTTCCCGTCGCGAAGCGCGCTTTCAACAGGCACTCCCGATACTCCTCCTCGGCGGTGGAATCGAAGACGACGCCGCCGCCGACATTGTAGACGGCCTCGCCGTCGGCAAAGAGCGAGATGGTGCGGATCGCCACCGAAAAACGCATCCTGCCGCCTGGCGCGATCCAGCCGATGGCGCCGCAATAGACGTCTCGCGGCGCGTCTTCCAGCTCGTGCAGGATTTCCATGGCGCGGATTTTCGGCGCGCCGGTGATCGAGCCGCAGGGGAAGAGCGCGGCGAAGACCTGGCGGATGCCGATACCAGGCAAAAGCCGCGCCCGCACGCGGCTAACCATCTGGTGCACCGTCGGATAGGTCTCGATGCGGAACAGCTCCGGCACGTCCAGCGTGCCGACTTCGCTGATCAGCGAGATGTCGTTGCGCAGGAGGTCGACGATCATCCGGTTCTCGGCCTGGTTCTTCTCGTCGTTGCGCAGGAAGGCCTTCAGCCGGGCGTCTTCGGCCTTGGTCGCGCCGCGCGGCGCGGTGCCTTTCATCGGATGGGTTTCGATCATGCCGTCGGCATCGATCTCGAAGAACAGTTCGGGCGAGCGCGACAGGACGATCGGATCGCCGAGCGAGACCAGCGCACCGTATTTCACCGGCTGGCGTTCGGTGAGCGCGTCGAAGGCCGCAAGCGGATCTCCGGACCACTGCGCACGGACCGGGAAGGTGAGGTTGCCCTGATAGCAATCGCCCTTGCGAATGTGGTTGTGAAGGCGCGCGAAACGGCCGGCATAGTCCTCGGCCGACCAGGCTGCGCGGGCATCGAAGATTGGACCATTGCTGGCTGACGCCCGTGACTGCGGGACCTCCTCCTCGTCCGGCGCATCGAATACGCCGAGGCAAACCAACGGCGCGCGGCGGCCATCGGGCAGCAGCGGCACCAGTTTCGGCTCGAGCAGGTAACCTGCTTCGTAGGAGAAATAGCCCGCCAGCCATTTGCCGGAGTCGGAGGCGGCCTGGGCTCTTTCAAGCGCAGGCCCGAACTCTTCAGCCCCGTGCGCGACGATGATCTCATCCGGCCGATCGAAGACCAGCTGACGAGCGGTCGCGTCGTTGCGGAAAATGGCTGCGGGCAGGGACATGAGCCTCGGATGCGGACAAAAGCGCCGTCGACCGCTCTATATGGGGGTTCGGCGTGGCGCAATCGAGGGAACGGCGTCGAACGGCGCAAAGGCGTCCCGTTGGCGCGGAAGCTTCGGTAGCTGATCCTGCAGGGATGGCGGAAACGCCCGAACTTCGTCATCCACGGGCGGAGCGGACGCGAAAGCGGACGCGTAGACCCGAGGATCCATTCCGTGATCTTAATCGTAGGGTGCTGCGGAGCAGAATTCTGCAGCGTGGCAACGCCTCGACTTCACGGAATGGATCCTATGGTCTGCGCTGCGTCGCTTCGCTCCTCGCTACGCCATAGGATGACGAAGTGGCGGGTGTCTCTGGCCAATGGACGGCGTTTGCGACGCCGGCTAGATGTTCAGGTGTTATTTGCGGTTCCAGCTGTTGGGAACTGCCTGGCAAACTCCGCTTCGTCGCCGGCGGCCAGCAATTTCGCCTGCTCGATCCACTTTTCACGCGCGATGCGGCCGTCGAAATTGAGCACCTCCTCGATGCGTTTGACGTCGGCGGCCGTCCAGGCGGCGATCTGCGCGTAGGTGGTGACGCCCTGGCCTTTGAGCAGCCTTTCATTGACCGGCCCGATGCCGATGAGGCGGCGCAGATTGTCGGCCTTGCCGGACGCGGCCTGCGGCGCTGCCGCCTTCTTTGCCGCGGGCGCTGCCGCCTTCTTTGGCGCGGCCGCCTTGGCCGCCGGCTTCGGTGCCGCTGCAGTCTTCGTTGCGGCCGACTTCTTTGCAGCGGCGGGCTTTGCGGGCCCGGCCTTTGCCGCCGCCGATGTCGTCGACATCAGCGCCGACGGCGCCGGCGTGGCGGCCTTGTCGGCGCCGGCCTTGGCGGCAGGCGCATCGCGCAGCCGGCTTTCGAGATCGGCGCGGGCACGGCCGCTGGCATCGAGCTCGCCCTTCAACCGATCGCTATCGGCGCGCAGCCTGTCGCGCTCGCTTCGCGTGCGGTCGAGATCGCCACGCAGACTGTCGAGCTCGCCGCGCAGACGGCCCCAGATGAACCAGCCGACCAGGATACCCACAACGAACGCCAGGAGCATGTAGAAAAAAGTGCTCATTTCCCTCTCCAGTCCGATCTGTCGGCCGAGGCCCGGAAAGGCGAGCTCACGCCAGGGATCGTCAAAGGTTCCGTGATCGGCGCAATCGCCGGCTTCAATCGAGCCATCGGCGTTTGGCCTTGTCCGAAGCCGACGGCCGTCATCGCATTCGCCGTAGCGGCGCGACCAGCCATCTCTGGCCTGCGCGATGCATCCGGCTGAGCTTGAGGCCGGACGCTATCATATGGCTTGTCGAAAGCCAGTTGAAAAATGCGCCGGAGAGTTATTCAAGAACAGCTATTTAGGGCAAGAATAGATCTTGCTAATATGCGTCTTGGCTAAACTATAGCTGCCGATGCGCCCTTCGTTGCTGTTCACCTCTCGAGCGCTTCCAACTCGTCGATCAGCGAACCGATCACGCCAAGGCCGATCTGCCAGAAAGCGGGATCGGTGGCGTCGAGGCCGAAGGGCGCCAGAAGCTCCGAATGATGCTTCGTGCCGCCGGCGCGCAGCATCTCGAAATACTTCTCCTGAAATCCGCGCTCGGCATTCTGGTAGACGGCGTAGAGCGAATTCACCAAGCAATCGCCGAAGGCATAGGCATAGACGTAGAAAGGCGAGTGGATGAAGTGCGGGATGTAGGTCCAGAAGACCTCGTAGCCCTCGCGCAGCTTGATCGCGGGCCCCAGGCTCTCGGCCTGCACCTCCAGCCAGAATTCGCCGAGCCTGTCCGAGGTCAGCTCGCCGTTCTTGCGCTCGGCATGCACCTTGCGCTCGAACTCGTAGAAGGCGATCTGGCGCACGACGGTGTTGATCATGTCCTCGACCTTCTGGGCGAGCATGGCCTTGCGCTCGCGGCGGTCAGCGGTCTGCTCGAGCAGCGAACGGAAGGTCAGCATCTCGCCGAAGACGGAGGCGGTCTCGGCCAGCGTCAGCGGCGTCGAGGCCATCAGCGCGCCCTGGCCGGCGGCCAGCACCTGGTGCACGCCATGGCCGAGCTCATGCGCCAGCGTCATCACATCGCGCGGCTTGCCCATATAATTCAGCAGCACATAAGGATGCGCCGACGGCACCGTCGGATGGGCGAAGGCGCCGGGCGACTTGCCCGGCCGCACCGGCGCGTCGATCCATCTGCGGTCGAAAAAGCCGCGGGCGATCTCGGCCATGTCGGGCGAAAAGCGCTGGTAGGCGGACAGCACCGTGTCCCTGGCGTCGTCCCAGCGGATCACCGCCTGCGGCGTCTCCGGCAACGGCGCGTTACGGTCCCAATGGTTCATCACCTCCATGCCGAGCCAGCGCGCCTTCATCGCGTAATAGCGATGCGACAGCCGCGGATAGGCCTCGCGCACGGCCGCGGCCAGCGCGTCGACGACGTCGCGCTCGACGCGGTTGGCGAGGTGGCGCGAGTCGGCAATATCCTGGAATCCGCGCCAGCGATCGGAGATTTCCTTATCCTTGGCTAAGGTATTGGTGATGAGGGTGAAGGTGCGCAGGTTCTTGCGGAAGGTCGCCGCGAGCGCTTCGGAAGCACGGTGCCGCACCTCGCCATTGGCATCCTGCAGTCGGTTCAGCGCCGGCTCAAGCGTCAGCTCCTCGCCGTCGACGTCGAAGCGCAGGTCGGTCATCGTCTCGTCGAACAGGCGGTTCCAGGCGCCCCGCCCAGTGACCGACTTTTCGTGGAACAACTGCTCGATGCGATCCTCGAGCTGGTAGGGCTTGTCCTTCCTGAGGTCGAGCACCCAAGGCCGGTAGTGGCCGAAGTCCTTGTCGGCGGCCAAGGCGTTCTCGATCGCCGCATCGTCGATCAGGTTCAGCTCGAGCGCGAAGAACAAGAGATGGGCGCTGGCGTCCGTCATCTTTTCCTGGACGTCGCCATAGAGCTTGGCGCGCTGCGGATCGGCGGTGTTGCCGGCATAAACGAGCCCGGCATAGGAGACGATGCGGCCGATCAGTTCCTCGAGCGCCTCATAGGTTTTCAGCGCCTCGCCAAGCCGGCCGGCGCCGCCGCGCCCGGCCTCGGTGGCCAAAGTGCCCTTCCAGCGGGCTTCGAAGGCAATGGCGTCGCTGGCCGCCTTGGCGATGTCGCGCTTCAACTCGGGCGCTTCCATGCCCGAATAGAGATCGGCGAGATTCCACTCCGGCAGGTCGCCAAGCTCCGCCGCGCCCTGGCCGGACGCTGGGGCCGCAAGCCGCCGGCCAAACATCATGCGCATCGACAATACCTTCTTTGAACCAAGGCCAGAATCAAAGGGAAAGGAGAAGCCGGTCAAATCCTAAGGAATTCGTTCACCGGGTTTTTTGAAACCTTATTTAGAACCCTGTGCCAAGATGATCCATGGGATTTTCTCGGGCGGACAACTCAAACAGTCATGACAGGTTCCATACTCATAGTCGATGACGATCCGGTGCAGCGCAGGCTGGTTGAGGCCGCGTTGACCAAGTTCGGCCACACCGCGATCGTCACGGATAGCGGCGCCGCCGGCCTCGACGTGCTCGACGGGCCGAACGCGCGCGAGGTCTCCGTCGTCATTCTCGATCTCGTCATGCCCGGTCTCGACGGCATCGGCGTGCTGAAGGCGATGCGCGAGCGCGCCATCAACATTCCCGTCATCGTGCAGACCGCCCAAGGCGGCATCGAAACCGTCGTCTCGGCGATGCGGCACGGCGCCTTCGACTTCGTCGTCAAGCCGGCGTCGCCTGACAGGCTGCAGACCGCGATCTCCAACGCGCTCAAGGTGGAAGCCGTCGAGGACGAGATGAAGCGCGCTTCGCGGCGGCGCGGCGGCGGCCACCTCACCTTCAAGGATATGATCACGCGCAGCCCGGCAATGGACCGCGTGATACGCCTCGGGCAGAAGGCGGCGGCCTCCAACATCCCGATCCTGATCGAGGGCGAATCCGGCGTCGGCAAGGAACTGGTGGCGCGCGCCATCCAGGGCAGCGGCGACCGCCGCTCAAAGCCCTTCGTCACCGTCAATTGCGGCGCTATCCCCGACAATCTGGTCGAATCGATCCTGTTCGGCCATGAGAAGGGCTCCTTCACCGGCGCCACCGATAAGCACATCGGCAAATTCGTCGAGGCGAATTCCGGCACGCTGTTCCTCGACGAGATCGGCGACCTGCCGCTCGACGTCCAGGTCAAGCTTTTGCGTGCCGTGCAGGAAGGCGAGGTCGATCCTGTCGGCGGCCGCTCGACCGTCAAGGTCGATATAAGGCTGATCTCGGCCACGCACCGCAACCTTCTACAGCAGGTCAAGGACGGCAAGTTCCGCGAGGACCTGTTCTACCGGCTGAACGTCTACCCGATCTTCGTGCCGCCGCTGCGCGACCGCCGCGACGACATTCCCTACCTGGTCCGGCATTTCATGGAAAAGGTCGCTCCGACAGATCCGCGCCGCCGCCTTGCCGGCATATCGGCCACGGCGCTTGCGATGCTCCAGGCCTATGACTGGCCGGGCAACATCCGCCAGCTGGAGAATGCGGTCTTCCGGGCGTCGGTGCTTGCCGAGGGCGACGTGCTGACCGAGGAAGAATTCCCGCAGATCCGGGCGCAGGTGGAAGGAACCGTGAATCTCGGAGCGGAACCGGGGTCCGCCATCACCGATACGGTTGCGGACACGACTCGCCAAGGGGATGAGACTGTCGCAGATGCAATGGGAGCCGGCTTGTCCGACGGCGAAGCGTCAGCCAGGCCGCAGCCGCGTTTCGGAACGCTTCGCGCGCTCGATGAGCGCGGCAATGTGCGGGCGCTGGCCGACGTCGAGCTCGAGATGATCAAGCTTGCGATCGACCATTACAACGGCCAGATGAGCGAAGTCGCCCGGCGATTGGGCATCGGCCGCTCGACACTCTACCGCAAGTTGAAGGAATATGGCATTGATCCCGAAGCTGGTCGCGTCGACCGGCTTGCCTCATGAGGGGCAAGCCTCGAACCAGCTTGCCTGCCTAAAATCCGAATCAAATTGTCGCTTTTGACCTGAAAACGCTGGGTTTTCAGCGGTTGGCGTTGCCGAGGATCACGCATTAACGCTGACGGTAACAGATCGTGTTCTCGGCGAGACCGGATTCTTGATATAAACCAGCGGTTTACCACGAAATGCTGTGCATCATTTTTGACGGGATATCGCCACGGTGTTACCGCATTTCGGCTTCAATAAACGATGATTAACCATTAGGATCGATATTCGGATGTGAAAACGACGCATCCGTTTGGTCAAATCCGGGGACAAACGGCAGCCTGCAAGGCCATTTGATTTGAACAAAGTCGAACGACACAACAACGGGCGGCATTTTCACATGAGCGTCTGGCCGAGGTGGCTGACGTTCGTGATTTTGGCCGTCGGTTTTCTGTCCGCGGCGACGTCGGGCGCCCGGGCCGAGGTTCGTACGCTCAAGCTCTATCACCTGCACACCCACGAGAAGGCCGAGATCGTCTACAAGCGCAATGGGCGCTACGATCCCGAAGGCCTGCGCAAGATCAACATCATCCTGCGCGACTGGCGCCGCAACGAGCCGACCAAGATGGACCCGCGGCTGCTCGACCTCGTCTGGGAAGCCTATCGCGAAAGCGGCGCGACCGACTATATCCAGGTCGTCTGCGGCTATCGCTCGCCGTCGACCAACGCGCTGTTGCGCTCGCGCAGCCGCGGCGTCGCCGAGAAGAGCCAGCACATGCTGGGCAAGGCGATGGATTTCTACATCCCCGGCGTGCCGTTGAAGAAACTGCGCAACATCGGCCTAAAGATGCAGGGCGGCGGCGTCGGCTATTACCCGACTTCCGGTTCGCCCTTCGTGCATATGGATGTCGGCAACGTGCGCCATTGGCCGGGCATCAGCCGCCAGGAACTGGTCAGCCTGTTCCCCAACGGCAAGACGCTGCATGTGCCGAGCGACGGACGCCCGCTGCCCGGCTATGAGCAAGCAGTGGCAGCGTATCAGGCCCGCAAGGGGGCCGGCACTCCGAACATCGAACTGGCCAGCGCCGGCGGCTCGACCAAGCGCTCCGGCGGCCTGCTTGCGGCCTTGTTCGGCGGCGGTGCCGACGAAGCCGACGACGCCGCCGACGAAAGTGCCCCGGCGCCCCAGCGGAAAGCCGTGAAGCAGGTTCAGGTCGCTACTGCTGCCACGGCACGCGACAGCAATCTTCCGGGCATCGCGATTGTTTCGCCGAAGGATGCCAAGCGCGCCAGCATCCCGCAGATCGCGGATGACGGCGCCGACGAGCAACAGCAGGATACGCCGGAGACGATCATCGCCGCCCTGCCGCCCAAGGAAATCCCGCTGCCCGATTTCGCGCCGCGTCCGAAGGTTGATGTCGGCCAGCAGACGCCGCAGAACGTGCCGTTCGCCATGGCGGATGCCTCGGCGACGACGGAGCAGGCGGTTTCGACTGCGCAGGCGCCGGTGCCGGACAAGGTTCCGTTCGCCACGGCCAGCGCCGCCGAGGCCGCGAGCACCGATCCGGCCCAGGTAGCGGTCAACAACATCCCGCTGCCGACCTGGCGTCCCGACCGCTCGGCGACGCCGGCCGATCTGGTGCCGAAGGACAAGAGCGTGCTTCTGGCGCTGGCCGAAACGGCTTCGCAGGACAAGAGCGCGACCGACGCGTTCTCCGTGCTGCCGACCGCACGGCCGCAGCCCGGCAAGCAGGACGAGGTCAAAGCCGTTCTCGAACAGGCCAATGCCACCGTCGAGGCCGATGGCGTCGGCGGCGCCGAATACCAGCTTGCGTCGCTGACCGAGCCGGAGCCGCGCTCCGCGTTCAACGATCCGTCGGGCGTCGATGCGGCCTCGCCGCGCCAGGCCATTGCCGCGCTCCCGGCCGGGACCGATCCGGCGCAGGCAATTGGCGCCGGCGTGAAGACGACGGCCAAGGAAGCCAGGGCGTCTGCCCACGATCTGAAGCCCGGGCCCAAGGCCATGGTGGTGGCGACGCCGCCGCAAGCCGCGCGCTGGGCGCTGGGCAGCGGCGTCAACATTGCCACGGTATCCGACCCGACGACAGCGCCGCGCTATGCCTACAACATCGTGCATACGCCGCCGAGCGAAGTGTATACGGCCGGCTTCCAGGCGGATGGCGGGGTGCCGGACGCAAGCCGGTTCACCGGTAACGCGGTGAAGTTCCTCTCAATCGCGCGCTTCCAAACGAAATAGGCGAGCCAGCGTGGCCGCTGAAAAGCCGCGTTGGCCCGCCAGCGCGGCTTTTGCTTTATGGCGGCGGACCGATTACTTCTTGAGCTTGCTCGCCTCACGCGCCAGTGCTTCGATCTCGTCCCACTTGCCGGCCTTGATGAGATCGTCGGGCGCGACCCAGGAGCCGCCGACGCAGATGACGTTGGGCAGGCTCAGATAGTCGGCGGCATTCTTGGCCGTGATGCCGCCGGTCGGGCAGAATTTCACGTCGGCGAGCGGCGAGGCGAAAGCCTTCAGCGAAGCGATGCCGCCGGACTGCTCGGCCGGGAAGAATTTCAGGAAGCGCAAACCGGCTTCGCGCGCGGCCATGATCTCGCCGGGCGTGATGGCGCCGGGCAGCAGCGGCACGGAGCTGTCCTTGGCCGCGTCGAGAAGCTGGCTGGTGATGCCGGGGCTGACGATGAATTTCGAACCGGCGCGGGCTGCTTCGTCGAACTGCTTCGCGTCTAGAATGGTGCCGGCGCCGACCAAGGCTTCCTCGACCTCGGCGGCCACACGGCGGATCGCTTCCAGCGCATCGGCGGTGCGCAAGGTGATCTCGATGGCCCGCAAACCGCCGCGCGAAAGCGCGCGGGCGAGCGGCACCGCGTCCGCGACATTGGCGATCTTCAGCACCGGGATGACCGGTTGACCGTTGAGAAGCGACAGGAGCTTTTCGGTCTTGCTGGTCATTTGCTGGTCTCCATTTCGATCGTTTTAAACCGATTAGCAGATGGGATGTACCAAGTCCACGAAGGGCCGCGTGTCGCGATGCCGCGCAGCGGATCGCCGACGGCCTTTGAGCCTCCTCCGCCTTGAAACCGCTTTCACCACGGTCTAGTGGCATGACCATGACAACTGCTATGGAGATTCAGCCAGTCCGGGTCGCCGCGCTCTACAAATTCGCGCGCCTCGACGGATACGAAGCCTTGCGCGCGCCGCTTGCCGCATTCTGCTGCGGCCGCGGCATCAAGGGCACGCTGCTTCTGGCGCATGAAGGCATCAACGGCACCGTTGCCGGCAGCGAGGACGCGATTGCCGCGCTGATCGACCATCTGCAAGCCATCGAAGGCCTTGCCGGTCTCGAAGTCAAATACAGCGCCGCCGCCGAAATGCCGTTCCACCGCATGAAGGTGCGGCTGAAGCGCGAGATCGTCACCATGGGCGTCGAGGACATCGATCCGGCGGCGAGCGCCGGCACCTATGTCGCGCCGGCCGACTGGAACGCGCTGATATCGGATGCCGACACGCTCGTCATCGACACGCGCAACGCCTACGAAGTCTCGCTCGGCACTTTCCGGGGCGCGGTCGATTCCAAGACCACCAGCTTCCGCGAGTTCCCCGCCTGGGTCGAGCAGCATCGTGGAGAGCTCGAAGGCCGCAAGGTGGCGATGTTCTGCACCGGCGGCATTCGCTGCGAGAAGGCGACGGCCTATGTGAAGTCGCTCGGCCTCAAAAACGTTTTCCATCTCAAGGGCGGCATCCTGAAATATCTGGAGGACGTGCCGGCCGAAGAGAGCCTCTGGCAAGGCGAATGTTTCGTGTTCGACGAGCGGGTCTCCGTCTCGCATGGTCTGGTCGAGGGGGAGGCGGAGCTCTGCCGGGCTTGCCGGCATCCGCTGACGGTCGAGGACCGGCTGTCGCCGAAATACGCAATCGGCGTCTCATGCCCGCATTGCTTTGAAGCGCGGTCCGACGAGGATCGCGAGCGCTATGCCGAACGCCACCGCCAGGTCGAGCTGGCGCAAGCGCGCGGCGGCAAGCGCCATATCGGCAATTAGAGCGGCCAGTTCTGCGAGCGAAAAGCTGCCCCGTCATTGTAATGTCGATGCACGGGGCCTACCTCTTGCCGGTCCGAAACCCTGCCCGGGCGCGTTCGGCCGGGCCCATTCTGGAGGCATTGATGCTCGATCCCAAGAAGCTGCTCGACGACCTTCTCGGCTCGCAAATCCCCGGGACCGGCTCGACTGTCCGCGACAAGGCGGGGCAGGCGGTGCAGATGGCAAAGGACAATCCGCTCGCCGCCGGCGCGCTGGCAGCCGTGCTGCTCGGCACCGGCACTGGCCGGCAGGTGACGGGCGCGGCCGTCAAGCTCGGCGGCCTGGCTGCGATCGGAGGCCTCGCCTACAAAGCTTATCAGAACTACAAGGCCGGCAAGGAGCCGGCGCAGGCGCCGGCCGCCGGCGAGCCGGAGCTGCTGCCGCCGCCGGCCGACACCGCCTTCCATCCCTCGCAGGCGCCGCAGGGCGAGGCCGAGTTCACGCTGACGCTGGTCAGGGCGATGATCTCGGCGGCGAAGGCAGACGGCCATGTCGACGATGACGAGCGCAAGAAGATCGCCGACAAGCTCAAGCTCGCGGGCATCGGCGCCGAAGCGGAAAAATTCCTGCTTGCCGAGCTCGAAAGCCCGCTCGATCTCGACGCGCTGGTCGCCGGCGCCAAGACCGATGCGCAGAAGCTCGAACTCTACACCGCCTCGCGGCTCACCATCGATCCTGACACGCGCACCGAGCGCGGTTATCTCGACCTGCTCGCTGGCCGACTCGGCCTGCCGGACGCCCTGGTCGATCATGTCGAGGCGACGGTTTCGGCGGCCAAGGTGCCGGCGGGAACGGCGCCCAATTCGCCGTGGTGATTCGGCGTGGTAAACGTCCTTCGGGGACGCCTTGCCGGTCGTCAATCTTCCGTTAACCCAGCAAGCGCATCATTCTAATCAGTCGGACCGGCTTTTCCTCCTCCCAAGCGCGGTTCAGATCGGGGCGGTCGCCAATGGCCGCCCTTTTTGTTGGCCTTTTCTTTATTGCCAACAGCGGCTTGCCATGACCCCATGCATTTGCGATGCCACGTCTTTCCATCCATGACCGGAGGACGGCGATGACAGCCATAGCAGAGAAGACCGCCATCGTTACCGGCGCCGGCACCGGCATCGGCAAGAGCGTCGCGACGGCGCTGCTCAAGGCAGGCTGGAACACGGTGTTCTGCGGCCGCCGCAAGACGCTGCTGGAAGAGGCGATCGCCGATGCGGGCAAGACGCAGGCCAAGGCACTGGCCGTCGCTTGCGACATCAGCAAAGCCGAGGAAGTCGACGACATGTTCGAGACCGTGCTCGAGGCCTTCGGCCGCGTCGACCTGCTCTTCAACAATGCCGGCATGGGCTACAAGTCGACGCTGATCGACGAGATCCCGGTCGAGGTCTGGAACGATGTCGTGGGCGTCAACCTCACCGGCTCGTTCCTGTGCGCCCGCGCGGCTTTCGGCGCGATGCGAAGGCAAAAGCCGATGGGCGGCCGGATCATCAACAACGGCTCGGTGTCGGCCTATGCGCCACGCCCGGGCTCCGCGCCCTACACGGCGACCAAGCATGCGATCACCGGGCTCACCAAGACGCTGGCGCTTGACGGCCGGCCCTTCGACATCGCCTGCGGCCAGATCGACATCGGCAATGCGCTGACGGAGATGGCGCAGCCGATGACGGTGGGCGTGCCGCAGGCCAACGGCTCGATTGCCGCCGAAGCAGTGATGGATGTGCAGCGCGTCGCCGACGCGGTGCTGCATATGGCCAGCCTGCCGCTCGACGCCAATGTGCTGTTCATGACGGTGATGGCGACGAAGATGCCATTCGTCGGGCGCGGATGAGCGCCTGATCGATCACTTGTTCAGGAACGCCTCGATCCGCTCCAGCGCGCGCAGGATGTTCTCCTCCGAATTGGCATAGGAAAGCCGGATATAGCCTTCGCCGAGAACGCCGAAATCGGGGCCGCCGATGAGCGCCACGCCGGCGTCTTCCAACAGCGCCGAGGCAAGCTTCTTGGCCTTCCAGCCGGTCTTCGAGACATTGGGGAAGGCATAGAAGGCACCTTTAGGCGTGATGCAGGAAATGCCCGGGAGCGCGTTCAGCCCTTCGACCACGATCTTCCTGCGGTTGTCGAAGGCGCGCATCATCTTCTCGACGTCGTCCTGCGGGCCGTCGATCGCGGCGATGCCGGCGAACTGGCTCGGCGCGTTGACGCAGGACCAGCAGTTCACCGCCAGCTTGCGAACCTTGTCGTAGAGATGCGCGCCCTTGTCGCCGTTCGGCCAGATCGACCAGCCCATGCGCCAGCCGGTCATCGCCCAAGTCTTCGACCAGCCGTTGAGCACGATCAGCCGGTCGCGGATCTCGGGGAAATTGAGTAGCGAGCAGTGGGTCTCGCCGTCATAGGTCATGACGTCGTAGATCTCGTCCGACATGATGGCGACCTCAGGATGTTTCTCCAGGCCCTTGACCAGCTTCTCGATCTCGGCCCGCGGGGTGACGCCGCCGGTCGGATTGGCGGGCGAGTTGAGGATCAGCAGCCTCGTCTTCGGCGTGATCAGCGCCAGCGTCTCGTCGGCCGAGAAGGCAAAGCCGTTTTCCTCGCGGATCGGAACCGGCACCGGAGTGGCGCCGGTGAACTCGATCATCGAGCGGTAGATCGGAAAGCCGGGATCGGGGTAGAGGATCTCGGTGCCGGCCTCGCCGAACATCAGGATCGCGGCGAACATGGTCGGCTTGCCGCCGGGCAGGATCATCACATTCTCGGGCGACACCTCGACGCCGGTGGTGGTCAGCGTGCGGCGCACGACGGCCTCGCGGGTGGCCAAGAGGCCGTTTGCCGGCGTGTAGCCATGGTGGCCGTCGCGCAGCGCCTTGATCGCCGCCTCGACGATGTGCTGGGGCGTCTTGAAGTCGGGCTGGCCGATGCCGAGGTTGACGATATCACGACCCTGATGGGCAAGCGCGGTAGCCCTCGCCAGCACCGCAAAGGCATTTTCCTCGCCGAGACGGTCGAAGGCCGCGATCGTGTGGAGCATTTTTCCTGTCCCTGTGGTTCTTTCTGTGGGCGAGCGTTTTTGTGACCGTCCGCAGGCAAAAGTCAAACGGATTGGAGCGGTCGTGTCGGAAGATCTGAAGAATTGGCAGCCGCGCCCGCGGCCGGAACGAAATCCGATCGAGGGACGCACGGTCAGGCTCGAGCCGCTGAGCGCGGCAAGGCATGGCGATGGTCTTTACGAAGTGTCGTCGGTGCCCGACGCCGGCGGACGTTTCGCCTGGCTGCCGGACTATCCGCCGGAAACCCGCGCGGCCTTCCAGCCTTGGCTGGACAAGGCCGAAGCGAGCGAGGACCCGCTGTTCTTCACCGTCATCGACAAGGCGAGCGGCAAGATCGCCGGGCGCCAGACGCTGATGCGCATCGACGCCAACAACGGCGTCGGCGAAATCGGCAACATCTATTGGGGCCCGCTGATCTCGCGCAAGCCGGCCGCGACCGAGGCGCAGTTCCTGTTTGCGAAATATCTCTTCGACGATCTCGGCTACCGCCGTTACGAGTGGAAGTGCAACAACCGCAACGAGCCCTCGAAGCGCGCCGCCGAGCGCTTCGGCTTCAGGTTCGAAGGCATCTTCCGGCAACACCTTGTGGTCAAGGGTGAAAACCGCGATACGGCGTGGTATTCGATCATTGACAAGGAGTGGCCGGCCTTGCGCAACGCCTATGAGGGCTGGCTCGATCCGGCGAATTTCGACCGCGAAGGCGCTCAGAAGCGGCGGCTCGAGGATTTCCGCGCTGATTTCGGCGCGTGACAGGAGTTCAGCGATGGCGCATGACCACGCTTCGCATGATCACGGCCCGGCCGGTGCCGGCCATGTGCATGGCTCGACCGACAAGAAACGGGTGCTGATCGCGACCTGCCTGACCGCGGGCTTCATGGTCGCCGAGGCACTGGGCGGCTGGCTGACCGGGTCGCTGGCGCTGGTCGCCGATGCCGGGCACATGCTGGCGGACGCCATCGCGCTCGGTCTTGCCTGGTATGCCTTCCACCTGACGGGCCGTCCGGCCACCGGCCGTCTCACCTATGGCTTCGCCCGGGTGAAGACGCTCGTCGCCTACACCAACGGCATCGCCATCTTCGTCATCGCGCTCTGGATCGTCTACGAGGCCTGGGGGCGGCTGATGAACCCGGCGCCGGTGCTCGGCGGGCCGATGCTGGTGGTGGCGGTGGCAGGCCTTCTGGTCAACATCGCCTCCTTCTTCGTGCTGCATGGCGGCGATCGGGAAAGCCTCAACATGCGCGGCGCCATCCTGCATGTGCTGGGCGACCTGCTTGGCTCGGCCGCGGCAATCGCGGCAGCCCTCATCATCCTGGCAACCGGCTGGACGCCCATCGATCCGATCCTGTCGGTGCTGGTGTCGCTGCTCATTCTCTCGACGGCATGGTCGCTGATGCGCCAGGCGGCCCACGTCCTGCTCGAAGGCGTGCCGGCCAGCCTCGATCGCGACCTGATCGCCAAGGACATCGAAGGCGCTGTCAAGGGCGTGCGCGAGGTGCATCATATGCATGTCTGGTCACTCGACGGGACCTCCAACATGGCGACGCTGCATGCTTGCCTGAATGACGGCGTCGATGCGCATGTGGCGGTGAGCGCCATCAAGAAACGGCTTGCGGCCGAGCATGGCATCGAGCATGCCACTGTCGAACCCGAATTCGGCCAATGCGCGGACAGCCATGACGAGCACGACCACCATCATGATCACGACCATGCGCATGATGCGCCGCGCGATCGCCGGCACTATCACTGATCGCGGCGTGATGATGAACCCGAACAGCCTCGAACTGAAGAACGCCAGCTGATGGATCGTGACACAAAGAACGCGGCGACCGCTGCGGCCGTGATACTGCTCGTGTTCGGTCTCGCGGCCTATTTCCTGCCGGCCATCATGCTGGCCGCCGGCAAGGTGTCGACGGTGCTGGCGGCCGTCATCGCCGCGATCTTCATGGTCGGTCTGTTCGTCGTCCTGTGGCTGCGCGGACGCAGCCAGCGCAAGAAAGGTCTCTGAAGATGAGAATACTGATCACGGGCGCGGCCGGCATGGTCGGCCGCAAGCTTATCGCGCGGCTCGCCAAGGACGGCGCCTTGCGCGGGCGAAAGATCACGGCGCTCGACCTGCATGACATCGTGGCGCCGCAGGCGCCGGCGCTCGCCGGCGTCGATGTCTCGATCCATACCGGCGATCTTTCCGCGCCCGGCGCCATGTCCGCTCTCGTGGCTCCGCGCCCGGATGTGATCTTCCATCTGGCGGGCATCGTCTCGGGCGAGGCAGAGGCTAATTTCGACCTCGGCTATCGCGTCAATCTCGACGGCACGCGCACCCTGTTTGACGCCGTGCGGCTGGCGGCGTTCGCGCCGCGCCTCGTCTTCACCTCGTCGATCGCCGTGTTCGGCGCGCCGTTTCCGGACGTCATCCCGGACGAATTCCATCCGACGCCGCTCACCTCCTACGGCACGCAGAAGCAGATGAGCGAAGCGCTGCTCGCCGATTATACGCGGCGCGGTTTCTTCGACGGCATCGGCATCCGGCTGCCGACGATCTGCGTCCGCCCTGGCAAGCCGAACAAGGCGGCGTCGAGCTTCTTCTCAGGCATCATCCGCGAGCCGCTCGCCGGCCAGGAGGCGATCCTGCCGGTGCCGCGATCGGTGCTGCATACTCATGCCAGCCCGCGTTCGGCGGTGAATTTCCTCGTCCACGCGGCCGAGATCGACGGCGACAAGGTTGGTCCGCGCCGCAATCTCACAATGCCGGGCGTCGCCGTCACGGTCGGCGAGCAGATCGAGGCGCTGGAACGCATCGCCGGCGCCGAGGTCGCGAAACGGATCCGCGAGCAGCCCGACGAGACCGTCTGGGCGATCGTCAAAGGCTGGCCGACGCGGTTCGAGGCCAGGCGGGCGAGGGAATTGGGATTTGCCGCCGAAAGCAGTTTCGACGAAATCATCCGCGCGCATATCGAGGATGAGCTCGGCGGGAAGATCGCCTGACGTCTGTCGATACCAGGTGATGCAGGGCTGACGCGAAGCTCAATACAGCTTTGGGCACTGCTTGGTCAGGCGCCGCCCGACAAGCCGGCCGACAACAGCAGCAGGCCGACCAGGAAGATGAAGGCCGCGCCGCCGATCTCGACGATGGAATGGATGCGGTTGCCGAGGCGTCCGTCGCCGGCGAAATAGACCGCCCAGTTCTTTGCCAGCACTGCGATCGTCGCCAGCGCCGAGACGGTGATCGCGGTGCCGATCGACATCGCCAGCACGGACAGCAGTCCGCCGACCCACAGGCCGTTGAGCAGCGCGAAGCTCAGCACGATCAGCGCGCCGGAGCAGGGGCGGATGCCGACGGCGGCCACCGCCGACCAGGCCGTGCGCCAGTCGAAGCGGTCGCCCGAAAGCATCGCCGGGTCCGGCGCATGCGAATGACCGCAGGCGTCGCAGACTTCGCCTGGGCCATGGTCGTGGTGGTCGTGATCAATGTGATCGTGACCGTGCGAATGATCATGATCGTCATGCACGTGCAGTGCATGCGCATGAGCGTGCGAATGCCCTGCGTGCCCGCCATGCGAATGACCGGCATGAGCGGCCGACAGGCTGTAGGCAGGCGTCCTGCCGAACAGGCGCAGGATCGACGGACCGAGCTTGCGCCACAAAAGCCAGGCGCCGAACAGCGTCACCAGCACGTAGCTCGAGATTTCGAGGAACCAGGCCGCGTCGGTCATCGAGATCGCGGTGCCGCGCAGCACGAAATAGGCAAGCATCATCACGACCACCGCCGTCAGGCCCTGCAACATCGCCGAGACGAAGGAGAGCATGATGCCGCGTCTCAACGCCACTTCGTTGGCGACCATATAGGAGGAGATCACCGCCTTGCCGTGGCCGGGGCCGGCGGCGTGGAAGATGCCATAGGCGAAGGACAAGCCGATCAGCAGCCAAAGCTTGCTGCCGTCCTGGCGCATCGCCTTCATGGCGGCCGCCAGCGAATGGTAGAACTCCTGCTGACGCAGATTGATCCACATCAGGATATGGGCGAACGGACCGGTGGTGGTGGGCGCCATGCCGTCATTGGTGCCGATGCCGAGCGAGCTTTGCGCATGCGCCGCGACAGGCAGATGGGTCACAATCAAGGCAGCGGCCAAGAGCCCGAGGGCCAAGCGGATATTCGTGGGATGCCCCACGAATATCCGCTTGGATTCCCTTGTTTGTCGCAGGTTCCGATCGCAAAACCGTGAAACACTTTTGCGGAACCTGCTTGCGCGCAGCGACGGTTTCATCACCAAATCATCCTTCCGGCGGGCAGTTCAACTCGAGCTTGGTGGCGAAAATCTTGCTCATGTTGGTGCCTGTCGGATCGTTGAAGAACGCCTCCGTCAGGGTCTTCTGGTTTTCCTTGATCGCCTCGTCAGGATCGGGCCGGATGACCTTTTTGGTGCAGGTCGATGGCAGGCCTTCGACGGCAAGGTTCGCGTCGTCGGTGAAGTCGATCGCCGTATAGAAGGTCGGATCGTAGACGCCGATGTCGACCTTGCCGGCGAGCTTGATCGGCGTCTTCGGCTGCGACTCGAACAGGATGATCAGCTGGTCGTTGTCGAAGTTCGCCATCAGATGCGGCGGCGGCACCATCGGCACGTCCTTGCCGTCCTGGGTGACGAGCTGGAAGTAATTGAACTCGGCAAGCGAGGAATGGACGGTGTCGGCCACTTCCTTGAGCTCTTTGTCGTCAAGTTTCAGATCGGAGTTCTTGTCGAACTCCATCATCACCGTACTCGAAAAAAGGTCGTCGAAGCGCCAAAGGTGGCGCAGCGCCGTCACACTTTGGTGATCCTGGCTGAGGATCACGTCGAGGCGAGCCTCGGCGAAGACATGCGGGTGCACCTCGGCCTGCTCGACCGAGGCGAACGTGGCCGCGAGGGCCGAAGCCAGCATGGTTGCTTGCCGTTTCAGATGCATTCCGGGCCGCGATTCCATCGACTTCGGGAGTGAGGGCCCGAGAGTTAACATAAAGGGGGCGAAATTGGGACGCGGGTTATCACGCTGTGTCGCGCGTCTTGAACCACTGCACCAGGAAATCGACGAGGACCCTTACCTTGGCCGGCAGGTAGCGACGGTGCGGGTAGACGGCGAAGATGCCGGTACCCGCCAGGAGACGATCGTCGAGCGCGGTGACCAGCTTGCCGGATGCGACGTCGGGGGCGGCGATGAAATCCGGCAGCATGGCAAAGCCCAGGCCGGAGAGCGCGGCGGCTCTTGCCACAATCGGGCTGTTGACCTCGATCGGACCCGAAACGGCGACGCTGATGGAGTCCTCGGCTTCGCCCTTGAAGCGCCAGTTGGACAGCGTGCGACCGTTGGTGTCGACGATGCAGGGCAGGTTGGCGAGATCCTGCGGACGTGTCGGCTTGCCGTGCTTGGCGATCAGCTCCGGCGACGCGCAAAGCCTGACCGAAAACGGCGCCAGCCGCCTGGCGATCAGCGAGGAGTTCTCCAGCCGCGAGATGCGCACGGCAAGGTCGAAGCCTTCCTCGACAAGGTCGACGAAGCGGTCGTCGAGATGGATGTCGAGCACGATGTCGGGATGCTGCCTGGTGAAGTCGACCAGCGACTGACCGATCGGCGCATCTGCGAAGGTGCGGGCGGCCGACAGCTTGATCCTGCCGCGAACGTCGCCGGAAGACTGGCGCACAGCCTCGGCGAGGCTGTCGACCTCGCGCACGATTTCGGAGGCGCGCTGATAATAGGTGTGGCCGGCTTCGGTCAGCGAGAACTGGCGCGTTGTGCGGTTCAAGAGCAGCGCGCCGAGCTCGTCCTCCAGCTCGCGCACATATTTCGACAAGAGCGCCTTGGAGCGGCCGATCTTGCGCGCCGCAGCCGAAAAGCCTTCCGCCTCGACCACGTCGATGAAGGCGCGCATGCGCGTCAATGTATCCATGGTCAGACCTTTCGTGCCGCGTCGAGAATCCTGCGGCCGAGCCGTATCAGGGCAACGTCGCTGCCGGAAGGGCCGAGCAGCGAAAGACCGAAGGGCGCGCCATCGACGGAGCCGATCGGCAAGGTGATCTGCGGAAAGCCCGAAAGACCGGAAAGGCACAAGAGATGCAGCGCCCTTTCGCGATAAGCCTGGAACTGTTCCGGCGTGCTGGCGGCAAGCGGTGCTGCGCCGGGAACGGTGGGCAGGACCAGAAAGCCGTTGTTGCCGAGCAGCGCCTCGAATTCGGCCCGGAACGCCAGGCGGCGCGCGGCTTCGGTGGCGGCAGTTTTGGCGTTGATGGTGCGGCCGAAGCCGAAACGCTCCGCGACGCCCGGGCTGAGCCGGCCGCCGGCCGCGATCCAGGGGCCATGCTCGCGCCAGGCCTCGAAGGCCTGCAAGCGTCGAAAGCACCAGTAAAGCTCGTCCGGGAAAGAGGCGAAGGCGTATTCGGTCTCCACCGGCTGGCCTATGACGCCGGTCGCCAGTGCCTTCATGCGCGCGTATTCGGCGGTTTCCGCCGGGCCGGTGACGAAGGCGTCAAGCCAGCGGATCGACAGCGGGCGGTTGAGCGGGTGCTGGTGCGGATCGCGGCCGAGCAAAAGCTTGCCGACCGCCTCATAGGTCTCGATGTCGTCGGCGAACCAGCCGAACGTGTCGAAGCTCGATGCCAGCTTCATCGCGCCGTCGAGCGGGATGCGGCCATGGCTGGTGCGCAGCCCGATCAGGCCGCAGAAGCTTGCCGGCGCGCGGATCGAGCCGCCGGTGTCGGAACCGGTGGCGATGTTCGCCAGCCCGCCGGCAACCGCGGCGGCCGAGCCGGAGGAGGAGCCCCCGGTGACGCGGTCGGGCGCGGCGGGATTGACCGGGTAAGGGAAATGCGCGTTCTGGCCGAACAGCGAGAAGGCCAGCTCGTCGGTCTGGGTCTTGCCGACGAATCGCGCGCCGGCATCGAGGATCGTCTGCACCGCTTGCGCCGTGCGCGAGGCGGCGTGCGCCTCCTCGAATTTTTGCGGATTGCCGCAGCCGGTGCGGTAGCCGGCAACGTCATAGATGTCCTTGACGGCCAGGCGCAGGCCGGCGAGCGGGCCCAATTCCGCATTCGCCACAGGCATTTGGCGCAGATCGAGGAAGGCGTTCAGCGGTGCTTGAGTTCCTGGCATCGTTCGATTTCCGGATACGGTGCGGCCAACATTGTTCGATGCCAGAAATTTTACAACCTGGGCTTACGATTTTTATTGATTGTGAAACCCTTCGCTCTTATATCGCGCTTGCCCAAAGTCGCACGTGCCTGTGGGTGTCCGCCGATCCTCGAATGGTGAGGGCAATCGGTAAGGTAACTGGAGCCAACCCCTCCAGTCGGTCAGTGGCCAACCACAAGACCGAGGACACCTTGAAGCAACGACGGTGCGGGCCTTTCTGGTTCTCTTCCGGTTGTCCAAAGACCGGGGTTACTAAAGAGGCACACCTTCATTGCCGGCAGTGCGGACGGGGTCTCCCATCCAAGCCAAGGCAGACAAAGCGAACCGAGGCCGGGCAAGGCCAAGGTTCACCGCCGCGAGACGGCATTTCATGGTTCCGGGGTCTCCACCGGCTGGTCCCATGGATTTTCCGTCCCGCCTTTGTCCACCGCGAGTTCGCGAGGCTGAGCGCCCGCGTTCCGCAGCCTTTGTGCGCGCCGAAAGGCGCCAATGGAGAGACCTCGATGGCCACTCAGCGCATCCTTGATTTCCTCGCCACCCGACGTCCGAACGGCCCTTGCCTCGTCGTCGACCTCGATGTCGTGCGCGACAATTTCCGCGCCTTCGAGAAGGCGTTGCCCGATTCCAAGATCTACTATGCGGTGAAAGCAAACCCGGCGCCGGAAATCCTGCGCCTGCTTGCTGCGATGGGCTCGTCCTTCGACACCGCATCGGTTGCCGAGGTCGAGATGGCGATGGATGCCGGCGCGCCGGCGGACCGCATTTCCTTCGGCAACACCATCAAGAAGGAGCGTGACATCGCACGCGCCTACCAACTCGGCATTCGCCTCTACGCGGTGGACTGCGTCGAAGAGGTCGAGAAGATCGCGCGTGCCGCTCCCGGCTCGCGCGTGTTCTGCCGCGTGCTGACCGACGGCGAAGGCGCGGAATGGCCGCTGTCGCGCAAGTTCGGCTGCGTGCCGGCGATGGCCGTCGACGTGCTGCGTCATGCCAAGGGCCTCGGCCTCGATGCCTATGGCGTGTCGTTCCATGTGGGCTCGCAGCAGACCGACCTGTCGGCCTGGGATCGCGCGCTGGGCGACGCCAGGAAGGTGTTCGCGACGCTCGCCGAGGAAGGCATCGTCTTGAAGATGGTCAACATGGGCGGCGGCTTCCCGACCCGTTACCTGAAGGACGTGCCGGCGGCCCAGGCCTACGGCCAGGCGATCTTCTCGGCCCTGCGCAAGCATTTCGGCAACGCGCTGCCCGAGACGATCATCGAGCCGGGACGCGGCATGGTCGGCAATGCCGGCGTGATCAAGTCGGAAGTCGTGCTGATCTCGAAGAAGGCCGACAACGACAATGTGCGCTGGGTGTTCCTCGACATCGGCAAGTTCGGCGGTCTCGCCGAGACCATGGACGAGGCGATCCGCTATCCGCTGGTCACCCGCCATGACGGCTCGGAGACCGCGCCCTGTGTGCTCGCCGGCCCGACCTGCGATTCGGCCGACGTGATGTATGAAAAGACACCTTATCCGCTGCCCTTGTCGCTGACCATCGGCGACGAGGTGCTGATCGAAGGCACCGGGGCCTACACGACCACCTATTCGGCGGTCGCCTTCAACGGCTTCGAACCTCTCCGATCCTACGTGATCTGAGCATTTCGCAAGAAACCGCTCAGATCAAACCGGCCCGGGCGCCTTCGCCCGCCCGGGCTCGCTTGTGGGACAGATCTCCGCTCGTGAAGGATCGCGGATATGGAATACCTGACCAAATCGGCCTTCGCGGCCACTGAAATTGCCCCCTCGTCCGGACCGTTGGCTGAGCTTTTCTCCGCGGGGGAGAACGGCTCGACGGCAGTGCTTCTTGGCGCATTTTCTTACGGCGAACCCGTTTCCACTTCGCCTGAAAATGCGTTTGCGCCCTCCCTGGCCCTGCGGGCACAGGCTGGCTCGCGCGGCGCGCCGGACGAGGGGGCCGCCCAGGCGCCGGCCTTCGTCATTCTTGGCGAAGGCGCGGGCGACGTCGCGGCGCGCGAAGCGCTGCTCGACCGCGCCATGGGGCCGAAGCGCAAGAAGAAGTCATCCGAGAAGCTGCGGCGCGGCCGCCGGCCCTCGGAAGGCCTGGCCTTTGTCGCCCGCGATGCGTCGGGCGCGGTCGTCGGCACGGTGCGGCTGTGGGATGTGAGGTTGGGCGAGGGCGGTCCGGCAGCGCTGCTGCTCGGCCCGCTCGCGGTCGAGCCGGGATTGAAGAGCGGCGGCATCGGCTCGGCGCTGATGCGGCACGCACTCGCCGAAGCGGCGCGGCTCGGCCATGGCGCGATCCTGCTCGTCGGCGATGCGCCCTATTACGGGCGGTTCGGCTTCTCAGCCGACCGCACGGGGGCGCTTGCCATGCCCGGCCCCTATGAGCGGCACCGGCTTCTGGCGCTGGAACTGCAGGAAGGCGCGTTGGACGGCGCCAAAGGCACGATCAAGGCCGCCGGCCGCAAGATCAAAGGACAGGCGCTGGGTTTCGTCGCCTGAAGCCTTTGTTTTCACGCAATTCCGGACGGAAAACCGCTACGCGCTTTTCCTGGAATTGCTTTAGGTTCGACAAAAACAGCAACGCCGCCCATCGGGCGGCGTTGCTGTTTTTGCGAAGGATCAGCCGAGCAGCTGGCTGAGCGCCATGGCGACGGTCATGTCGCCCTCGACCTTCAGCTTGCCGGACATGAAGGCCATGGTCGGATTGAGGTCGCCGGCAATCAGCGAATCCAGATCGTCGAGCGACAGCTTGACGGTGCAGTCGGTCGGCGCGTCGGTGGTCGAGACGGTCGCGCCGTCGATGACGATGACGCCGTCGCTGCCGGTGTCGAACTTGACCGAATGCTCGAAGCCGGCGCTTGCCACGCGCGACTTGATCTTGTCGGCAATCTCCTGAACGCCCATGGCGGTTCTCCTCGTTGGTTGCGTTGACGCGCACCGGCGCTTGGCCGCTGGGCGAGGTAGACGCGCCGCGCTCCAGCGCGACCACAGGCGCATATAGCTTCGAGTTGACGTTTACGTCAACGCGGTCACCATGCGTCATATCGCTTGAGGGAACTGGGCCGTCTATCGCCGCCGGACGCGGCCAGGCAGTCAATGCTCCGGCGCCTGGAAAGGCTTGGTCATCGCCGCCGCGGTGTCGCCGGCATTCTTGCGGCGCCGAAGCGCGTTGTCGCGGATATCGTCCTTGGACAGGAAGTTGACCTGGTCGATCAGCACCTCGTGCACCAGCTCGACGCCGACGCGGGTGTTGATGGTGTCGCGGATCGACTTGCGGAAAGCGTCGAGATCGATCGATTCCTTCTTGGTGAAATCGATCTGCGGGTTGGAATAGAGATAGGAATAGACCTGGTCGGTCATCAGCGCCTGCGCCGGGATCGACAGCTTCTTTATCTGGTCCGGCTCCACCGTGTAGACGAGCTTGGTGAGGAAATAGCCCTCGATCGTGCCGTCGCGCAGCAACGGCACCGAGATCATGTCGGTCTTGACATAGTCGAGGCCGCCCAGCATCGGCTTCGGCGGCTCGGCCGCGCCGCGCTGGCCCGCCGCCTGGAAGGAATAGAAGACCGCGCCGAGCGTCACGGCGCAGATCCACAGCGCGGCGGCGATGAATTTTATCACCGGGTCTGTCCTTGCGCCTCGATCATCTCATCAGGCTCGCGCCATTCCGAACTCACCGGCCGAATAGGTGCCGTCGGTATCGGCGCGCTGGATGGCGTTCCTCAAAAGCGTGGCGACTTCGTTGACCGCGTTGAGATGGGCAAGGATCGCCGCCTCGTTCCTGGCCAGCTTCTGGCGCAGCCGCAGCAGGCCTTCGCGATGCTGCTCGAGGAATTCGATCTCGTTGGCTCCCTTCATGGCGCGGTTCAGCTCGTAGAGATACCGGCTCTTGCGCGCGTTCGAGGCCTTGAGATCATAGGCCGTTCCGCTGCGGATGCCGGCGGTTTCCTCGTCCACGACTTCCTCGATGCGACCGATGATGGCGGCGAGGTTGCCGGGTCGCGCGGCGGCGGGCGCCTCCATTGCGCTGGTGCGTGCGGGAAGGTTGGAAAGCTCCGTTTGGTCGGCCATGTAGGTCCCTAGATCTTGATATCTGTTTTTATGATCGTCTCGTCGCCGGTCATCGACCGTGCTGCTTTGCGCTCAAGCTCCTCGATCATCGAGGTCGAAAGCCGGGTCTGCCGGTCGATCTCGGTTTTCTGCGCTCCACCGGCAATGGGGCCGACCGGCACCTTGTGCTTGCCGTCGAGATAATGGTCGGCAAGCATCGATCTGGCGATGCCGATGCCGCCATGCGCGGCCATGACATCGGCCACCTTTTCGGCGAGCTGCGACTTCCACATGTCGCCGGCCAGGCCCTTGCCGTAAACACCCTCGGTGTCCTTGGGCATCATGTTCTGGATGAAGGTGGTCAGCACCATCGCCTCGAAGCGCTGGAACTTCTTCGCCGGATTGGCGGCTTCCGCCTTGTCGGCCGTTGCGCGCGAGAGAATGGAGCCAGCATCGACCGTCGCGGATGGATCGACAGAGAAAGGCGCCGAGGTGCCATTCGCCCTTCTCGCGAGCGCCGCGCGTGCGGCCTCGACATCGGCCGGCTCCGCTGCGCGGGCAACGTCCATGACGATGTCGCTGGGTGGGGAAATGGCCAAGAAAGTCCGCCCTTTGTCGGTTTTGTTAGTTGCACAATGACTGAAGAAGCTTGTGGCAGGCTTGCGATGATCAGCCGTCGGAGGTTCGCTTCTGCATGATCAGATCGAGCCGCTCGCGGTCGGAGCGTTCGCGCTCGTCGCGGCGGCGCTCGTCCTTGTAGGCGCGCTCGACCATGTTGGTGCGCGCCGTCGCAGTGGCGATCAGCGCCGCTTCCTGGCGGGCATTGTCGAGGTTCTGTTGCTGTCGGCCCAGCGCGTCGGTGATGCGCCGGTGGTAGAGCGCGGGAAAGAGGCCGGCCACCGAGCTGTCGGTGTCGAAGCGCTCGATCAGCTCCTTGGCCTCTGCTTCAGCCTTGACGGCGGCGGCGAGGAAGCCGGCGTGGCGGGTCTCGTGCAGCGCCTTCAACTGCTCCTGCACCTTGACCAGCTTCTTCAGGCGGTCCTTTCGCACGGTCATGGAGCCTATCTCGCCAGGGTGAGGTCGACGAAGCCGTCGACGAACAGCGACAGCAAGGTGCCGACGGCGAAATAGAAGATGATCATGCCGCCGGCGATGACGAAGGGCAGCGAGATGAAATAGACCGGGATCTGCGGCGTCAGCTTGTTGACGAAACCGATCGTCAGATTGACCAGGATGGCATAGGCGACGAACGGGCTGCCGAGCCGAATGACCAGAAAGAACGCATCCGACACCGTGTCGGTGACGTCGACCAGGGCGGCCTGCGGGTTGAAGAACACGTTGACCGGAGCGACCTGGTAGGAGGCGACGAGCGCCTTGACGATCTCGTGGTCGAAGTCGAAGACGAAGAGCAGAAGCAGCGCCGAGAACGAGATGATGGCGGCAAGCGCCGCCTGCGGTTCCGGCTCCTCGATCGCCGGTCCGCCCGAGCCGCCATAGCCGATCAGCATGGCGATGGCCGAACCCATGAAGCGCAGCGCCTCCATGTAGAGCCTGGTCATGGCGCCGATCAGGCCACCGACCAGGAGCTCCGAGACGATCATCGGCGCCAGGACCTGCGGGCGCGGATCGACGAACGGGTAGATGCGGTCCCAAAGGAAAGCGAGCAGGCCGCCGGTGGCGGCGAGCGAAACGAACAGCCGGATCTGCAGCGGCACGCGGGCGCTGGACAGGCCGGGCATCAGCATGAAGCAGGCGCCGATACGGCAGAAGGCGAGGAAGGCGGCGATGACGACGCCTTGCGAGAGCGCGTTCACGAGATTGTTCCGAGCACCTTGATCTCGACGCCCTTGGCGATCTCGACATGGCTGAGAACGGGAAGCGTCGTGAACAGCCGCTCGATGATCATGCGTACATAGGGACGGGCGTCGGGCGCGGTGACGAGCACAAAACGCTCGCCGGCCTCGAGATGCTTGCGGATCGCCTTGGTGGCGTCCTGGCCGAATTCCTCGAGCTGACGCGGATCGATGTCGAACTCGCGCACCTCGCCCTTGGCGTCGCGTTTGAGGCTCTGATGGAAGGCCAGGTCCCAGCGGTTGCCCAGGCGCAGCACCTTGAGCGTGCCGCCTTCGGAGAGGTCGCCGCAGATCTGCTGCGCCATGCGGATGCGCACGTGCTCGACGATCTGCTCTGTGCGGCGCACATGCGGCGCGATCTCGGCGATCGCCTCGATGATCAAATGCAGGTTGCGGATCGAGACGCGCTCGGCGAGCAGCAGCTTCAGCACGGCCTGCAGGCCTGGATAGGAGATGTGCGAGGTGCATATCTCGTCGGCGAGCTTGCGGTATTCCGGGTCGAGCCGCTCCAGGAGCGCCTTCATGTCCTTGTAGGACAGAAGCTGCGGCAGGTTGTTGCGGATGACCTCGGAGAGATGCGTGAGCAGCACCGACATGTTGTCGGCGAAGGTGAAGTTCTCGCGTCTCAGATCCTCGGCGAAGGTTTCGAGCACGGAATAGGCGCGCATGCCGAAGGCCGGCTCGCGGATTTCCTCGCCGGGGATTTCCGGCACGCCGCGCGTGCCGAGCAGCACCATGATCTCGCCGACGCGCATCTGGTATTCTGCGACCACAGTGCCGTGCACCTTGATCTGATAGCTCTTCGGCGGGATGGCGAAGTCGTCGGCGACGCGCACCTCCGGCACCACGAAGCCATATTGCTGGGCGAATTTCTTGCGCATCTTCGACATGCGGAACACCAGTTCCTGGTGCGCCACCATCAGCCTGGTCGAAAGCTGCTTGCCGATCAGAAGCTCGATCTCGGCGGTGACCAGCGAGGCCTTGACCGAGTTCTTCTCTTCCTCGACCTTGTTCGCCTTCTCCTGCGTCTTCAAGGCTTCGGCGGCGGCGCGCTCGCGGCTCTGGCGCAGCGGGATGATGTAGCCGAGGCCGGCCATGCCGCCGGCAAGCGCGAAGAAGGGGAAAAGCGGCAGGCCGGGCATCAGACCGAGGATGACTAGCAGCGAGGCCGCGACGTAGAGCGCGCGCGGATGCGCGCCGAGCTGGCCGAACACCGCCTGGTTGGTCGAGCCGCGCGTGCCGCCCTTGGAGACGAGCATGCCCGCGGCGAGCGAGACGATAAGCGCCGGGATCTGGGTGACGAGGCCGTCGCCGACCGACAGCTTGATGAAGACGTCGGCCGCCTGGCCAAGGCCCATGCCGTGGCGCAGATAGCCGATGGCGATGCCGCCGACGATATTGATGGCGGTGATGATCAGGCCGGCGATGGCGTCGCCGCGCACGAATTTCGAGGCGCCGTCCATCGAGCCGAAGAAGGAGCTCTCCTCCTCCAGCTCGCGGCGGCGCAGCTGCGCGGTCTTCTCGTCGATCATGCCGGCGGAAAGGTCGGCGTCGATCGACATCTGCTTGCCGGGAATGGCGTCGAGCGTGAAGCGCGCGCCGACCTCGGCGATACGGGTCGCGCCCTTGGTGATGACAATGAAGTTCACCACGATCAGGATCATGAAGACGATGAGGCCGATGACGAAGTCGCTCGACATCACCAGCTTCGAGAAGCCCGAAATGACATAGCCGGCGGCATGCGTGCCCTCGTTGCCATGCGACAGGATCATGCGCGTGGTAGCAATGTTGAGCGATAGCCTGAGCATGGTGGCGATGAGCAGCACGGTCGGGAAGGACGAGAAGTCGAGCGGCCGCTGGATCCACAGCGCCACCATCAGGATCAGCACCGAAAGCGCGATCGAGAAGGCAAGGCCAATATCGATGAGGAAGGCCGGAATCGGCAGGAACAGCACCGCCAGGATGAAGACGATGCCGAGCGCGAAGAAGATGTCGCGGCCGTTCTTGACCGCCAGGCCGGACGGAAGTGTTTCGCTGATCGCCATGTCGTCCTCAAAATCCAGGCCGTCCGCCACGCACAGGACAGGCCCTCGACCGTAACCCTCCAAGCTTGCGCGAAGGTGGGAGAGCGGCTACGGCGCCTTAGCCACTTATCGGAAGGGAAAAGCGCATGCTCCTGATCATCGGCACGGTCCGCTTGCCGCCCGACAGGCTCGACCAGGCAAAGCCGGCGATGCAACGCATGATCATGGCGAGCCGCGCCGAGCCGGGCTGCCTCGGCTATTCCTACGCGCAGGATGTGCTGGATGCCGGGCTCATCCATGTCTCGGAGGCCTGGAGCGACCGCGCCGCGCTCGAAGCGCATTTCAAATCGGCGCATATCGCCGAATGGCGCGCGAGCTGGGCCGAGCTCGGCATCGGCGAGCGCAAGCTCACGCTTTTCGAGACGGACGGCGGCGCGCCGACCTGATCGTGTGAGGCATTTACGGCTGTGCCGCCTCCGCGGTCGCGACCAGCCAGCGCCGCACGGCGCGTTCCTCCTCGGCGGACAGGCCGGCGGGCGGAGCTGCTGGCGATCTTCGTCGTACAAGACGATTCCGGCCCTCTCACCATACCGGTGCCCGACTAAGTCTATCTCCTGGTCACGCGGCAAGTCTTGCTTAAGGCTAATTGGCGCAACGCCAAAATGGCGCCACATGCGGTCGGCATTGCGGTTGCCACGCAAAGCCGCCGCGCGTATCAGGCACGGCAGTTCTTATCTTTCGCATACCGGCGAGCCGCTTCGTTGCCTGCCAGAAACGACCCACAAGTTTACGCCCGCCGGCTTCGCGCGGTGCTGATCAGCTCGATCCCCGTGCTCGAGGCGCGCGGCATCGTGATCGTGCTGATGGCCGGCATGGTCGGCGTCATCGCGGGCGCGCTGGTCACCGGCATGAGCGCCTTGGTGCAAGGCATGCATTACCTGCTGTTCGACGTGCAGCCGGGCGGCCGGCTTTCGGCGATGTTCTCGCTTGCCGACCCGGCACAGGCGATGTTCCCGGCGATCGGCGGCCTGCTTCTCGGGCTTTCCGTCATCTGGCTCAGAAAGCGCAAGTTCCGCACACCTGTCGATCCGATCGAGGCCAACGCGCTCTATGGCGGGCGCATGTCGCTCACCGACACGTTCATCATCGTGGCGCAGACGATGGTCTCAAGCGGCTTCGGCGCCTCGGTCGGATTGGAAGCCGGCTACACGCAGATCGGCTCCGGCGTAGCTTCCCGACTTGCCCGCGCCTTCCACCTGCGCCGCAATGACGTGCGCATTCTGGTCGGCTGTGGTGCGGCCGGCGCGATCGCCGCCGCCTTCGACGCGCCGCTGACCGGCGCCTTCTACGGTTTCGAGCTGGTCATCGGCATCTACTCCGTCGCCAATGTGGCCCCGGTGATGGCGGCGGCGATCGCCGCCTCGCTGACGGCGGAAATGTTCGGCGGCGTGCCGTTCCCGCTGGAACTCTCAGGTCTGCCGAATCTGACCGCCGGCGAGTATGTGCCATTCTTGCTGCTGGGGCTGCTCGGCGGGGCTGCCTCGATTGCGATCATGCATCTGGTGAGCATCGTCGAGCGGCTCTTTGTACGGTTGTCGATCGACGTGTCGGTCAGGCCGTTCATCGGCGGCATCTTCGTCGGCTTGCTTGGGCTGGTCACGCCGCAGGTGCTCTCCAGCGGCCATGGCGCGCTGCACCGCGAGTTCGCCATGAATTATGCCCTTCCCGTGGTGGCGAGCGTCTTCGTGATGAAGCTGGCGGCCTCAGCCATCTCGCTCGGCTCGGGCTTCCGCGGCGGCCTGTTCTTCGCCTCGCTGTTCCTGGGGGCTTTGCTCGGCAAGGTCTTTGCCGGCGTCATGGCGCTGACCGCGCCGTCGGCCGGCATCGACCCGTCGGTCGCCGCCGTCGTCGGCATGACCTCGCTTGCGGTGGGCGTTGTCGGCGGTCCGCTGACCATGACGTTCCTGGCGCTGGAGTCGACCCGCGACCTGACGCTCACCGGCGTGGTGCTGGCCGCCTCGATCATGTCGGCGATCCTGGTGCGCGAGACCTTCGGCTACTCCTTCTCGACCTGGCGTTTCCACCTGCGCGGCGAAACGATCCGCAGCGCCCATGACGTCGGCTGGATGCGCAGCCTCACCGTCGGCACAATGATGCGCAAGGACGTCCGCACCATTCCCGCCTCGACCACGCTCTCCGAATTCCGCAAGGAGATCCCGCTCGGCTCGGCGCAGCGGGTTATCGCCGTCGAGCAGGCCGACCAATATGTCGGCATGCTGCTGGTGCCGGAACTGCACAGCGATCGCTCCGATGGCGAAATGCCGGTGAGCGCGCTCGCCCAGTTCAAGGACGCGGTGCTGGTGCCGTCGATGAATGTCCAGACCGCCGCCGAGACCTTCCAGCGCACCGGGGCCGAAGAACTTGCCGTGGTCGAGGATTTCGACGAGCGCATCGTGCTTGGCCTGCTCACCGAAAGCCATCTGATGCGCCGCTATGCCGAAGAGCTTGACAAGGCGCGGCGGGATCTGTCGGGTGAGGGCTAGCCCTCTCTTTCAACTGAAGCCTTGGCTCGGCAGCCGCGAGGATGCGGCCCGACCGCGCAACCATGCCTCTTGCCATCTGTACAGTGGCACTGTACAAGTTGTTCAGTGGAGGAACATGAATGCCCAAGGCATCTGGCAACGGTCGGGCGCAGGCGGCAAACGCCGCCGGTGCGGCCGCAACGCTTGCCCATCAGGCTCTGGGCATGCGGCTCAAGAGCCTTCGCCTTGCTCGCCGCCTTTCCTTGCGCGACCTCGCCGAGGCGACCGGAACCAGCGCCAGCTTCATCAGCCAGCTCGAGCGCGGCCTGACCGGCGCCAGCACGGCATCGCTCAATCAGATCGCTTCCGCGCTGGGAGTCAGCGTCGCGCTGCTGTTTGCGGAAAGCGCGGCTCAAAATCACCACGGCGTGCTCAGGCGCAGCGAGCGCCCAAGCCTGCCGCCCAGCGACGGCTGCCGCAAGATGCTCTTGTCGCGGCCGCCGCTCAGCGACATGGAAGTCTATGTCGGCGAGTTCGAGATCGGCGGCTCGACCGGCCCCGACCAATACACGCATGGCGACGCACATGAGATGCTGATCGTGCTGCGCGGCATTGTCGAGGTCTCGCTCGGCGAGGCGCGTCATGTCCTCGAAGAGGGCGACAGCGTCGAATACACAACGGCCACTCCGCATCGCACGGAGAACATCGGCAGCGGCCGGGCCGAAGTGATGTGGATCATCGCGCCGCCGACCTCGGCGCGCGCCGAGCTCGACCAATACACGACCTGGAAACCGCCCGCCGCCAGGTAACCGACCAAAATGCGGGCATGAATGGGAGAGTCATCGTTATGTTGAAATCGAGATATGGCATCGGCGCCGTCCTGGCGCTCGGCGTTCTGACCGGCGCGGCCTTCGCGCAGGACAAGCCCGTGGCAGGCGAGGTGAAGGAAGGCTCGCTCAAAGGCAAGACCCTGACCTTCGTCTCCTATGGCGGCATATATCAGGACGGCCAGACGGCGGCGCTGAAGGAGTTCGTCGACAAGTCCGGCGTCAAGCTGCTCAATGACGGCCCGACCGAGATCGCCAAGCTGCAGGCGCAGGTCGAATCGGGCAATGTCACCTGGGACGTCGTCGATACCGACGACCTGCCGCCTTATGTCTATTGCGGCAAGCTGTTCCAGAAGCTCGATCTGACCAAGCTCGACGTCTCGAAAATCCCGGAAGGCCAGGTCGGCGAATGTTCGGTGCCGGCGATGAATTACGGCGTCGTGCTGATGTACAACAAGGAGAAGTACAAGGATAATCCGCCCAAGAGCTGGGCCGACTTCTTCGACGCCGAAAAGTTCCCGGGCGTGCGCGGCATCGACGGCTCCGGCAGCCCGACCGGCGGCCTGCTCGAACAGGCCTTCAAGGTTGCCGGCGGCGATCCGAAAGCAATGACGGTGGCCGATATCGACAAGGCCATCGACGTAGTCCGCAAGCTCGGCCCCGACACCATCTTCTGGAAGACGGGCGCTGAATCGCAGCAGCTCGCCGAATCCGGCGAGGCCGACATGCTGATGATGTGGACCGGCCGCGCCATGACCGCGGTCAAGAACGGCGCCAAATACGCACCCGCATGGCAGGATTGGCTGGTGGTGATGGACCAGATGACGATCCCGGTCGGCGTCAAGGACACGGATGCCGCTTACGCGCTGCTCAACGCCTATCTCGGCAAGAATGCCCAGGAGATCCTGACCGAGAAGACCTCCTACACGCCGATCAACAGCGAGGCGCGGCCCAAGGTCGACGCTTCCGTCGCCGCCTTCCTGACCAACACGCCGGAGCGCCAGAAGCAGGGCTACAAGCAGAACTTCAAGTTCTGGGTGCCGAACTTCGCCGTGGCGCAGGAGAAGTGGTCCGCGCTGATGGCCGGCAACTGACCGGCTGAGAGAGGCGAACTCCGTGAGCGCGCTCGAACCGACGACCCCCTCCGCCCCGCAACGGGCGGGCTGGGCGTGGCGGCCTTACGCGCTCACGCTGCCGGCGCTGTTCCTGTTGGTGGCCGTGATCGGCTACCCGCTGCTGACCATCGTGCTACGCAGCCTGTCTGAGCCGCAATGGGGCATGCAGAACTACGCCTGGTTCTTCGGCGCGCCCGTCAACCTGACGGTGCTCCAGCGCACCTTTACCATTTCGGCCTGGGTGACCGTGGTCTGTGTGGCCTGCGCTTATCCTTACGCCTATCTGATGACCGCGGTCGGGCCGCGCGTGCGGCTCGTCTTGGTGCTTTGCGTCTTGATCCCGTTCTGGGTGAGCGGCGTGGTGCGCACGCTCTCCTGGGTGATCCTGCTGCAGGATTCCGGCGTCATCAATTCGCTGCTGAGATCAGCCGGCTTCGACGGGGTCCGGCTGATCCGCACCCAGACCGGCGTGGTGATCGGCATGGCGCAGGTGCTGCTGCCCTTCATGATCCTGCCGCTCTATTCGGTGATGAAGGGCATCGACCTCAGGCTGGTGCAAGCGGCGCGAAGCCTGGGCGCGCGGCCGTCGCGCGCCTTCTTCACGGTCTACCTGCCGCTGTCGCTGCCGGGCGTCTATGCCGGCGCCATCATCGTCTTCATCCTGGCGCTGGGTTTCTATATCACGCCGGCGCTGCTCGGCGGACCGCGCTCCACCATGCTGTCGACCCTGGTGCAGACACAGGTGCTGAGCCTTCTGCAATGGGGACGCGGCGGCGCCATGGGCGTGGTGCTCCTGGTCGCGACCTTCGTCTTGCTGGCGCTGGCGGCCCCGGTGATGCGGTCCAGGCACCGGGAAGCGGGGCGACGCTGATGCAGATGAAGCCGCTCACCCGCCTCATCCTCGGTCTCGTCTGCCTGCTCGTGGCGATCTGGCTGGTGGCGCCGACGCTGGTCGTCGTGCCGATGTCGTTCAACGAGAACAAGTCGCTTGCCTTTCCGCCGCAGGGCTTTTCCTGGCAGTGGTACCAGAACTTCGCCACCAATCCGGAATGGTCGACCAGCTTCCTCAACTCGCTCAAGGTCGCTTCGCTGGTGGCGGTGCTGGCGACGGTGCTCGGCACGCTGGCCGCCTTCGGCCTCGACCGCATGAAGGCGCGGCCGGCCAATCTCTTGCGCATGCTGATGCTGACGCCGATGGTCGTGCCGGGCGTCGTTCTGGCCATCGGCATCTATGCCGTCTATCTCGACGCGCAGCTCGTCGGCACGCTGACGGGCTTCGTGCTGGCGCATACCATCCTTGCGCTGCCCTTCGTGCTGATCGCGGTCTCGGCCAATCTCGAAGTGTTCGACCGGCGGCTGGAGACGGCGGCGGCAAGCCTCGGCGCCGGCGCGCTGACCACGTTCCGCACGGTGACGCTGCCGCTGATCCTGCCCGGCATCCTGTCGGGCCTGCTGTTCGCCTTCGCCACCTCCTTCGATGAGATCGTGGTGTCGCTGTTCATCACCAATCCCTATCTCAAGACATTGCCGGTGCAGATATTTTCCTCGATCACGCGCGACGCCGATCCGACGGTCGCGGCCGTCGGCACCATCCTTTTGTTCGCCACCACGATCCTGATCGGCGGCGGCATGCTCCTCCTTGGCCGCGAGCGGAAGGGACGCCTATGAACCCGAGAGCGGAAAATCGCGGCGCCGCGATCGACCTCGATACGGTCAGCAAGGCCTATGGCTCCTTCAAGGCGCTGGACGGCGTCTCGCTCAGGATCGAGCCCGGCGAGTTCATGACGCTGCTCGGACCGAGCGGCTCGGGCAAGACGACGACGCTCAACGTGATTGCCGGCTTTACCGACGTGACCAGCGGCAAGCTTTTGGTCGGGGGAAAGAGCGTCGTCGGCGTGCCCGCGCACAAGCGCAATATCGGCGTCGTCTTCCAGCACTATGCGCTGTTCCCCCATATGACCGTCGGCCGCAACGTCGCCTACCCGCTGACATTGCGCGGCATCAAGCAGGACGAGCGCAAGAAGCGCGTCGCAAGAGCGCTCGACATGGTCAAGATGGGCGACTTCGCGCATCGCTATCCGAGTGAGCTGTCGGGCGGGCAGCAGCAGCGCGTGGCGCTGGCCCGCGCCATCGTCTTCGATCCGCCGCTGCTTCTGATGGACGAGCCGCTCGGCGCGCTCGACAAGAAACTGCGCGAATGGCTGCAGCTCGAGATCAAGCGCATCCATCGCGAGCTCGGCACCACCTTCGTCTATGTCACGCACGACCAGGAGGAGGCGCTGGTGCTGTCGGACCGGATCGCCGTGTTCAACCGCGGGCGGATCGAGCAGGTCGGCACTGGCCGCCAGCTCTATGACGAGCCGGCGACTTTGTTCGTTGGTCGCTTCATCGGCGATTCCACCGTGCTGCGCGGTGAGGTTAAGAGCGACGGCACAAGCACGGCGCTGACCATCGCCGGCGAGACGGTCAGCGCGCAGCGTCGCCTCGCGGGCGAAGCCCGTCCGGTGATGCTGCTGCGGCCGGAAAAGCTTGCCATCCGCCGGCCGGGCCAGGATGCCGCCGGCACGAACCGGCTGTCGGGAACGATCGCCGAGGCGATCTATCTCGGTTCGGGGTCGAAATATGAGGTGAAGCTTGGCGACGGCTCGACCGCGATCGTGCGTTCGCCGCTCGCCGGCGAAAGTTTCGGGCTCGGCGAGAAGGTCGAGCTGTGCTTCGACGGCGCGGATGCGAAGCTCCTGCCCGACGATAGCACGGCCGACACCCCGCTTACCTGATCATCTTTGTTTAAACGCAATTCCGGACGGAAACCGTTTCACACTTTTCCTTGAATTGCTTTGGCGGAAACCATCCCATGCAAGTCAAGCGCAACGGCGACATTTCGTTCTGGTATGCGGATCTGGGTCACATCCCCGCGCCACGCGCGCCTTTGCCCGGCGACATCGAGGCGGATGTGGCGATCGTCGGCGCCGGCTATACGGGGCTGTGGACCGCCTACTGTCTGAAGAAGGCGAAGCCATCGCTGCGCATCGTGCTCATCGAACGCGAGTTTGCCGGCTTCGGCGCCTCGGGACGCAATGGCGGCTGGCTGTCGGGCGGCTTCGGCTGGTCGCGCGAGAAATATCTGAAGACCTCGACACGGCAAGGCGTCACCGCCATGCAGAAGGCGATGGCCGGCTGCGTCGACGAGGTGATCCGGGTCGCGACGGAGGAAGGCATCGATGCCGATATCCGCCGCGTCGACAATCTGACGGTCGCCACCAATCCGGCGCAGCTGGAGCGCGTGCGCGAGGAATGCGAGACGATCCGCTCCTGGGATGCCGATCCCGAACGCATCGAGCTGCTCGACGCCGAGGCGACCCGGGCGCGCATCAACATCCGGAATGTGCTCGGCGGCTTCGTCATTCACGGCCAGGCGCGCGTGCAGCCGGCCAAGCTCGTGCGTGGGCTCGCGGCGGCGGTCGAGCGTCTAGGCGTTTCGATCTACGAGAAGACGACGGTTACCGCCATTGCGAAGGGCGTCGTGACTACGGATCGCGGCACGGTGCGGGCGGAAACCATCATCCGCGCCACCGAAGGGTTCACGGCCGGCATCCCTGGCGAGGAGCGGACTTGGCTCGCGCTCAACAGCGCGCAGATCGTCACAGAACCGCTGCCGGAAGAGCTCTGGCGCAAGATCGGCTGGGAGGGGCACGAGCTGCTCGGCAATGCCGCGCATGCCTATTGCTATGCCCAGCGCACGCGCGAGGGGCGCATCACCATGGGCGGCCGCGGCGTGCCTTACCGCTACGGGTCGCGCACCGACGTCAACGGCCAGACGCAGCAGGCGACGATCGAACAGCTGCACACGATCCTGACGACGCTCCTGCCGCAGACGGCTGGGTGCCGCATCGACCACGCCTGGTGCGGCGTGCTCGGCGTGCCGCGCGACTGGTGCACCACAGTCGGACTCGATCCCGCGACGCGGATCGGCTGGGCCGGCGGCTATGTCGGGCTCGGCGTGTCGAGCTCCAACCTGTCGGGGCGCACGCTGACCGACCTCGTGCTCGCCCAGGATACCGAGCTGACGCGGCTGCCCTGGGTCAACCGCAAGGTACGGCCCTGGGAGCCGGAGCCGTTCCGCTGGCTGGGCGTCCATTCGATGTACCAGCTCTACCGCATCGCTGACAACCGCGAGGCCGCCGGGCTTGCGCATACCTCGAAGCTTGCCGCCTTGGCGGACAGCCTCACCGGTCATTGACCATGGAGACCAGCTTGATCGATCTTTCGACTTTCCACGACCTCGCCAAGGCCGACATCGGCGCCTTTTCACCGAAACCGACCTCGATCGAAGGGGGTCAGCTGGAGGCCGCGCGATCCTTCTTCCAGTCGCCGGACGGGAGCGTCGACATCGGCATCTGGGAATGCACTCCTGGCCGCTTCACCGCCGACCGCACGAACTCGTCGGAGATCTGCCACATCATCTCCGGCCGCGTCGCGGTGAGCCGCGCCGATGGCCAGATGCGTGAGCTGGGGCCGGGAGACCTCCTCGTCCTGCCGCAGGGATGGAAGGGCGAGTGGCGCATCCACGAGACCACGCGCAAGCTCTACATGATCCAGAGCGCCGGCTGATCCTTGATCCTTCGGCGCATGTCGTTTGCCCGAAGCAGGCTTCGGACGACGTGCGATCAGTGATCGATCGGCCCCTTCGGCGAGACAAGCGTCGTGCCCGCGGTGGTCGGACGCTCGATCATGCGGCGCACGCGCGGCGGGTTGTCGCCGCTGTGCAGCGCGCGGATGCGTTCGCCGACCACGGCGTCGGCATGGGTGGCGCGCCGGTTGTGGCGGATATACTCGACCCAGGTCGGCGTGTGGTAGTGCTCGATCCACACCGACGGATTTTCGAGGTCGCGGGCCAAGGTCCAGTTGCGGGCGCCGTCACGGCGGCGGATGCGGCCGCGCTCGGCCATGGTCGCCAGGAATTCCGGCACGTCCTCCTCGCGGATGATGTACTCGATCATGATGGCGATCGGGCCGCTGCGCGGCTTGAGGTCGAGCGCCAGCATCGGTTCCTTGAAACGGTTGAGCGGATCGAGGTTGAGCACCGTCTGCCGCGGCAAGGGCAGGACGAAGCCGAGGGCGCCGCCGGCGAGCATCGCGACCGCCGCAGCGGTCAACGCGGTCTCCGCGCCATGCGCGTCGGCGACGACGCCCCAGATCCAGCTGCCCAGCGCGATGCCGCCGAAGGTCGCCGTCTGGTAGATCGACAGCACGCGGCCGACCACCCAGCGCGGCGTCGACATCTGCACCGTGACGTTGAAATGCGAGAGCGCGATCACCCAGCAGGCGCCGCCGATGAGCAGGCCCGCCGATGTCTGCCAGGCATTGTGGCTTACGGCGGCGTTGAGGGCGCATAGCGCGAAGCCGCTAAAGGCCATGCGCACCATCGTCTCGCTGGACAGCAGCTGCCTGAGCCGCACGCTGATCAGCGCGCCGCCGACCGCGCCGATGCCGAAGGCGCCGAGCATGATGCCGTAGGTCAGCGCATCGCCGTTTACGACATCGCGCGCCACCAGGGGAAGAAGCGCCAGCACCGCGCCGGCGCTGAAGCCGAAGGCCGAACCTCGGACCAGCACCTTGGCGATGTTGGGCGACATGGCGACATAGCGCAGGCCGGCGCCCATTGCCGCGCCGAGTGACTCGCGCGGCAGGGTTTGCTCGGGCAGCGCCGGCTTCCAGCGGGCGAGCACGACGATCAGGCCGATATAGCTCGCGGCATTGGCGGCGAAGGCGGCCGCCGCACCCGCGGCAGCGACGATGACGCCGCCTATGGCCGGGCCGACGCTGCGGGTGATGTTGAAACCCAGCGAATTGAGCGCGACCGCCGCCGGCACCTTGGCGCGCGGCACCATGTCGCCGACCGAGGCCTGCCATGACGGGCTGTTCAGCGCCGTGCCGCTGTCGATCAGGAAGGTGAAGGCAAGCAGCGTCCAGGGCGTCATCCAGCCTTGCCAGGTGAACAAGGTCAACAGCGCCGAGACGGCCAGCATGAAGGTCTGCGCCACCAGCATCACCTTGCGGCGGTTGAAGCTGTCGGCGATGGCGCCGGCAACGAGCGCGAACAGCATGATCGGCAAGGTGGTCGAGGCCTGGACCAGCGCCACCTGGTAGGGCGAGGTGGCGATCGTGGTCATCATCCAGGCGGCGCCCACGCCCTGGATCAGGCCGCCGAAATTCGACACCAGGCTGGCCGACCAGACGGCGCGGAAGATGCCATGCCGGAACGGCGCCAGCGCGGAGACGCGTTCGCTTTCCGGCTCGTCGTCGATCATGGTTGCGCCTTCATCCGCTATAGAGGCTCGCCGCGCCCGCGCAGGCGGGCGACTCGCCAAAGAGTGCGACCCAACAACAGGATGGCAAAGGCGAAAATGCGTCGGCGAAGCTTTAAGCCAAGCATCTGGCCTGTCTGGACCAACTTCTGGCTATGTCGCGTTTCTCGCCTCGGCATGCAGGGCCTCGGTCAGGCCGCCTGCCGTCTCGCCATTCATGTAAAGCCTGAGCAGCATTTCCATGCCGACGAGACGCAGGCGCGACGTTTCATGGCTGCTTGCCATGTCGATCAGGTCGTCCAATTCGGAAGCAGACCATTTCATCGCGTCGCGCAGCAGGCCACCGCGCAGCAGGCCCTGTGTGCCAGCCGAAAAAGCGGCATCCATCTCGAAGCCGTTCTTTGCGGCGCGAATGTTTTCGCGCGGCAGATGGCGTTCGGCGACCTGCTTGAGCAGCCACTTGCCGGTCCCGTCGCGGTATTTCTGCCGGCGCGACAGGTGAAGGGCGAAGTCGATCAGCCGGTTCTCGAGGAACGGCACCCTGAGCTCGACGGACGCCGCCATGCTCAACCGGTCGTGCCGGTGCAGCAGGTCCTGCAGGTGCGAATAGAGGTCGTAAAAGCAGCTTGCCAGGAAAGCGCGATCGCCGGGCGGCGCGACACCGTCCAACCTGTCGAACAGCTTGATCTGCAGGAAGTTCAGCTCGGGCGACAGGGCTCTGAGCGCCAGGGCGCGGTCCGTCGGCGAGCCGCGACCGATCGAGTTGCGGAACGGGGCGCGGCGCAATTCAGCGAATTTGCGGTCACGCCCGGCCTTCGACCGGAACAGGCGCTGCAGCCAGGACTGGCGCCAGAGCCTGATCGTGGATGCCTGCCATTTGTAGCCGCCGAAAAGCTCGTCGGAACCCTCGCCGGTCAGCAGCACCTTGACGCCGTCGGCGCGGCACTGCTCGGCAAGCGCCAGCAGCGCCGCGTGGCTGGCATGCCAGCCGTCGGTTTCGAGGTGCCAGACCGCGCGCGGCCAGAGCTCGAGGAACCGGTCCTTGTCCAAAGGCACCCGACGCAGGCTGACGCCGACATGCCGACCGGTCCGCTCTGCATCCTCGGCCTCGCTGCGGCCGAGCTTCGGGTCGACGACGTAACCATGCATCTCAGGCCTGAAGCGTTTGGCAAGCGCGGTGATCAGGCCGGAATCGATGCCGCCGCTGCAGGCGGTGGCAAGGCTGGTATCGGCGATGCAATGCAGCTCGACACTTTCCTCGAGCAGCGTCCGGAGCGTCGCCATATGTTCGGCGTCGGATGTCTTGTCGCCGGCGATGCGCGCGGTCTCGAGGACGTCGAGGACATGCCAGAAGCGGCGCTTCTCGATGCCCTGCGCCGTGATCTTCCAGAGGCCGGCCGGCGGCAGGCGCTCGATGCCGTCGAAGACGCTGTAGCTCGAATCGCGGCTCTGCCAAGCCAGCCGCAGCGTCAGCTCGCGCGTGTCGATCCGGCGGGTAAAGTCGTGGCAGGCGAGGATCGCCTTGTCCTCTGAGGCGAACAGCAGTCGGTCGCCGGTCTCGGCCACCGACATCGGTTTGATGCCCAGCCTGTCCCTGGCAAGCCACAAGGCGCCGGCGCTGGCATCGAAATAGGCGAAGGAGAACATGCCGTCGAACAACGGCACCGCCTTTTGCGGGCCCCAGTGATGCAGGGCCTGAAGCACCACCTCGGTGTCGGACACCGTGCGGAACGTCAGGCCTTCCGCCTCCAGCGACTTGCGCAACGAGCGAAAATTATAGACCTCGCCATTGTAGCACAGCACACCGTCGCCGGATGCGGTCAACATCGGCTCGCGCGCGGCGGGCGATGGGTCGATGATGGTCAGCCGGCGATGGCCGAGCGCCAGGCGGGCGTCGTTCCAGTTGTCGTGATCGTCGGGACCGCGATGCGCCAATGCCTGCATCATGCGCGCGACGTCGCGACGATCGCCGCTGCCGATCGGATCGCGCTTTCGCCAGACGCCGGCTATTGCGCACATGGCCCGCCGGCCGTTCTTGCCTGATGCATCGCTTCCTGAAAGTGGCCTAGGACGAGGGCGCCGACCGATGCCGGCGCGCTTCACAATCTAGCTGCTACAGATGCCGCTGCAAGATCATCCGGATCGGGGCGGAGGCCACCCGACGCTCGCGGCCTTGCGTCAGAAGCCGTGCTCGATGCGTTCGAAGATGACGTTGGTGAAGGCCGAGATCTGGCCGCCGATGAAGGGACCGGTCAGCGCCACCACGAGCATGATGGCGACGATCTTCGGCACGAAGGTCAGCGTGATTTCCTGAATCTGTGTCAGCGCCTGGATGAGCGCGATGCCGATGCCGACGACCATCGCCACCAGCACCACGGGAGCGGAAGCGGTAAGAACCGTCCACACGGCGTACTGGACGATGTCGAGGGCATCGGCCTCGTTCATGGCTGACCTCTCGCGAGCCCGCTAAAGCGGGTCGCATGAAAAACAGTTCACGCGACCTGTTTTTGGTTTTGATTTAAGCATGTCTTTGCCCCGAAACCGGATCCACTTTCGTGAGACATGCTCAGGCGGCCGGCTTGATCGACACGCCCGCGCCGACGGGAACCTGGGTGCCGTCCTGCAGCACGGCGATCAGGCCGCTGCTGGAGAGCGTCACCGAAGCCACCGTTCCGGTTGTCTTGCCGTCGGCCGAGGTGATCGAGCGGCCGATCAGCGCATCGGCCTGCGACAATGCCGAGGACTGCATGATCTGGTCGAGCTTGGTGTTGGTCTGCACCGACTGCTCGACCTGGGAGAAGGTGGCGAGCTGCGCGACATATTGCGTGGAATCCATCGGCTTGGTCGGATCCTGGTTCTTCATCTCGGCGATCAGGAGCTTCAGGAACGACTGGTAGTCAACCGCCGTCTTGGAAGTCTTCTGGCTGGCTTGGTTGGCGCCAACCGGGATCGTTGTCGTCATGTCGACGGCCATTTTATGCTCCTACAGCCAGCGCGCGCGGCGTTTGGGAAATGTCGTCATCGTCTTCGAGCACCCTGCGCTCGAGCGGATAGAGCGCGCGGATCGCTTTCAGCGCCTCGTAGATCTCATCCTCGCCGACCATCCGGTCGATCTGCTTCAGGCTGTTGCAGATGTCCTGGTTGTCGAAGCTTGCGATCAGCATCGGCAGCGAGCGGCGGAACATCTCGCGCGCCTCGGGGGCGCCGAGCGGGTTGATCAGCATGATCTGCACGATGAAATAAAGCTGCCTGAGCGGCGTAGAGGCCTGATCGGCCTGGAGGACGTGGCTTTCGAGCAGGAACTGCACGTCGTTCATCAGCTCGATGGTGACCTTGCGGTCGACGCGGATGACCGCGCCGTTGATATAGATCTTCTCGTTGGGCTTTAGTGAGATCTTCAGCGTGTTGGTCATTGGATGCCGTCTCGGATGATCTGGGAGACCTCGATCAGTCCTTCGAAATTGTTGGTGCGGCCCTGGCGGATGTCTTCCGTCTCGCGCAGCAGCCATAAGCCGATCGAGATCAGGTTGGCGCGCAGTTCCTTGGGCAGGGCGTTGTCGCTGGAGCCGAGATCCTCGACGAAGGTGGTCCAGATGCGGTTGGTGAAATGCAGCGCCTCGACGGCTTCCATCGACTCGGTGCCAACGGCTGCTGCCGCCGCCAGCATGTCGATCGACCGGGTGAGCAGCTGCCGCTCCCGGTCCTTGGCATCGGCGACGGAGTCGGTCTGGATGTCGGCGTAGGAGAATTGATACATCGTCGGCGCTCTGGCGTTCCGGTTTACGTGTTCAAGTCAGATAGTTCAGCAGGCTGAGCTGCTGCAGACGCGCGGTCAAGGCGAAGGAGGTCTCGATATGCTGTGTCAGGTCGGCGACCCGGGTAGCGGCTTCCGCGGGATCGACGCCTTCGAGATCGACGATATGCTTCTCGAACAGGTCGACCTGGGTTTTCATGCGGTCGCTGGCGTCGGATACGCGCTGCTGGGCAAGGCCCGTTTCGGCCCGCACCTGGGTAATGCCGCCGATGGCTTCGCCGACCAGCGCCTGCGCGCGGCTGACGACCGCGTTCTGGGCGGCCTCGCTGATGCTGCCGGTAAGCAGGCTGCTGACCATGGCGGACGCCATGGCGAGCTTGCGGATACCCTGCTCGTTGGCGCTGACCGAGGTCTGCGTGGTTTCGTTGAGCGAGATGCGGCTGGTGATCTGCTCATCGGTGGCGCTCGACCAGTTGGCCTGCCAGCCGGCGCCCAGGAATTGCGGCTCGACTTTGGTGGTGATGAAGTCGTCCATCTGGGCAGCGGTGATGTTGGCCGCCGCCGGGTCGGTTTGGGCAAAGCCGAAATAGCTCGAGAAGGCCGCATCGAAGGCGGCTTTGGCCGGCGAGCCCGTGGCGTTGAAATCGTCGATCGGCTTGACGTCGGTGTTGGTGCCGGCAAACAGATATTCGCCGTTGACGCTGGTGTTCAAAATACCCGTCATCTGCTGCAGCGCCGAGGCGCCGGCGGTCTGCAGGATGCTGGTCGAGGAGTCGCCCGACACGCCGCTGGTCAGCGCCGACAGGAAGCTCTGCGCGGCACCGGCGATCTGGCCGAGCGAATCCTGGGTCGATGTCAGTCGCGCGGTGACGAGCGCGTTGGAATCGACGATGCCGTTCAGCCGGTCGAGGTCGCGCTGGAAGGTGACGGCCTGGGTCGTGCGCCCGCCAAGCGCCAGACCGACATCCGCGACCTTGCCGGTCGTGGATTCCGTCGTCGCCTTCACAAGGTCGGCCTGCATTTTCGCTTGCTGGTAACGCAGGGCGTTGGAGATGGCGGCTGAGGAAACGGCTGTCGCTTTCATGAATTATCCTACCGCGCTCATCAGGGCGTCCAGCATGTCGCTCACGGTCTTCATCATATGCGCCGAGGCCTGATAGGTGTGCTCGAGGTCGAGAAGCAGGGACATCTCCTGGTCGACATTGACCCCGGTATCGTTGGACAGCGCCTCGGCCGTTCGCGCTGCCAGCGCCTGCTTGCTGTCGGCATTGGTCGCGGCCTGCTGGCGCACGCCTTCGAACCAGCCGATGGCATTGGCCGCGTAGTCGGAGACGCCGGAGCTGACGGCGATGCCGGCCGAGGCATCGAAGGCCATCGGCTGATCGAGCTTGTTGCCGTAGCCGATCAGAAGGTCCGAATAGGATGCGTTGCCGGTGTTGACGACATAGGCCGCGCCGTTGGCGCCGCCGTCGCGCAACAGCGCGGGATTGCCGCCAGCGCTCGGATCGAAGGCGACGTTGACGCCAATCGATCCGGCGAGGCCGTCGACCAGGGTGCCGGCGGCCGGGATTGCCGGCGCGCCGGACCATGTGAACAGGCCGGCCGCATTGGGCTGCGGTGGCGCGGTTTCGGCAAACGCGGTGATAAGGCCGCGCGCGATCTCGTCGAGTTGGCTCTGCATGGTTGAGGCGACGCCGTCGCGCAGCTTCAGCAGGCCCGCAAGCTTGCCGTCGGCGGTCGCGTTGTCGCCAGTGCCGGCCGAGACCGGCACATTGTCGATGTAGACCGTGTTGCCGGGCGTGCCGGCCGAATAGCCGGCCGACGGCGCGAAGGTCACCGAGCGCGGCACGGTCTCGAACAGCGTCGTGCCGTCCTTGGTGGTGACGACCATGTCGTTGTCGCCGCGCGTGAAGGTCGATACCGGGACATATTCCGATATCTTTTTCAGGAGCGCGTCGCGCTGATCGAGCGCGTCGGACACGTCGGTACCAGATCGCGTGCCGGAGATGACGGCCTTGTTGGCATCCTGGAACTGGCCGAGCAGGGAGTTGAGGTCGTCGACGGCGGTGGCGATCTGGCTGTCGGCCTGGGTGCGGAAGTCCTGGATCGCCTTGGTGCCGCTGTTGAGAGAATTCACCACCTGCTTGGCGGCATCGATGACGCTGGTGCCGAGGTTCTGGTTCGATGGCGTCGTGGCGTAAAGCTGCAGAGATTGTTGCAGCTTGGCGATGGCCGTCGAGGGAGACGACGCGTTGTCGACCCCGTTGACCGACAGTTCGAGTTGATCCATGCCGTTGTAAAGCGCGCTCTGGCCGCTCCATGCCGACAGCGCCGAAAGGTTCTGGCGGAACAGGAGCTCGTTCGCGGCGCGTTGGATTTCCACCGCCCGGGCGCCCGGCGCCGTGCTGGTCACCACGGCGATGCGGCGGGTATAGTCAGGGTTCGACGCGTCGGCCACATTGCGCGATACGACGCTGGTCTGCTTGGACGTGGCCAGGAGCGCCGATTGGGCAATGCTTAGTGCGGAGGAAAGCGACATGCTGATCTTTCACGGGCGGCGCCCGTCGTTTATCTCTTCAAGTTGACGAGGACGTCCATCAGGTCCGAGCCGGTCTGGAAGACCTTGGAATTGGCGGTGTAGCTGCGCTGCGCCGCAATCATGTTGGTCAGTTCCTCGGCGATATCGACGTTGGAGTTTTCGAGCGCCCCGGAGACGATGGAGCCGAGCTTGCCCTCATTGGCAAAGCCGATGTGGACGGCGCCGGAGTCGGTGCTCTGCACATAGATGTTGCCGGGCATTGCGGTGAGATTGTCGGGGCTCTGAACGTCGGCAAGCGGGATCTTGTAAAGCGCCTTGGTCGAGCCGTCCGCGAACTGAGCGTAGATGACGCCGTCCTGGCCGATCTGAACCTTCTGGATGGAGCTCGGTGCGTTGCCGTTGACCTTGGCGTCGGCGACGGTGAAGCCGGTGCCGAGCTGGGTCAGCTTGGAGAGATCGAGGTTGAGGGTCTGGCCGCCCGGAACGGTGAAGGAGACGCCAGTGGTCGCGCCGGTGAGCTTGCCGGTGGTGGTGTCGAAGGTGAGGTTGGCCGATCCCAGCGCACCGCCGGTATAGGGGAAGGATGTGCCGGGGGTCGCCTTCGACTGATCGAAGACTGAGACTTCCCATGTTCCGGTGCCGGTCTTGGTGAAATAGACGTCGAGCAGCTTCTTGTTGCCGAGATTGTCATAGGCGACCAGCGACGTTTTCGACGTGTATTCGGCGGTCGCGCTGTTGCTGGACGGCAGCGGACCGGAGGGCGGCGTCGCGCCCGCGGGCAGGTTGCCGGAGAACAGGCCCTCGGTGCTCGGCGTCGCCGTCATTTGCTGATCGGAGATCTGCACCGGCACGAGGCCCTCGAAGCCGTTGGCGGTCGCTGCCGGATCGCCATTGGCGTAGTCGTAGGCCATGAGCTGGTAGCCCGCGGCATTGACCAGCCGGCCCTGCGCATCCGGGACGAAGGAACCGGCGCGGGTGAGATAGGGCGTGCCGCCGGCATCCTGGACGACGAAGAAGCCGTCGCCGTTGACGGCAAGATCGGACACCGAGGTGGTGTAGGTCATGACGCCTTGCGTGCTGACGGCCGAGCGGATCGTGGTGGTCACGCCACCGGAATTATAGGCGCCGCCGGTGCCGGGCATGATCAGTGACGAGAACTCGGCCGAAGAGCGCTTGTAGCCGGTGGTGTCGGAGTTGGCGATGTTGTCGGCCACCGCGGAGAGGCGGTTGGCCTGCGCGTTCATGCCGGAAACGCCGGTCCGCATCATTCCGTAGAGGCTCATCGATGGATCTCCGCAGTGCCTGGGTAGCAGGCCGTAAAATTATGCCTCGTGTCTTGCGCGAGGCTGGCGCGGGATGGGCCTAGAGTGCGATGGCGCTTCGTTGAATCGCCATCACGCACTGACTCTTTGTTGGAGCATGATCCTTGTCCGAAAACCGGTTCCCATTTTTTGCTTTCGCTGACCTTCGGTTCGGGATCACGCTCGAGGGCGGCCATCAAAACACCAGCCGGTAGCCGAGGAACCTCTTGGAATCGATCGGATCGTGACCGAGCTTCTCGCGCAGCTTCTTGCGCAACTTCGAGATGTGACTCTCAACCACGTTCTCCTCGACCTCCTCGTCGAAGATGCCGTAGATGGCGTTGAAGACCTGGGTCTTGGTCACGCGCCGGCCACGGTTGCCGGCCAGATATTCCAGGATGCGCCGCTCGCGCCGCGGCAGCGGCAGCGGCTCGCCGTTGATCTCCGGATCGCGGCCGTCCATGAAGATCCGCATCGACCCGACCTCGGTATAGGCGGCCTCTTCGGAGCCGCGGCGGCGGATGGCGGTGATGCGGGCTAGAATCTCACGGATATGCACCGGCTTGCGCACGACATCGTCGACGCCGCTTTCGAACAGCCGCAGCGTGTGCTCGAGCGAGTGATGTTCGCTCAGCGCGATCACCGGCGCGCCGGTGCGGTCGCGGATCTGGCGCGGCGATATCGCGCCTTCGCGGCAGTCGCCGATGAGAAAGGCCCTGACGGATCTGAGATCGGTGTCGGCAGCGGAACTCACCCACTCGCCGAATTCGCTCGGCGCGAAGCCGGCAGTGGCCACCCCCTCGCGATCGAAAAGTGAAGAGTAGCCCTCTGTCACGAGCTCTCGCTCGTCAACGATCACGATCATCGGCCCGCCCTCCGAATCATTTCACTTGCCCCGTGGGGAAAGGCGTACCCGGCTCGATGAATCCTGAAAAACCATCATTTCTTGTAGCTATTTTCTTGGGAGTTTTTTTGGGAGCCGTAATAAAAGCGGTTGCGCTGGTGTATTCGCGCCAGCTGCTGACCGACGAATATCGGGGCCGGCGGGACAGGCTGGCGAAGGTCGACCGGCTCTCACGTACAACAACTACTGATTGCAGAAGGTGCTGGCATTCGGCGTCCATTTGCCGAAGCCGGTGGCGACCATGTTGGCGATGACGCGGCAGACATAGACCTTCTGCGCGGGGTCGTTGTCGGGGCCGGCATGATAGCGGGCGACGGCCATTGACCAGGTCATGTGCCGGGCATGCAGGCTGACCAGGAAGCGCGCCGCGTAGTCGACATTGCGATGCGGGTCGAGCATGTCCTCGACGCTGCGGAACTGCGCGCCGTGATAGCGATGGTTGATCTGCATGCAGCCGAGATCGATCAGCGTCTTGCCCTCGCGACGCGCGTTCTCGAATGCGGCGAGCGCTTCGCCGCGACTGCGAGGAAACACAGCTTTTCCTTCTATATTCAATGCATTAGGCTGAAGGCTGCCCTTCTTTCCGGTCTCGGTCAGGCCGACGGCGTACAGGATTCCGGCGGGCACCCCGTAGCGATCGGCGGCGCGCAGGATCTCCGGCTCGCAGGGATTGGCTGCGGCGCTGGCCGCGCCGGCAGCGAAACTAGATATACATATCGTCGTCAGCACGCTCGCGAAGAGGCGAAGCGGGTCGACCGAATTCCTGTGCGCCATCGCCATTGTTCCTTCCCGGTTGCCGGCCGCCGCCCGCGCCGTTGCCGCCCGAGTTCCCAGGCTGGAACGAAGGCTGGTCACGGCCTGTCGACATCGGCATGGCGCTGGTTGCGTCGGCGCGGCTGGCTGCATGCGCTGCTACCGAGGGTTGCAGGATGGTGACCTTGTCGACGTCGAAGCCGAGGCTGCGCATCGACTTGACGACGGCGTCGCTGTCGGCGGTGAGACGGCGGTATGCCTCGTGTGTCTCGGGCTTCATCTCAATCGAAAGTCGCTCCCCCGAGAGCCGCAGGCTGGCGACAACCGATCCGAGCTCCGAAGGGTGCAACTCGATCTTCAGCACGTGTGTCGGAACGGCAACAGAATTGGTCGTCTGGGAGCCCGTCGAAGCGCTTGCAAAGGCTTGCTGGACGCCATTGTCGGAGGCAAGCCCTTCAACCAGCGCCGATGCCGTCTGGCCGATCGGGTTTTGCGCCGGCGCCGGGAAGCTCTGCTGGCTGACGACTTCCATGCGTCCGGCGGAAGAAGACGGCTTGCCCGGAGTCTGCTGCGCGGCCGACTGCGATTGCAGCGGAGCCTTGGATGCGGAAGCCGGCCGCCAGCCTTGCGGCGGCAACGGGCTACCGGCCGCCGGATCATCCCCTTGCGCCGGCAAGGCATCGGCATCACGCCGGCCCGGCAAATCGAAAGCCATTTGCGCCTTCACCGGCTTTTGCCCAAAATCGGGCCCGGAATCGTCCGCTGCCGTCGAACGGGTGGATCGCGACAGCGGCTCGGCGGAACTGTCGATCGCCGTGCGCTTGCCGGCGCGCAGCCGCAGTTCCAGCGATCCGTGGTCGCCGGCGGCTTCTTCACCATCAGCGCCGCCCGCGCCCGACGATTGCGCGAAATGCTTCATGTCGCCCAGCGCCATCAGCAACGGCAAGCGGTCCTGCAGCGGCGTGGAATCATCGGCTTGCGCCGCGGTATCCTTATCCGCGGTCTGCTTCGCGGATAAGGATCGCCCGTCGGTCTTCGCGGACTTAACCGTCGCCTTCTGCGAACCGCTTTTCCCCTGCGGGTCCTGATCCGGCTCATGCTTGCCGGCATTGGCCGGCAAGCGCCTTGCCGGATGCGCGTTCGGTATCACCGGTCCGGCCGTGTGCTTGTCCTGTGGGCTCTCGGTCCCATGCACCATCTTGCCGAAATTCTGATCCCCATCCTTGTCGCCGGCAGTGTGCTGCCGGGACTGGGACTGTGTCGAAGCAAAGCCCGGTAAGGTCTGGTTGACGCTGGTCATTTTGGGGCTGCTCCGAGGAGTTGGTCGATCTGGTCGAGCTGACGCCGCGTGCTGGTGACCGCCGCATCGATCGGGTCTTGCATATCGGGCGTCGCCGGTGCGGATGCCTTAACCACCGGCGCGGTGCCGGTCGGAGCCGGAGCGGCCGCCAGGTTTTCAGCCGATGTTCGCGCCGGCTGCGGGACAGGGGGCGGCGAAGCGGCGGGCGGCGTGTCTTTCTCCTGGTCGCTCGGCGCGACCGGCGGATCGCTCACCGCGACCGCTGCCTGTTCGGGCATCGCTCCCTCCACGGGAGGCAAGTCCGCACTGGCCGGGTCAGCTGAGGCTTCGGTCGCGGATTTAGCTCCGTCGCCTCTTGCAACGATCGTCGGTGCGGCTTCGGCATTTGCGGGCGCTTTCACCGGCGCCATCACTTCGCCCGCCACGGCCTGCGCGGCGTCGAGCAGGTCGCGGTCGCTTTGCGAAAGCTTGCCGCGATCGATCTTGCCGAGCTTGGCGCGCACTTCATCGACATTGGCCGATGTCATGATGGAAAGGCTCGAATAGAGCTGAGTGCGCGGGTCATCCCGGCTGCCGTTGCCGTTGCGGCCCAGCTCGGCCTTCGCTGAGGCGAAAGCCGAGAGCTCGGTCATCCCGTCGATCGCGGCACGGCGTGCGATGCGCAGGTAGATCACTTTCTCGCGCTCGGGATCCATCATCGAGGTGATGTCGGCGATCTTGTCCTGGCTGATCGCCATGTGCAGCGTAATGACGCCGGAAACAAAGGCATCGGCGAACTGGCTAGCGTAAGGCGAATAGAGGTAGGACGCGACATACTGGGTTGAAGCCAGCGCGAAACGGGCGGCGTCGCCCTGTGCGGCCGCGATGCCCACGGAGCGTCGAAGCGCTGCCTCCTCGACCAACGTGCCGGGGCTGAGCAGGCGCGCCTCGTCGAGCAGGTTCAGCGCTGCCGCAGGGTCATCGGTCGCAAGCAGCGAACCCTTGACCAGCGCCAGGAACGCGCCGAGGTCGGCGGGCACGCCCATCGGATCGATCGGCTTCAGCATTTCGATCGCCTCGGCCGGCCGGCCGCTCAGATAGGCGACGACGCCTTTGGCGATGGCCAGGCTTTGCGGGTCGGTTATTGCGCGCGAAGCCGCCGCCGCGACCGTCACCGGGTTGCCGCCGCTCATGCCGTAGACGAGCAGAGCGCGGAAGTTCTTCGGCTCCTTGAAATCCTCGGCATCGGCATTGCGCATCCGGGCGTCGATCATTTCGAGGAGTTTTGCCTGCATCGGCAGCGCGGCATGATCGCCGCCGGCAATGCGATCCTGGATCAGCTGCAGCGAACGTACCAGCTGATAGGGCTGCAGGGCGTCCTGCGCGAAGGCCGCCGATGACGGCCCGGCAACGAACAGCGCCAGCGCCAGCGCCATCCCAGGAAAAGCGTGATGCGGTTTTCCGTTCGGAATTGCGCCAAGGCAAAGAGATGGAGCGGTTCGCCGTTTCGCTGACACGGTGAAGCGCTTCATCGAACGGCCGATGACGGTCCTGGCCCTCATCCGCCGGCCGCCATCAGGATTTCGATGCGTCGGTTCGCGGCAGCCATCGGATCGGAGGCGATCTTTGGCTTCCGGTCGGCGAAGCCCGCGACCTCGGTGATGCGGCTTTCGTCGACGCCCCCGCGCACCAGCATATAGTAGGCCGAATGGGCGCGCGCGGTGGACAGCCGCCAGTTGTCGTAAGTGTCGCTGCGAAACGGCCGCGCGTCCGTGTGGCCGCTGATGGTAATGGTGCCCTTCTTCTCGTTGACGATGCGGCCTATCTTTTCCATCGCCAGCACCAGCTCGCGGCGCGGCATGGCCGAGCCGATCTCGAACATGCCGAAATCGAGCTGGTCGGTGATCGAAATGACGACGCCCTTGTCGGTGGCCTCGACCGAGACGCCGTCGGCGAGCTTTTCACCCGGCAGGAATGCCTTGGCGAGCTCCTTCTTGATATCCGCCGCTTCCTGAAGAGCGGCTTTGCTCGGCGCCTTTTCGCCTTTGTCGGCGGCTTGCTCGAATTCAGTCTTTTCCGCCTTCGCAGGTTCGGCTTTGGTGTCGGCCGCTGCAGCCTCGCGCTTGTCGGCTTCAGCTTTCCCGGTTTGGGCTTTCTCGGTCTTGTTTGCTTCGCCCGACAGCTTCCCGGCGTCGCCTTGCGCAGCTTTTGGCCCGCTCTTGGCGTCGGTCATTTCCAGGCTTGCCAGCGGCTCCAGCGGCGCGGCCGTCAGCGCAGGAGCGGCCGGAGCGACCTTCACCTTCGGCACCGCGACGGCGGCGACCTTCTCGCCGGGCTTGACCGGATCGCCCTCGATCCTGGCGCGTTCGGCGGTGGCCTCGGCGCCGGGCGCCGCCACCTGCTGCGACCAGAAATCCGGTGCGAACGGATCGCGATAGGATTCGCCGCCGGATGCGCCGGTTGCCGGACCGGCCGCCTGGGCGCCGCCTTCGCCCTTGGCGCTGACGTTCTGCATCACGCCTGTGTCGGCGGCGATTTCTGCCAGCACCGCGTAGGGATCGGCGAACAGCTTTTCGTCGGAGAGCTGGGCATCCTGCGCCCCGGCCTTCGTCTGCCGGCGTTCGGAGGAACCGGCGCCGCCCTTACCGTCATCGCCCGCTTTGGTCGCGCCCTGCTGCGGGTTGTCCGCGGTCAGCCCGACCTTGCTCGGCCCGTCGCCGAGGTCTTCCAGGCCCTTGCGGCTGGAGTTGCGGTCGATCAGCTCGACCGGGTTGAAATAGCTGGCGACGGCCGCCTTGGTCTGCTCGTTGGCGGCGTTGATCAGCCACATGACGAGGAAGAAGCACATCATCGCCGTCATGAAGTCGGCGAAGGCGATCTTCCACACGCCACCATGGTGGCCGTCGTCATGACCGTCGTGATTGCGCTTGACGATGATGATCTCGTGCCGGGGGTCGGCATGCTCGACGGCGCTCATGACAGGACCTCCGACAAGGACGCCGACCACTCGGCGATACGCGTCTCGAACACCGTTTCGTCGATGGTGACGGTCAGGTCGAAGCCCGGCGCCTCGGTGAAGTCGAGATTGGCGGCGCGGGATCCGAGCGCCTCTTTCAGCGGCTCGAACAGCGACAACGGCCCGCGGACGGCGATGCGCACGGCCTCGCTGTCGGCGACCGCCGCACTGATGGCGCGGGAAAGGGCGGCGAGCGAACGCTCCTGCAGGTCGTCGCTGAGAAGGCCGCCGACGATACGGGCGACGGTTGCGCCGGCAAGCTCGGCAACGCGCTGCTCCATGGCCTCGATGCGCGTGGCGACGACGGCGCCGAGATCGCCGCCGAAGCTTTCAAGGAATGTCTGCGCGGCCTGGTCGCTGGCCTGGCGCTCGGCGTCGAGCGCTGCCTGATGGGCCAGCGCGAGGCGCGCCTCGAGCGCCGCCTCCGCGTCGGCCACGGCCTCGGCGATCAGCGCGCCGATATCGGCCTGCGGCTCCGGCGCGGCCGGCAGATGCTCGGCGTCGCGCGCGGTCGGCGCCTGATTGGCACGCGGCGTGCGCGAACCAAAATCGGGCAGGAGATCGAAGAGGGCTGCGGAGGCCATGGCCTAACCTACGGCTTCCGGGACGGCTGCCCATTTGCGCAGAATCTGCGCGGTGCGCTCCTCGTTGAGGTCGACCATGCGGGCAAGCCGGTCCTGCGGCGCCGGCCGGATTTTCTGGCGCAGGTCATCGAGCGGGGTTGCACCGGCGCGCGCGCCGGGCAGGGCGCCGGCCGGGGCCTCGGCGGTGATCGCGGCGACCGGCGCATCGGGCGTCGGCAAGGAACGCTGCACGTCGTCGAAGCTCGGGCCGGCAATGGCCGCGGGCCTCGCCGACGCCGTCAGCGCGGCGGCCATCGGCTTGAGGCCGAAGAACGCCACCAGGAAGACGACGACGATGAAGGCGCCGGCATTGATCAGCGTGCCGGTATAGGTGCCGATCGAGGCGAGAATGCCAGGCTGATCTATCGGCTCGCCGTCGAGGCCGTTGATGAATTCGACCGCCGAGACGTCGATGATGTCGCCGCGCTTGTCGTCGAAGCCGGTCGCCGAAGCGACCATCTTCTGGATCTCGGCGACTCGCTTGGCGATCTGCTCCGGCGTGGCGTCCTTGCCGAGAATGGTCTTCAGGCGATCCTGGTTGACGACGACCGCGATCGACATCTTGTTGACCGTGTAACCGTTGGAGACGGTGGCGATCTTCTTGGAATTGATCTCGTAGTTCGTGATCTCTTCCTTGCGGTCGTTCTGCGAGGTGGATTGCGGGCCCTCGGTGGTGGTGGTCTGCGTCTCGGGCAGGTTCTGCTCGACGCTGGTCGGGGTCGAAGCCTGCTTCTGGTTGCTGGCCTCGTTGGTCTTCACCGACTGCACCGAACGCTCGACGCGCGAGTTCGGATCGAAGATCGTCTCCTCGGTCTGGCGCGTGTCGGTGTTGATGTCGGCCTTGACGCTGGCGCGGAAATTGTCCGGGCCGAGATAAGGGGTGAGCGCGCGGCGGATGTTGTCGCCGATCTGCGCCTCGACCGTCTGCTCGACGCCCAGCGTGCGCGCGGCGCTCGTGTTGGACGGGTCGTCGCCGGCGGCCAAAAGGTTGCCGTTGGAATCGAGCACGGTGACCTTGTCGGCCGAGAGGCCGGGAACAGCCGCGGCGACGAGGTGGCGGATCGACATGGCGCTCTTCTCGGCATCGCTACCCGAGTAGCGGATGACCACCGAGGCGGAGGGCTGCTGCTCGTCGCGACGGAAATTGGCACGCTCGGACATGACGATGTGGACTCGAGCCGCTTTGACGCCGGAGATCGACTGGATGGTGCGCGCGATCTCGCCTTCCAGAGCGCGCACGCGGGTGATCTGCTGCATAAAGGAAGTGAGGCCGAGCGAGCCGACATTGTCGAACAGCTCATAGCCGGCGTTGGCGCTGGTCGGCAGGCCTTTCTCGGCAAGCAGCATGCGCGCCTGCGCGGTGGTGCCGGCCGGCACCATCACGGATGTGCCGTCAGAGCCGACATCGAAGCCGATGCCGGCGTCGGCCAGCACCAGTCCGATCTGATTGACGTCGGAACGCTCGAGGCCGACATAGAGCGTCTCATAGGCCGGGCGGTTGAGATAGACCGACGCGATGCCGATGACGGCCATGACCAGGGCCGCGATGCCGCCCATGAGCGCCAGGCGCCTCACGCCGAAGCTCTTCAAATTCGCGATGACGCTCTGGATCTGTTCCGGCACGATTCAACCGCTCCCAGCATGACTGTCCGCCGGAAGACTAGACCGCGAAGCTTGTGCGAGGATGATAGGCGTGCCAGCAAAGCGTCGACCCGGGTCTTATCCAAAAACGAAAAAGGCCGCGCCCGTGGCGCGGCCTTTCGCCGGTCGGAATATTTCTGCCGATTAGCCGTTCTTGAACAGCGCCAGGATCGACTGCGAGGAGCTGTTGGCGATCGACAACGACTGGATGCCGAGCTGCTGCTGCACCTGCAGCGCCTGAAGGCGGGTCGATTCCTTGTTCATGTCGGCATCGACGAGCTGGCCGACGCCGCGGTCGATGGAGTCCATCAGGCTCTGGGTGAAGGTCTTCTGCAGGTCGATCGAGCTCTTGGCGGCGCCGAGCACGGTGGCGGCGTCGGTAAGCTGACTCATGACATTGTCGATCTTGGTGACCATCTGCGTGATGATGTCGTCGGTCACGCCCGTCGCCGTGATGTCGAGATTGAAGGCGGAGATGTTGTCGATCTTGACGGGCGAGCCCGACACAGCGGCCTGGCCCGCGGTGTTGGCGGCGATGTCGGTGGCGCCGCCGGCGATCGAGGCCGCGTAAGCGGCATCATATGCTGACTGGTCCGCAGCGGTGGAATAGATCGAAGTCTTGCGATCGAGAATGCCCTGGTTCTTGACGGCCGTTGCGAGGCCGGAATCGAACAGCTTGGTGCTCTCGACATTGATGTTGATGGTTCCGAGCGAGATGGCGCCGGACGAGGAGCGGTTGAACGAGGAGACGATCTGGGCGTCGGGCTGGACACCATCATTGGCGGCGGCGACTTGGGTTGACGTCACCGAAAGGTAATTCGAACCGGAGAAGGTGGCGGCATCGGCGAAGGACTTCATCTGCGCCTGAAGCGAGGTGATTTCCGTCTGCGTCTTGGCTTTGTTGGCACCCGATTGGCCGACGCTCGAAAGCAGCTTGGTCTTCAGCTGGCCGATCGTCGAAAGGACGTTGTTCATGCCCGTATAGGCGGTGTCGACCTTCGAGGCGCCGAGGCCGAGCGCGTCCTGCACGGTCGACAGCGCCGAGTTGTCGGAGCGCATGGTGGTGGCGATCGACCAGTAGGCGGCGTTGTCGGAGGCCTCGGAGACCCGGTAGCCGGTGGAGATCCGGGCCTGCGTCTGCTCGAGCGATTTGTTTGTGGCGTTGAGGCTTTGAAGTGCAGTCAACGCCGCAGCGTTTGTCATGATGCTCGCCAAGAAACTCGCTCCTTCTCAAAAGCCGGCATGCCACACAGGCCGGGTCTCGACCTGCCCATCGGTTGCGATCGTGCCGGTGGGCCGATTCGACTAAGTGATTGGTTAACCATACCTAGCGCGATATGGTTAATGGCCTGTTAAAAGTAGGCTTCGGAGAAGTTAAGGAACGAGGGTTGCGCGAGCCTTGAGCAAACGCAAATCGGGCCGCGCTTTTGGCGCGGCCCGATGCTTTGGTCCGGTCAGTATAGAGCGATCAGCCGCGGAAGAGCGACAGGATCGACTGCGACGAGCCGTTGGCGATCGACAGCGCCTGGACGCCGAGTTGCTGCTGAACCTGCAGCGCCTGGAGGCGGGTCGATTCCTTGTTCATGTCGGCATCGACGAGCTGGCCGACGCCGCGATCGATGGAGTCCATCAGGCTCGAGGTGAAGGTCTTCTGCAGGTTGATGGAGCTCTTGGCGGCGCCGAGCTTGGTGGCGGCGTTGGTCATGTCCTTCAGCGCGGCGTCGACGACGTTCATCATCGCCTGGATCTGAGTGTCGCTTGCAGCGGTGGTGCCGGAGAAGATCTTCAGGCCGGCGACCGAGTAAGTGTCGGTGGCGGCGGCAGCAGCGCCCAGAGTCGGGGCCGAGGCCGTGGTGACAGCGGCGCCGGTGGTGCCGAGGCGCTCTGTGTCGAGGATGCCCTTCGCGGTCGGGGCAGCGCCCGAGTCATAAAGCTTGATGCTTTCCACGTTGACGTCGATCGTCGAGATCGAAACCGCGCCGGTGGCGCCGCGGTTGAAGGCCGATACGATCTTGACGTCCGCCGCCGTGCCCGAAGCCGTCGAGACCGACAGCATGTTGGTGCCGGAGAAGGTGGCGCCGTCGGCATAGGCCTTCAATTGGTTCTGAAGAGCGGCGATTTCGACCTGGGTCTTTTCCTTGGAAGCATCGGTCTGGCCGTAGGAAGCGGTCAGCTTCTGCTGGATCTGGTTGATGGTCGAGATCGCACTGTCCATGCCGGTGTAGGCGGTATCGACCTTCGAGGCGCCGAGGCCGAGCGCGTCCGAGACGGTGGACATGGCCTGGTTGTCGGAGCGCATCGTGGTGGCGATCGACCAGTAAGCGGCGTTGTCGGAAGCCTGCGAGACGCGATAACCCGTCGAGATGCGGGCCTGGGTGGTGTCGAGGTTCTTTTGGGTGGCGTTCAAGCTCTGCAGCGCGGTCAGCGCCGAGGCATTGGTCATGATACTGGCCATGGTTACTCGTACCTATTTTTTACACGGATTTTTTTTACATACCGGCATGTCCGGTATGACGGTGCGGCATCATGCCAATGACCGCTCAGTCGGGTCACCCGCCATCTGCGAGCGACTATGGCGGGAAGTCCCTACCAAAGACCTAAATCGGACGGTTAATCGAAAATAATGTTGGAAGGCTTGCGTGCACGTTCCTCAATCCGTCGAGAGGTGAGGCGACACGCCTGCGCGCGGTCCGGCAGGAACGATCAGGTGAAGGATCGCACCAGGCTGCCGACCAGAAGGTTCCAGCCGTCGATCAGCACGAAAAACAGGATCTTGAACGGCAGCGATACCACTGTCGGCGGCAGCATCATCATGCCCATGGCCATGGTGACGGTGGCAACGATCAGATCGATGACGAGGAAGGGCAGGACGATCAGGAAGCCGATCTCGAAGCCGCGTCGGATCTCCGATATCATGAAGGCCGGCACCAGTATGCGCAGGTCGACGGTCTCGCGCGAGACGGTCTGGCCGCGCTCCCGGGCGAGGTCGGCGAAGAGGTCGAAATCCTTGTCGCGCACATTGTGCAGCATGAAGTCGCGGAACGGGCCGGAGATTTTCTCGAACGCCTCGCCCTGCGTGATCTGGTTGTCCATCAGCGGCTTGACGCCGGTGTTCCAGGCCTGGTCGAAGGTCGGCGCCATGACATAGAAGGTCATGAACAGCGACAGCGAGATCAGGATCAGGTTGGCCGGCGTCGATTGCAGGCCGATGCCGGCGCGCAGGATCGAGAAGGCGATGACGAAGCGGGTGAAGCTCGTCACCATGATCAAAAGGCCCGGGGCCACCGAAAGCACTGTGAGCAGGCCGAACATCTGGATCAGGTAGCCGACAGTCGTGCCGTCGGCCTTGCCGATGCCGCCAAGATCGAGCTGCTGGGCCGCCGCGACGGAGGTGGTGACGACGATGAGCGCCGTGGCTATGAGGAACTTTCTCATTCGAGCAGCATCGTCCTGACGAGAACCTGTTTGACGTGGCCGCCGCTGCGCAGCGCCGCGCGCTCCTCGAGATCGGCCTTGAGATGCTGGTAGCCGCTGGCGCCTTCGATCTGATGCAGCTTGAGGGTGCGCACATAGGCAAGCAGGTCCTGGTGGATCTGCTCGGTCACTTCCTGCGGCTGCGGAGCATCGTAGAGCAGCGACGCTTCCAGCCGGATCCAGACTTCCGACGGCGAGGCGAGATTGGTGGTGATCGGTGCCAGCTGCACCAGCGCTGGCCCGGCGCCCGCCTTGCCGCCTTCGGCGGGTTTTTCCGCGGCGCCGGCGTTCTCCGGCGCCGCCGGCACCGGTGCCGGGGTCTCGCCTTGCTGGAGATAGCCGCCGGAAAGCCAACCCATGCCGACGGCCGCGCCGGTCATGGCCAACAGCATGGCGAGCTGGATCGCCAGGGAAGGTCCCTTTTTCGGCTGGACTTGCTCGACATTTGCCACGGCAGCGCTCTCCCGGTCCTAGAAGGGAAGCACTTGGTCGAGGATCTGCTGGCCATAGGCCGGCTGCTGGACCTCGCTCACACGGCCACGGCCGCCATAGGAAATGCGCGCCTCGGCGATGCGCTCGTAGGGGATGGTGTTTTCCGCGCCGATGTCGGACGGACGGACCATGCCGGCGATGGTTAGCACCCGAAGCTCGTAGTTGACGCGAACCTCCTGCGAGCCCCTGATCATCAGATTGCCGTTGGGCAGCACGTCTGTGACGACGGCGGCGACATTGAGCTCGAGGTTTTCCGAACGTTTGATCTCCCCATCGGCATTGGTCTCGGTGCTGGAGCTCAGGCCGGCGTCGCCCTTGCCGCTGGTGCTTGCCTTTTCCCATCCGAGATTGATGTCATAGCCAAGCTTGCGCGCGGCGGTGCGGCTGCGGTCGTTCTGGTTCTTGAAATTGGCCTTGTCGTTGAGCCTGATGTTGACGGTCAGGATGTCGCCGGCGCGCAGCGCGCGCGGATCGGTAAAGAGCCGGCTCTGGCGATCGTCCCACAGCGAGAATTTCTTCGGCCGGGAGGCAGGCGGCTCGGGGTAGCTGTAAGGGCCGGAACCGCCTTCGCCGATACCGGAGCCGACCGGCGACAAAGCAGGCTCCCTGCCGACCTCCCTGAGATCGGTACCGCAGCCGGCCAGGGTGGCGAGGGCGATCAGGGCCAGCAATTTCAACTTCATGACGGATCAACCCTTCGCGCCGCGCTGGCCATGATGCCGGTGAGCGTCGCCGCCGCCTTCTGGTCCATTTCGTTCAGGATGACGCCGGCCTTGCGCGAATCGAGCTTCATCAGGATGGCCGCCGCGAGCTCGGCGTTGACCATCGCCAGACGTTCGGCGGCGGCATCGGGCTTCATGCCGGCATAGATCTTGACGACGCCGTCCTCGGCGCGCGCCAGGAACACCTCGCGGCGCTTCAGCCATTCCTCGTATTCGGCCCGCTTTGCCTCCAGCGCTTTCATGCGCTCGTCGATGCCGGCCTGCAACTGCTTCAATTCCTCGGCCTGGAGAGCGTAGCGGCGGTCGCGCGCGGCGTCCGCGATGTTGGAACAGAAGCGCTGGATCTCGCTTTCGTCCAGCGCCTTGCCGCCTGCGAGCGCAGCCGGCTGAAGCGGCGCGTTTTCATGTGTGAGCTGGGCCGGCTGAACGGGCGCCTGACCGCCGGGCAACACCTGTCGTACCTCGTCCGCGTGGGCAGCGGTGCCGCCAAGCAGAGCAACCATTGCTGCGATGGCCCGGAAGCTCAGGTGACGGCGGGGTGTTGGGGAGGAAAGCGCGATCATCGGCGTGCCTATTGGAGAACCAGATCGGCCTGCAAGGCGCCGGCCGATTTGATGCCTTGCAGGATGGCGATGATGCCGTCGGGCTTCACGCCGAGGCGATTGAGGCCCGAGACCAGCGTTTCGAGGTCGGGACCGTCGAGCACGGCAACGCGGGCGTCAGGCCGGCTCGCCTCGATGGCGGTGAAGGGCTCGACGGCGGTGTGACCCCTGGAGAAGGGTTCCGGCTGAACCACCTTCGGCGCTTCGGTGATGCGCACGGTGAGGGTGCCGTGGCTGATCGCCACACGCGAGATCCTGACATTGCTGCCGATGACGATGGTGCCGGTGCGCTCGTCGATGACGACGCGGGCAGGGGCGTCGGATTCGACGACGAGATTTTCGATCTCGGCATAAAAACGCGCGGCCGAGACATTCCTCGGCCGCCTGATCTGCACCGTGCGGGCATCGCGTTCGGCGGCGACCCGCATGCCGAAGCGCTGCGAGGTGTAGTCGTTGATGGCGTCGGCGATGCGGATGGCGGTCGAGAAATCGGGATTGCGCAATTGCAGCGTCAACACGCCCTGGTCATCGAACTCGGCCGGCACCGAGCGCTCGACGATAGCGCCGTTCGGCACGCGGCCGGCGGTCGGCACGCCTTGCGTCAACTGCTCGGCCTGGCCCTGGGCGGTGAAACCGCCGACGATCACCGAGCCCTGCCCGACGGCATAGATCTCGCCGTCGGCCGCCTTCAGCGGCGTCATCACCAGCGTGCCGCCGGCGAGCGAGGTGGCGTCGCCCATCGAGGAGACGTCGATGTCGATACGGCTGCCCGACTGGACGAAGGGCGGCATGTTGGCGGTGACGATGACGGCCGCCACGTTCTTGGCGCGCGCTCGGCCGTCTTCGGTGGCAATGCCTAGATTCTCCAGCATGGCCCGGATCGACTGTTCGGTGAACGGTGAGTTGCGCAGGCTGTCGCCGGTTCCGGCGAGGCCGATGACCAGGCCATAGCCGACGAGCTGGTTGTCGCGCGCGCTCTGCAACTGGGCGATGTCCTTGATGCGCGCCGCGACCTGGCCGGGCGGCAGCGTGCTTGGCCCGGTCGAGACCCGGAACATGCGCTGGGTGGTGGCCGGATCGTATTCCGGATCGTCGTAGACACCGCCGTTTTTCTGCGCGAGCTCCCGCTTGGCCTTGGGCGTCAGCCCATCCGCCAATGCCGGCTGCAGGCCGATGGCGGCGCTCAGCAGAAGAACAAAGGCGCGCATCACGAAGCGCCGACCTTGATGGTGCCGTCGGCCATCACCGTGCCCGAAATGATCTTGCCGCTGTCGGTGTTGCGGATCTTGATCTGGTCACCGGCAGCACCTGGCTGCAGCGTGACGCCGGCGGCTGAAATGGTGAGCGAGCCGGCGGTGAAATAGACCTGCACGGAAGCGCCCTGCTCGACCAGCCAGGCGTCGCGGATGGCAGTCACCGGGATGTAGCGGCCGGGCAGCAGCGTGCGCTTGGCAACCTTGCCCTGAAGCTCCTCGGAGCGCGTCGCCATGCCGTCCGGCTTGTGCTTGCCGGGGATGAGCGTCACCTGCTTGAGCGAGGCGGGCTCGATGGTCTCGCCGGGATAGATGACCCGGTTGGGGATCAGCACGGCCTCGCCGACGACCTGGCCGGCGGCGATCTGGTTTGCCGACTGGCCGGTCGGGTCCTGCGCCAAAGCCGGCGTGCCGGCAGCCACCAGGACGGTGGCCAGCACGGCGCGACGGAGTGCGGAGGAGATCGGCCAGGCCATCATCCGTTACCTGATGTTCTTGGAGACCACCGAGGCCATGTCGTCGGCGGCCTGGATGACCTTGGAATTCATTTCGTAGGCGCGCTGCGCCGAAATCAGCTCGGTGATTTCCTTCACCGGATCGACGTTGGAGGATTCGAGATAGCCCTGCTGGATCGTGGCGAAGCCCGGATCGCCGGGAACGCCCACATTGGCCGGGCCTGAGGCGGCCGTTTCCTGGAAGAGGTTGTCGCCGAGCGGCGCCAGGCCCGCCTCGTTAGCGAAGTTGGCGATCTGAAGCTGGCCGAGCAGCTGGAGGTCCGTCTGGCCCTGGATGCGGGCGAAGACCTGGCCTGTCTTGTTGACGATCACCTCGACCGCGTCGGTCGGCACGGTGATGGCCGGAACGACATTGGCCCCGTCCACCGTCACGAGCTGCCCGGTGGCATTGGTGTTGAAGGCGCCGGCGCGGCTGTAGAGCGTGGCTCCATCGGCGCCCTCGATCTGGAACCAGCCCCTGCCGGTCAACGCCAGGTCGAAGCTGTTGCCGGTGCTGGTCAGCTCGCCTTGCGTGTGGACGTTGCGCACCGCCGTCGTCTTGACGCCAAGACCGATCGAGACGCCTTCCGGCACCAGCGAGGTGTTGGAACGGTTGGGCACCCCTTGGGTGCGGTCGACCTGGTAGAGCAGGTCGGAGAATTCGGCCCGCGCCCGCTTGTAGCCGGTCGTGTTGATGTTGGCGATGTTATTGGCGATGACTTCCAGGTTGGTCTGCTGGGCATTCATGCCGGTGGCGGCGATGGCAAGGGCTTTCATGACGCTAGATACTCATGCGGCTGATTTCGAGATAGGCTGAGACGACCTTGTCGCGGATCGCGATGGTGGTCTGCAGCGCCTGCTGGGCGCTCAGCACCGCATCGACGACCTGGCGCGTATCGGCGTCGCCCTTCAGGGCCTGTATCGACATCTGCTCGGCGCCCTGCAGCGTGTTGACGGTCTTCGTCGCCGCTTGGCTGAGCACCTCGGCGAAGCTGCTGCCGACGCTTTCGCCGGTCTGCGTTCCGACGCCGCCCTGCAGCAGGTTCGGTGACGCCTGCTCCGCCCCATCAACCGCCGTCTTGAATTGTATTGCCCCGATACCGCCGATCATTACTGGTTCCTCATCAGGTCGATGGTCATGGAAATCAGATCGCGAGCCTGCTTGATGACCTGCAGGTTGGCTTCATAGGAGCGGTTCGCCTCGCTCATGTCGGCCATTTCGACCAATGTGTTGACATTGGGCATCTTGACGTACCCTTTGGCGTCGGCGGCTTCGTTGCCGGGCTGGAATTCGATCGGGAAGTCCGAAGGATCGCGGGAGATCGCGTTGACTTCCACCAGCGAGCCGCCGGTTGCGCGGTCGACCTCGGACTGGAAGGTGATGGTCTTGCGGCGATAGGGATCGGCGCCGGGCGTGCTGCCGGTCGACTGGGCGTTGGCAAGGTTCTCCGAGACCACGCGCAGCCGCTCGGACTGGGCGCCAAGGCCGGATGCCGCGACTTTGAGGGCTGCAGTCAGCGCATCCATGATCAGCTCTTCACCACCATCGTCATCATCGAGTGGAAGGCCTTGACGATCGCCGTGTTGAGCTCGAAGGAGCGGCGGACCTCGCCGGCTTTCATCAACTCCTGTTCGAGAACCACGGTGTTCTTCGACGGCATGATCGCGCCGTCAGGGTCCTCGGGCTTGACGTTGAAGCCGGCATTGGCCCTTTCGCCGCCAAGGTGGCCAGTCTGCGTGGCGGCAAGCGTTACCGCGGTCCGGTCGAGGACCTTTTCGAAGGGCTCGACGTCATTGGCGGTGTAGCCGGGCGTGTTGGCATTGGCGATGTTGGAGGCAATCGCCGACTGGCGCACGGCCAGCCATTGCGACTGCCGCGTGGCGAGATCGAAAAGATTTACGGGTTCCATGGGAATCTCCCGGGCAAGTACGCGCAAGACTAGGCGGCCAGTCTTGCGTGGACCTTGCGCGGGGTGGGCTTGCGCCCTGGAGCCGGATGATTTCAGGTCTATGGACCTGAAATCTGAATCCGCTTCTAAATCAAGGAATAGAGCACGACGTCGACCGAAAACCGCTTCACACTTTTCGGCATCATGCTCTAGCGGCTATTTCGAGAGCTGGATCACCTTGTCGGCGCTGGTGACGATCACCCATTTGCCGCCGCGCTGCTCGATCGAGGCGACGCGGCTGGAATCCGGTAGGACGGAGCCGCGCTGCACGATCCACAGACCGGTATCGTCCTCGATCATGGCGCGGCCGTTGGCGGCATGCACCATCTTGAATTCCGAAGCGGCGGCCGGGAAGGGCTGATCGCCGGGCGCCGGCGCGGGGTCGTCCTGCACCGTTCCGGTGGCAAACAGGTCGATATCGGCATTTGGAATGTCCTTGACCGTCAGCGGCCCGCTGCGTTCGGCCACAACGCCGCCGCCCTCGCGTCCGGAATTGCTGCCGCTGCCGCCGAACTTGATGGCCTGAACGCCGAACTGCTCCTGGTTGAAGAAGATGTACCAGGGAAACAGGGCGCAGATCAGCCCGAGCGCGATTCCGAGCGCGGCGATGACGAAATCGCTGCGGCGGTCCGCGCTCTTGTCGGCGAGGCGCGGGAAATGGGCTTTCGGCGGTTCCGGCCACTCGGTGCGGGGAAAAAGCCCGTCGAGCAACGAATCGCGGCTGGCCTGCGCCATGTCAGCGGTCGCCCTCGGCGGATGCGGCCTGTTGGCGCTGCTTAGAAGAGCCGTCGCCTTCTCCGTCCTGGCGCGCACGGCTCTGTTCCTGGCAATTCTTGCTTCATCAGCAGCGGCTTTCTCCGCCGCCTCGGCCTCGGCAAGCATGTCGCGCAACATGCGCTCGGTGTATTGGAGCTCAGTCTCCTTGATCGCCATTCAGCTTCCCCTTGAGGTGGCGGGCGAGGTCGGCGAACGGATCGGCCGATGCGCGATCTCTCGGTGATTGCGAGAGCGCCTCGTAGATCAGCGGCACCTGGCGCACCGCGATGTCGAGCTCGGCATCGGCGCCGCTCTGGTAAGCGCCCAGCAGACGGATGTCGCGCGTGTCCTCGAAGCGCGCGATCATCGATTTCAGCCTGGTCACCAGCATGCGCTGCTCCGCGCTCCAAGCCTTGTCGGCGAGGCGCGAGATCGACGACAGCGGATTGACCGGCGGATAACGGCCCTGCTCGGCAAGCGCGCGGTCGAGCACGACGTGGCCGTCGAGGATGCCGCGCACCGAATCGGCGACCGGATCGTTGTGGTCGTCGCCGTCGACCAACACGGAAATGATGGCGGTGATCGAACCCTTGCCTTCGGCTCCCGGCCCGGCTCGTTCGAGCAGCTTCGGCAGGTCGGTGAAGACCGAAGCCGGATAGCCGCGCGCGACCGGCGGCTCGCCGGTTCCCGTCGCCACCTCACGCAGCGCATGGGCGAAGCGGGTGATGGAATCCAGCACCAGCAGCACGCGATGGCCCTGGTCGCGGAAATGCTCGGCCACGCACATGGCGGTATCGGGCGCGCGCCGGCGCATCATGGCGCTTTCGTCGCTGGTGGCGACGACGGCGACGGTCTTGGCCATGCTCTGGGCGCCGATCGTATCCTCGAGGAATTCGCGCACCTCGCGGCCGCGCTCGCCGATCAGCGCCACGACCACCGTATCGAAGGCCTCGGCGCCGGCCAGCATCGCAAGCAGCGTCGACTTGCCGACGCCGGAGCCGGCGAAGATGCCGAGCCGCTGGCCGAAGCAGAGCGGCGTGAAGATGTCTATGACCCTGACGCCGGTGAGAAAGCCGGTGCCGACGCGCTGACGCGCCAGGGCGCCGGGCGTCGCGCGATGCGCGACCTCGGCGGCATTCGGCCTGATCAGCGGCGGTCCGCCGTCAATGACGCGGGTCAAGGCATCGATGGCGCGCCCACGCCAGGAAACATGCGGCGCGACGGCGAGCGGGCCGCGGCGAAAGACGGCATCGCCGATGCCGGCGTCGGCGCTGCGTTCGAAAGGCGCGACCACCACCTCGTCGCTGCCGATCTTGACGATCTCGCCGCGGCGTGCGCCGGCCTTGCCGCGCTGCTCGACGATGTCGCCGAGCCTGGCAATCCCGGACAGGCCGCGGACCTTGTAATGCGTCGGCGAGATCTCGACGACGCGGCCGCCGCGTGAAAGCAGTGCCTGCGGATCGTCGAACCGCTGCCAGATGCGTTCGAGCGCGGCCAACCTGTCGGGCCGTCCAGTATCCGCCGGGCTGTCGGAAGCGCGCAACAGGGACGAGCCGGTCGTCATGCCGTCACTTCGAGCCGAGCGTCTTGATCGCGTCGTCGGTGGAGGAATCGGTCTGCCGCATCAGCGCCGCCGTGTTCTCGAAAGCGCGCTGCACCTGGATCAGCCGAGTCATTTCCAGCACCGGGTTGACGTTCGACTCTTCCAGAAATCCTTGGGCGATACCGACGTCCGAACGGTCGGTGACGGGTTCGGGCGTGCGCGCCGGAACGACACCCGAATTGCCGTAGCGGACGAAATTCTCGCCGGGGTCGAAATTATAGAGGCCGATCGCGCCGACCAGCTGATCGTTCTGCCTGAGCGAGCCGTCGGCGCCCGCCTTGGGCGGGCCGTTGCGCGGATCGAGCTGGATCGGGGCGCCGCCGCCGTCCAGGACGGGGTAGCCTTCTATCGACATCAATTCGCCGTTCTCGTTCATGGAGAAGCGGCCGTCGCGCGTCATCACCGTGCCGGCGGGCGTCTCGATGGCGAACCAGGCGTCGCCCTGGACGGCGAAGTCGAACGGGTTGCCGGTTTCGGTCAGCGCGCCATGCGCGCCGGAAAGATAGGTCTTGCCGGAGGAGGCGAAGGAAACGGACTTCGGCCCGGTGCCCGAAACCACGTCCTCGAACTTCACGCCGGTGGCGCGAAAGCCGATTGTCGAGGCGTTGGCGACGTTGTCGGCGATGGTGTCGAGACGGCGCTCGAGCGCGATCTGCGAGGAAAGGGCGACGTAAAGGCTATCCTGCATGATCTTCTCAGAACTTCAACTGCTGCATGGCCATCATCAGGTCGGTGGATATGCCGACACTGGTCGGCTGCGCGAAGAGCACGCTGACCGACGTCACCGCTGTCGAGGTGGGGTGGTTGATCTCGTACATGCTGGTGAAGCGGGTCAGGAATTTGCTGAGCTTCTCGGGGTCGGTGAAGTCTTTGATGTCGAGCTTCTGCTCGAACAGCTGCGCCTGCTTGTCGATGTCGGCGGTAGCGAAGGAATCGGGCAGGCCGAGCGCGGTACGCGCCACGCTGGCCAAAGCGGTGTCGGCCAGCACGTCGTACCAGCTGGTGATGTCCGGCGCCTTGCGTTGGAAATAGAGCGCCAGCCGCACGCCCTCGTTGGTCTGGCCGGCGTCCTCTTCCAAGGTCTGGCGCAGGTATTTGTCGACGGTCGGCTGCTGCGCTGGAACATAGGTGGTGGCATTTGCGCCGTACTGCTCGAAGTTGAGGGCCGAGGCCAGCCCGGCATAGGCCTTGTTGGTCTGCTTGTTGGCAACGCTGTCCGGATCGCGCACACCGCCCTCAAGGACCTGCCTGATCAGGTCCTTGTCTTCGGTGGCGGAGTCGAGACCGAATGCGGCCAGCGCGTAGGTGTAGAGCCGGTCGTTCGACATCAGGTCGTCGACCGATTTCACCTTGGTGATGTTGGCGAGATAATATGTCGTCTCGCCCTTCACATAGTCCGAATCCGGGTCGAGACCGGCGATCTCAGCCTGCATTGCGTAATTCTTCGTGACCAGCTGCTGCGCCGGATTGTAGACCGTCGCATCGGCGCCATCCGCCGCGAAGTTGAAAGCGCGGACGAATTGGGCGTAGCGCTTGTCGGTCAGCTTGTTGGCGAAGCTGTTGGGATCGGAGACGCCTTCCTTGAGCGCCTTGACCATGAAGGCTTTGGCATAGTCCATGTTCTCCAGCCCGTAAGCCTTCATGGCGTATTTGAACAGGCGGTCGTTTTTGACGAAATCGTCGATCGATTTCACCTTGGTGATGTTAGCCAGATAGTATTGGGTGTCGCGATCGACCGTCGGCTGCTGCTCGATGCGGGCGATAGACTTGGGGATGTCTTTGGCGATCAACTGGTAGCTGAGGTAGGTACTAAGCAAAGGGCGTGCCTCCGGCCGAAGCTATCCCCGCACAATAGCGTCACTTCCTTGCGCGAAGCTGAATCGCTTCCCATGCCTGCGATTCAAGCCTCACACAAGGCACGAGGACTATCCCTGATCCACGATGTGACATGCGGAAGGACCTGTCGTGGGCATTCTGATCGGACTTGTGGTGACGCTCGGCTGCGTTCTCGGCGGCTTCATGGCCATGGGCGGCCATCTGCATGTGCTGCTGCAGCCGTGGGAAGCGGTGGTGATCTGCGGCGCCGCGCTCGGCACCTTTCTCGTCGCCAATCCGATGAAGACGGTCAAGGATACCGGCAAGGGCATTCTCGAAGCCTTCAAACAGGCGGTGCCGAAGGAGCGCGACTACCTCGAGACGCTGGGCGTCCTGCACAGCCTGATGCGCGAGCTGCGCTCGAAGTCGCGCAGCGAGGTCGAGGCGCATATCGACAATCCGGAGGAGTCGGCCATCTTCCAGGCCTTTCCGACCGTGCTGAAGAACCACGACCTGACCCATTTCATCTGCGACTACTGCCGCATCATCATCATCGGCAACGCCCGCTCGCATGAGATCGAGGCGCTGATGGACGAGGAGATCCAGACGATTCGTACCGACAAGCTGAAGGCCTATCACGCGATGGTCGCGGTCGGCGACGGCCTGCCGGCACTGGGCATCGTCGCGGCCGTGCTCGGCGTGGTGAAGGCGATGGGTGCGCTGGACCAGTCGCCGGAAATCCTCGGCGGCCTGATCGGCGCGGCACTCGTCGGAACCTTCCTCGGCATCTTTCTGTCCTATGCCGTGGTCGGTCCGGTCGCCACCAAGATCAAGACGGTGCGCGAAAAGAAGAACCGCCTCTACATCATCGTCAAACAGACACTGCTTGCGTATATGAACGGCGCCCTGCCGCAGGTGGCGATCGAATTCGGCCGCAAAACCATATCCTCCTACGAACGTCCGACCATCGATGCGGTCGAGCAGAGCACAATGAACACCGGCAGCGCCGAGAAGAAGGCGGCCTGAGCATGCAGCAGCGCAGACAGGGCCGCCTGCCGTCATGACAAGTCCGGGCAGTCCTTCGCAAACCCGGGAGTTGATCATCGAGCGGCTCGTCGGCGACAGCGGCGAGGCGGCGCAGGTGATCGGCGTCGGCCGCGGCATGGCCGAGCGGGCGCTGCCGTTGCTGCAGAAGGCGCTTGTCGCAGAACTCGGCGCGGCGGTGACCGTCGATCTGCAAGTGGTAGAGGTCGGCCGCGTTCCAGAGGCGCGTTCGCGCGCCGGCGATGCCTTCGCGCTGACCATCGTGTCTTCGCCGGCCTCGGCCGACGCCATGACGCTGGTGATGGATGCGCATGCGGTGGCCGTGATGGTGAGCGCGCTGTTCGGCGGCGATCCCGACCAGCCGGTGGCGCCGATCGAGCGCGACCTGTCGCAGATCGAGGCCGATGTCGCGACCATGGTGTTCCAGGAGGTCGCGGCGGCGCTCAACGGATCCGGCAAGCGCTCGCTCGAGCTGCGCCTGCCGGTGCCAAAGGCGACGTCGGGCGGCGAAGCGAGGCGGCGCGTGCTGCGCGACGGCGCCGCGGTCCGCATCGTGTTCGGTGTCTCCACGCCGACCGATACCGGCACCATCACGGTGATGATTCCGCAGCGCGTCCTTCTGTCTACGCGCGGAGCCACCGCCAGAACCGAAGAAGGCGAAGCCAGTGAATTCGACTGGCGGGCCCGCTTCTCCGAAGAGGTGATGCGCTCGACCGTCCGGCTCGAAGCGACGATGCCGCTCGCCCGGCTGACGCTCGGCGACCTCGCCGCGTTCGAGCCCGGCCAGGTGATCGAATTGGAGGAGAACGCCCAGCTCAACGCCAGGCTCAGCGCCCGCGACAAGACCCTGTTTGTCTGCGAGTTCGGCAAGCTGGGGCAGAACTACACCGTCCGCATCAGCCATCCGCATGACGCCGGGCAGGATTTCATCGACGGACTGATGCCGGGCTGACGCCAGGCACGGGATTCATGGAGACGACAGATGGCAAAAACCAAGGTGGAAGCCGAACCCGATCAGCCCGACGAACAGCTCGACCGCGCCATCGAGGAACTGCGCGGCGTGCTGCGGGAAGAGGAAAAGCGCCCGGATGGCGCGCTGTATTCGGGTGCCAATTCCTCGATCATCATGACCATTCCGGTCGACGTGCAGATCATCCTCGGCAGCACGGAGATGCCCGTGTCGGAGCTGATGGCGCTGCAAAAGGGTTCCACCGTCGCGCTCAACCGCCGCATCGGCGAGCCGGTCGACGTCGTGGTCAACGGCCGCAGAATAGCGCGTGGCGAGATCACGGTGCTGGAAAGCGATCCGACGCGGTTCGGTATCCGGCTCACCGAAATCATCGCCGCGACGAAGAGCGCCTGAGAATGGCCGGCGGGCGGACCAATCGGCAGCGAGGACAACACGCATGACGACGGCATTGGCGCTCACACGTCCGCAAAAGGCGGCGGCCATATTGGTGGCCATGGGCAAGCCCGCGGCCAGCCGCCTGCTCAAATTCTTCAAACAGGACGAGCTGAAGGCGCTGATCGAGGGCGCGCGTCTCCTACGCACCATTCCGCAGGCTGATCTGGAACGGATCGTCGCCGAGTTCGAAGCCGAGTTCACCGAGGGCGCCGGCCTGCTCGATTCAGCCGACCGGATGGATACGATCCTCAACGAATCGCTGTCGCCCGAGGAAATGAGCGCCATCATGGGCGACAAGAAGTTCGAGCCTGTCCCGGAAGGACCTGCGCCGATATGGCCGGACCTCGAGAAGCTCGAGCCGGCGCGTCTCGGCTCCTTCCTTGCGGGCGAGCATCCGCAGACATCGGCCATGGTGCTGTCGAAGCTTGCGCCGCAGACAGCCGCCAACGTGCTGCTCACCATGGAAAAACCGATGCGCAGCCAGATCATCAAGCGCATGGTGACAATGGCCAACATCCCGGACGCGGCATCGCGGATCGTCGAGAACCAGCTGCGCGTGAGCGTGCTGTCGCAGAAAGCCAGCCGGGACACCACTGCCGGCCAGGAGCGCGTCGCCAGCATGCTCAATGAAATGGCGAAGCCGGAACTGGACGACCTTATGCAGGACCTGGAGGAAGCCGGCACGCCAGATCTCGCCGGCGTCAGGTCGCGGCTGTTCGCCTTCGACGATCTGCCGCTGCTGCCGCAAAAAGCCCGGGTTCTGCTGTTCGACGGGCTATCGACAGAACTGGTCACGCTGGCGCTGCGCGGCGCGCCGCCGGAACTCGCCGAATCGGTGCTCTCGGCGATCGGCGCACGCTCCCGCCGCATGATCGAATCCGAGCTCGGACAAGGATCGGAAGGCATTGCCCTTGCCGACATCATGGCGGCGCGCAAGAGCATATCGGTCGCCGCCATCCGGCTGTCGCGCGAAGGGGCCTTCGAGCTGCCCTCGACGCAGACCGCCACCGCCGAAGCCGCCTGACGATCATAGCTCGGTCAGGACGCCATGGCTGAAGCGGTCGACAAGGATTCCAAAACAGAGGAAGCCACAGAAAAGAAGATCCGCGACACGATCGAACAGGGCAAGCTGCCCAATTCGCGTGAGACCGCGATCTTTGCCTCCTTCCTCGCCATACTGGTTTTCGCCGTCTTCTACGCCAAGGACGCGATCGTCGATCTCGGCATGTTCCTGTCGACGTTCCTGGAAAAGCCGGAAGCCTGGCCGATGAACACCGAGACCGACGTCATCTCGCTCTACAAGCAGGTCTTGTTCGAGATCGGCGGCGCCGTCGTCAGCCTGCTGGTGCTCTTGACGGTTGCCGGCATCGGCGCCTCGGTGTTCCAGAACATGCCGCAAATCGTCAGCGAGCGGATCAGGCCGCAGCTGTCGCGCATCTCAATCGCCAAGGGCTGGAGCCGGATGTTCGGCGTGCAGGGCTGGGTCGAGTTCCTGAAGTCGCTGGCCAAGCTCGGCTTTGCCATCGCGGTGTTGACCTTCACGCTCTCGGAAGATCATCGCAAGCTGCTCGCCGGCATGATCACCAATCCGGTCTCGTTCGGCCTGGTCATACGCGGCATCTTCGTCGACATATTGGTGGCGATCGTCTTCGTCATGGGGCTGATCGCGGTGGTCGACATCGTCTGGTCGCGTTTCCACTGGCGGCGCGACCTGCGCATGACCAAGCAGGAAGTCAAGGACGAGCTGAAGCAGTCGGAAGGCGATCCGATCGTCAAGTCGCGGCTGCGCTCGCTGGCGCGCGACCGGGCGCGCAAACGCATGATGACGGCCGTGCCGCGCGCGACGCTGGTGATCGCCAATCCGACGCACTATTCGATCGCGCTGAAATATGTGCGCGAGGAGGATTCCGCGCCGATCGTGCTGGCCAAGGGACAGGACCTGGTGGCGCTCAAGATCCGTGAGATCGCCAGGGAGAACAACATCCCGATCTTCGAGGACGTGGCGCTCGCGCGCTCCATGTACAAGCAAGTTTCGGTTGATAGCGTGATCCCATCGCAATTCTATCAGGCGGTCGCCGAGTTGGTGCGGATCGTCTACTCGAAGAAGGCAGCACGAAAAGCAACCCAATGAACGGACGCCGCTAACCCATGGACCGGCAACCACACGCCAATTCCCGCGAGCTGATCGTCGCCAGCGCCATCGAGCCCGTGGTGGGCGAATTGAGGCTCATCGACGTTGCCGACTATATCGCCTTCATCCGGCTCGAGCATTTCGCCTGCCTCTCGGACCTGGTGGATTCGGCGGCCGAGCTCTACTTCCGGCCGGGCATGCTGCGGCTCGGCCATGGCGGCGAGGCGCATGTCGACTGGAGCGGCAGCCCGCGCATCGTGCTCGACCTCGAGCTTCGGCCGCGCGGCGTGACGGTCTATTTCCAGCTTACGCTGATCGAGCACGAGGCCGCCGTGACGGTCAACTACGTGTCGTTCGAGAAGCCTGGCGAGACGCCCGAGCACAACACAGCCTTGCTCGAGGACGCGATCGAAGAGGCTCGCATCCGCAGGACCGAGCCGCTGGCATTCCCCTGAGATTGATAGCAGGCGAGCCGACCTAAAGCGCGTCGCAATCTTTTGAATTCGCTCCCTGCGCTTTAGGCTTTTGATTTTGCGCATGTCTTTGCCCCGAAACCGGTTCCCACTTTCGGGAGACATGTTTTAGCCGCGGCCCGTTCAGCGCCCCCGCAGGCGTGACGTCACTCGATCAAGCCGAGCCGCAACGCCTTGGCGACCGCCTGGTTGCGGTTGACCGCGTTGAGCTTCTGCGTCGACTGGGTGAGGTACTGGTTGGCGGTATGCACCGAGAGCTTGAGGAGCTTTGCGATCTCCTCGCTGGTGTTGCCGTTGGCGGTCAGCTTCAGGCATTCCAGCTCGCGCTTGGAGATTGAACGCGCCCTGCCGGTGTCGCCGGGGCGGATGCGGGCGACCGCCGCGAAAAGCGCGAAGGAGCGGGCGTGGATCTCGCACAGCGTTTCGTCGGACAGCGCGATCTCCGAGCCGAGAAAGACGACCAGCCCGCATTGGCCGCGATCGGCATGCACCGGAAAGGCGATGCCGTTGGTGCCGGGCGCCAGCGGCGTGGTCGGCTCGGCCCAGGCGAGCGAGTGGAAGACCTGCCGCGATCCGGCGCTGCCGTCGTCGGCCCACCAACGCGGCGCCGTCGAGAGCCGGCTGTGGCGCACCATGTCCTCGCCATTGGCGCCGGAGATGAACTTGGTCGCGACAGCGGTGCCGGGATAGTCGGAATCGAAACACACCACGAGACGCGCGCGCTCGGGCGAGGGGCTGACGAAATAGAGGCCGAACGCCGAGGCATTGATATCGACCGCAATCCAGCGGCAGCGACGCACGGCATCCGGAATGGTGACCGCTTGATGGGTCTCCGAGCCGAGCGAGAAGGCGCCGAACGGATTGCGCTGATCGTTGAAAAGGGCGGCGGCCGCCTCTTTGACCTGTGCGTGCTTCAAATGATGCCGCTCCTGATCGCGGTCGCGATCGCCATCGCGCGGTTCGAGGCCGCGAACTTCTGGATGGCGTGCGTGATGTAGCTGTTGACGGTGTTCGACGAGACGCCGAGGATGACGGCCACCTCATCGGTGGTCTTGCCTTCCGAGACCCAGAACAGGCACTCGCGTTCGCGGTCCGACAGCGGATCCTGCATGGATGCCGCCGCGATCAGCTGCGGAATGCTGGAAAGCGCATAGCAGCATTTGAGCTGTGCCTTCATCAGCGCGGCCAGGTCGATCCTGCCTGCCTCGGCGGCCGAGAACAGCACGAACAGGCGCTGCCGGCCGACATTGAGCCGCAGCGAATAGATTTCGGCGTGGCCGAGCACGTCGAGCAGGCGGGCTTCCTCGCCGGTCAGCAACGCGCCGGCGTCGGGCGCGTGCGCCGCCACCAACGGCTTCGGGCGTACGCCCGGCGCCACGGTCAAGGGGCCTAGCGCCAAATTGGCGATCAGCCTTTTGCCGATCAGCTCTATGGCGTCGAAGATCCAGTTGGAGGAGACGATGCGCGCATCGTTACGGTCCTGGTCATGCACGATGGCGACCAGCATGTAGCTGTCGGCGCCGATATCGGCGGCGAGCTGCATGAAGAAGCTGGTGAGATCGCCGCGCGACGTCAGGCGCGAGCCTGAAGCGTCGGGTTGGAGAAGCGCGGCGGGACTGCTCATTTTAATTCTTGGATTCTTGCCGGAATCGATCCTTGTGCCCGGTGCTGGCGAAGCCAACGGCCGGACCCGAAACGCGTCACGTTTACGAAGACACACTCACGGGCGCGAACGGCGCCCAACCGCGCCGAATCCTTTTAGGGAACGCGAAACCGTCCGCGTCTGGTGCCGGCCTGGCGCCGGACTCGAGACTTTGGGTGGTCGCCGCGCCCCCGTGGACCGGCTGATTCGGGTCTAATCTACCCGCAGATGAATCTGACATCAAACGCGATTTGACAAAATCGAATCCGATAGACTCGCATTGCGACTCAGCAGCCGGTCTTCGCGTTATTTGGCGGTAGTTCAAAGCTGAATTGAGCCGATGATTTCGAGGCGAGGTCGTTAAAAAAATACGCCCCCGGTTGCATCCGGGAGCGCATGGCCTTGAAAAGGGGCTTAGCGATCCTCGAAGCCGGTCAGCACGCCGACAGCGTTGATGCCGATCTCTTCCACGGCGTAGCCGCCTTCCATGACGAACAACGTCGGCAGGCCGAGCTTGGCGATACGGCGACCGATCTTGGGATAGTCGACGCTCTTCAGCTTGAACTGGCTGATCGGGTCCTTCTCGAAAGTGTCGACGCCGAGCGAGACGATGACGACATCGGGGGCGTAGGCCGTGAGCTTGGCGCAGGCGTCCTCCAGCGACGCGCTCCAGCCGTCCCAATCGGTGCCGAAAGGCATCGGGTAATTGATGTTGAAGCCTTCGCCTTCGCCTTCGCCGCGCTCGTCGGCATGGCCAAGGAAGAACGGATACTCGACCATCGGATCACCATGAAGGTTGAGCACCTGGACGTCGCCGCGGCGATAGAAGATTTCCTGCGTGCCGTTGCCGTGATGGTAATCGACATCGAGGATTGAAAGGCGCTTGGCGCCGTGGTCGCGGAACCACTGCGCGACGACGGCGGCGTTGTTGATGAAACAGTAGCCGCCCATGAAGGCAGCGCCGGCATGATGGCCGGGCGGGCGGCAAAGCGCGAAGGCGCTGCGCTCGCCGTCCTTGACCAAAGCGGCGGCGGTCAGTGCCACATCATAGGACGACTTGATCGCCGCCCAGGTGCCCTCGACGAAGGTGGCCCCGGCGTCGAAGGAATAATAGCCGAGCAAGGCATCGACGCGCTTCGGCGGCACATCGCCGCGCAGGCCGCGGGTTGGCCAGGTGAACCCCATCGCCGATCCCGTGAAGCCGGCGGCGACCCATTGCGGCCACACCGTCGGCAGGAAATCGATGTAGTGAGCCTCATGCACACGCTTTGCGGCGGTCAGATCATGCTCGACCGGACCGATGATCGGCCCGAGCTTCTCGCTCTCCACCCGCGCCTTGATGAATTCGGCCCGCGACGGTTTCTCGAAACCCGACACGATCGCCGACGTGACCAGTTCCATCTGGCCTGAATGGCCCGCGTGGAGAGGCGAAAAGACAGTTTTCATGGAATTCCCCTGGAGTGCGAAATCAGTTGGAAATGCGAAATCAGTCGAGGTTGAGATAGGGGTTCACGAGAGCCAGCCACATGGCTTCCACATCGTCCTCGATGAGGTCGAATGTCTTGCGATCCCGCTTCAGTCCGACAAGCCTGCAGGCGTGCCCGACCTCCATCATCACCAGGCCCAGTCGCTTGGCGGTCTTTTCCTCGAGGGCCGGGTTCACATGCTGCAGCCAGGCTGCGTAGAGGGCGATGATCTCTTTGTCGTATTCGTCCTGGATCGGCCTCAGGTCGGCGTTGCCCGATATGGCCTCGATCACCGGCATCAGGGTCGCGTTGTCGAGATAGATCCTCGACGTGTCGATGAAGAGCTTGCGCACTTCGCGGCGAAACTCTTCGCGGTTGGTGGGTGGGGAGACTTTGATGCGCTTGGCGATCACCTCGGGAAAGGACGACAGCCAACGCCTGCCGAGTTCGAGCAGGATGGCTTCCTTGTTGGGGAAATATTGGTAGACCGAACCGACTGACAGGCCCGCGCGCTGCGCGATGGCGAGCGTCGTCGGGGTCTTGGTTCCTTGCTCGCGGGTCAGGATCAGCGCTGCGTCGAGAATCCTGTCGACCACCTTGCTTGACCGTTGCTGCCGCGGCTGCTTGCGCGGTTCGAGCGCTATCTTGGTCTTGCGGTCGAGACTGCGCTTCACTGCTCGTTGCCCCCGTTCCCCGCTCGACCCCACCATCGGCGCGCGGTGCAGTCCACTATACATTCCAAATTCCGGCTGTTGACAAACGCGAATAAACAGTCGCATTCTTTTATCCACGCTGTCTTCAACGATAACAAGGGGAATTTCGAAGACGGCGCATCGGCATCGATTTGTCCCACGGCGCTGTCCATATGGAGCGGCGGCTCGTTGGATCTGGCGTTGCCGATCCCTCAGCAAAATGTGGAGTCGCGATGTCGGTTGCGGGCGGTGGTGCGGATCTGGTGGTCGTCAACGGCCGTGTGCTGACCATGGACGACGACAATCCCGCCGCTGAAGCTGTTGCCGTCAAGGACGGCGCCATCATCGCCATCGGCAGCCGCGCTTCCATCGAGGAGCTCAAAGGTCCGACGACAAAGGTCGTCGATGCGCAGGGCGGCTCCGTTCTGCCGGGCTTCATCGAAGCGCATATGCATCTGTTCGGCGGCGCGGCCGAACTCGACAACCTGCATCTGGCAGGTGTGCACGGCTTCGATGCGTTGCGCGACGCGATCCAGGATTTCGCGGCCAAGCGCCCGGACGCCAGGCTGCTGATCGGCGCCGGCGTCGACTACGCCATCCTGCCGGAGCCGGTGACGCGCCACGATCTCGACCGTATCATTCCCGATCGTCCCTTCGCCATGTCGGCTTCGGACCACCATACGATGTGGGCGAACACCAAGGCCCTGGAAGAGGCCGGGCTGCTCAATGGCAGGGAGGTCGGACAAGGCAACGAGATCGTCATGGAGGCCGACGGGCTCGCCGCCGGCGAGCTGCGCGAAGGCGAGGCCTTCGGACCGGTCCTCGACCATTACGGGGCCAACCGGACGCGGCTTGGCCTGGAAGGCGCGGAGCCCGATCCTTATCCTTCGGCGAAGGAACTGGCTGCCGATCGGGACCTGATGCATCGCGGCCTCGAGTGGTGCGCCAAGCATGGCATCACCTCCATCCAGAACATGGACGGCAATCTCTATCAGCTGGAGCTGCTGGCCGGGCTGGAAAAGGAAGGGCGGCTGCTCTGCCGCACCAAGATCCCGTTCCACTTCAAGAACTTCATGAAGCTGGAGATGCTGGAAAAGGCCTCGCGAATGGCCGCGACCTATAATTCAGAATGGCTGACGTCCGGCATGGTCAAGGTCTTCTATGACGGCGTGCTGGATTCCTGGACGGCGGTGATGGTCGACGACTATGCCGACCGCCCCGGATGGCGCGGCGAGCCGCTGTTTTCGCCTGAGCATTTCGCCGAGGTGGCGGTCGAGGCCGACAGGCGCGGCCTGCAGATTGCCGTGCACTCGATCGGCGACGGCGCCGTGCGGGCGGTGCTCGACGGCTATCAGGCGGCGCTGAAGAAGAACGGTCGGCGCGACAGCCGGCATCGCGTCGAGCATATCGAGGTGATCACGGCCGCCGACGTGCCGCGCTTCGCCGAGCTCGGCGTGTTGGCGTCGATGCAGCCGGCGCATCCGCCCGGCGCACTGAACTTCCCGCTCGAGCCGACGATCTCGCGCATCGGCCGCGACAAGTGGCCGTTGAGCTATGCCTGGCGCACGCTGAAAAACGCAGGCGCGCGCGTGGTGTTCGCTTCCGACTGGCCGGTCTCGCCGGTCGATCCGATCCTGTCGATCCAGGCGGCAGTGATGCGCAAGCCTTGGGCAGAAGGCATGCCGGACCAGAGCTTCTCGTTGCAGGAGGCAATAGAGGGCTACACGCTCGAGGGCGCTTATGCGGAGTTCAATGAACATCGCAAGGGCCGCCTCAAACCCGGATATCTCGCCGATATCGTCGTTTTGTCGGCCGATATCGAGGCGACCGCGCCGGAGGCGCTGCACACCGTGCGTCCGGTGACCACCATCTGTGGAGGGAGGATCACCTACCAAGCCTAACGATGGCATAGGAATTGCTTAATTGAATGGGGACTCGGGATCGAGTCACTGCTGCGCAGTTGCCAAGCCGACCGGCTTGTGGTGACAATCAAAACAGGAACACACCTGCCGACAAGAGCAGGCGCTCTCAATGGGGTAATCGTGCCGGAACAACCGGGTAAGAACGCGATCGAAGTTCGCGGTGTTCGCAAGGTTTTCGGAACCGGCGAAAACCAGGTAGCCGCCCTCGACACGGTATCGGTGTCGATCCGCGAGAACGAGTTTTTCACACTGCTCGGCCCCTCCGGATGCGGAAAGACGACGCTGCTGAGATTGATTGCCGGCTTCGATTTCCCAACCGCCGGCGAAATTCTGCTGCACGGCCAGGACATCGCGCCGCTGCCGCCCTACAAACGCCCGGTCAACACCGTCTTCCAAAGTTATGCGCTCTTCCCGCATATGACGGTGGCGCAGAATATCGGCTTCGGACTGGAGATGCTGGGCAAGCCGAAAGCCGAGATCGAGGCGCGCGTCGCCCAGATGCTGAAGCTGGTCAAGATGGAGGCGCTGAAGGCCCGCCGCACCAGCCAGATTTCAGGCGGCCAGCAGCAGCGCGTGGCGCTGGCCCGGGCGCTGGCGCCGCAGCCGAAAGTGCTCTTGCTCGACGAGCCGCTCTCGGCGCTGGACTACAAGCTGCGCAAGGAAATGCAGATCGAGCTGAAGCGGCTGCAGAACGAGACCGGCATCACCTTCATCTTCGTCACCCATGACCAGGAGGAAGCGCTGACCATGTCCGACCGCATCGCGGTGATGTCGGCCGGCAAGATCCTGCAGGTCGGCACGCCGCGCGACATCTATGACCGGCCTGCCGAACGCTTCGTCGCCGACTTCATCGGCGAGACGAACTTCCTGCCCGGCACTGTGGTGTCGAAGCAGGGCGGCGTGGCGACGGTCAAATTCGCCAGCAGCGCCACGATTAGTGCCGGCTATCCAGAAGGCTTCAATCCGACCGGCGAGGTGACGCTGGTGGTGCGTCCCGAGCATGCCGATCTGGTACCCGATCCGACCAAGGGCACGATTACCGGCACGCTCTCCAACATCGTCTATTTCGGCACCGACACCCATTTCCACGTAAAACTCGACGGGGACGGCGAGAATTTCATCGTGCGCCACCAGAACAGCCGTTCGAGCGCGGTGACCTACGAGACCGGCGCCAAGGTCGGCATCCAGTTCGAGGAGGACGCCGCCCGCGTCCTGAAAGACTGATGACGACAGCTGCTCTCTCCTCAGCCCCGCTCTCCAAGGCCGCGTTGTTTGAAGCCCAGGCGGTGAAAACCAGCGCGCGGCGCAACCGGCTCTTGTCACTGCCGGCGCTGATCATCATCGGCATTTTCGGCGTGCTGCCGCTGGTCATCATCTGCGTCTATTCATTCCTGGTCGCTGCGCCTTATGGCGGCGTGCAGTGGCAGTTCTCGACCGACGCCTATCTGAACTTCCTGTTCCAGCGCGACATTTTCGACGACACGCTGCAGTTCACGCCGGACTTCCTGATCATCTATCTGCGCTCCTTCCTGTTCGCGGTGGTGACGACGATCATCTGCCTGCTGCTCGGCTTTCCGACCGCCTATTTCATGGCGACGCGGCCGCCGGCGCAGCGCAACTGGTGGGTGCTCCTGATCACCATCCCGTTCTGGTCGAACCTTTTGGTCCGCACGCTGGCGATCATGTTCATCATCCGCGACGAGGGGCTGATCAACAATGCGCTCCTGGCGCTCGGCGTGATCGATAAACCGATCACGATGCTTTACACCAACTTCGCCATCCAGCTCGGCCTCCTCTACGCATTCCTGCCGTTCATGGTGCTGCCGCTCTATTCGAGTCTGGAGAAGCTCGACTTCCGCTTGGTTGAGGCAGCCTACGATCTTTACGCGACGCGCCGGCAGGTGCTGTGGCGGGTGATCATTCCGCTGTCCAAGCCCGGCATCATCGCCGGCTGCCTGCTCGTCTTCATCCCGGCGCTCGGCGCCTACGTGACGCCGCTGATCCTGGGCGGCGGCGTGCACCTGATGATCGGCGATCTGATCGCGCAGCAATTCGGCTCGGGCCGCAACTGGCCGCTGGGATGCGCGCAGGCGCTGATCCTGATGGCGGCGGTGCTGGTGGCGCTGTTCTTCTATGTCCGCAACACGTCGGGGAAGGTGCAGCATGGCTGAGCCCCGCGTCATGGATATCAAGGACCAGCCGGGCTTCCGCTCGATCGCCATCATCTGCCTGCTGGTGCTCTATACACCGGTGCTGATCCTGATGATCTTCTCTTTGAACAGCGGCTCGCTGGTCACGCATTGGGAAGGCGTCACGCTCAAATGGTACGGCAGCGCATTCCTCAACGAGGAGTTCCACAGCGCTGCGAAAAACACGCTGATCATCTCGGTGACCGCGACGATTGTCTCGACCATCTGCGCAACGCTTGCGGCGATCGGCATGACGCGCGTGAAGCCATGGCGCGGGCTCGCCGCCGCTTTCATGATCATCAACCTGCCGCTGATGGTGCCGGAGATCATCACCGCGGTGGCGACGCTTTCCTTCTTCGCGCTGATCGCCGGCACGCTCGGTCTGAATTTCGGCATCGGCAATTTGATCCTGGCCCACACCGTGTTCTGCATCCCTTTTGCCTATATGCCGATCAGGGCGCGGCTCGAGGACATGGACCTGACGCTGGAATACGCGGCCGCCGATCTCTATGCGACGCCGTGGAACGCCTTCAAGCGGATCACCCTGCCGCTGTTGGTGCCCGGCATCATGTCGGGCGCGGCGCTGGCCTTCATCGTCTCCTTCGACGATTTCACCATCACCCAGCTCGTTGCCGGCCCCGGCCAGACGACGCTGCCCCTTTATATCTGGAACCAGATCCGGCGACCGATGACGCCGGAGATCAACGCCATCTCGACGATCCTGCTCCTGGTGTCGATCTTGTTCGTCTCGGTTTCGTTCCTGATCGCACGGCGACGCGCAAAATGATCCACGAGCTCCAACACAACAATGGGAAGGCAAGGAGAACATAAAATGTCTGGAAAACTGATGGCGGCCGTTTCCGCGGCCGTTCTGTTATGGGCAGTGCCGGCGCTCGCCGACGGCGAACTGCACATCTACAATTGGGGTGATTACACCAACCCCAAGCTGATCGAAAAATTCGAGAAGCAGTACAATGTCAAGGTGACGCTGGACGACTACGATTCCAACGAAACCATGCTGTCCAAGGTGCGCGCCGGCAATTCCGGCTACGACATCGTCGTGCCGTCGGACTACACTGTGAAGATCATGATCGAAGAGGGCCTGCTCGAAAAAACCGAGCCCAACGCGATGCCGAACGGCAAGAATATAGACCCGCGCTTCCTCAACATCTATTGGGACGCCGGTCGCCATTATACCGTGCCGTGGCAATTCGGCACGACCGCGTTCTCCGTCAATACGGACAAGTTCAAGGGCGACATCAACACGCTGGCCATCCTGTTCAATCCCCCCGATGAACTGAAGGGCCAGATCAACATGTTGGACGACGTCAACACCGTCATGCATGCGGCCGAGCGCTATGCCGGCGTGCCGCGCTGCGGCGCCGACAAGGCCAATTTGAAGAAAATCAACGACATCCTAACGGCCGCCAAGCCGTCGTGGAAAACCTTCAGTTACGACACCATCACCAAGATCACCTCCGGCGACGTCATCGTCTCGGAGCAGTGGAACGGCGCCAGCTACCGTTCGCGGCAGAAGATTCCGGCGATCAAATATGCCTATCCGAAGGAAGGCATCGAAGGTTGGATGGACAATGTCGCGGTGCTGAAGGGCGCCAAGAACCTCGAAAACGCGAAGCTGTTCCAGGACTTCGTCATGGCGCCTGAGAACGCGGCGCTGATCTCCGAGTTTGCCGGTTACGACAACGGCATCGCCGGCAGCCATAAATTCCTGCCGGCTGAGTTCGCCAACTCGCCGGAAATCAGCCCGCCGGCCGGCTCGCCGACGCCGGAATTCGTGCCGCCGTGCCCGCCGGATGTGGTGGAGATCTACAACAAGATCTGGACCAACCTGCGCAAATAATCTCGCGCGACGTATGAAAGGAGGGGAGGCTCCGGCCTCCCTTTCTTGTGACTGTTTCTGTGCATGTCATTCTGGGAACCGCTCCCATATTTTGGGCGACATGCATCGGGAGGAAATCTTGTCGTCCTATCGCAATTCCGACCCGCGGCCGCCGATCATGCAGGGCTCGCCGCCCAGGCTGGTGCCGCCGAAGCTCGACTGGGACCGGCCGCCCTGGAACCGCTGGGCCTTCCAGCACATCCGCGAATTTCTGCCGACCGTCGAGGTGTGGCGCGGCAGCGGCCATCGCCATCGCCTCGAGCGCGCGGAGATGGACCTCGGCGATCTGCCGGTGGCCGACAGCAACGGCGCCCCGACGACGCTCGCGGGCCTGCTCGACGAAACCTATGCCGACGGCTTCCTGGTGCTGAAGGACGGCAGGATAGCCTATGAGCGTTATTTCAACGGCATGGACGAGCGCACGCTGCATCTGTCGCAATCGATGGCGAAGTCGATCACCGGAGCGGTGTGCGGCATCCTGGTCGGGCGCGGCCTGATCGATCCGGGCAAGCTGGTCACCGACTATCTGCCGGAGCTTGTCGAGACCGGCTGGGCCGGCGCCACGGTACAGCACGTGCTCGACATGACGACGGGTGTGCGCTTTTCCGAGGAATATACCGACCGCTATTCCGAGATCGGTCAGGTTGATGTCGCGACCGGCTGGAAGCCGATCCCGCCGGGCAGCGACCCGGACTTCGCGTGGTCGTCGCACCTGTTCGAGCTGATCCTGCGGCTGAAGGACAAGGTGCGCCCGCATGGCGAAGCATTCGAATACCGCTCGATCGAGACCGACGTGCTCGCCTTCATCATGGAACGGGTGAGCGGCAAGCGCTTGGCGCAGCTGGTCTCGGAAGAGCTCTGGCAGAAGCTCGGCGCCGACGAGAGCGCCTGCTTCACCGTCGATAGCGCCGGCTATGCGCTGGCCGATGGTGGCTTCAACGCGACGCTGCGCGATTATGGCCGCTTCGGGCAACTGATCCTCGACAATGGCGGCGGCGTGATCCCGGCCGACTGGATCGTGGCGACGCGCAGCGGCAAGCACGGGCCGAATTTCAGCCCGAGCCTTCCCGACGGCAGCTATCGCAACCAGTTCTGGATCGAGGATTCGCGCTCACGCTCGCTGATGTGCCGCGGCGTGTTCGGCCAATTGATCCACATGAGCTGGGAACACAGGATGGTCGTTGTGAAGCTTTCGAGCTATCCGGATTTCGTCAATTCCGCCTATTCGGTGGCGACGCAGAAGGCGGTGCATGCCATCGCCGCCGCGCTGGCCTGAAACCGCAAAACAAGATCCGGGAGAGCATCATGAGCGGCAAGACCGCGTTCGAGGCCAGATACGGCTTTGCCCGCAAGGATGTGCGGCTCGACAACTGGCGGCTTTCGCCGTTCAACCGATGGTCGTTCCAGAATGTCGGCGAGCTGGTGCCGAGCGCGCATATCGCGGCGGCGCCCGCCGGCGAGAGCCAAGCGAAATCGCTCGGCGCATTGCTTGAGGAAAAGATATCGCTCGCCGGTGGCAGCGAGACCGTCGAGAGCTTTCTGAAGCGTTCCGATACGGACGGGCTGACGATCCTGAAGGCCGGCAAGCCTGTCGGCGACTGGTCGGCGCCGCATATGCCGTTCGGAGCGCGCCACATCATCTTTTCGATCAGCAAGTCGGTGACGGCGATCCTCGCAGGCATACTGGAAGGCGAGGGGTTGTTCGATCCCAACGCGCCGGTAACGCACTACATCCCCGAAGCCAAGGGCTCAGCCTATGGCGACGCGAGCGTGCGCAACGTGCTCGACATGACGGTGAGCCTCGATTTCGAGGAAGCCTATCTCGATCCGGAAAGCGCCTTCGCCCGCTACCGCCGCTCGACGCTGTGGAATCCCGGCGGCGGGTCCGAGAGCCTCGCCGCGTTCCTGATGACCATCCAGCGGCTTGCCGAGCCGCATGGCCAGACCTATCGCTACCGTTCGCCCAATTCAGACGTGCTCGGCATCCTGATCGAACGGGCTTCTGGCATGCGCGTCAGCCAATTGCTCAGCGAGAAGCTTTGGCTGCCGCTGGGAGCCGCGAGCGAGATGTCGGTGACGGTCGACATGGAAGGCACGGCGCGCACCGCCGGCGGCATGTCGATGACGCCGCGCGACCTTGCCCGTATCGGCGAGATGATGCGGCAGGGCGGCACGGCCAATGGCCGCCGCATCGTGCCCGAAGCCTGGGTGCGCGACACGGTGGCCACCGGCGGCAGTCATGAAGCCTGGCAACGCGGCACGATGGCGTTCCTGTTCCCGAAGGGACGCTATCGCAACAAATGGTACCAGACCGGCCACGACAGCGGTGCCTTCTGCGGCATCGGCATTCACGGCCAGTGGCTTTACGTCAATCCGAAGACGGAAATGGTCATCGCCAAGATGTCGTCCCAACCGGAGCCCGTGGACGATAAGCTGGATGGGGAGCTCGTGGCGTTCTTCGAAGCGTTGAGCGGCATGGTTTGAGCCGGTCAGAGGCTGGTTCCAACAGCTGTTTTCTGTGGACCTTCGGCGCGTGATGAAACCATTGCGGTTGGCGCAGCCGGCATCCCGGCCTATGGTCGCCGCTCTTTTCCGCAGGGACCAGCATGGCATCGGACATCAAACGCATCGCAGCGATCATCGCGGCCGAGATCGGCGCGCGGCCGGAGCAGGCCGCGGCGGCAATCGGGCTGCTCGACGAAGGCGCGACAGTCCCCTTCGTGGCGCGTTACCGCAAGGAAGTCACCGGCGGGCTTGACGACACGCAATTGCGCGACCTTTCCGAGCGGCTCGGCTATCTGCGCGAGCTCGACGCACGGCGCGAGACGATCGTCAGCTCGATCCGAGAGCAGGGCAAGCTGACCGAGGAGCTGGAAGCCAAGATCGCCGCGGCCGGCACAAAGGCGGAGCTCGAGGACATCTATCTGCCCTATAAGCCGAAGCGGCGCACCAAGGCCGAAATCGCCAGGGAGCGCGGGCTCGGGCCGCTCGCAGAGGCGATCCTCGCCGATCGCTCGAAAATTCCGGCCGAGCTTGCGCTCGCCTATGTCACGGAAGAGGTGGCCGACGCCAAGGCGGCGCTTGAAGGCGCGCGAGACATCCTGTCGGAGCAGTTCGCCGAAAATGCGGATTTGGTCGGCAAGCTGCGCGCCTATATGAAGGAACGCGCCTTCCTGCGCGCAAAAGTCGTCGACGGCAAGCAGGAGGCCGGCGCGAAATTCTCCGACTATTTCGACCATGTCGAGCGCTGGTCTGGCGTGCCCAGCCACCGTGCCTTGGCCATGTTGCGCGGCCGCAATGAAGAGGTGCTGTCGCTCGACATCGAGGTCGATGCGGACGATCAATCGCCGGTGAAGCCGGTCGAGCGCATGATCGCCAACGCCTATGCGATCGGCGCGACGCTGCCCGGGGATAAATGGCTGATGGAGGTAGCCGGTTGGACCTGGCGGATCAAACTGTCGCTGCATCTGACGCTCGATTTGATGCGCGACCTGCGCGAGCGCGCCGAGGAAGAAGCGATCCATGTCTTTGCCCGCAACCTGAAGGACCTGCTGCTGGCCGCGCCCGCCGGCTCGCGGCCGACCATGGGCCTCGATCCAGGCATCCGCACCGGCGTCAAGGTGGCGGTGGTCGACGGCACCGGCAAGCTTGTGGCGACCACCACCGTCTATCCGTTCCCGCCGAAGAACGACGTGCGCGGCACGCAGGCCGAGCTCGCCGCCCTCATCCGCCAGCACAAGGTCGAGCTGATCTCGATCGGCAACGGTACCGGCAGCCGAGAGACCGAGAAGCTGGTTGCCGACATGCTTTCGGACCTGCCGGCAGGTGCCGGGCCGAAGCCGCTCAAGGTGATCGTCAGCGAGGCTGGTGCCTCAGTCTATTCGGCCTCGGCGACGGCAGCGGCGGAATTCCCGGGCCTCGATGTCTCGCTGCGCGGCGCGGTGTCGATAGCACGGCGCCTGCAGGATCCACTGGCCGAGCTGGTCAAGATCGAGCCGAAATCGATCGGCGTCGGGCAATACCAGCATGATGTCGACCAGTACCGGCTCGGCCGTTCGCTGGAGGCAGTGGTCGAGGATGCGGTGAACGCCGTCGGTGTCGACCTCAACACGGCGTCGGCGCCGCTTTTGGCGCGCGTGTCGGGACTTGGGCCGTCGCTCGCCGAGGCGATCGTTGCGCATCGCGACGCGGCCGGGCCGTTTGCCACCCGCAAGGACCTGCTCAAGGTTGCGCGGCTCGGGCCGCGCGCGTTCGAGCAAAGTGCCGGGTTCCTGCGCATACCGAACGGGACAGAGCCGCTCGATGCGTCATCGGTGCATCCGGAAGCCTATGGCGTGGCGAAGAAGATCGTCGCCGCTTGCGGCCGCGATGTGCGCGCGCTGATGGGCGACAGCGCCGCGCTGAAGGCGCTCGACCCGCGCGTCTTCGTCGACGAGCGTTTCGGCCTGCCGACTGTGCGCGACATCATCGCCGAGCTGGAAAAACCCGGACGCGACCCGCGCCCCGGCTTCAAGACGGCGACCTTTGCCGAGGGTGTCGACGACATCAAGGATTTGAAGCCGGGCATGCTGCTCGAAGGCACCGTCACCAATGTCGCCGCCTTCGGCGCTTTCGTCGATATTGGCGTGCACCAGGATGGGCTGGTGCATGTCTCGCAACTGGCCGACCGCTTCATCAAGGACGCGCATGAAGTGGTGAAGGCCGGCGATGTCGTGAAGGTGCGGGTCGTCGATGTCGACATCAAGCGCAAGCGCATCGGCCTGTCGATGCGCAAGGATGGCGGCGAGGGCGGGGCGCCCCGTGGCGGCCACCGCGATCACGGCGGCAGCAAGCCGGCGCCGCGCTCGCCAGCGCCGCAGCGCCAGCCGGAGCGGCCGTCGCAGGGCGCGCTCGGTGCGGCGCTCGCCGAGGCGATGAAGCGCAAATAGCTACCACGCGAGCACTGCCGGCTCCTTGCCGATCTGGCCCAGCAGCCAGTCGCGAAAGCTGGCGACCGGCGGGTGGCCGCGCTTGTCGTGCGGCACGACGAGGTAATAGGCGCTGCGGCTTTGCATCGGCGTGCCCGGCGCCGGCACCAGTTGGCCGCGCTGCAATTCGCCGGCAATCAGGATTTCCGGCAGCAGCGCCACGCCGAGGCCGGCCATGCAAGCCTGCGCGACCGTGCCGAACTGCTCGAACTGCATGCCGGGCCCGGTCGGGGCCTCAAGCCCCTGATGCTCGAACCATTCGCTCCAGGCGCCGGGGCGGGTCGCCATGTGCAGCAGCGGCAGACGGCTGATATCGGCCGGCGTCACGATGGCGCGGGTGGCGAGGAGTTCGGGCGAAACCACCGGCATGACGGTCTCGCGCATCAAGAGCGTGCAGTCGGCCTCCGGCCAGTCGGGCATGCCGTGATGGATGGCGGCATCCAGCCGCTCGCGGGCGAAGTCGAAGCGTCCGATGCGGGTGGCGAAGTTGATGGTGATATCGGGATGGCGGGCGACGAAATCCGGGATCAGCGGCATCAGCCAGCGTGTGCCGAAGGTCGGCAGGATAGCCAGGTTGAGAACGCCGCTATGCCGATTGCTCATCAATCCAAGTGCTGCGTCGCGCAATTGGCCAAGTGCCGAGCGCACCGCTTCGGCATAGATCTCGCCGGGCGGCGACAGCCGGACGTTGCGGCTGTCGCGTTCGAACAGTCGGCGACCGAACTGCTCCTCTAAGAGGCCGATCTGCCGGCTGACGGCGCCTTGAGTCAGGTCGAGCTCACGCGCGGCGGCGGTGAAGGAGCCGAGACGCGCAACCGCTTCAAAGGCGGCGAGGGCGGCGGTGTTGGGTAGAAGGCGGCGCTGGACATTCATGATCCATTACTAATGCTCATTGATCCGTGATGCAATTTCGTTTGATTTTTTGCACGCGGAGTCCGATAAGCCGGCCACCTCAACAATATGTCGGGAGATCGAGGCCATGGCCGCCGAGAAGAACGCCTTCGTGTGGAACGATCCTTTCCTGATCGAAGACCAGCTTTCCGAGGACGAGCGCATGGTGCGCGACGGCGCTGCCGCCTTCGCCGCCGACAAGCTGGCGCCGCGCATCGAGGAAGCCTATGCCGACGAGAAGACCGACCCGTCGATCTTCCGCGAGATGGGCGAAGCGGGCCTGCTCGGCATCACCATTCCGGAAGAATATGGCGGGCTTGGCGCCAACTATGTGACTTACGGCCTGGTGGCGCGCGAAGTCGAGCGCATCGACTCAGGCTACCGCTCGATGATGAGCGTGCAATCCTCGCTGGTCATGTATCCGATCCATGCCTATGGCTCGGAAGCGCAGCGCAAGAAATACCTGCCGAAGCTGGCGTCGGGCGAATGGATCGGCTGCTTCGGCCTCACCGAGCCGGACGCCGGCTCCGATCCAGGCGGCATGAAGACGCGCGCCGAGAAGACGGCGAACGGCTACAAGCTCTCCGGCTCCAAGATGTGGATTTCGAACGCGCCGATCGCCGACGTCTTCGTCGTGTGGGCGAAGCTGAAGGGCGACAGCGGCAAGGACGAGATCCGCGGCTTTGTGGTGGAAAAGGGCATGAAGGGACTGTCTGCGCCTAAGATCGACGGCAAGTTGTCGTTGCGGGCGTCAATCACCGGCGAGGTGGTGCTGGAAGGCGTCGAGGTCGGCGAAGACGCGTTGCTGCCCAACGCCAAGGGCCTCGGCGGTCCGTTCGGCTGCCTCAACCGGGCGCGCTACGGCATCTCATGGGGAGCGATGGGCGCGGCCGAGGATTGCTGGCACCGGGCGCGGCAATACGGCCTCGACAGAAAACAGTTTGGCAAGCCGCTCGCCGGCACGCAATTGTTCCAGAAGAAGCTCGCCGACATGCAGACCGAGATCGCGCTCGGACTGCAGGGCTCGCTGCGCGTCGGCCGGCTGATGGACGAAGGCAAGATGGCGCCGGAGATGATCTCGATCGTCAAGCGCAACAATTGCGGCAAGGCGCTCGACATCGCCCGCCAGGCCCGCGACATGCATGGCGGCAACGGCATCCAGATCGGCTATCACGTGATGCGCCACGCGCAGAACCTGGAGACGGTCAACACCTACGAAGGCACGCATGATGTGCATGCGCTGATCCTCGGAAGGGCGCAGACGGGGATCCAGGCGTTTTTCTAAGCCGGTAAGGCTGCTTAAATTAGGTGCAGCGCAACATCTCTGCTTGGAGAATGGCCAGCATCTATGTCAGGGTTCGGCGAATTGAAACGCCGAACTCCGGGGCACCATGGCAATTCAGGCAGCCGTTCATCACCTGACCCATTACAAATATGACCGGCCGGTGGTACTCGGTCCCCAGGTGATCAGGCTGCAGCCAGCGCCGCACTCGCGCACCAAGGTGCTCAGCCATTCGCTGAAGGTCGAGCCGGCAAACCACTTCGTCAACCTGCAGCAGGATCCCTACGGCAACTTCCTCGCCCGCTTCGTCTTCCCGGAGCCGGTGACGGAATTGAAGATCGAGGTCGACCTCGTCGCCGACATGACGGTCTATAACCCATTCGACTTCTTCGTTGAGGAAAGCGCCGAGATTTTCCCTTTCGACTATCCGGAGGAGATCAGGGAAGACCTCGCCATCTACCGCGCGCCGGAGCCGGCCGGGCCGCTGTTGACGGCATTCCTTCGGACGATCGACCGCAGCCCGACAAATACCGTCAATTTCCTGGTCGGCCTCAATGCAAGGCTGCAGCGCGAGATCGCCTATATCGTGCGCATGGAGACGGGTGTTTATTCGCCCGAGGAGACATTGGCCGCCGGCAAGGGCTCGTGCCGGGATTCGAGCTGGCTCTTGGTGCAGATCCTGCGCAATCTGGGCGTAGCCGCGCGCTTCGTCTCCGGCTATCTGATCCAGTTGAAGCCGGATCTCGTCTCGCTCGACGGACCGCCGGGGACCGCTGTCGACTTCACCGACCTGCATGCCTGGTGCGAGGTCTATATTCCGGGCGCCGGCTGGATCGGCTTCGACCCGACCTCCGGCCTGCTCACCGGCGAAAGCCATGTGCCGCTTGCCGCGACGCCGCATTTCCGCAATGCCGCGCCGATCTCAGGCATGGCGAGCTTCGCCAATGTCGATTTCAACTTCGACATGCGGGTCGACCGCATCGCCGAGCATCCGCGCATCACCAAGCCATTTTCGGACGAAAGCTGGGAGGCGCTCGATCGACTGGGCGAAAAGGTCGACGCGGTGCTGAAAGACGGCGACGTGCGGCTCACCATGGGCGGCGAGCCGACGTTCGTGTCGATCGACGATTTCGAATCCGCGGAATGGAACACGGCGGCCGTCGGTCCGACCAAACGCGACAAGGCGGACCAGCTCATCCGCCGGCTGCGCGAGCGCTTTGCGCCGGGCGGCTTCCTGCATTACGGCCAGGGCAAGTGGTATCCGGGCGAGAGCCTGCCACGCTGGACCTTTTCGCTCTACTGGCGCACCGATGGCGAGCCGATCTGGCGCGATCCGTCGCTGATCGCGCGCGAGACGAGCAGCGCCGCCATCGGACCCGAACAGGCCGAAAGCCTGCTCACGGCGATCGCCGGCGAGCTCGGCATCGACAAGGCGATGGTCGGCGAGGCCTATGAGGATCCGGGCGAGTGGCTGCTCAAGGAAGGCAAGCTGCCGGACAATGTCGATCCGTCCAATTCGAAGCTGGAGGACCCGGAAGAGCGCAGCCGCATGGCGCGCGTCTTCGAGCGCGGCCTGACCAAGCCGTCAGGCTATGTGCTGCCGGTGCAGCGCTGGAACAGCCAGGCCGCTGGACAGCGCTGGCGCTCGGAAAAATGGAAGACCAGGCGCGGGCGCCTGTTTCTAGTGCCGGGCGACTCTCCAGTCGGCTACCGCTTGCCGCTCGGTACGTTGCCCTATGTTCCGCCGGCGCAATTCCCTTACATCGTGCCTGTCGACCCCTCAGTGCCACGTGGCCCGCTGCCTGCGCGCGCCGAAATCCTGCCGGAAGCTCCGGCCGGCGGTGCGAACGAGATGGCGCGTCAGCAGGCTGAGGCCTCCTTCACTGCCGCCACGGCCCAGCAGGACCGGGTCGAGCAGCGACTGACCGAGATCGGCGGCGCGGTGCGGACCGCACTCACCGTCGAGCCGCGCGACGGCAGGCTCTGCGTGTTCATGCCGCCGGTCGAGGCGCTGGAGGATTATCTCGAACTGGTGGCGGCGGCGGAAAATGCTGCCAAGGCCATCGGGTTGCCGGTGCATATCGAGGGCTATGCTCCGCCGCACGACCCGCGCCTCAACGTCATCCGCGTCGCGCCCGATCCCGGCGTCATCGAGGTGAACATCCATCCGGCCGCCAACTGGCAGGAATGCGTTGCCACCACCACGGCTATCTACGAGGAAGCGCGGCAATCGCGGCTCGGCACCGACAAGTTCATGATCGACGGCCGCCACACCGGCACCGGCGGCGGCAATCATGTCGTGGTCGGTGGCGCGACGCCCAATGACAGCCCGTTCCTGCGCCGGCCAGACCTTCTGAAGAGCCTGGTGCTGCAATGGCAGCGGCATCCGTCCCTGTCCTACCTGTTTTCGGGCCTGTTCATCGGCCCGACCAGCCAGGCGCCGCGCATCGACGAGGCGCGGCACGATTCGCTCTATGAGCTCGAGATCGCGCTGGCGCAGGTGCCGCATCCCGAGAAGGGCGAGGCGCCCTTGCCGTGGCTGGTCGACCGGCTGTTCCGCAATCTCTTGACCGACGTGACCGGCAATACGCACCGTTCCGAAATCTGCATCGACAAACTGTTCTCGCCGGATGGCCCGACCGGCCGGCTCGGGCTGGTTGAGTTCCGCGGCTTCGAGATGCCGCCCAATGCGCGCATGAGCCTCGCACAGCAATTGCTGGTCCGCGCGATCGTCGCCCGCGCCTGGAGGAACCCGCTCGACGGACGCTTCGTGCGCTGGGGCACCTCGCTGCACGACCGTTTCATGCTGCCGCACTACGTCTGGGCGGATTTCCTCGACGTGCTGGAGGATCTGAAGCTCGACGGCTTCGATTTCCGCCCCGAATGGTTCGCGGCCCAGCTCGAATTCCGTTTCCCGTTCTGCGGCGAGGTCCAACATGCCGGCGTCAAGCTGGAGTTGAGGCAGGCGCTAGAGCCGTGGCATGTGATGGGCGAGCAGGGCGCTATCGGCGGCACGGTCCGCTTCGTCGATTCCTCGGTCGAGCGGCTGCAGGTGCGAACCGAAGGCCTCAATCCGGAGCGTCACGCCATCGTCTGCAACGGCCGCCTCGTGCCGATGAAGGTCACCGACAATCGCGAGGTCGCGGTGGCCGGCGTTCGCTTCAAGGCCTGGCAGCCGGCGTCGGGCCTGCATCCGGCGCTGCCGGTCAACACGCCGCTGGTCTTCGACATCTATGACCGCTGGTCGGGCCGCTCGGTCGGCGGCTGCGTCTACCATGTCGCGCATCCGGGTGGCCGCAACTACGACACCTTCCCAGTCAACGGCAACGAGGCCGAGGCGCGACGGCTTGCCCGGTTCGAACCGCGCGGCCACACGCCGGGCGGCTATGTGCTGCGTGACGAAGAAGCTGCTGAAGAGTTCCCCATGACCCTTGACCTCAGGCAGCCGGCGAGATTCTGATCGACAATGGCCAAGGGGAATCAGAGACGGGCGGGCGGCAGGCCGCGGGCGCCGAGCCTGCTGGAACGCTACCGACCGATCGAAGGCGTCGTCGACGAGATGGTCGACGCGGCCGGCAGCCCGCGCCCGGCCTGGCGCTCCTTTATCGACGCGCTCGACGATCTCGGGGCGGATCGGCTCGGGCAACGGTTTGCCCGCGCCGACCAGTATCTGCGCGATGCCGGCGTCTATTACCGTGTCTATGAGCAGGCTGGCGCCAATGAGCGGGAGTGGCCGCTCGCGCATGTCCCGCTGCTGATCGACGAGAAGGAATGGGCCGAGATCAGCGCCGGCCTCGTCCAGCGCGCCGACCTGTTCGAGGCGATCCTGTCCGACATTTACGGGCCGAACCGGTTGGTCGAGAAAGGCATTCTGCCGGCCGGCCTGATTGCAGCCAGCCCGGAATATCTGCGCCCGATAGCCGGCGTCCGGCCGGCCAACGGGCATTTTCTGCATATGGTCGCCTTCGAGCTCGGCCGTGGCCCGGACGGCCGCTGGTGGGTGCTGGGCGATCGCACCCAGGCGCCGTCGGGCGCAGGCTTCGCGCTGGAGAACCGCGTCGCCACAACGCGCGCGCTGTCGGATATCTATGGCGAGATGCATGTGCATCGGCTTGCCGGCTTTTTCCGCCGCTTCCGCGACGCGCTGAACGCTATGGCAAGGGAGTCGGGCGGCCGCGTCGCTATCCTGACGCCGGGACCGCTCAACGAAACCTATTACGAGCACGCCTATATCGCCCGCTATCTGGGCATCATGCTGCTCGAGGGCGAGGACCTGACCGTTTCCGGCGGCAGGCTGATGGTGCGAACCGTTTCCGGCCTGATGCCGATCGGCGTCCTGTGGCGGAGGCTCGATGCCGCTTTCGCCGATCCGCTGGAGCTCAGGCCGGACTCGCAGATCGGCACACCGGGATTGGTCGAGGCAATCCGGCGCGGCTCCGTTTCGGCCGTCAATGCGCTGGGTTCGGGCCTGATGGAGACGCGGGCATTGCTGTCGTTCCTGCCCAAGATCGCGCGAGAACTGCAAGGTGACGATCTCAAGCTGCCGAGCATCGCCACCTGGTGGTGCGGGCAAGAGGCGGAGCGCGCGCATGTGCTGGCCAATATCGACCGCATGGTGGTCGGCCCGGCGCTCTCGACCCGGCTTGCCTTCGAGGACGATGGCGCGACCCGGCTCGGATCGTCCCTTTCGGCCGGCGAGCGGGCCGAACTCATCGCGCGGATCGAGGCGGACGGCGCCGGCTTCGTCGGCCAGGAAGCCGTGACGCTGTCGACCACGCCGGTGTTCGTCGACGGCTTGCTGGAGCCGCGGCCTGCCAGCCTGCGCGTCTATCTGGCGCGCACGCCGGAAGGCTGGACGGTGATGCCCGGCGGCTTCGCCCGTGTCGGCTTTTCGCTCGACCCGACGGCGATTGCCATGCAGCGCGGCGGCCAGGCGGCGGATGTCTGGGTGGTCAGCGACAGGCCGGTCGAGCGCGAGACATTGTTGCCGCAGGAGCACGACGGCTTCACTCGCACCATGCCGGGCAGCCTGCCCAGCCGCGCGGCCGAGAACCTGACCTGGCTCGGACGTTATATCGAGCGCTCCGAAGACACGGTGCGCGTGCTGCGCGCCTATCACGTGCGGCTTGCCGAGACGTCCGATCCGGATATGCCGCTGCTTGCCGATATCAGGGACTATCTGGAACCGTTCGGCATCGACGTCGAAACGGCGATACCACCGGGGTTGATCGGCACTTTGGACAGCGCGGTCTACAGCGCCGGCCAGATTCGCGACCGCTTCTCTCCCGATGGCTGGCTGGCGCTGAAGGATCTGTCCAAGACCATCCACAAATTCGCGGAGACGGTCGCGCCCGGAGACGACGCGACGCGTGCGATGACGGTGATGCTGCGCAAGCTTGCCGGCTTTTCCGGCCTGCTGCACGAGAACATGTACCGCTTCACCGGTTGGCGCTTCCTGGAGATCGGCCGCAGGCTGGAACGCGGCATCCAGATCGCGCGCACGCTCAGCCAGCTGACAAGGAATGAGGCGCCGGAAGGGGCGCTGGACATGATGCTGGAGATCGGCGACAGCGTCATGACCCATCGCCGGCAATATCCGGTGCAGGCCGGGCGGCGCACGGTGATCGACCTGCTTGCGCTCGACCCGCTCAATCCTCGCTCGATCCTGTTCCAGCTCGAGCGGCTGAAGGCCGAGATCGGCATGCTGCCTTCGATCGGCGGCGAGGGGCACATGTCACCCGCCGCCAAGGAGATACTGCGGCTCAACACGGCAATAGCCGTCATGGAGCCGTCGGACATGAGCGCCAAGGCGCTCGACGACCTCGCCGGCCAGATAGGCGATCTCTACAACAGCCTCTCCAAGGCCTATTTCGGTTAGAGCGTTTCCAGCGAAAGGGATCGCCTTCAATGCTCTATCTCTCTGTTTTTGCGCAATTCCGGACGCAAGGCTACGGCGAAGCCGCCGAGCCCAACCGCTGCGCCTTTTTGCTGGAATTGCCCTAATGCTCTACGACATCAAACTCCATTTGCATTACGATTACGCCGCTGCCGCCGGTGGCGGACGGCACCAGGTGCGCGTCATGCCGCAGACGATCGCCGGAGTGCAGCGCGTGATCGCCGCCTCGCTGTCGTTCCAGCCGTCGCCGGCCGAGCGTGCCGATTTTTCCGATTTCTTCGGGAACAACGTCACCTCGATCGCTTTTCGCGACGCGCATGAGACGCTCGACATCCGCATGAGCGCGCGCGTGTCTGTCTCGCGGCCCGAGCCAGGTCTCGATGTCTCGCCCGATATAAGCGGGCTGAGGTCGGAGCTCGATCTGGTACGCTCGCTATTGCCGTCCGCGCCGCATCATTTCCTCGCCGCCAGCGACCATGCCGGCATCGAAGCGGCGATCACGGCCTATGCGCGGGAAAGCCTGGCCGGCTCGGCGGTGGCAACGGCGGCCGATCTCTGCAACCGCATCCATCGCGATTTCACCTATGACGGCAAGGCAACCACGGTGCAGACGCGGGCAAGCGACGCCTTCGCGCTGAAACGCGGCGTCTGCCAGGATTTCTCGCATATCATGATCGCCGGCCTGCGCGGGCTTGGCATTCCCGCCGGTTATGTCAGCGGCTTTTTGCGCACGATCCCGCCCAAGGGCAAGCCTCGGCTCGAGGGCGCCGATGCCATGCATGCCTGGGTCAAGGCCTGGTGCGGACGCGATGCCGGCTGGCAGGAGTTCGACCCGACCAACGGCATAAGGGCGAGCAACGACCATATCACGGTCGGCTACGGCCGCGACTATTCCGACGTCGCGCCGATCGTCGGCGTGTTGAAGACCACCGGCGGCCAGGTCGGCGAGCAAGCGGTCGACGTCATTCCGGTCGTCGTCGAAAAGGTGTAACGACAACCCGATTGCCCGTGGGCGCTTCTCAAATACGCCTGCCGTCGGTATCCTGGGCACGGGATTGACGGGGGCGCGCGCCTGCGTGGGCATGGCGCGCGGAGACGGATTTGGAAGCGGTAAGCGTCATCATACCAGCACATGATGCGGCTCGGACGATTGCCCGGACGCTCGCTTCACTGGTTTCGGAAAAAGAAGTTATCGGCGAGGTGCTGCTGGTTGACGATTCGTCGTCCGACGCCACCGCGGCCGTCGCCTCGGATTTGTCGTTACGGTGCGGGTTGCCGTTGCGCGTCGTCAATTCGAGCTGCCGTGACGCCGGCGGCTCCAGGAATCTGGCTCTGGAGCAGGCCCGCTTTCCCTGGATCTATCTGATCGATGCCGACGATATTCATCTGGAAGGCGGCCTGCGCGCACTGCTGGCCAAGGCCGCAGGGGATCGAGGAGCGGACATGGTGGTCGGCGCCTATCGCCGACAGGTCGGCGGCGAGGAGCGGTCGACCAAGCTGCCGGGCGGCTACACGACGAGCGGACCGGCCAATGCCTGCGCCTATCTCGAAGGGCGGATACGGTCGATCGCAGTCGGCAGCGCGCTGGTGTCGCGGCGGATTGTCGGCGACACGAAGTTCCCCACCGGGCTCGCCTATGACGAGGACACGCTGTTTTGGGCGCGCCTGATGGCCAAAGCCTCGCTTGCGGTCCTGACACGACCGATCTTCATCTATTTCGTCTCGGCGGAGCGTTCCGACGATCGTTTCACGATCAGGCCCGCCGCTTGCTTTCTCGAATGGCGCCTGGCGCTGCGCCGGCTCCGGTCCTGCGGCATCGCGGAGCGGTCGCTCAAGACCAGGGAAGGCCTCGTCGCCTTGAAGATCGCGCGCGTTCATTATGCGCGCGGCGATTTCGACGTGGCGGGAAGATTCCTCAGCGTGGCCGAAGCTGCGCCACGGACGGGCGCGGCTGTCTGGCGGTGCATGCGCTATCGGCTGAAGATCGCGTTGCGGCGCCGGTTCTCGGCGCCGGCCGCCCAATTGCAACGCGCCTGATGGCCGCAAGGCCGGATCTCGCGGTCGTGGTGATTGGTTTGCGGGCACCCGCCTCACTGGCGGCTGCGGTAAGGTCGGTGCTCGACCAGAATGTTCCGCTCGAGATCGTGGTGGTGAATTCCGGCGGCGGCAACGCCATGGCGCTGCTTGCCGATTGCGGCATCGGCGTAACTGTCATCGATGTCGAGGAGCGGTTGTTTGCCGGGGCCGCGCGAAATCGCGGCATCGCTGCAACGCAGGCTCCGTTCATCGCCTTTCTCGCGGATGACTGCCTGGCCTGTCCGCAATGGGCCGAAATCCGGCTGCAGCGTCACCGGGAGGGCGCCGCGGCTGTGGCGAGCGCCGTCCTCAACAGCCATCCGCGCAATCTGGTCGCCTGTGCAGCGCATCTCGTCACCTATATGCGACGCCTGCCCGGTCTCCCGGCCGGGAAGGCGCAGTGCTACGGCGTTTCGTTCGACCGGAAGTTGTTCGAGCGATATGGAGCGTTCGACGAGGGGCTGAAGTCCGGAGAAGATACCGAATTCATGGCCAGACTGCCGGAGGCTCTGCGGCCGGTCTGGGAACCGAGGGTCCTGACCGTTCACCGCAACGAGATGAGCTTGTCCGGCTTGCTTGCCGACCAGTATCGCCGCGGGCGCCGCTATGGCGCCTATCTCCGGTCCCTCGACACCGGAAAACCCATGCGTCCGTTCCGAAAGGTGTTCCGCGATCGGCGCAATGTCGGCAAGCTGATCAAGGAGGGGTTGTCCGGCAAGGACAGGACCTTCGCAAGGCTGTCGCTGCCGATCGTGTGGCTGGCATTGTTCGCCAAATCGCTGGGGGCGTCCGCCGGCGCCCGGCATGGCGACACGACGGAGGACCGGCGATGATCACCATCGAGATGAAGCCGCCGCGTCGGCGGCGCGGCCGATGGTTTTGGTCACAGCGCAAAATCGTCGCCGTCTTCAGCTATCGCTACGATCAGCATCTCGTGCCCGACCTTATCGCCAACCTCGCCCCCGTCGTCGACGGCTGGATCGCCTATGACGACCGCGCCTCGGAGGGGCTTTTCAGCAGCGAGCCGCAGAGGCGGCGTGCGCTTATCGCCGCGGCCCATGAAGCCGGCGCCGATTGGGTTCTGGCCATGGATCCTGATGAAAGGCTGGAACAAGCCGTTGCCGGCCGGATCGGCCGGCTGACCAGCGGGTCCAGGCGCATCGCCTGGGGGTTCCGCTGTCGGGAACTGTATACGCCGGCCAGCTACAGGATCGACGGCCGCTGGGGCCAGAAGATGCAGCACAGGCTTTTTGCCGCCTATCCCCCTGACCGTTATCGATCGAAAGATCTGCACGGCGCCTGGTTTCCCGACGATATCGGCTTCAGGCTCGAGGATAGCGGTCTCAATCTTTATCATTTGAAGATGATCGAGCCAAAGCGGCGGGCGGCACGTCGCGACCTCTACAATCGCCTCGATCCGGATCGCCGGCTGCAGCAGATCGGCTACGACTATCTGGCGGACGAGTCGGGAATGGTTCTCGAGGCCGTGCCGGCCGGGCGAGAGTACGTTCCCGCTCATGCCGACGACGGCGGGCTCTGGATGGCGGATCTCTCCGCCAAGCGGCGGGACTGAAAGCTGTTTCGGAACCAGCCACCGGTTACGCGCCTTATCTACGGGAACTTCCGTGGAGCCATCATGCTGCAACAATCGCGATCCTGCGTCGACCGGCCGGCAGGCGAGGACCGAAGCCGGAAAGACGGTGCGCAGGATTCGGCCGAGCGCGCGTCTCTCAGCTATGTCAGTGACACCGATCCCGGCGTCCGACGATTGAGAAAAGGCAAGGGATTTTCCTATGTCGGTCCGAACGGGCGCAAGGTCAGCGCGGAGACACTTGCCCGCATCAAGGCGATCGTCATTCCGCCGGCCTGGACGGATGTATGGATATCACCCGATCCGGGCGGCCACATCCAGGCAACAGGCCGGGATCAGCGGGGCCGCAAGCAGTACCGCTATCACCCGCAATGGACCGAGGAACGCGACGGCGTCAAATATTCCAGCCTCGTCGCCTTCGCGCAAAGCCTGCCTGCCCTCAGGCGGCAGATCGATGCCGATCTGCGCCGCCACGGGCTGCCGATGGAGCGCGTCGTCGCCTCGGTGGTCTGGTTGCTCGACAACACCATGATCCGGATCGGCAACGCAGCCTATGCGCGCGACAACAAGAGTTTCGGACTGACCACGCTGCGCGACCGCCATGTCGAGATCACGGGCTCCAGTCTGCGCTTCGCCTTCAAGGGCAAGTCGGGCAAGGAATGGAAGCTGAAGCTGGCCGATCGCCGCATCGCCAAGATCGTGCGCGGCGCCCAGGACCTGCCCGGGCAGAAGCTGTTCCAATATCTCGATGAGGATGGTGACCGGCGGCCGGTGCGTTCGGAGGACGTCAACCGCTATATTCGCGAGGCCTCCGGCGCCGAATTCAGCTCGAGGCATTTCCGCACCTGGGGCGGCACCATCCACGCCGCTTCGCTGTTTGCGCAGACCGAACTGCCGGAAAGCAAAACGCAGCAAAACCGGGTGATGAACAGCATCGTCGACAAGGTCGCCGAGCGGTTGGGCAACACCCGTGCCGTCTGTCGCAAATGCTACATCCACCCGCTGGTGTTCGAGGCGTGGAGCAACGGGCGCCTGCTCGACGAAATGGCCGAAGCCAATAAGCGCAAGCGCGTCATACCCGGCCTCGACGAGGAAGAAACGCTGGTGCTCAGATGGCTGCAGGCGCGCGGCGCCTGACAGGCGGTTGCGGAGATCGTCAAGTCAGTGATCCCTCGATAAATTTTTTTATCGACCTGGTGTCGGGAAGGGTCCTAGTGTCGCGTCCTTTGATACGGAAAGGACCTGCCATGCTTTACGCCATCCTCTGCTACGCCTCCGAAGACGTCGTTTGCTCCTGGAGCAAGGAACAGGACGACGAGGTCATGGCAAAGCTCCTCAACGTGCAGGACAAATACGCCAAGGCGGGCCGGCTGGGGCCGGTGGCGCGCCTGTTGCCGACGACGGCGGCCACGACGCTGCGAAAGGTCAAAGGGGAATCGATCGTGCTCGACGGTCCGTTCGCCGAGACCAAGGAACAATTCCTCGGCTTCTACACGCTCGAATGCAACGATCTCGACGAAGCCGTCGAATTCGCGCGCGAGCTTTCCGAAGTCAATCCGAGCGGCGGTTCCTACGAGATCCGGCCGGTTTCGGTCTTCAATCCGACAAAGGTCGCGGTATGACGGAACTCGCCTGGATAAACGCCGCGATCAGCAATGCCCGCCCGCAGGCGATGGGCGCGCTGCTGCGCTACTTCCGCGACCTCGACGCCGCGGAAGAGGCTTTCCAGGACGCGTGCCTGAGGGCGCTCAACAACTGGCCGAAGAACGGGCCGCCACGCGATCCCGCGGCTTGGCTGATCTTCGTTGGACGCAACAGCGGCATCGACGCCGTGCGCAAGCGCGCCAAGCAGGCGCCGATGCCGGAAGAGGACCAGATTTCCGATCTCGAGGATGCCGAAGGCGATATGGCCGAGCGGCTGGACGGTGCGCATTATCGCGACGATATCCTGCGGCTTCTGTTCATCTGCTGCCATCCGGATTTGCCGGCGACGCAGCAGATCGCGGTGGCGCTGCGCATCGTGTCCGGCCTCACCGTCAAGCAGATCGCGCGCGCCTTTCTCGTCGGCGAGAGCGCCATGGAACAGCGCATCACCCGCGCCAAGGCGCGCATTGCCGATGCCGGCGTGCCGTTCGAGACGCCGGGCGCGGTTGAGCGCTCGGAGCGGCTCGCCGCAGTCTCCGCAATGGTCTATCTGATCTTCAACGAGGGCTATTCGAGCAATGGCGGCGAGGCGCCGGCTCGCGTGCCGCTGTGCGAGGAGGCGATCCGGCTCGCCCGGCTGCTGCTCAGGCTGTTCCAGCAGGAACCTGAAATCATGGGGCTGACGGCGCTGCTGCTTCTCCAGCATGCGCGGGCACCGGCGCGTTTCGACGAAGGCGGCGAGATCGTGCTGCTCGAGGACCAGGACCGCTCGCTCTGGAGCCGCAAGATGATCGACGAGGGCTTGGCGCTGGTCGACAAGGCGCTGCGCCACCGCAAGCCCGGCCCTTATCAGGTGCAGGCGGCGATCGCGGCGCTGCATGCGCGGGCGGCGACGGCCGAGGATACCGACTGGACCGAAATCGACCTGCTCTATGGTCTGCTGGAGCAGATGCAGCCGTCGCCGGTGGTAACGCTCAACCGCGCCGTCGCGGTCAGCAAGGTGCGCGGCCCGGAAGCCGCACTTGCCATGATCGAGCCGCTGGAAGAGCGGCTGTCGGGCTATTTCCACTTCTTTGGGCTGAGGGGCGGGCTGCTGATGCAGCTTGGGCGCAACGACGAGGCGCGCATCGCCTTCGACCGCGCCATCGCCCTGGCCAACACCGCGGCCGAGGCGGCGCATATCCGCATGCATATCGACCGGCTGATCAAGGAAAGCACTGAGAAGTCTTCCTTCCAAAAAGCGCGCTGATCCGGCTTCGCCGTCTGGCCCAATTTCGCAATCCGGCCTTGGACCATGCCGGGGTAGCGGTTTTCCCCCGAAACGCGTAATGCCACGCCATGAAAGCGCCCGGCTGTGCCCGACGGCACGGACATGGCGCATGGCTTCCACGCCCGTCCCATGAGCGGCGGGATATGAAAGGGACAAAAATGACGTTAGCGAAGGAAACCGCTTCACTTCTTGAGAAACTGGGCGTCGCCAAAGATGCGCTTTCGGGGGGCGACCTGATCGTGCGCAGCCCGGTGACGGGCGAACAGATCGCGGCGCTGAAGTCGATCTCGGCCGCCGACGCCGGCAAGGCCATCGATGCCGCGCACAAGGCCTTCCAGGCCTGGCGGCTGGTGCCGGGGCCAAAGCGCGGCGAGCTGGTGCGCCTGCTCGGCGAGGAGCTGCGCGCGCATAAGGACGAGCTTGGCCGGCTGGTGTCGATCGAGGTCGGCAAGATCCCGTCCGAGGGGCTGGGCGAAGTCCAGGAGATGATCGACATCTGCGATTTCGCCGTCGGCCTTTCCCGGCAACTCTATGGCCTCACCATCGCCACCGAGCGCCCCGGACACCGCATGATGGAGACCTGGCATCCGCTCGGCGTCGTCGGGGTGATCTCGGCCTTCAATTTCCCGGTTGCCGTTTGGTCTTGGAACTCGGCGCTGGCCTTCGTCTGCGGCGACGCGGTGGTGTGGAAACCGTCGGAAAAGACGCCGCTGACGGCGCTTGCCTGCGAGGCGATCTTCAAGCGCGCCGCCAAGCGTTTCGGCACTGATGCGCCGGCAGGGCTGCTGCAGGTGTTGATCGGCGACCGTGCCGCCGGCGAGGTGCTGGTGGATCATCCGAAGGTGCCGCTGGTCTCGGCCACCGGCTCGACCCGCATGGGCCGCGAGGTCGGCCCCAGGCTCGCCAGGCGTTTTGCGCGCGCCGTGCTTGAGCTCGGCGGCAACAATGCCGGCATCGTCACGCCCACCGCCGATCTCGACATGGCGCTGCGGGCGATTGCCTTCGGCGCCATGGGCACGGCCGGCCAGCGTTGTACCACGCTGAGGCGCCTGTTCGTGCATGACAGCGTCTATGATGCGCTCTTGCCGCGGCTGAAGAAGGCTTATGAAACCGTCTCGGTCGGCAATCCGCTGGAGGGCAAGGCGCTGGTCGGTCCGCTGATCGACAAGGCGGCCTTCGACAACATGCAGAAGGCATTGAAGGAGGCTGAAGCGCATGGCGGCAAGGTGACCGGCGGCGCGCGCGTCGAGAACGGCCATCCGGACGCCTATTACGTGCATCCGGCACTGGTCGAAATGCCTGCCCAGGTCTCGCCGGTCACGGAAGAGACCTTCGCGCCGATCCTCTACGTGATGAAATACTCCGATTTCGACGAGGCGCTGGAACAGCACAATGCCGTGGGCGCCGGCCTGTCATCATCGATCTTCACGCGCGACCTGCAGGAATCGGAGCGTTTCCTTGGCGTCGACGGTTCGGATTGCGGCATCGCCAACGTCAATATCGGCACCTCGGGCGCCGAGATCGGCGGCGCGTTCGGCGGCGAGAAGGAGACCGGCGGCGGCCGCGAGAGCGGCTCGGACGCCTGGAAGGCTTATATGCGCCGCGCCACCAACACGGTGAACTATTCCAAGGCGCTGCCGCTCGCGCAAGGCGTGTCGTTCGACATCGATTGAGGGACGAAGCGACGGGTCAGCCCTCACCCGCGAGCTGACCCGGCTCGACTATCGATCGGGCCACGCCGGCGGAAGGCGGTCGATTGCTCAGAAAGCCTTGCCGGTAGCCGGATCGAAGAGGCGGAGCGCGTCCGCATCGAAGACGAACGCGCATGGCTGACCCTTGGCGACGCGGGCGCGCGGCGGCAAGGTCGCCGTCAAGTTCTGCGCACCGATCCGGGCCGTGGTGACCTGTTCGGGACCGGTCAGTTCGACGACGTCGATCTCGACCGGCAGTGACAGATCGGCGCCGCTGCCCGGCCCCAGCCGGAGCGCTTCCGGCCTCACCCCGACAATGACCTGAGCACCGTCGCGGCCTGCGTTGGCGTAGCGCGCCGGCAGTGCCAGTCGCGCATCGGTGCCGGCAATGGCGAGCTTGCCGTCCTCGACAAAAGCTTCCAGCATGTTCATCGCAGGCGCGCCGACGAAGCCTGCCACATAGAGCGTCGCCGGATGGTTGTAGATCTCTTCCGGCGTGCCGAGCTGCTCGACACGACCGTCGCGCATGACGGCGATGCGGGTCGCCAGCGTCATCGCCTCGATCTGGTCGTGGGTGACGTAGACGACCGTGGTGCGCAGCATCTCATGCAGGCGCTTCAGTTCGGTGCGCATCTCGAGCCGCAGCTTGGCGTCGAGGTTGGAGAGCGGTTCGTCGAACAGGAAGACCTGCGGCTTGCGCACCAACGCCCGGCCGATGGCGACGCGCTGGCGCTGGCCGCCGGAGAGCTGCCCGGGCTTGCGGTCGAGCAGGTTCTCGATTTGCAAAAGCTTCGCCGCCTCGCGCACCGCCTTGTCGCGCTCGGCGACGGGAACCTTGCGCATCTCCAGCCCGAAGCCGATGTTGCGGCTCACCGTCAGGTTCGGGTAGAGCGCGTAGGACTGGAAGACCATGGCGATGTCGCGGTTCTTCGGATGCACGCCAAGCACGGACCGGCCGCCGATCAACACGTCGCCGCTGGTCGCCTCGGCAAGACCAGCGATGATGTTGAGCAAGGTCGACTTGCCACAGCCGGAGGAGCCCAGCAGCACCAGGAACTCGCCGTTCTCGAGCGCGATGTCGATGCCTTTCAGCGTTTCGACGCTGCCGTAATTCTTGCGGATATCGCGGATTTCAAGCGCGCTCATGGATGGCTTCCTCGAAGAAAATCGGCCCGCCATAATCGCGGGGCAGGGTGGAAATGGCCCGCGATGCCACCTGAACAGCCGCTGCAAGGCAACGTGCCAGAGCGTGCTCCCGAGCAAGCGCCGCCAGAAAGGCGCCGTTGAAGACATCGCCGGCGCCGATAGTGTCGACGACGTTGACGCGTGGCGCGGTCGCATCGATGATCTGGCCGTCCGGGCCGATAGCGATCGCGCCCTCGGGTCCGCGCTTGACGACCACGGTCGCGGCTTTTTTCATGCCGTCGCGGATCTTGCGTGCCGCGTCCGTGGGATTCTTCAACCCCGCCAGCGTCGTCGTCTCGACCTCGTTGAAGAGCGCAAGCTCGCAACGCGACAGCCAGGCGCGCGCCGCGGCACAATTTTGCGCCGTCCAGCCATCCATCGGCCAGCCGGTGTCGAGCGCGACGGCGATGCGGTGTGCCTCCGCCCAATCGAAAAAAGCATCGTACTGGCGCGTGAGGTCGTCGGTCAGGAAGGAGCCGCAAAGCAGCGCGTAGCCGCCCGAAAGCCGCTTGCCGTCCAGAACCGAAAGCACGTCGTCGAGATTGAAGCGCGGCAGGTGACCGCGGGTGGTGAAGAAGGTGCGTTCGCCGTCCGGATGGGTCATGCCGACCGACAGCGTCGTGCCCTCCGTGTGGACCGGCCATCTCGCGGCGCGGCCCCCGAATGCTTCGCGCAGCCAGCGCCCGAACTGGTCGTCGCCAAGATTGGCGGCAATCTCGAAATCGATGCCCAGCGCCTGCCAGGCAAGCGCCGTGTTACCGGCCTGGCCGCCGACACGCAGGTCGTCGTGGTCGACGACGGTCTCCGTGCCCGCCTTCGGCCAAGGCGCGACCGGCCCGACGATCAGGTCGACGTTGACGTTGCCGATCACCGCGAGCGGCCGCATCACTCGCTCCTGGTGATCTTGGTGGTGCGCACCGGCGTTCCGGCATTCTCGACGCGGGAATCGGCGAAGGCGATCATCAGGCTTTGCGCCACCGGCAGCATGGCAAAGATCGCCGCCAGCCCGGACGCGGGCTTGAACCTCAATGTGACGGCGCCTGCGACCGGCGGTTTGCCCGAAGCGTCGAAGACGATCAGCGGGGCCCCGGTCTCGACCACTGAAGTGGCCATGGCGGTGACGAGGTCGGCGGTCGGGTCGTTGCCGCGGAAGAGCACGACGCCAATGCTTGGACCCAGCATCTCCATCGGCCCGTGGCGCAACTGACCCCCTTCGAGCGAGAAACAAGGCAGGCGCGACAGTTCGGTGAAGCCGAGCGCAAGGGCTTCAGCCACGCCTTGAAGCTTGCGGCCGGACGTGACGATGGTCGTGACCATCCTGAGCGCCGCGAGCGCGGCATCGATCTCGACCGTCTGGGGCGCCTTGAGCCCGGCGAGCGCGCCGGCGGGATCATCGCCTAGCGCAGCCAGGATGGCGAGATGCAGGGCGAAGGTCACGGTCAGGCTGCGGGTTGCGGCAAAGGCGAGCTCGCTACCGCCGGCGCCGACGAGGCAAGGCACTGTGCGGCCAAGGAACGAGCCGGCCTCGAGCGTCAGGCCGAAGGTCTCCGTGCGATCGCCGGTCTCGGCAAACCAGCGCAGCACCTCGGCGCTTTCGCCGGATTGAGAGGTGACGATCACCGTCTTGCCGGTCAGCGGCAGCGGCTGGCCAAGCTGCTCCGACAGCGGCAGCGCGATGGCGTCGATGCCATGCGCGCGATAGAGCGGCTCGACAGCGCGGGCGACGGCATGCGAGGCGCCCATGCCGAGCAGGAGGAGCCTGCCGTTCTTGTTGATCGAGGCAGCGATCTCGGCAGCTACTTCTCGATTGCTGTCGAACGAGGCAAGCGCATCCTCATGCTGGCGCGCCATCTCGCGGTCGATCGCGACGAGCCCTGCCGGGCGTTTCTCTTGAGCAGTCATGATTATCCTTTCACTCCGCCGCTGGTGAGGCCCGAGATCAGCGCGCGTTGCATGACGAGGCCGATCAGCACCGGCGGCAAGGCCGCAAGCACGCCGGCGGTGGCGATCAGTCCGTAGTCGGAGATGCGGCCGCCGGCGAGATCGGCGATGGCGACGGTCAGCGTCTTTGCCCGCTGGTCCGAGGTGAAGAGCAGGGCGTAGAAGAACTCGTCCCAGGCAAGCAGCACGGCAAACAGCGCCGATGTCGCCACCACGGGCGCAGCCAGAGGCAAGGTGATGATGCGCCAGGTCTGGAGCAGCCCCGCTCCGTCGATCATGGCCGCCGCCTCGATCTCGCGCGGGATGGAATCGAAACCCGATTTCATCAGCCAGGTGGTGAAGGGCGCGAGGATCGTCAGATAGATCAGCGCCAGGCCGAAGACGTTGTTGAGTAGGCCGAGATAGGACAGGCCCATGTAAAGCGATACGGAGAGGGCCACCGGCGGCAGCATGTAGGTGGCGATCACCATCGAAAGCGACCAGCCGACCGAAGGCGTTCGCGAAACGGCCCAGCCGGCTGGCACGGCAAGGACAACAGCGGCGAGCGTCGCCATGCCGGCGACCTCCAGGCTGTTGCGCAGCGATGCGGTGAAGGCGGCGCCGGCACTGTTCTCGACCCTCGATAGAAGCTGCGTGTAACGAGAGAAGTCGGCCGCCTGCGGCCACCAGCGCAGCGGCTTGGCGGCGAGGTCGGCGGCCGGCGATATGCTCATGACGAAGAGCCAGGCGAGCGGCGCCAGGACCACCGCGGCGAGCAGGATGGCGCAGGCATAGACGAAAGCGGTGAAGACAGGGCTCTTGCGTTCCATCAGGCCGCGCTCCCCGCGGTCTTCTTGACCAGCGTCGCATAGGCGACGGCGAGCACGGTGACGAGCAGGGTGACGATCAGCGCCAGCGAGGCGCCGGAGCCGGCGCGCTGGAAGGAGAAGGCTTCCTGGTAGACGAGGATCGACAGCGAGCGCGTGCTGTTGGCCGGGCCGCCGCGCGTCATGACCCAGATGATGTCGAAGACCTTGAAGGCCTCGATGGTGCGCAGCACCAGCGCCACCATCAGCGGGCCTGCAAGATAGGGCAGGATGACGAATCGGAAGCGGTTGAGCGGGCCGGCGCCGTCGACAAGTGCCGCGGCGGTGATGTCGCGCGGCACCGCCTGCAGGGCGGCGAGCGCAATCAGCGCGACCAGCGGGAAATTCTTCCAGCAGTCGGCGACGATCAGCGCCGCCAGGGCCGTTCCCGGCTCGCCTAGCCAGGAGCGGTAATCATCTATGATATGGAGCTGCGTCAGCGCCGCGTTCAGCGCGCCATATTCGGGATTGTAGATCAGCCGCCAGAGCGTCGCGTTGACGACGGTTGGCAGCGCCCAAGGCAGGATCATCAGCCCGCGCAGCACGGCGCGGCCGCGGAATTCCTGATTGAGCAGAAGGGCCGCAAGCACGCCGATCACCATCTCGGCGGCGACCGAGATAACCGCGAACCAGGTGGTGGTCGAGAGCGTGCGGGTGAAGTTCGAGCTGGTCAGCATCTTGGTATAGTTGTCGAAGCCGACGTAGTTGCCCGCCGTGCCGATCAGCTGGGCGTCGGTGAAGGAAAGCCTGACGGTATCGACCAACGGCCAGCCGATGACGGCCACCATGATCATCAGAAGCGGCAGCATCAACAGCCACGCGCGCGTCGTCATCCAGGTGCCCGACATCAGAGCGCCTCTCTCCTGTCATCCGGCTAGAGCGGTTCACCGTTTCACGGAAACGGCGAACCGCTCTATCTCTTTGTTTTGACGCAATTCCGGACGGAAAACCGCTTCACACTTTTCCTGGAATTGCTCTAGAAATAGCACGGGCGGCGCTCGTGGATGAGGCCGCCCGCGTGGAGGAACGCCAGATCAGAGGCCGCTGTTTTCGGCAGCGGTCTTGAGCGCGTCTTCCGGTGTCGCCTGGCCGAGCAGCGATTCCTGGATCGCCTGCTGCAGCGCCGTCGACAGCTGCTGGTATTTCGGCGTGGTCGGGCGCGGATACATCGCGGCAAGACCGAGCTTGGCGGCGGCGATCAGCTCTTCCTGGCCCTTGGTGACGGCCGGATCGTCATAGGACGAGGCCCAGATCGGCAGCGACAGCTTGGCATACTGGTTCTGCGTCGCCTGCGAGGTCATGAACTCGATATATTTCCAGGCTTCGTCCGGGTGCTTCGACACCGCCGTGACGCCAAGGCCCATCGAGCCGTTGACGGCCGAGACCTCGCTGGTGCCGGCAACGCCCGGCGCCGGCACGACGCCAACCTTGCCCGCGACCTTGGAGTCCTTCGGATCGTTGGCCATGTTGTACATGTAGGTCCAGTTCAGCGCGAAAGCGGCATCGCCGTTCTCGAACACCTTGCGCACATCCTCTTCCAGGAATTCCTTGGAGTTCGGATTGGTCAGGCCCGACTTGTAGCTGTCGACCATGTATTTCAGCGCCGAGAGACCGCCGCCGTTCTGGAAGTCGGGCTTGCCGTCCTTGAGGAAGTCGCCGCCATAGGCGCTGACCAGCGTGGTGTAGTCGCAGATGGCGGCTTCGGCCTGCGACCAGCTCCAGGCGATCGGCGTCTTCAGCAAGCCCTTGTCCTGAATGATCTTGGCCTGCTGGCCGAGTTCTTCCCAGGTCTTCGGCGGCGCCTTGATACCGGCCTTTTCCAGGATTTCCTTGTTGTAGAACAGGTATTTGGTGTCGAGGATCCATGGCATGCCATAGTACTTGCCGTCATACTGGACGGTGGTCCAGGCACCGGGCAGAACGCCCTTCTTCATGTCATCGGTGATCTTCGACGACACATCGACCAGCACCTTGTTGGTCGCATATTCGGCCGGCCAGATGACGTCGAACAGCACCACGTCATAGCCGCCGCCGGATCCTTGGGCGAGCACGGTCTTGTCGTGCAGGCCTTCATAAGGAACGAATTCGAGATTGACCTTGATGTCTGGATTAGCCTTGGTGAAGGCCTCCGTCATCGAGCGCACGTCAGCCTCGCTATAGGCGGCCTGCGCCATGAAGAGCGCGTTCAAGGTGGTTTCAGCAAAGGCGTGGGGGACGAGCAGCCCGCCAACGAACAACGCGCCCAGAAGTGTCTTACCGATCGATTTCAGCATTTGTCTTTCTCCCATTTTCGACGGCTGCGAGTGGGCGGCCAAGGCTGTGCCGCTTTCTCGAATTCGCATCGCGTCTGACCGGATCCATCCCCAACGGCGCGCGGCGGAGCTCGAAAGCTTTTGCCGTCTTTTTTAGAACCGCGGAGGTCTCACCTATTAAGTCAATTCGCTTGACTTAATTAGTCGATCAATCCTTTAATGGAGTCAAGAGGGGAAACGACGGTGCACGATATCAGCCCAATCCGCGCCAAAAGCGGCACCAACCAGGAGGGAACGAGCGCCCATAACCGCCGCGTCATGATCGAGGCGCTGCGGCTCAACGGCGCGCTTTCACGCGCCGACCTGGCACGGGCGACGCAGCTGACCAAGCAGGCGGTCTCCAACATCATCGAGGATCTCGAGCGCGATGGCCTGGTCGTGGCGCTGGATGCGGTGCGCAAGGGCAGGGGACAGCCTTTCACGCCCTACCGGCTGGTTCCCGAAGGGGCCTTCGCCATCGGGCTGCAGATCGACCGGCATCTGACGCGCGTGGTGGTGGTCGACCTCGTCGGCAAGGTGATCGCGCGCGCCGAGGCGGGACTGCCGTTCGACGAGCCTTCGGCGGGCGTCAGGATCATCCTCGGCTTGGTCGACCGCGTCAGGCGCGAGCTGGCTTCCTTGTTTGCCCAGTCCGAGCGGCGACTGGTCGGACTGGGCGTCGCCATGCCGGGACCCTTCGGGCTGAAGAACCCCGACAACAAATGGATGATGCCTGCCTGGCAGCAATTTCCGCTGGTGGAGGCGCTTGCGGCCGGCACCGGGCTCGATGTCGGCTTGCAGAACGATGCGGCGGCCTGCGCGACGGCGGAGCGGATCGTCGGCGCGGCGCACGGCGTCGATCACGCCGTCTGCCTTTATGTCGGTTACGGCATAGCCGCCGGACTGATCCTCAATGGCGAACTCTACAGCGGCGGCAACGGCAATGCGGGCGAGGTCGGCATGGCGCTGCTTTCGCCGGCCGGCCCCAGTTCCACGCCGCTCGAACACCGTGCATCGCTGGCCTCGCTCTATCAGCATCTCGGCGTCGACCCCACCGAGAGGGGGCTTTACGAGACGCTCGGCGCACTGGCGCTTGCGCAGGATCCGCGGGTCATGGGCTGGGTCGAAAGAGCCGCGTCCGACCTGCGCTGGGGCGTGCATCTGATCGAAACGATCTTCGATCCGCAAACCGTCATCCTCACCTCCAGCGCGCCAGAGGCGCTCGCCCGGCTCCTGCTTCGGGCCATGCATCCGCTGCTGCCGTCGATCGCAGATCGACCGGTCCGGCGCCTGCCACGGCTGCAACTGGGCACCACCGACCCCTGGGCGATCGCGGTCGGCGCCGCGGCAGAGCCGATCAGCCGGGCCTTCGATCCGCGCTTTTCCGCGATCCTGAAGGCTGGATAGAAGCGGTCAGCCCGTCGCCTGCGTCGTGCTGGCTGCGAAGCCGCGTCGATGATGGCGAGCTTGACCGCCTGCGCGGCGCCCGCCAGCGCGGGTACCGGTCTTGGGCGGCGCCGGGCGGAGTCTTGACGGTCAGCGATTCTTCAGAGCCGAGATACAGGCTTCGAAGGCCTCGTCGACGACGGCGAGCTTGGCTGCCTGGACGGCCATGTATTCGTCGAAGAAAGCCCTCGAAACCCACATCACGGAATGGCCGCGCTGGCCGATCCAGCCGATGCTGCCGAGCGCCTCGGCATCATACAGTTTGCGCGCCAGATGGGTGCGTGAGAGCTTCAGCCAGTGGGCGAATTCCCTGACCGAGATGACGCCGGTCGGTATCCTGTCGAGATGGACATCCTCAGGATCGATACCGGACATCAGCCAGTCCATGACGATGCCGCCGTTGTTTAGCCAGATAAACAATGAAAAAGTCTGCCCAGGCTCCCGCACTGCGCCGCTGGCCAGCAATCCATCGGCGATCAGAGGCTGCAGGATGGGCAGCATCTCGGGTCGCTCGAGGAAGTTTTCCAGCCGGTTCGCGCCATCTATGCGGTCGAGCGTTCTCAGATGCGCGTAAATCCAGCCGGTGAAGGTCTCTATGGTGCCCGCCGTGACCCGCAACGGATGGGCGCGGCCATCACCGCTGGCCGAAATATATTCGGCGATGTTGTAGCGCAGCATCTCCTTGACGAAGGCCTCGGCGGTGTTGCGGCTGGCCACGGAATTGCGGCGCACGACCTCGATGAAACGCGCCATCGTCATGTCGGTGCGGCGGTCGTTGGGATCGCGCCGGAAATGCAGAGCCAAGCCGACATGAGCGAGCAGCCAGCGCTGCTGGGTGGCAAACACGGCAGCCAGCCGCGGGCTCGTTTGATAAATATGGATGAGCGCTTTGGACTGCTCCTGGACACCGCGAAGCGCTGCCGGATGACGGGCGATTTCTGCGGCACTCAGCGGCATTTCCTACGGCACTCCATGCGATTCCAAGCAACGACAAATGAAGATTCCCAGTCTTCGCCGGTCGTGTCCAGTTGCCCATTGGAACAACGAACGATCAGGCGGTGAATTCGCTGCTAACTCTTTGCATCGGTTCGGGAAAGCCGTCGGGCCCGCAGCTCCTGCGTTGAATTGACGAGTCCCGCCAGGCGAGCATAGGTTCCGCGCCATCGGGGCTGCGGGGAGTGCTTCCCGGGGCCGGGCTCCGTCCCTGGTGCCGATTCGCAGACAATCCTGCAGGATCCGCGCTTCGAGGATGCCGCGTTCTGTCGGGCCAGCGCGACGGTCTCCAATACATGCGCCTTGGCGTCGGCCGCGCCGGTCGGCGCCGAACGATAACGTATGGGTGACGAGGAATCCGCGCAGCACTTTGCAGCCTGAGGAGGGCGGCCTATCCTGGTCGGTGATGGCCGACCCTGAGTGAAACGATGCCGAGAACAATCAGGACGCTGACCGCCAGCGAGGTGGAAACGCTTGTTGGCTGGGCAGCGGAGGAGGGCTGGAATCCGGGCACCGGCGATGCCGCGGCGTTTCGGGCGGTCGATCCGCAAGGGTTCATCGGCGCCTTTGTCGGCGGCGAGATGGTGGCCGGCATTTCGGCCGTCGCATACGGCTCGGGCTTTGGCTTTATCGGCCTCTACATCTGCCGGCCCGACCGGCGTGGCGAAGGTCACGGCAAGGCGGTCTGGGACGCGGGCATGGCGCGTCTGGGCAACCGCATCATCGGTCTCGACGGGGTGGCCGAGCAGCAGGCGAACTACCGGCGTATGGGCTTCGTGCCTGCCTATGAGACCGTCCGCCACAGCGGCCGCCCCGCCGGCTTGCCCGAGGGCGACAAGACAAGACCCGTGGCGGCCGGCGACATGGTCGAGATTTTCGCCTACGATCGCAAGTGCTTTCCAGCACTGCGCGAAACCTTCCTTGGCGAGTGGCTGCGGCCGCCGCGGATTGCGCGGCTCTCAGCCGGATCGGACGGCATTACCGGCTACGGCGTGGCGCGCCGCTGCAGGCAGGGTTTCAAGGTCGGGCCGCTGTTCGCAGATCGGACGGACCTGGCCTTGGCAATGCTGGCGGACCTTTCAAGCAGGATCGGCAATGAGGCAATGCATATCGACGTGCCGGCCGGCCAGGTTCAATTCACCGCCATGCTGCAGGCCGCCGGCATGGTTCCGGGCTTCACGACGACACGCATGTACAAGGGCGGCAAGTCGGGCAACGACCAGTCGACGGTTTTCGGCGTCACGACGCTCGAGCTGGGATGATCGCGTGCTGAGATCATTGTTTTGCCTGGCTGGTCCATGCGACATGGCTCCATGACGTGATTGCCTTTGCCGAGCTGCGTTTCGGAGATTATCGAATGGCTGGAAGGACGGTTCTGATCGCCGGCGGCGCCGGCGGAATGGGTCTGGCGACCGGACTCCGTTTCGCCGCCGACGGCGAGCGGATCGTGCTCGCGGATCTTCCCGGCCCCAAGCTCGACGGCGCCGTTGCCAAGATTGCCGCGGCCGGGGCGGGCGCGATCGGCTTGCCGCTCGATATCCGCTCCGTCGCTGCCTGCCGCGACGTGGTGGGCAAGGCCAGGGAGTGGGGCGGTGCGATCGACATTCTCGTCAACGCCGCCGGGGTCTGGCTCGAGGGACCGGCACACGAGGTCGAGGAAGATCAGTGGGACCTGGTGCTGGACGTCAATCTCAAGGGAGCCTTCTTCCTGATCTCGGCAGCCATACCGCATCTGTCGGCGGCGCAGGGCGTGATCGTCAACATTGCATCCGACGCCGGCATCGTCGGCAACAACGGGGCTTCCGTCTATTGCGCCTCGAAGGGCGGACTGGTGCTCTTGACCAAGGCTCTCGCGCTGGAACTCGCCCCGCAAGGCATCAGGGTCAACGCCGTCTGTCCTGGCGACACGGCAACGCCGATGATCGAATATCAGGCCAAGACCTATGGTGCGGACGACCCCGACGGCTACAAGCGCCGGCTCCTGGGGCACTATCCGCAAGGGGACAAAGCAAGGTTCATCCAGGTGGAGGAGATTGCTTCCTTCATCCACTATCTGTGCCAGCCGGGCGCGGCGCCGATCACCGGGGCCGCGCTTTCGATCGATTTCGGCGTCAGCGCCGGCTATTGAGCCGGTTCGGTTCGTCGCGGCCGTGATTGGCCGCGCCGGCATGTCGGCGCCTGCATCCTGGAGGGAAAATGGTCGTGTTCCGCAAATCCCGCAAGGCACTGGTGACCGGCGCGGGCGCCGCCGACGGCATCGGCGTGGCGATCGCGCGTGCGTTGGCCGAGGCCGGTGTTTCGGTCACCATCACCGCTTCATCCGCACGCGTCGAGCAACGAGCGGCGGAACTGCGGGGCGAGGGGCTCGATGTCCGCGCTTTCGCGGCCGACCTGACGCTCTCGGGCGACGTCGATCGTTTACGCTCCGAGACCGGCGAGATCGACGTCCTCGTCAACAATGCCGGGATGGGCACCATCGCCCAGCCGGCGCTGCAGCGGCGATTTCTTGACCTCAGCGAAAGCGACTGGGACCGCGGCATCGATGTCAGCCTGAAGACCGCCTTTTTGAGCACGCGCGGCTTTCTGGCCGGCATGGTGCAGCGCGGCCATGGACGCGTCGTCAACATGGCATCGGTGACGGGGCCTTACGTATCCAATGAAGGCGAGGCCGCCTACTCCGCGGCCAAGGCCGGCATGATCGGGCTGACGCATGCGCTTGCCCTGGAGGTCGGCCGCAGCGGCGTCACGGTCAATGCCGTGGCGCCGGGATGGATCGCGACGGGCGCCTCGACGCCCGAGGAACTTGTCGCTGCCCGCAACACACCGCTTGGCCGTGCCGGCAGTCCCGAGGAAGTCGCGGCGGCCGTGCTGTTCCTGGCGTCCGACGGAGCCAGTTATGTCAACGGCGCCGTTCTCGTCGTGGACGGCGGCAACATCCTGCAGGAACGCAAGGCATGACCGCGAGCGCGAAAGTCAAAATACAGGGACGCCTCGATACTCAGCTCATAACAGGATGAAATGGGAACCCAGAAACACGAGGGACTGGCCGGTAACCAGAGGGACCCGCAAAATAGGGCCGCTCTCCACGCTGTCCTGAACGGGTTGTCCGCGCAACCGATCGGCTTGAGGCCAGCAATATGACCATTATCATGAGCGGCACCGCGACGACGCCGTTTATGACGGCGCTCCAGAACAGCGCCTTCATCGGGCTGATGGGCAGATATTGGATGGCCAGCGCCGCCAGGATGCTTACCGCGATGACGCCATAGAAGCCACGCGCATCGCCCGCCTTGCGCTCAAGTCCCTCCTGCCACCCCATGGCCTCCGCCAGCGCGTAAGCCGCCGAGCCCGCCACGACGGGCACGCCGATCAATCCTACACCCAGTATGCCGGCGGCAAAAAGCACGAAGACGAAATCGCCCGCCAGCGGCTCTGAAACCAAGACGGCGCTGTCTTGCCACACAACCGGGCTTTGGAATTCTGGTCGCACACGACCGGCATCTGCGATGGATCAAAGCTCGCCCGTTGTTGACACCGACCAGTGATGAACCGGTGGCGGCCTTTAAGCGTTCAGCTTCAGCCGGGTGGGTCTGGTACCAGCGAAGGAGTCGGAAAATGACCGAGCGTCCCAGCACCAATCGCTTGTCCGCGCAGGAACTGCACGACATCGATGCCTACTGGCGTGCCGCCAATTATCTGACCATCGGGCAGATTTATCTGCTCGACAATCCGCTGCTTCGCGAGCCGCTTCGGCTGGAGCACGTCAAGCCGCGGCTGCTCGGCCATTGGGGCACGTCGCCGGGCCTCAGTTTCATCTATGCGCATTTGAACCGAGTGATCCGGCAACGCGACGCCAATGTCATCTATGTCTGCGGTCCGGGTCATGGCGGACCCGCGATGGTTGCCAACAGCTACCTCGAAGGCACCTACAGCGAGATCAATCCGGACGTCGCGCCGGGCGAGGCTGGAATGAAGAAGCTTTTCCGGCAATTCTCCTTTCCGGGCGGCATCCCAAGCCATGCCGCTCCCGACGTGCCCGGCTCGATCCATGAAGGCGGCGAGCTTGGCTACGCGCTCTCGCATGCCTATGGCGCGGCTTTCGACAACCCGGACCTTGTCGTCGCCTGTGTCGTTGGCGATGGCGAGGCGGAAACCGGACCGCTTGCCACGTCTTGGCACTCCAACAAGTTCCTCAACCCGGCGCTTGACGGCGCGGTGCTGCCGATCCTCCATCTCAACGGCTACAAGATCGCCAATCCCACCATTCTCGCCCGCATTCCCGAAGAAGAGCTGCGTGACTTGTTCGTCGGCTATGGTTACGAGCCGCTGTTCGTCGAGGGCGACGATCCGGCATGGATGCATGAGCGAATGGCGCTCGTGCTCGACGATGCGCTCGACCGCATCAAGGCTATTCAGATACGGCTCGTAGCGGCGCGAAGACCGCGCAGCCGCGGCCGAACTGGCCGATGATCGTGCTGCGAAGCCCGAAGGGCTGGACCGGTCCCAAGGAGGTCGACGGACTGAAGACCGAAGGATTCTGGCGCGCCCACCAAGTCCCGCTTTCCGGCCTCGCCGATAACCCCGCGCATCTGAGGATGCTCGAGGAATGGATGAGAAGCTACCGGCCCGAAGAACTTTTCGATGCCGCCGGCGCGCCGGTGGCTGCGGTCCGCGCTACCGCGCCAAAAGGTGAAAGGCGCATGAGCGCCAACCCGCATGCCAATGGCGGCCTGCTGCGCCGGTCTCTGGAACTGCCCGCCCTGCAAGAGCACGCCGTCCCGGTCGAGCGGCCCGGTGGCGTCAAGGCGGAGTCGACCCGTGTGATGGGCCGTTTCCTGCGTGACGTCATGGCATTGAATCAAGGCACCAGGAACTTCCGCATCGTCGGGCCCGATGAAACGGCATCGAACCGGCTGCAGGATGTCTTCGAGGTGACGGAGCGTGCCTGGATGGAAGAGATCCTGCCCGAGGACGTGCATCTCGGTCGAGAAGGCAGGGTTCTGGAAATTCTATCCGAGCATACCTGCCAGGGCTGGCTGGAAGGTTACCTGCTCACAGGGCGCCACGGTTTCTTTTCCTGTTACGAGGCTTTCACGCACATCGTCGATTCCATGTTCAACCAGCATGCGAAATGGCTCGATGCCTGCCGCAAGCTTGCCTGGCGGCGGCCGATCGCCTCGCTGAACTATCTGTTGTCTAGCCATGTCTGGCAGCAGGAGCACAACGGCTTCAGCCACCAGGATCCGGGCTTCATCGACGTGGCGTTGAACAAGAAGGCGGATGTCGTGCGCGTCTATCTGCCGGCGGATGCTAACAGCCTGCTCTGCGTGAGCGATCATGTGCTGCGGACATGGAACCGCATCAACATCATCGTCGCCGGCAAAGCCAATTCCTGGCAGTGGCTGCCCATCAACGAGGCGAAAGTCCATTGCAACGCCGGCATCGGCATATGGGGTTGGGCGTCGACCGACGGCGGGGCCGAGCCGGATGTGGTGATGGCCTGCGCCGGAGACGTGCCGACGCTCGAGACGCTGGCCGCCGTTCAAATCCTGAGGCGCCACATTCCCGACCTCAAGGTGCGTGTGGTCAACATCGTCGACCTGATGACCCTGCAGCCAAGGGAACACCATCCGCACGGGCTGTCGGATCGCGAATTCGATGCTTTGTTCACCAGCGACAAGCCCGTCATCTTCGCCTATCACGGCTATCCCTGGACCATCCATCGCCTGACCTACCGGCGGACCAATCACGACAACATCCACGTGCGCGGCTACAATGAGGAGGGGACGACGACGACGCCCTTCGACATGACCGTGCTTAATGGGCTCGACCGCTATCATCTGGTGCTCGGCGTGCTCGACCGCATTCCCGAGCCGGCCGGTGCGCATATCCAGCTGAAACAGGCCATGGAAGGCAAGCTGATCGAGCACCGGGCCTATATCCGCGAGCACGGGCAGGACATGCCGGAGATCCTCGGCTGGAAATGGGAGCGGTAGCCGATGCCGAAGCGCCAGGCCGACAGGATCGACCCGCAAAAGTGGCTGGAACGGTCGGACATGACTGATGTCATCCTTGTCCTCAATGGCGGCTCATCGAGCCTGAAGTTCGCCGCCTTTCAAAGACGCCGCGAGCTTAACCTGCTGATGCGGGGCAGCGTCTCGTCGATCGGCGAGCGGCCCAGACTCCATGTCGCGCCGACTGCAACGACGCCGCCGTTCGACAGGAGCCTCGGCGAACGAGCGATCTCCGTCGGCGAGGCATTCGAAGCCGTTGCGTCCTATCTGACGGACCGCGGCCTGTTGCGCCGCGTGAGCAGGGTCGGGCATCGCATCGTCCATGGCGGTCGGGAGTTTGCCCGCGCAACGCTGCTTGACCAGGCCACGCTCGATGCCTTGCACAAGCTCGAGCCGCTCGCTCCGATTCATCAGGCGATCAACCTGGAGCTCGTCGATCTGGCCCACCGTCTTTTGCCCGGCGCCATGCAGGTCGGCTGCTTCGATACCGCCTTTCACGCCACGCAGCCTCAGATCGCAAGACTTTATGGCCTGCCGCACGAGATGTCGGAGCAGGGCATCGTGTCCTTTGGGTTCCACGGGCTCTCCTACAGCCATATCGCCAACGAGCTCCGCAGGCGCTACGGCGCCGGCGCGGGTGGCAGCGCCGTCGTCGCCCATCTTGGCAGCGGCGCAAGCCTTTGCGCGATGAAGGCAGGGGTAAGCCAGGCCACCACCATGGGTTTCTCGACGCTCGACGGCCTGGTCATGAGCACGCGTTGCGGCGCGATCGATCCGGGCGTCCTCCTGCACCTTCTGCAAGACAGGAAGTTGTCCGCCGACGAACTGTCCACCTTGCTTTACGAGAAGTCCGGGCTTCTCGGCGTATCTGGCATCTCGGGAAACATGCAGACGCTGCTGGCGTCGAAGGACCCGGCGGCAATGCGCGCTGTCGATCTGTTCGTCTATCGGGTCGGGCGAGAGATCGGATCACTGGCGGCTGCGCTGGGCGGGCTCGACACGCTGGTGTTCACCGCGGGCATCGGCGAGCATGCGCCGGCGATCCGGCGGCGGATATGCGAGGCTGCTGCATGGTTGGGCGTCGCTATGGATGACGGTTTGAATAGCAGCGGCGAAGACCTTGTGAGTGCCGCGAATTCCCGTGTCGATGTGCTTGTCATTCCGGCCGACGAAGAACGCGCGGTGGCGGCAGAACTGCTCGGCGTCGAAACGGCTTGAGCGGAACAGTCTCCCGCTTATTGGCGGAACGCCCCTCGCATGCCTGAGCTGTCGATTGAGGTGGATGGCCGATGCCTCGAAGGCAGCCATTTGCGCCCGCTACCGATCTCGACGATCCTGGTAGCGGCTCCCATACGGCTGGAAATGGCAGGATCTTAATTCGCCAACGTGGCGCCGAGCTTCCGCTGGACCAGGACACGCGTCGGATCGTCAGGATCCGTCGCGACAGTGAAGCCCATCTCGCGCTCAAGCTCGATCGCCGCTCGGTTCTCGCGGCTTTCGATCGACTCGAGCGTCTCGATGCCATGGTCGTCGGCATAGTGCGCGATATAGCCGAGAAATTCCCAGCCGACGCCGAGATGCTTACGGTCCTCGCGAATGCAGATGGCGACTTCGCCACGCCCGTCGGCCGGATCGGCTGCGAGGGTCGCCACCGCGATCAGCATTCCTCTAAGCATTTCGGCCGTACAGGGGGAGCAATGGTAGCGGGAGAGCGCTACCGCCTTTCCCCCCGCTCAGACACTCCGCGATATTTTCTACAATGTCGGGCGTGACAGGCCTCTCTCGTGTTGCAAAAGCTCGGTAGGCAATAGCAGAATCTAACCCGAAGGCGATCCACGATGTGAACGGCAGCTTTGCGCCTTATATCTGCCGTCGAGGTGAACTCCGTATTTCTCCAATAGCAGACTTAGCTTCACCGTCATTCTTTATCTGTTGGAAGAGCTAGTTTGCCGAGTGGGCGTTCCATCGCCGGCAGCACGCGGGCATCCAGCTTTCGAAGCGGTTAAGATTGAACGTACCCTTCAACCCGAACGCGGTCATAATTCTTGCCAGGTCGGCCGGCCTATCAAGTAGCGTCTCGGGAATAATGTGATCAACTTCCATCGTTTGGAAGTCGATCGGGCGAGTGCATAAATAGCAGCGTTCCCCATGCACCAGATAGACAGCCCAGCGTTCGGCCGCTGTGAATCCACGTTTAGCCACATTGTCCCCCGAGAGGCAGGGACTATGGCGCAATGTAGTCAGGCTTTCAACTTTGCCGTTCCAGTATTTTACGGCTTAGTTTTTCGCGGAGGGAGCGATCGCGGTCAATCTGGTAGGCAAGCGCTTTGCGTCGGCTAGCGCCTCTCGTCAGAGTCGGGAATCAAACAAGCGACATCAACGACCACCCTATTGCGGCCGTCGTTTTTGGCTCTATAGAGCGCGACATCGGCGCGCTTCATCAAGGCTGCGATGGTATCTGCGCCCTTGAGTATCTCAGACACCCCAATGCTGACGGTAACTGCGATCGGCTCGCCATCATGACTGACGGAAAACGGTAACTGTTCGATATCGATGCGAATTCGTTCGGCTAATTTTTTGGCGACCGTGCTGTCCGTGTCCGGCATCACGACCACGAATTCGTCGACCCCGTAAACGCATGCAAGGTCGATACCGCGCACATTTTTGCGCAGGCGACGCGCGCACTCGCGAAGCACGTAACTACCTGCATGATGCCCGTAAGAGTCGTTGATCGACTTGAGAAGGTCGACATCAGTGATCATCATCGAGAGCGGCCGCCGCCGCGCGACGGCGCGGTCGAACAGCGTCTGCAGATGGCTGTCTAAGTAAGGTCTATTGTGCAACCCTGTTAGGCCATCGACCACCGCCAGCTCGATCGTTTGGGCGACGCTGGCGCGCAACTGGTCGTTATAGCGCTTGCGCCGGACCTGCGTGCGCAGGCGCGCCGTCAGCTCGTGCTGGTCGATCGGTCGGACCAGATAGTCGTTGATGCCGAGCTCCAGGCCGCGCAGGATGCGGCCCTCCTCGCCCTCATCGGCGAGCAGCATGATCGGCAGGGATCGGGTGCGGTCGAGCGAACGCAATTGCGAACAGAGCCTCAGCGCATCGAAGTCGGAGAAGGCAGTCGAGATCAGCACGCATTCGTACGCCGTCTCGGCCGCCTGGAAGAACCCCGCATTCGGGTCGGTCGCGACATCGAGCTCGGCGGTGTTGCGCAGCATCTTCTGGATGCGTTCGACGGAAGTTTTGCGCTCGTCGATGAGCAGCACCCGCGGCTTTGCGTCTTCGGTCGCGAAATCGCGGCTCAGAAGTTCCTCGATGCCGATGTTGCGGGTGGTCGAGGCGCGCAGCCTGAGCTCGTCGGTCAGCGACTTCAGCCTGACCAGGCTCTTGACGCGTGTCATCAACTGCAGGTCGTTGACGGGCTTGGTCAGGAAATCGTCAGCGCCCGCCTCGAGGCCGCGTACCCGGTCCGACACCTGGTCGAGCGCTGTGATCATGACGACAGGGATATGCGAGGTCGCCGGATCGCTCTTCAGGCGCTTGCAGACCTCGAACCCATCCATGTCGGGCATCATCACATCGAGCAGCACCAGATCAACCTTGTCGCTTTTGCAGGTCTCGATGGCGATGAACCCGGTAGAGGCCGTAAGAACTTCAAAATACTCCGCCAAAAGTCTAACTTCGAGCAACTGCGCATTGATAATGGTAGTGTTGGCAATAAGGATCCGTGCGGTCATGGTGGCTTATTGTCCTCAAAAACCTGTCTAATCGCAAGTGCTCGAACCGTGATTGAAAGAACACGCCCCGGATTGCACGGCAGTGTCCCTCAGCGGGAAAAGTCGCAATCAGTTCGGCGCTAGCCAACGAAAGTGGCGTTCAAGAAGTTTGTTGGGGACGCCTTGTGCCTCAACATTTCCAGTAGCATATCGTTTGATGAAATCTCAGCCACGGAACTCGCCGCTGCAGATTGCAAGTCGCGCTTGGCGATTTCACTTGCGCAATCTAGAGCAAGCTCTTCCTGCTGAGCGGCCGGCTGTGCTCGGTCAATTCTCACGTATCGCTCGGCAAGCATGTGCTTCATCATATCGTCCGCCAGCGCCTGTTGAGAGCCGATCATCACCTTCGGAAGTCGTTCGCGCTTCAACCAGCCAAACGAGCCAAGTGCTTTTCCCGCTCGCGAAGAAAAGGCAAAGGCGGTGGTTGTAGTGCCAATGCTCAGCACCTTGATGTCCTTCTGAGCGATGCCCAAGAACCTTTCGGCCTCATGAACCGCGATGAGATCCGGCGAATTTGCAAACAGACCGCCGTCGGCAAACAATTCGTCACCGATCTGGTGAAGTGGGAAATATGTTGGCGCCGCTGATGTTGCGAGCGCAACGTCAACGAGCTTCAACTTCCAGTCTAGATAGAGGCTCCGATGGTGGCCCGTCTTGAAAACTTTTGGCCCCCCTTTCGTAAGATTGACTGCGGGAATGACGGTTGGACGTCGCAAGTCCCGCATTAGGGAGTCAACACCGACGATCCGCTCGATGATCTCGCGAAGTCTGCCCGGATTATATCGAGACGCCGGAATGCCCGTCAGGAGCTTCCACGTCGACGAAATAAAGTTCTTTGGCGGTCGGGCACCGGAGAAAACGTGATGCCCGTCGTCCAAGAATGCCTGCTTGATCTCGCTCGCGCTTCGGCCAGCGCTCAGGCCCAATGCGATAATGCCTCCGACAGAGGTTCCTGCCACGAGATCGAAAGAATCGATAATTGGCTTTCCCGTTTGCTCCTCAAGTTTGCTTAGAACCGACGCGGTATAGAGGCCGAGGAACCCTCCTCCGCTAAGGCTCAAAATCTGAAATGTCATGCGTCACCTCCAGTCGTCGTTCGTTGTATGTTCTTGGGCGCGATTCGGCTATCATCACGGCCACGCGTGAGTCGGTCGAGTCGTTAGACCCTTGGAGTTGGGCATCCATGGCGAATGTCGCAAAACTACTGCATACAACCTCCGATCCCGAGACTTTCCTGGTCAACCTTGCGCCTGAGGATTCGCTCCTCAAGGAGGCGCGCACCAAGATCCGGAAGCACCTTCGGGACGCATTTTTGCGAACTAGCACGGATTTTTTTGGCGAGGCGATCACCCCTCGATTTTTCACGCAAGGAAGTTCAGCTTACGGAACTCTTAATGATCCAGCGTGGCCACCCGAGCAGCAGATGGACCTCGATGACGGGTGCTACCTTCCCCTGTCGTTTGTGAAAGGGGAAAAGCCATCTCGCGCAGCCAAGCTTTTTTTCGAGTTCGTGGATGCGTCGCTTAAGGTGTTGGCGGAGAAGGAAGGGTGGCGGCAGGAGACCAAACCCACCTGTTGTCGCGTTGAAATCAACAACGACGCGCACGTCGACATTCCACTTTATGCGATCCCGGATAGGGAATTTGCAGCCATGCAAAGTCGCATTGCAAAGTCTGTGGTGACGGCTCGTGACGCGAAATATGTAGATTGGAGTGAGCTGCCGGCGGACGCTGTTCTTCTGGCTCACCGAGATGAGGATTGGAAGATTTCAGACCCGCGGCAGATCCATAAGTGGTTCGTTGATGCGGTCGACCTTTACGGCGAAAGGCTTCGTCGCGACAGCCGATATATGAAGGGTTGGAGAGACCATCACGAACTCGACAAGTATAAGGTTTCGTCCATCCTTTTGATGGCCTGCATCTGGAATGCTTACGAAACCATTCGTGGGCCTTTCCTGCCCGACCGTGAAGACGAACGCCTGTTGAGAGTGGTTGAGCACCTTCCTCGAATGCTTCGAGGTTCGGTTTTCATCCCGGCATGTGGAGAGGAGGACCTCAACCGCATTCCGCAGGAGCATCGTCAGAAGGTAGCTCATTTGGTTGAGGGCCTAGCATCGCGGCTGAGTGACGTCGTCCGGCATTGCTCAGACCAGCGAGAGGCGGTTGAGGAGATGCGGGACATTTTTGGCGCTAGAGTTCCCTATCGCACTGATCTGGTCGCGATCTTGCCGCCGGCGGCGGTCACCGTAACCAGCCAACCGAAGAAGGTTAATCCAGCGCCTGAAGTCGGCCGTTCGACAAGTGGTTGAACGGCGCCGGGAAAGCCGCCTGCTCGTACATGATGCGCTCATACAACTAGGGTTCGAGCGATTACCTTTGTCGAAGCTCGACACTTATCGCGGTCGTTGGCAGATAAACCCGACGACTGTCCCTGTCGAGGTCATCGTTCAGGACTTTGATTTCGTGCAGTATCCGGTTATCCGGATTTTGGACCCCTCAATCTCCAAGAGCAGGAAACTGCCGCATATCCTCGGGCCGGACGGGATCGTGTGCTACTACGGCTTCGGCGCCGCAATACTGGATAGGTACGATCCAGGTGGAACGATCGTGCGGTGCTTAGCGAAAGCGGAGAAGGTTCTAACAGATGCCTTAAGTGGTCGCCTTGACGGTGATTTCGCCGCAGAATTTGCATCCTATTGGGCAACAAGCTGGATGCTTTACGATTTGCCTCGCGATTACAGCGGGCTGGGATCGGTCGTTTACCCGCATCTGCGCTCCGACAAAGTGCCAACACCGGTCCTGATAAAGAAATCATCTTGGGTGACGGAGCGTGATCCCGCGTCCAAGAACGGTGCAGAGGCCGCATTGATTGTTACGGTCAATGAGCCGCTTAGCCTTGATCCGACTGTTGATTGGCCTCCAGAGAATCTGCTCCAGCTTAAGCGGTGGCTGCGATGGGTCGCGCCCGGTTTAACAAGCAAACTCGACGAAGCGCTTATCAAAAGCAATCGAGCGGGTGCCATATTGGCGGTCCGTGCAACGAACGGGCTTTTCGCACTGCGTCTGGATGTTCCAAGGCACCTTCAGACGACCGAGTTTTTAAAGCAGCGGCGAAGCAGCTTGCCCAAAGTTATGGACAGGATGGCAGCAAATGTTCCAGTGGAACGGATCCGTGCAGACGCCGCCGACCCTCAGTACATCTATGGTCGGAACATTGGGTCACGCCGCAATTTCGGTGGCAAGGCCATACTTGTTATCGGCTGCGGAACGATCGGGGGATTTCTGGCTCACCAACTCGCGCAGTCAGGGGCAGGCACGGCAGGTGGTCGGCTAGTGCTAGCAGACACAGACGATCTGCGTACGGCTAATCTGGGCAGGCACTTGTTGGGGGTGCCCTATCTCCATTGCAATAAAGCAGAGGCCACGGCCGCATTTATAAAGACAATGCTCCCAGACATCAATGTGGAAGCGGAAAAGTCGGATGGCCTCACAATCCCGACAGAGCGGTTCGCTCTAGTCATCGACGTCACCGGGGAGGAGACGCTTTCCATCGCTCTTAATCAGAAGGCGATTGATAGTCGTCCTGACGTTTGTGCGCACATTTTCGGTTGGCTTGTTGGCAACGGAGCTATTGCCCAGTGCATCTTGGTCGATTCAGACGTGGATAAGGCCTGCTTTAAATGCCTAAAGCCAGAACTGGGCGGTCAGCCCAGATTTCGGACGCTTAAGCCTGACGCCCATGTCGAGATCGGGTCGATCGCTGCTTGTGGGGATGCAGAGTTTACTCCTTTTCCCGTTTCCCGTTCGATATCCGCGGCAGCCCAAGTTCTTGAGCTCGCATTGGATTGGGTAAATGGCAACACGTCGCCGCGCTTCCGGTCACAAACTTTCGACAGCAAGCAAGCGTATCACGTTTCGAACACGAGCCCGCTTGCGCTCTCTACGTGTCCGGCATGCAACAGTCGCCGGTAGTAATGACGCCCGGAGACGGACGTTTTATACTTATACATGCTGAGATCATCGGCCTGATCGAAAGCAGTGTGGAACGGGGTCATCCGTCGAGAGAAGCTGGTGGGATACTGCTAGGATCGTACCGAGGTGACCACATAGAGGTGTCCGGCTTTACTACGCCTTACCCACAGGATCGGCGATCCTTCGCGCTGTTCGATCGTATCGATCCGCTGCATCAATCGAGCGCGCTAAGAACTTGGCAACAGAGCACGGGAACCGACACTTATATCGGAGAATGGCATACTCACCCGGAAGCATCTCCGAGCCCGTCCTGGCTAGACAGGCGCACTTGGAGGAAACTGATCAACCGATCCCATGCCCCAATGGTGTTCGCGATAGGAGGCTTCAGCGATATTTGGTGGGGGTTGGGAGACGTGGACGGGATCCGCTCACTCTATGAGCATGTTGAGTAATACGATGGGACCAAGAAATCCTACTTCCAGTTTGGCTCGAGGCGCGGCGCTCGCATCATCAGCAAAGGCAAGTTGAGACCCTGGGCTTGAGGTGCTAGCGGTCATTAGCGCACCTCGGGGTATACCCCTGCGTGACGTAACCTAGCCAGCACCGCAATGCGTAACATCCAGGTCGTCGCCAACCATTTGTGACACGGTAGCGTCAGCCCTAAACTTTGAAGTGACACTTGGGCTCGGGCACCTGGCGTGAGCCAATGGCTGCTTTCCGCCTCATTTCGGCCGCCGAATCGTATTGGGCTGTGACCTGGAAGCGGACCATCGTCGCACAACCTGCAGCGAAGTTAAGGGACACTATAGGGCGAGGATTGGCTCCAATAGACCTGCCACGTCCACTGGACGCATGAATACGGAACCTCCGCTCTCGTCCGGATCAAGAACAGTCGTCCAGTCGGTGCGCCGTCCAGTCGTGGCAAAGAGGGTTTTCAAATCCGGACCCCCGAAGCACACGCTGGTGACAAGGGCAGCAGGCAAATACAGCGACTTTCGAAGAGTTCCTCTCTGGTCCAGGCACACTACTTTGCCTCCGCCATAAAGGGCGCACCAGACGTTTCCGGCGCTGTCGACGGCAAGCCCGTCCGGCATCCCGTCGTCGATCGAAAACGTGAAGAAGATCCGGCGGTTCGACAGCGATCCGTCGGCGCCGATCTCGTACGACAAAATCCGCCGTCCTACTGTGTCGCTGAAGTAGAGCGCTCCGTTGTCGGGCGAGAAAGCGGGGCCGTTGCAGATAACGAAACCTCTGTCGGCTATCGTGGCGCGGCCTTCCTCACCGAGAAGATAAAAAATCCCGTTGGGGTGCCTCTCGGAAACGTCATAGGTTCCGACCCAGTACCGCCCGGCGCGATCAACCTTGCCGTCATTGTAGACTAGGTTCATCTGACCGCTTTTGGGATCCGCAAAGAAGCGCGTTGAGCCCGTAGCAGGGTCGAAGACATGAAGCCCGTGATCGATGGCAAGGAGAAGCCGCCCGTTATCGGCAAGCACGAGCGAGCCGATCGTCTCGCCAATCTTGAGGTGCCAACTCTCGACTAAGCGGCTGCCCCACTTTTGGCGGCGTACGGTTGGGCCGTAGAAGTCGATCCAGTAGAGTGAGTTCTCTTCCGGATGCCACAGTATGCTCTCCCCCAATTTGTCCTGGGCTTGAGCGAAGACCTGCCAATCCGAACTGCCGCGCGGCATCGTTTCTTTCCTTGAGTTCTTAATTTCCCGATCGCGGCCCGCCAATAACGGCGCTGCCGGTAGATTGCGGAGCGTCGATCAGATCGGCCTTAGCTGCCGATGTGGAACGTCTCGGTATGGCCGTCGACCGCGATCGCCTGTCCGGTGACCATCTTGGCCGCGGGCGATGCCAGGAAGACGCACATGTCGGCGATCTCCTCCGGCGTCACGAAGCGCTTTATCGATTGCGACTGCGTGTACTCCTTTGCGACGACATCGGCGGAGATGCCGCGACCGTCAGCTTCGGCCTTTATGACGCGCTGCATCCGCGGACCTTCCACCGAGCCCGGACAGATAGCATTGGCACGAACATCATACGGCCCCAGCTCAATTGCCAGGGATTTGGTGAGGCCGATGACAGCCCATTTGGCGGCGGCATAGGGAGTCCTCAGGCCATAGCCGTAGAGGCCAGCGGTCGACGAGATGTTGATGATGTTGCCTGATTTCTGCTCCTTCATCGGGCGAGCGGCTCGCCTGGCGCAGAGAAAATGGGAGTCAAGGCAAACACTTACGCACTGTCGCCAATCGTCCAGCGCGATGTCTTCCACATTCCCGGTCGGTCCTTTGGCTCCGGCATTGTTTACCAGCACATCGATCCCGCCCAAATCGCCCATGGTTTTGTCGAACCACTGATCGACGGCTTTCTCATTGGACACGTCGACATGCGCTGCAGAAATTTGCGGATGGAACTGCGCAACTTCGCCAAGCGCCCGTTCGTCGAAATCGCAGACGCTGACCTTCGCACCGTTATTCGCGAAGGCCTTTGCGATTGCCAAGCCGATGCCCGAAGCACCGGCGGTGATCATGACGCGCTGAGCCATTTCTTCTCCTCGTGATTACAGCTCGCTGCACCGCTCGGGGCAGGGACGCAGGGCCAACCTGCGGATAACTGATGGGGTAGAGTGGCAGACTTTCCGGCGCGTCTTCACCGAGAAAGTTCGCCGCCGTCGACGACAATGTTGGAGCCGTTTACGTAGGAGAACAGCCCAGAGCAGATCGTGACCGCAGCGAAGGCGATCTCCTCTGGCCGTGCAAATCTTCCCATTGGGATGGCCGCTTCATACTGACGTCTGATTTCATCGGCGCTGGTGCCTTCTTGCCGGGCAACATCGGCTGTGGTGACCGCCACCATCTCGGTGTCGACGCTACCGGGCGAGATCGTATTGACGCGAATGCCGCGTGGAGCAAGTTCGCCTACTAGACTATCGGACAGTCGCAATACGCCGGCCTTGGAAGCGCAATAGGCTCCCCACAGCGGCCAGCCCTTGAGGCCATATTGCGACGCAACGAGGACGAGATTGCCTCCGCGGCCCAGGTGACGCGTCGCTTCCCGTGCAATCAAAAACGCACCCGTCAGATTGACGTCGAGGACGCGGCGAAAATCGGTGACGGACATCTCAGCGATGCTGGAGATGGCAGCAATTGCGGCGGCGTGGACGACATCGTCGATCGGGCCCGCGCTGGCGGCGTCCGAGAAGGCGCGTGCCACGGATGCCTCATCGGAGACGTCGCATTCCCGGACCACGTCGGAGGACCTGATATCGAGGCGAACGACGGTCGCGCCGGCCCGCTCGAACGTATCGGCGATTGCGTTTCCGATACCTCGAGCTGAGCCGGTTACGATGGCGCGCCTTCCGGCGAGGAGCTGAGGCACCTGAAATTCAGGCTGCGCACCGTGAGGTGAGGGATCAAGTGTCATTGAAAGGCTCCGGAAAAGACCATCGTGGATTCGGCAAGCTAGGCACCCATAGTCGCGCCAACAATGGTGCCGATGGTCACCATGATGGGGGAGCAAGGAGCTCTTGGAAATCGGGCGAACGGCTGGCCAGATGCTGAAGAGGTCAAGCGCGGATCGCCGCCGACGATCATGGTGACCGTCGGCACCATTGTTGGATCGACAACAGTTGAAATAGCTTCCGGCACATATCGAAGATCGCTTTGCCAGGAGCCCTACTATGAAGCCTGACACGCTACCCAAGTGCTGCATCATCGGAGCAGGTTGCAGCGGAATCGTCACCGCCAAGGCGCTCGCTGAGCGCGGCATTCCTTTCGACTGGTTCGAGATGAGCGACCGCATCGGCGGCCAGTGGGCGTATGAAAATCCCAATGGGAAATCGGCCGCCTACCGCTCGTTGCACATCGATACGTCGAAGGAGCAGCTGCAGCTCTCGGACTTTCCGATGCCCAAGGACACGCCGCACTATCTGCACCACACCCAGGTGCTCAAGTATCTTGAATCCTACGTCAAGCATTTCGGGCTTTCCGACAAGGTGAAGCTAAACACCGAGGTCATCAAGGCCGAGCGCGACGGACAAGGCGTTTGGCAGGTCCGCCTCAGAAACGGCCAGCTGCGCTCGTACGATGCACTCTTCGTTTGCAACGGACATCACTGGGATTCCCGGTGGCCTGAGCCGGCCTATCCTGGAAACTTCGATGGGCTGCAGATCCATTCCCATTCCTACCGCGACCCGTTCACTCCGGTCGACTTCAGGGGCAAAAAAGTCCTCGTCGTGGGCATGGGGAATTCGGCGATGGACATCGCCAACGAGCTTAGCCCGCGCCACATCACGAAAAAGCTGTTCGTGAGCACGCGCCGCGGAGCCCACATCTTTCCGCGCTTCCTTCTCGGCAAGCCCGCGGACAAGGGCAAGCTCTACCCCTGGCTCCCGCTTTCGCTCCAGCGCTGGGTCGGGCGCCGGATATTCCATTTCGCCGTCGGCTATATGGAAGACTTCGGCCTGCCGAAGCCAGATCACCGCGTTTTCGAGGCGCATGTCTCCGTTTCGGATACCTTCCCGACCCTTGTCGCATCGGGCGACATCGAGATCCGGCCGGGGATCAGGGAGCTTGACGGGGACAGCGTGGTCTTCGAAGGCGGTCGCCGCGAGAAGATCGATATCATCGTCTGGGCCACCGGCTACAAGGTGAGCTTTCCGTTCTTCGACCCCGCCTTCATCTCGGCTCCCAGCAATCGGCTGCCTCTGTTCAAGCGGGTTCTCAAGCCCGGCATCCCCAACCTGTTCTTTATTGCGCTCGCGCAGCCCAGCATCACGCTCTTCGCGCTCGCGGATCGCCAGGCAAAATGGATCGCCGCCTATCTGGCGGGCGAATACGCGTTGCCTGACGAGGAAGAGCAGAAGCGCACGATCGTCGCCGACGAGAAGAAGCACATGAGCCGCTACTACGCATCGGCGCGCCACACGATGCAGCTCGATCAGGACATCTATTTCGCCGAGCTGGAAAACGAGCTCCGGCGCGGTCGAAAGCGCGCGCGCAGCCTTGGCTTCGGGCGGACCCGGCTGCCCGTTCCGAGGCTCGCCGAGCTTGACTTTTCGTCCGCTGCCGAGTGAGAGGCTCGGCCTAGGATCCTGCGGCTCGCAAATGCTGGACGTAGGCTAGGAAGAGTTCACGCTCGGTGGTGATGTCCAACTTCTGATAGAGGCGCAGTCGGTGGTTCTTGATGGTTCCGCGCTTGACCCCAAGGCGATTTGCTATGCTGACGATTGGATGGCCCTCGAGCGTGAGCTCAACGATCTGTCTCTCTCTATGGGTGAGACCCTCTAGCCAGCCGTTGCGGGGTCCGGTTGGCGCATGCACGGCGGTGACCTCGACCTGGTCGCAGAGGCCGCCGGGCGCGGCGCCAAAGTCAGTTCCTAGCGGCGATCTGACGACAAGCCGGCCGTCGGGAAGCGATACTTGCATTCGGCCGGAACTGTCCAAGTCGGCCAAAGCGTCGGCCAACCCGGCAACGGGGTCCGTCGCCAATCGTCTCCAGGCGCCGTTGGCGGCGAGTTCCTGGCCGCTGCGATCAAGGAGCCTCAACGGCTTCTCCGCGGCGTCGGCTATCAGGCCATGGTTTATTATGGCCTTCAGGTGGGCGTTATGCAGCCCGGCCAGGAGAGGGAAGGCTTTCTCGATGCGGGCTAGCTCCGCTTCGGTGAACTCCCCTTCGGCCCGGTCGACAATGAGGGTTGGGCTGGCACCGCCAATAGGCGGGAGGAACACCGCGATCTCGTCGCTGATGCGCGCTGCACGCAAAAACTCCAAAGCGTAGCGGCTCTTCCACATGTCCATTGGCGCCAACCGGCGTAGCGAGCAAACGGCAGGCACTCCAACGGTGCGCCAATAGTGATGAAACGGGTCCAGGGCATAGAGGCCGGAGTCGTAGGGGGCTGCCACCTCGCTTCGGATTTCGCGAGGGATAATCAAGTCGGGAGCGCCGAAGCTGGAGTACCGAACCAGGGAAAGGAGGTCGGAGTCGACAAGCGAGCTTAGCACTTCAAGGAGATGGTCATAGAAATTCTCGTCGCCGATCGAAGAGCTCGCACGCCCGATGGCATCGCAAAAGCCAAATCTGGCCATGCTGTACGGAACTTCGAACCCTTTTGCTCTTACGGGAGAATGAACGTTCATCTCTCCTCCTTGGCCCTTTGGCCCGAAAATTGGTCAGATGGCCAATTCTTGATCCTTTTGGCCAAACATGTCAATGTCGGCAAATGAGTCTGACAAAAATAAGCGATATCCGTCGACGGGAACTGCGCCATGCGGCTTATGAGGTCCTGCAGAAGGAAGGCATGGCCGGAGCGACCGTAGAAAAGGTCGCCCAGAAAGCCGGAGCCTCCAAGGGCATCGTCCATCACTACTTCAAGACCAAGCAGGAGTTGTTCGAGCACGCCATGCGGCACTCGAATTCCCTGTTGCGGGACGAAGTTATCCGTTTGATGCGCTTGGCGCGGAGCCCTGAAGAGAGGCTCTGGGCGATAATCGACGGCAACTTTAGCGCCGCGTTCTTCACCCCGGGCATCTGCCATGCGTGGCTCGCACTATGCGCTGAAGTACCCCGGGAGCCGCAGCTGGCTCGAATCCAGCGCATCGTACACGCCCGGATGCATTCGAACTTAATCAGCGCTTTGACGGCGATAGTTCCGGCTGACCAGTGTGAAACGGTAGCGCTAGGCGTAACGACGTTGATCGATGGGCTTTGGCTGCGGCTGGGGCTGCGGCCCGGCGAACTCACTGCTCTTGAGGCACTGGCGCAATTGGCTGACTACCTTGCGCACCGGATTCCGAATGTCCCGTGGGACCAACACCTGGCGCGGACTGGTTCACGCTGGCAATTGGGCTGAACTGCTTTGGCCTTTGAAAGAGAGGCCCGGCTCGACTGCTATGGTGACCATTGGCACCATTGTTGGCTACCGTAAACTGAATAGGCTCTGCGGACTTGAACCGAAGGAGCGATCTCATGGCTGAGCGGCTATCCGGAAAAGTTGCACTGATTTCCGGGGCGGCTTCTGGGATCGGCCGGGAGACAGCGCGGCTCTTCGCCCGCGAAGGTGCGACCGTGTTCCTTGGCGACATCAACGGGGACCGGGGCAACGAAGCTGCTGCCGGGATTGGAGAGTCGGCTTTCTTTCTGCCGCTCGATGTGACCGACGAGACTTCCTGGTCGCGCGCGATCGAGACTGTCGTCCAAAGCGCCGCAAAGATCGACATTCTGGTCAACTGCGCGGGAATCTGGAGCGGTGGCGATTTCATCGAGTACTCGCTGGCGGACTGGCGGCGGACGATGGAGGTCAATGCGACCGGGACGTTCCTTGGGTGCCGAGCCGCCGTCGGGGCCATGAAGGGCAAAGGCAACACGGGCTCGATCGTCAACATTTCCTCGATCTACGGCAACATCGCCGCTGACGACGCGGTTGCCTATGCCGCCAGCAAGGGGGCGGTGCGGATGCTCACCAAAGGCGTAGCGCTGTATTGCGCGGCGAACTCCCTACCTATCCGCTGCAATTCGGTTCATCCGACCTATGTCGACTCGGAGATGCTGGACAGCTTCGCCCGGGAAGTTGGCGGGCGTGAGGCGGCGGTCGCAGGGTTGAGCGGCGCGGTGCCGATGCGCAAGTTGCCAGTGCCCTTGGATATCGCCGAGGCGATTTTGTTCCTGGCTTCGGATGCGGCGCGTTTGGTCACCGGAGCGGAACTGCCGGTCGACGGCGGCATGCTGGCAGGAATCTTCGCTCCGATGAGCGCGCCCCGCCCCATCTGAACGGCTAACGCGTCCCGCCTGGAAGGACGATCTCAATAAGAACGATTACAATGGGAGAATAAAATGAACAGTCGCAAGCTCACTCTTTGGACGATTCCCGTGGCGCTCACCCTCATGAGCTCCCCTCTGGCGGTAGCGAAGCCGTTGGGCGACAAAGACACTGCGATTAAGATCGCGATCAACGAGTGGACCGGCCAGAACCTGACGGCGCACATTGCTGGAAAGCTGCTGGAGAAACTGGGCTACAAGGTCGAATACGTCACGGCGGGCACGCTGCCGCAATTCACCGGCATCGCAAACGGCACGTTGGCCGTATCTCCGGAGGTTTGGCCAAGCAATCTGGGGGATGTCTATCCCAAGGCAAAGGCCGAGGGCAAGCTCGAGGAAATCGGCGAGCTCGGCCTGCAAAGCCGGGACGGTTGGGTATATACGGCCGACACGAAGGCCGCTTGTCCTGAATTGCCGGACTGGTCAGCGTTAAAAGATCCAGCATGCGTGCAGGCGCTCGCTACGCCGGAGACGTTCCCAAACGGCAGACTGCTGGACTACCCCGCCGATTGGGGATCTGTTAGCGGCGCGGAACTGAAGAAGTTCGATATCCCCTTCACGCCTGTTCCCGCCGGATCCGAGGGGGCGCTCGTCGCGGAATTGCAGGCTGCTGTCGCAGCTCACAAGCCGCTTCTGATGCGCTTCTGGTCTCCGCATTGGGTGCTGGCCGAGACGCCTGTCGAATGGCTGAAAATGCCACCTTGCGACGCGAAGGACCTCGCCGAATGCATTGTCGCGCCACCCGTGATCAAGGTAGTGTGGGCCGGGTTCGCTCAGAAATGGCCTGCAGGATACGAGATGATGAAATCGCTCCAGCTCCATGCGGATGACCAGCAGAAGATGATCTACGCCGTCGACAAGCAGGGCAAGAACCTCGACCAGGCTGTCGATGACTGGCTGGACCAGCATCAAGGCGATTGGCAAGCTTGGTTGAAGGCGGCGCAGGACTGAGCCGACGCAATCTCGCGGTGAGCCTGGGAATGGACCCTCGGTTCACCGCTTCCCAAAACCAGCTAGTCTAAAGACAAGTTCGAGATGACCAATTCTGTTGATCGAGCAGGCACCGCCGCCAAGGCAAGCGCCAAGCTTCGATGCCGCAACCTGTGGAAGATCTACGGCCCTCGCCCGGCGAAAGCGCTTGGCACGGCCCTCTCGTCGGCCGAACCAGCTCCCGTATTGAAGCGCAGGCTGGAGGCAAGCGGGCACTTCCTTGCTTTGGCCGATGTGAGCTTCGAGGTCCAGCAAGGCGAGATTTTCGTCGTCATGGGTTTGTCCGGTTCGGGCAAGTCGACGCTCGTACGATGTCTGTCGCGTCTCGTGGAGCCAACGAACGGAGAGGTCTGGCTCGGCGAGGAAAATCTTTTGGCCGCCAGCGAGCGCCGGATGGTTGAGGTCCGCCGCAAAGTGATGGGCATGGTCTTCCAAAGTTTCGGGCTGCTGCCGCATCTCAACGCGCTCGACAATGTTACCTTTCCGCTGCGCATGCAGGGAATGTCCCTGGCCGAAAGGTTCAAGAAGGGCCAGGAAATGATGGCGCTGGTTGGCCTTCAAGGCCGCGAGCGCAGCATGCCGCACGAGCTTTCCGGAGGGCAACAGCAACGCGTCGGCATTGCCCGTTCGCTGGCCGTCGGTCCAGAACTCTGGTTCCTGGACGAACCGTTCTCCGCGCTGGATCCCCTGATCCGACGCCAGATGCAGGACGAGTTCCTACGGTTGCAGCGCCTGCTCCAGAAGACCATTGTGTTCATCACGCACGACATCCAGGAGGCTTTCCGCCTAGCTGACAGGATCGCCATCATGCGAGAAGGGCGGATAATACAAATCGGAACGCCGGCTCAGATCATGCTGCACCCGGTCGATTCCTACGTCGCGAGCTTTACCGGAGAGGTTTCCCTTGCAAAGGTCGTGACCGCGGGCTCCGTCATGGAGGCAATTCCGGGCAACTGGAGTTCCAATGAGGGGACGCACGAGGTGGACGAATGGATGCCGATCGAAGCTCTGTTACCGCGGAGCATTGCGGGTATTCGATCGTTCGTAGTTACCCGTGAGGGCAAGGGGCCTGTAGGCCTGCTTACATCCGAGGTCATCGCAAAAGTTCTGGCAAACGACACGGTCGAGCGAGGAGCAACGTGAGCGTTCAGGAGGTCGTGCTTGCGCCTTTCGAAAGCCTGCCCATGAAGTTCAGGCAGTGGGTGTGGCTTTGCGTTCTCGGCTTGGCGGCGCTTAGCCTTGCCTCGAGGGAGGCTTTCCCTTGGGTCTTGAATTATCCAACTGGCTGGTTGTTGCCAGTCGCATCCCTGGTGAACGGCCTGTTTGATGTGGTCGTTCCGATTTTGACACCGATCTGCAGATCGTTGGCCGCAGTTCTCGGGGCAGCCCTGAATGTCTGCAGCTCTGCTTTGCGGTGGATGCCATGGCCGGCCATGCTCGCGCTCTTCGCATTGTTCGGTTGGCTGGCGCGAGGGTGGCGGCTTGCGCTGTTTACCGCGGCCGCGCTCGGCTACATTGTCGCTGCTGGCTACTGGCAGCAGGGAATGAATACCCTGTCCATGGTCGTTCTGGCCGTGCCGATCGCCGTCACCCTCGGCTTCCTACTTGGAGTGGCAGCCCATTCGTCAAAGTTCGTGCGCAGCGTTACGATGGTCATGCTCGACCTGTTGCAGACTGTCCCGGCCTTCGCGTTTCTGATCCCGCTTTTGCTGCTTTTCGGCTTTGGTCCGATCGTAGGGTTGATCGCATGCGTCGTCTACGCAGTCGCGCCGATGGTCCACTGCACGATGCTCGGTCTTGGCCACGTTCCGACCGCACTCCTGGAAGTGGGCAGCATGGCAGGTTGCTCGAGGAGTCAGCGCTTCTGGCATGTCGTGCTGCCGACCGCCAAGCGCGAGATTCTGACGGGGATCAACCAGACCACGATGGCCAGCTTCAGCATGGTGATCATGGCGGCCGTCATCGGCGGCTTCAACGACGTGGGCTGGGAAGTGCTCAATGCTATGCGCAAGGCGGAGTTCGGCCAAAGCCTCCTGTCCGGCCTCGTGATCGCGGTGCTGGCGATGGTCGTCGACCGGATCACCTTCGGCTTGGCTCAGGGGCGTAGCGAGGTGCGTTCCACTCGGTTACAAGCCATGGTGCGAACCTTGATGCTTACAATTGTGCCCTTCCTGTTCGGCGCGCTGTTGCACGCCTCGCCTTCGGCGATGGCATGTATCGACAAGGTGCAGGGCATCATAAATCCAGACATTCTGAATCGCGTAGTCCTGGGGCTTGTGCATGATTTTTCGGTGCCGCTGGATAACTTCAAGGTGTTCGTCCTATATCACTTCATGTTGCCGCTTCGGATCGGCCTGATCAGCGCCGTGACGCCTTTCACCTGGGGCTTTGCGTGGACGCCTCAGATCAATGCGGCCTACTGCGTGTTGGCGCTGGCGGGTTCAGCTTGGCTTTGGCTCAGTGGGCGATGGCAGCTCGCCATCGGACTGCTGGTCACGTCGGCCCTGCTTCTCTTCGGCTTCAACGGGCTTCCCTGGCTTGCCTTCATTCTGGTGGTGACGGCTCTTGGTTGGTCGATTGGTGGTTGGCGATTGGCGCTTCTGTCCGTCGTTGGCACCTATTTCGTAGTCGCCACCGGCCTCTACATCCCTCTCGGCCAGTCCCTATACCTTTGCCTCCTGGCCGTGCTGATCTGCATGTTGATTGGCGGGCTTCTGGGGATAGCGGCGGCCAAGAGCGACCGGGTTTCGGCCTTGATGAAACCCATCTGCGACACGCTCCAGACGATGCCGCAATTCATTTTCCTCATCCCAGCTTTGATGTTTTTCCAAGTGGGTGAACTGACGGGCCTGATCGCGATCGTGCTTTATGCAATAGTGCCGCCGATCCGCTATGTGGAGCATGGAATTAGGGGCGTCCCGAGGGACTTGGTGGAGACGTCCCGGCAGATCGGTTGCACAGCCTGGCAACGTCTGATCCACGTCGAGCTTCCTGTTGCCAAGCCCGTCGTCGTTCTGGGTGTCAATCAGACGATCATGGCCGCCTTGTCGATGCTGCCCGTCGCCGCGCTGGTCGGCACCAAGGATCTTGGACAGCAGGTGTACATCGCGCTCAGCAAGGCAGACGCGGGGCAGGGTATGGTTGCAGGTCTGTCAATCGCGTTCGTCGCCATGATTTCCGATCGTATCATGCGCGCGACTGTCTCAAAGACGGGCAACATCCCTGAAGCATGACCCCGGGCCAGCCGGGGAGAGTAGGCCTAATCAGACTCGATGGCCTGCAATTTTTGGGACAGCGCGAGGACAGCATGATGCGCTCTGAAAAGGATACCCAGACGAGCGACTGTTCCCAACCGCCGACACGATCAGAACATCTGCGATCGATAACCGAACATCGGGTTATCCTGAAGGCGCGAAGCCATTGTGGCGAGGCCAGAAACCGACATGCGAACCGAGCCGGCGCGCCTCACCGTCTCGAAGCACAGATTGATCCCGGTTGGCTCGATAAAGCTGCCAGCCTGAACTCAGTTAGCCGCTGGTTTTGCATATGGCCGAGTTCGGCTTTGCGGTTTCAATCGCTGATGGTCTGCGTCGGTGGGTCGCGGTCCGAGCCGAGCAACTGACCCAGCAAGTTCGCAAGCATGTCGATCGCTGCCTCACGCGTGGGTTCCGCTTTGGTTACGGCAAGACGCAGCCAGATGCCGTCCATTAACATGCTGATGACCTCGGCGGCGCGCTCGGCTTCTGCAGGAGCTAAGAGGATCCTGAGTTCGTGCAACAGGTTGCTTTGCATGCGTGAGTTCTGGATATTCAGAAGCCTTGCAAACCGCGCGGAAAACGTGGCTTGGGCACAATAGGAAATCCAATATTGGGCACGGCTTGCGATATACATACGCTGGTCGAAGTTGCCTTCGCAGATAACTGCGAGCCGCTCCCTCGGTGTTTTGCAGCGGCGCAGACTCGCGCCAATCTGTTCTGAAATAAGTCGGTTTCCGTAACGAACGGCCGCCTCCAGCAGCTCGTCCTTGTCCCTGAAATAATGATGGACCAAGCCACGGGACATTCCGAGGCGTTCAGCGACTTTACCGAGGGTTAAGCCGTGAAAGCCTTCCTCTGCCAAAATATCAAATGCGACTCGTTGCAAATCCTTGCGCCGTATGTCGCGAATTCGAGTCTTCATCAGATCCCCGGGGGGCGTGTCGAATTTCGAGCTGCCCGCAACCACGCGGCACGTTGAAACGGTTTGTTCGTAGCACGAAACGGCGTCGTCCGGCAAATCGTCATTCTGAAATGCTCCGTGATTCCAGTGCGATAGCGGCCCGAACGGCTCATGTAGCCAAATCAGAAGAAGCTGATCGCGCTGCAATCGGAGTGTCGGTGGTGCGGCCCAATATGCCCGATAGGCGCGATTGAAGCGCGTCGGATACGATCATCTTGGCACCTGTGCCAAAAAATTGGCACTCATGCCAATTTTTCATTGACCGCCCGCTCCGTCGCCTCTAGCGTGCCCGAACCTAAAGGCACGGGAGGGCTTGATGCGAACGTTCACACATCCGGTCGACGAGAGAGCAGGCGGGTCACCCGCGGCGACTGAATGTGTCTGGATAGGTACGCGTTGGCGTGGTCGCGGCAATGCCGCAAGCGTCAGCCCTTTCGGCCAGTTGAGCGACTTCGCCGGTCGCCAGGTAGTTCAAGCCATTGGTTGCCGCCCATGCAGATGAGCCGAGACGCTTTGCGGTTCGCATACCGCCAGATGCGAACCATCCGGGCTTTCGAAGATGCGGTGAACCGCGCTTTCTCGAGCGGGGAGATTCCTGGCTTCGTCCACCTGTACAGCGGCCAAGAGGCTTGCGCCGTCGGTGTCTGCATGCATCTCGATGACAAAGACTACATCGGCTCGACTCATCGCGGACATGGCCATTGCATCGCCAAGGGCTGCGATGTCGACGGCATGATGCTGGAGATTTTCGGCAAAGCAGGAGGTCTTTGCGGTGGCAAAGGGGGCTCCATGCACATCGCTGACATCGAGCGTGGTATGCTCGGTGCCAATGCGATCGTAGGGGGTAGCCCACCCCTTGCGATTGGCGCGGCGCTGACCGCCAAGACGCTCGGAACCGGGCAGGTGGCCGTAGCCTTCTCTGGAGATGGAGGCTCCAACCAGGGGACGATGTTCGAGGCCATGAACATGGCTGTCGTCCTTGGCCTCCCGGTGATCTTCGTTGTCGAGAACAACGGCTATGCGGAGGGAACCGGCGTCGAGTATGCCGTGGGCTCCCGCAGCATCGCATCCCGCGCAGCTGCGTTTGGCATGCCGGCTGCCTGCGTTGATGGACTTGATTTCTTTGCCGTGCATGAGGCGATGGGAGAGGCCATAGAGCGCGCGCGCAGTGAAGGACCTAGTTTCATCGAAGCGCGCTGCGTACGCCACCACGGCCACTATTGCGGCGATCCGCAAAGCTATCGATCGAAGGAAGAATTGGACGCGGCGCGTTCGGAGGGTGACCCCTTGCTGCGCTTCCGTGCTCGCGTCAGCGCCTCGGCGCTCCTGGAGGAAACGGAGCTCGATGCGATCGATGTGGAGGTCGAGGAGAAAATTGCGACCGCCGTATTGAAGGCGGGGGCGGCTGCCGATCCATCGCCTTCAGCCCTGCTGACCGATGTCTACGTCAGCTATTGATCGGACCGCTGCATGTCAAGAAAGTCTTTCAGGCAAGCGATAAACGAAGCCCTTCATGCCGAGATGCGCCGCGATCCGCGCGTGGTCGTGATCGGGGAAGATGTAGCAGGCGGCGCGGGCGGCACGGGGGTAGACGATGCCTATGGCGGTGTCATGGGAGTCACCCGCGGGCTGGTGGGTGCCTTCGGCCGCGGGCGCGTGATCGATACGCCCATTACCGAAAGCGCCATCATGGGCATGGCCGCAGGCGCCGCCCTCACCGGCTTGCGACCCGTTGCAGAGCTGATGTTCGTTGATTTCATCGGGGTCTGTTTCGATCAGATATACAACCAGGCCGCCAAGTTTCGGTACATGTTTGGTGGGAAGGCGAAGACGCCGCTAGTCATACGGGCTATGTTCGGCGCCGGGTTCAGTGCCGGAGCCCAGCATTCGCAATGTCTCTATTCCTTCTTCACCCACATTCCGGGCTTGAAGGTCGTCATCCCTTCGTCGCCTTACGACGCGAAGGGACTTCTGATCGAAGCCATCCGCGACGACGATCCGGTCATCTTCCTGGAGCATACGAAGCTCTACGACCTCGAGGGGTCGGTACCCGACGATCCTTACACGGTTCCGTTTGGCGAGGCATCCGTGCTGCGCCGGGGGCGGGACGTCACGATCGTCGCGCTCGCTCGGATGGTGAATGTCGCACTCGAGGCGGCTGACCGACTTGCGTCGTCGGGCATACAGGCGACCGTCATCGATCCGCGAACCACGTCGCCAATCGATGAAGAGACCATTTTGGAGAGCGTCGACGAAACCGGCCGCCTCGTAGTCGTGGACGAATCCAATCCCCGCTGCAGCGTTGCCAGCGAGATTTCAGCAATCGTAGCGGACAAGGCCTTTTCCGCGCTGAGGTCTCCCATTCGCCGCGTCACTGCTCCTCACACGCCGGTGCCCTTCGCCCCGGTGCTGGAAGAAGCTTACATCCCGAGCGCTGGCCAAGTTGAAGCCGCCGTCCGGCAACTTCTGAACAATTGAACGACGGGAAGCAACGAAGATGCAAATCACCGGCATTTCGATGCCGACCTGGGGCCTCACCATGGAGGAAGGGACGCTGGTTGAGTGGCTTGTGCCGGAGGGCGCGCGGGTCGAGGCAGGGATGGAGATTGCCGAGATCGAAACGGCAAAGGTGACCAACGTGTTAGAGGCGCAGGAGAGCGGCATTCTCCGTCGGCACGTAGTCGCGCCCGGGGAAACCCGTGAATGCGGTGCCCTGATCGCTGTCCTTGCAGACGAAACCGTGGAAGATGCCGAAGTCGACGCATTCGTCGCTCGCCATCAAGAGAGCGAGGGGAGTACGACCACTTCCAAGCAGCTGCCGGGACCTCGACAAATAGACCTGCCCGACGGGCGGCGTCTTCGATACCTCCGAATTGGTGAAGGCGGAACTCCAGCCGTGCTGATCCACGGCTTTGGTGGCGACCTGGACTCCTGGCAGACGACACAGGCGACGCTGGCTGCGGATCGTGCAGTCTATGCTTTCGACCTGCCAGGGCATGGCGAGTCGACGAAAGAGATTCAGACCGGGGATCTACCTGAACTCGCACAGATCCTCGAACAAGGCATTGAGGCTCTCGGGATCGGCCGCGCCCATCTTATCGGGCATTCGCTCGGCGGAGGCATCGCACTTCAGCTCGCGTTAGCGAATCCAGCGCGGATAGCCTCGCTCGCACTCATAGCGCCTGTAGGCCTTGCCGAAGATATCGATCCTGCATTCCCTCGGGAATTTGTTGCCGCCAAGAAGGCGCGCGACTTGCAGAATTGCCTTGGAAAGCTGTTCGCCGATCAGTCGCTGGTCAGCCGCGAGTTCGCAGAGCTGGTCGCGCGCAACAAGCGGATGGACGGAGCCGAACCTGCCCTTTCAAAGATTGTCGCGGCTTGCTTTCCGAATGGGCGCCAAGCGCGGAATTTCCTGCATGATTTCGAGGCCTGGACAGCGAACAACCCGACGATTCCCGTCGCCGTGATCTGGGGACACGCGGACGCCGTTGTTGCCGCCGACCCGGCGACCCAACTCCCTAACTCGGTTGCCGTACATCTCCTGCCGGGGATCGGCCACATGCCGCATTTGGAAGCCACGAAGGAGTTCAACGCAATAATCAGCGCTCACATTGGAGACGAATCATGACAGGTCGGCTAGCAGGACGCGCCGCCTACGTAACCGGCGGTAGCCGGGGCATTGGTCGCGGGATCGCTCTGGCGCTCGCAGGCGAGGGCGCCGCAGTGGTCGTGGCCGATACCGAGGCGGCCAGTGCCGAGGCCGTTGCCGCGGAAATCCGCGAGGCGGGCGGTCGAGCCGAGCCCTGTGTCATCGATGTCAGAAACTACGGCGATCTCGTCGGCATGGTCGAGCAAGTCGAGCGCCAGTACGGCCAGCTGGACATTGCGGTCAATTGCGCCGGCGTCATCAGCGTCGCCTCGGTGGAAGACGTGGAGGAAGCCGAGTGGGACCGGGTGATGGACGTCAACGTCAAGGGCGTCTTCCTGTCATGCAAAGCCGCGATCCCTGCCATGAGACGCAATGCCTTCGGCCGGATCATCAACATCTCCTCCGTCTCCGGCAAAGACGGCTATCCGAAACTGGCTGCTTACAGCGCCTCGAAATACGCCGTGCTTGGATTCACCAATTCTCTTGCAAAAGAGCTCGCTCGCGACGGCATCACCGTGAACGCGATCTGCCCGGGGGTGGTCAAAACCCAGATGTGGGACACGCTCTCGGAAGAATTAAAGGAGCAGGGAGAAACTCCCGAAGAGTCCTGGCTGCGGCACATACTGGAGTTCGTGCCTCAGGGGCGTCCCCAGACCCCTGAGGAGGTTGGAGGACTGGCTATCTACCTGGCCTTGGCCCCTAGCGTGACTGGACAATCAATAAACATCGACGGCGGGCTGACGTCGCACTGACGTCCGTTCGGGCCGAACGATGGATGGGAACAGCAATAAAAAGGAAAAAGAGCATGTTTAAGTCAGCGTTTTTGCAGTTCGCGTCAGCCTCACTTACGGTGATCCTCGTCGCCCTGGGGGCAAACTCGGCCCGAGCCGCCGAGATGGGCGCCAAAGACGAACCTATCAAGATCGTCATGGCCGAGTGGACCGGACAGCACGTGACCACCCGCATCGCAGGAAAGCTGCTCGAGCATATGGGCTACAAAGTCGAGTATGTGACGGCAGGGGGCTATCCGCAGTTCACTGGCCTGGCGGACGGCACACTCGACGTGACGCTCGAAATATGGATGAACAACGTTGGCGACATCTTCCCAATAGTACTGAAGGAAGGAAAGGTCGAGGATATCGGCCAGCTCGGCCTCGAGACGAAAGAAGGCTGGGTCTATCCCAAGTACATGACAGACGTCTGCCCGGGCTTGCCGGATTGGACCGCTCTTACCAAGCCCGGCTGTGTACAGGCACTGACCACGCCAGACACTTTTCCGAACGGGCGCGTGCTGGACTACCCGGCCGACTGGGGCTCGCGCTCCGGTCAAATAATCAAGGACAACAATCTGCCCCTAACCACCGTTCCGGGCGGCTCGGAGGGGGCGATGGTCGCCGAGCTCGAAGCCGCCCTGGCGGCAAAGAAACCCCTGTTGATGATGTTCTGGGCGCCGCACTACGTCTTCGCGGAGGCCGACATGGGTTGGGTGAAGCTTCCGCCTTGCAAGTCTCAAGACAACGACCACTGCATCAATCCTCCAGAGGTACACAAGGTCGTTTGGTCCGGGTTCAAGAACAAATGGCCAGCCGCTTATGAATTCCTCAAAGCCTTCCGCGAGAAGGCCGAGGTCCAGCAGCAAATGATCTTGGCGATCGACAAGAAGGGTCAGAGCATTGACGCCGTCGTCGACAGCTGGATCGACCATAATAAGGACGTCTGGCAGCCTTGGGTGCGGGAAGCCACTCGTTGATGCGACAATTGCAAGGCCAGCGGGCGGCTGCGGAGCCGCCCGGACAGCAGTCGGTCTCTGGCGACCGACGAACAGGGAATGAACTTGCCGCTGGCATTAATGGCTTTGCGGCTACCATGGAGGCGGAACCGCAGCATCCCGTAAAGCTGTCTTGCCGGAACCTGTGGAAGATATACGGCCTGGGCGCTGAGCGTTCCTATGAGGCAGCCGGACTGTTTTCGGGGGACAAGGCTGCGGTTAGCGGTCGGCTCAGGCGGGAGGGACAGGTTCCTGCAGTCGTATCCGCCAGCTTTGACGTTCATGTCGGCGAGATCTTCGTCATCATGGGGCTGTCCGGCTCGGGGAAATCCACCCTGGTTCGCTGCCTCTCGCGCCTCGTCGAGTCTACCCACGGCCAGGTGCTCCTGGACGGGGAGGACCTGCTAGCCGCTAGTCCGCGCCGGCTTACCGAGCTGCGCCGGAGCGCAATGGGCATGGTGTTCCAGCATTTCGGATTGCTCCCCCACCTGAGCGTTCTCGACAACGTTGCCTTTCCGCTCCGCGTTCAAGGCTTGCCGGCGAGAGAGCGGTACGCGAAGGCCAAGGAGATGATAGCCCTGGTAGGCCTCGAAGGTCGCGAGCTGTCTTTTCCGCATCAGCTCTCGGGTGGTCAGCAACAGCGCGTGGGGATCGCGCGATCGCTGGCGGTCGGGCCGGGTCTGTGGTTTCTCGACGAACCGTTCTCGGCGCTTGACCCGCTGATCCGAAAGCAGATGCAGGACGAATTCCTCAGGCTCCAGAGGAAGCTTGGCAAAACGATCGTCTTTATCACGCATGATATCCAGGAGGCCTTCCGCCTAGCGGACCGGATTGCCATCATGCGGCATGGAGAGATCATACAGATCGGTCGGCCGGCGGATATTCTCCGAGCGCCCGCGGATAATTATGTGGCGCAATTTGTCGAGGACATATCGCTAGTACGAGAGCTTCGCGCGGCCGACATCGCGGTTCAGAATGATCTCGATGGCGGACCGTGTGTGGAGAACGTGCTGGGCACCGCTTGCCTGGAAGAGCTCATTGCGAGAGTTGCCCAAGGCGTCACCGGCTTCCAAGTAGTCAGTGCTGAAGGAAAGCCGCAGGGGGCAATCGTTTCCCAGGCAGTTCTGCAGATCCTTCAACGAGACAGGGAACGGCGACATTGAAAGAATTCTCGCCAGTCCTGTCGCTCCGGCACTGGGATGCGGGCCTTCCTGTTTGGGTGGCCGCAGGCCTTTTTGCGGCTGCTTGCCTGGCGTTGCGCGGAACTCTGCCGTGGTTAGCCGTCTATCCTGTCAACTGGGTCGCTCCGATCGCCCAATGGGTGGATGCCTGGAGCGCAGTCATCACAAACGCGGTTCAGCCGGCCTTTCGCGCCATCTCCGCACTGCTCCAATGGCCGATGGTGGTTTTCCAGGTCGCCCTCCAGTGGCTGCCGTGGCCAGCTACGATCGTCATCGTGGGCGCGGTGTCGCTGCGCGCTGGTGGTTATCGCCTGGCCATCTTCTCGACCGCCACGTTCGGATATCTTCTGGCGACGAACTACTGGCCTCAGAGTATGAACACGCTGGCGCTCGTGCTCTTGGCCGTCCCCTTCTCGGTTATAGTCGGATTCGCCGTTGGCATACTTGGGCATCGGGTAAAGGGGGCGCAGGCCGCCATCAACGTTGCCCTCGACGTCATGCAGACGATGCCTGCTTTCGCCTATCTTATTCCGTTGCTGCTGCTGTTTGGTTTCGGTCCGGTGGTCGGGCTAATTGCGAGCGTCGTGTACGCAATTCCTTTCATGGTGCGGAACACGATACTGGGCCTCGAACGCGTCCCAACCGAGATATCTGAGGCTGGTCTGATGAGCGGATGCACCCAACGACAGCGCTTCTGGCTCGTGGAGGTTCCGACGGCGGCGCCTCAACTTCTCGTCGGTGTCAACCAGACTACAATGGCGGCATTCAGCATAATGATCATCGCCTCGATCATTGGCGGCTTTGCGGACATCGGCTGGGAAGTGCTTTCCTCGATGCGGTCGGCTGCATTCGGCCAGAGTTTGCTGTCCGGCCTGGCGATCGCGCTGCTCGCCATGCTCATGGACCGGATCACCCTGGGTCTCGCTACTCGTACTGCAGTCTCTCGCCCGACCTGGCTAACCGCGCGCTGTTTGTCGACAGTTATCGCCATTGCATTGATGGGCGCGTTGCTAGCCCACATCATCGGAGCAAGCGTCACGCCGTCCGTCTGGCCGCCCCGGGGCCTTTTTGACCCCCAAGTGCTCAATCGTTGGGTCCTGCAGCTGGTAGGTCGATTTGACGGGCCGATCGAGGCGTTCAAGAACGGGCTCCTCTACTATTTCATCCTGCCGCTTCGAGTTGGGATGGTGGGCGCTGTCACGCCAATGTCCTGGGGGTTTGCGCTTACTCCGACCATCGTTGCCATATACGCGGTGTCGGTCGCGGTTGTAGCCGCTGTACTTGAACTGCGTTTTGGCTGGCGGCCGGCCTTTGCCCTTATGGTTGCCGCGCTCTACTTCTTCTTCGGATTTTCCACGTTCCCGTGGCCAGCCACGGTCGCGTTCATCGTTACGTTGGCCTGGCGATGTGCAGGCCGCTCAGTCGGCCTGTTTGCCCTCGCGGTCTGCATCTTCATACTCTCGACGGGTCTTTGGGAACCCTTTATCCGATCGGCGTATCTCTGCGGGCTCGCGGTGCTGTTTTGCTTCGCGATCGGCGGGATGGTTGGCGTTTGGGCGGCGCACAGCGACACGGTCTCTAGAGTTCTGAGGCCTGTCCAAGACGCGCTGCAGACGATGCCCCAGTTCGTCTTCCTGATTCCGGTATTGATGTTCTTCAAGGTGGGCGAACTCACGGCGCTGGTAGCGATCATGCTCTACGCGATCGTGCCCCCGATCCGATACACCGAGCACGGGATTCGCGGCGTACGCGCCGACTGCGTCGAGGCGGGCCGACAATGTGGCTGCACCCCCACCCAACTGCTTTTCCAGGTGAAGCTTCCACTGGCCATGCCTAACGTAATGCTTGGTCTCAATCAGACCATCATGGCCGCTTTGTCCATGCTGGTGGTCGCGGCGCTGGTCGGTACCAAAGATCTCGGCCAACAAGTTTATATTGCGCTGGGCAATGCCAGCGCTGGCCTCGGTCTCACATCAGGCTTGGCAATTGCACTGGTTGCTATGGTGGCAGATCGCACAATTCGAGGATGGTATGATCGCAACTATGTCTATGCGGGGCCTGCAGACGGACATTGAGCAGAGGATGCCGCCCGCGATGCCTCACCGACCTTCAATCCCGGTTTTGGCGACGCGGTTTAGCCCATGAATAGCGCGCTCAACGGTCCAATAACATCCAGGGACGAGCCGCTACATCCACTTCAAAATGTGGGGCGTAATGGGGGCTTAGATGATTTGAATTGTAAAACTTGCTGGCGATTCAACGCGCTAGCAACAGCGATGGCGGAGGGAGCGGGCCAATGCGGCCCACTCGAAACATGAAGAGATGAAGACCGGGCACATGATGGATATGGCCGGAATGGGCCAGCAAGTGCTCTGGGCACATTTCCTGGTCATAGTCCTCGGCGCCTGGCTTCTGACAAGCCCCTTGCCGCTTGCGCTCTTCGATCCCGCCGGAGCCGGCGCCGTCCATGACGTCACACAGGAGCGTGGACTATGGGAGCCAGCGTTACGCGATATGCTCACTGGCTGGAGCGACGTCGCTTGCGGCTTGCTGCTGATGCTCTTCGGCTCCCTTGCCCTGTCGCCGCGATTTGCCTGGGCGCAATGGGGAACGACTGTCGTCGGTCTCTGGCTCCTGTTCGCGCCCCTGTTCTTCTGGACGCCGAGCGCGGCCGCCACGATCAACGATACGGTCGTCGGCGCTTTGGCGATCGTCTTTTCGGTGCTCGTCCCGATGATGCCGGGCATAAGTCATGAAGGCATGATGGACGAGAGCACGGTGCCGCCCGGCTGGAGCTACTCGCCGTCTTCGTGGTTGCAGCGCCTGCCGATCATCGCACTCAGCTTCTTTGGTTTCCTTATCGCCCGCTATCTTACCGCCTACCAACTCGGGCAAGTCGGATCGGTCTGGGAGCCGTTCTTCTCCGGCGGGAATGGCAGGAACGGCACGGAATTCATCATCACCTCCGATGTCTTCCGCGCCTGGCCGATCCCGGATGCTGGACTAGGCGCCGCCGCCTACACGATCGAAGCCCTGATGGGCGCCATGGGCACGGCTACCCGCTGGCCGACCATGCCGTGGATGGTAACATTCTTTTTCATCCTGGTGGTGCCGCTCGGCGGCGTCTCGATCTTCTTCATCATCATTCAGCCGATCGTGATCGGCACATACTCCACACTGTGCCTGATCGCGGCGCTCGCGATGCTGATCATGATCCCGCTGACGCTCGATGAAGTGGTGGCGATGGGCCAGTATATCGTGCGCAGCACCCGTGAGGCTCGTCCGTTCTGGCGCACCTTCTTCCAAGGGGGACCGGAGCCGAACGGCGGTGCGGACAAGAAGGATCCGGGCTTCTCCGCCGCGTTTGCCGCGCAATCTGCAGCCGCCGTCCGCGGTTGTGACGGTTTCCTGGACATTGTTAGCGAGCTGCATTGTCGGTGCCTGGCTCATGCTGTCGCGGTTGGCTTTCGGCACCGAAGGAGCCATCGCAAACAGCGATCACCTCGCCGGCGCCATGATCATCACGATAGCAGTCTGCGCCATGGCAGAAGTGGCACGGCCGCTCCGGTTCCTCAACCTGCCGTTTGGACTATGGCTGATCGGAGCGTCATGGCTACTCGCCGGCGCAACCGCGGGCTCATCCTGGAACGATGTTGTTGCCGGGCTCCTCGTGATCGCCTTCGGCCTGCCGCGCGGACAGAGAGCGAAGAACACTATGGCTCATGGGATCGGTATGTGGTCTGAGGCACGAAGTGCCGGTCACGAGTTGATCTGCGTGAGATACTGCGCCAACTCGCGCATGGAAAAATGGCCAGTGGCCGGATTCCGACGATTGGCACCGCCCGACAGGAACATGCGAGCACCCGGATATCGCCGGCTGAGATCCACGGCTTCGGTTAGCCGTTCTCCCGCCTCATTCATCGCCAGAGTTTGGCGATCGACGCTGACATGGGTGTCGACGGCCCCACCGAGCACGACAATGCAAGTCACGGGCCCGTCGATAACGCGTTTGGAAAACGATTTTCCAATTCCATCAATGTGGCCATACCTAAAGGGCTCCAGCCGCAAATAGCCAGCAGCAGCGCCGAGCCGATGAGACACGTCCGGCTGAGCTTGCGCCTGCCGAACAGAGCCGCGGCCAGCCCGATCAATCCGAAGATAGCGATAAGGTTGGACGGAAGGAGAAAGATCTCTATGAGCTTGGGGGCGATGAAGGACATCAGGCGCCTACTTCCAGTCCGGGCAGGAGGAGCCTGCGCACCGCGATGACAGAGAAGCACCTGACTGCGCGCTGGCACCCCGCCATCAGGTTGCTGCATTGGCTCATGGCGGCTGCTCTGGCCTGGCAGGCTGTCGTCGTCCTCGGCCCTATGAAGGGGGCGGGCGTGATCGCGATGACCTGGCTTCCCACACACATTTCCATCGGCGTGACGGTATTCTGCATCCTCCTCCTGCGGCTGGTCGTTCGTGCCGTCACCAAGGCTCCCGTCCGGCAAGCGCATTGGCTTGTGCGATCGGCGGGCGCTTCGGTCCTAGATGGGCGACGCTCAACAGGAGGTCGCAATGGTTCGACGCAACAAGCCTAAGCAGCTATCCGAGGCGGAGCTGGAGCAATTCATGATGGCGGCCGAGGCGCAGCATCATAGCATCGTGGGGCCGCGCATCTCGCCCCAGTGCGACCACTACAGGTCCCTACAGGATTTGCATGAGGCGCTCTTGAAGGCCCTGCGGCAGGTCACTGGCAAGGATGCGGCGTTCATCTGGCTAGTTCTCAGGCGGCCTCGTCGGCGGTGCGCTCGGCTATAGCGAACGCTTGTAGGTTCTTCACCTTGCCGTGTTCCCCTTCGGCGTTTGCGATGATGGAGAAAAAGGCCGCTCTCACTACATCCTTTTTCGAGACCTTCGGATGCTGAGCCTTGACGGCCTTTATCAACTGCTTGGGTGTCATGTCCGGCGTCACGACACGCATAAGAGTGTCTGCGATTGCCTGCATCTCCGCTGTATCCATCTCTGATACTCCCAGTTTCGACCAGTCTGCATTAGCAGTGCGACAAGCGTGAGGCGGAGGGCCTCGCGACCTCAACAACCTAATCCCGCTTGAACACATGGGCGGTTTGCGCGATTGTCATCCGCCCCCGTTAACACAGGTGAACGATGAACCGCAGGGAAAAGGCTCGGCCTTCGTGCCTACCGAAATCCATGTCGGGACCGTTAAGGATGATGAGGGACACATTGGCATCCTCTCAATCCTGACGAGGGAAGGCTTACTGGACATAGCGTTGGACCGGCAAGCCGCCGAGGCAATATTCACGGCCATCGAGACTATACGGTCCAAGCTGGAAATGGCCCAGGCCTAGGCTATCCGCCCTAATTCTGGGAACTTGGCCTGCTCCGCCCGCTCTAACTGGTCAAGCAAGGAGACCTCTTGTTTGGTAAGGGATGGGTCCACCTCTAAGCCCAGCAGTTTTCTAATATCCCGCCGGTTTGCCTCGGTCCTGATGAGCTTGCGCAGGGCACGTGCGATCACCGCTTCGGATTGTCCCTGCATTTGGATCGCGCTTTCTTGGAGTTCCCCAAGCGCCAACGCGGTGGGTACATGATGGTTCCAAGCGGTTTCAAACTCGCCCAAAAATCCGAGGGGTCGAACTCGACAGTTGATGCAGCGCGATCCCCCGCCCCTCCTCAAGGGGGCTGATGAGCGTCGGATCGCCGGTGACCTAGCCCGCATCGCAACCAGCCACCCAGTGAGGGAAATCGCCTCAGTTAGGCGCGGACAACTGGCATTTCAGATACCAGAACAATCCGCAGAATCTGGTGACCGGTTATGTCGCGGCTCGTACAGATTACGTCTCGCCCTCGGTGCGTCCATTTTGAGCCATGAGTGCTGACGATTGCGAAGCCCTTTATTTGGGCCGCCTATTGGCCAGGAAGGCTTGTTCCGCGTGGATCGTGATAGACGTCCTTCAGCATCGGAAACGTCAAGGAAAAATCTTGGCTTAGTGGTTCATTCGCTCGCATTTTCGAGAAAGGTCCACCGGACAATAATACCGTTCCGTAAGGTCGGCTCTAAAGGATATTGGTCACCAGCCTGTCCAGCCGAGAGTTCTCGCGGTATGCCAACCGCACCGCGACTGCGCTGATGATGCCCGTGGCGGCACCACCGATTACGTCAGTGAGGTAGTGGGTTCCGATGTAAATTCTCGACCAGCAGACCACAAACCCCAGAGCAGCGAAGGCAAGCGTCCGGCGCGGCAGAGCTTGCATCGCAAACGCCGCAACAATAGCGACGGTCGCAGTCGCGTGATCCGAGGGGAACGACCAGTCGGCGCTGGGGGCGATCAGCAAATGTGTCACGCCAGCATCATATGGCCTCATCCGATGCACGAAAACGAGGATGAACTGGTTGATAGCAAGCCCGAGCAGGAACGCCAGTCCCGAAGACAGCGCCGCGTGTCTGACGTGGTAGCGGTCGACCTTCGCCCACCATTGCAGCACCACGGCCAGCACCATCAAGGAAACGCCAATCTGCGAGATGCCGATCATTGCCCTGTCGAGCAGTGGGTGAAGCCCGGCCGCCGCGTTGATCCAGTGAGTGAGGGTTGCATCCATTCGTTCTTGCTTCCGTTGTTGTGGACCGCGAGGTGATTGTGAGAGAAGTCGACGAGCGCCGCATCCATCAGATTTTTGAAGTCAGCGTCTGGCTCAAGGGCGCTCACGCCCTGATCGAATGCCTTGGTGGTGTCCTACTCTATTTCGTCACCACGAGCGCGATTGCGTCATGGGTCAATGCCGTCACCCAGGAGGAGTTGATCGAAGACCCGAACGATTTCATAGCGGGCCATCTGTCGCACATGGCGGGTCAGTTCTCGGTCGCCAGCAAGGAGTTCTATGCCTTCTACCTCCTCAGCCACGGCCTGATTAAGCTGTTGTTGGTTGCCGGCCTTCTGAGGGGGAAGTTATGGTCGTACCCGGCTTCACTCGTGGCGCTCGGGGCATTTATGATCTACCAAGTCTACCGCTGGTCCTACACCCACTCTGCCGGCCTCTTGATCCTGACAGTGTTTGACGCAGTTGTTGTGGTGCTGATCTGGCACGAGTGGAGCGTGATGAGACGGCACAGGCCAGCATGATCAGCGAGCTATCTGCTTCGCCTCACCTCAGCCCATCTGATGAAGCACCAGCATAAAATTGCCCATGCGGAACCAACGCACCAGCCGGCGAGGACATCGGTGGGGTAGTGTACGCCAAGATACACCCGGCTCAATCCAACCATGACCGTCAGGAATAGGGCGAGTGAGATAAAGTAGGCTTTGACCCGACGATCGGGGTTTGCTTTGGCGAGTAGGGTTCCGAGCGTGAGGAAGGTCACTGCTGAAAGCATAGCGTGGCCACTTGGAAAGCTCGCCGTGAAGACCCTTACGGAATGAATGACATCCGGCCTTGGCCGGTCAAACGCGATCTTGAGGAGAGTGCTGATGATTTCCCCTCCGACCACGGCGAGGGCCACGAGCGCGGCGTACCAGCGTTCCCTTGTTATCAGCAGGTAACCCACTGCAGCGACCGACACGAAGGCCAGGAACGCGAAGCTGCCGAGGGAGGTGACATCGCGTCCCATTTCTTCGAGCCACGGAGGCCCAACCGGATTGCTGGGATCACCGGCGTTGCGGAACGCCAGCAGCACCGCCCGATCAAAGCCCCTTGTGTCGCCCTCAATGACTTCCTCCGCGAGAAGACCGAAGCTCAGGAGAAGACTGCCAGCCCCGAAGAGCGAAACGATCAGCCACATACCATCGCGGTGAAAACCTCGGAGAATGCCATCGGAGGATGAAGGCAATTTAGCGTCCATTTGGTGGCCTCGTCGCTTCTATAGTCGCTGCTGTTGACGACCGACAGGAACAGCCGTCCCACTGCTCCGGTTCCTTCAGCAGACCGCCTACAGAAGCGCCGCACCCTCCGTCTGATGCTCAAAGCAGAGCCAGTCGACGGCTTGTTCGGCTTGGCAAAGCCCCGCCGGCTTGTTGTCACCAAATGTACGATTTTGCATCGCCGCCGCTCGCCGACTACCGCCATGTTCGCTGGCTCTTCTGGTCTTCACGCAGTTCCGCATTGAAGGCGTCCTTTCCCTTCGCGGACCAGACGTCCTGCGCATGCTCACGTTGATGGCCATTTAGCTCGGCGGCGATCCAAAGCATCGCGCCATAGATGACGGCACGATCGTCATTGGTTAGCTCAACGATGCCTGCCTTCACGACGAGACCGCCGAGCTCAATCAGATGTCGGGTGCGCTTGCGGCGCTCGACTTGCCAAGTCCGCATGTCATGCCGAGCCCGTGCCGCCCGCCGGCGATTGCGGGCTGCCTTGGTGCCCTGGAGCGCTGCGCCGGTTGCTTCCAGATGCCGGAGCAGTTCGCCGGGACCGGCTCTCGAAAAACATCACCCCACGCTCGGCCCATGCCTCACGCTTTGCAGTCTCTTTCGTTTCGGCGATTGCGACCAGCGCCCCGGCCAGTTCGTCGGTGCTGAGTTGATCGGCGCCGGTGACGATCACCAGCTCGCCAAGTTGCTGCACCTTGCGCGTTTTGAGTTCCCGCGTCTTGTCGTCCAGTGCCTTCAGTTCCGCGTCAAAATCCCGTGGTTTACGCATGGCTGTCTCCATTGATTGTCAATGCGACGATGATAGGGGAGCGTCCGCCGGAAGGCTTCAGGGTTGCCGAGACAGCCGGGGACGGGCTGGTCCATCCCGAGATTTTTCCGAGGGAGGGCGCGCTTATACGTCGTGCCGACGTGCGCTTTGACGTGCAAATGATCTGGTCGCGATGGCGATCTATCATCTTCACGTCAAAGTCATTGGCCGCAAGGCTGGGAGCAGTGCTGTGGCCTCGGCCGCCTACCGGTCGGCCTCGCGGCTACGCGACGAGCGGATCGAACGCAGCCATGACTTTTCAGCCAAACGAGGTGTCGTCCATTCCGAAGTGATGTTGCCGGAGAATGCACCGCAGGCCTGGCGCGACCGCGAACGGCTGTGGAACGATGTCGAGGCGTTCGAGGTCAGGAAGGATGCCCAGCTTGCCCGCGAGGTCGAGTTTGCTCTGCCGCGCGAACTGAGCCAGGTACAGGGCATCGAGCTGGCGCGCGACTTTGTGCAAGCCGAGTTTGTCAGCCAGGGCATGGTCGCCGATCTCAACGTGCATTGGGACAGGGGAGAGGATGGCAGTCCAAAGCCGCATGCCCATGTCATGCTCACCATGCGGTCGGTCGATGAGAAGGGTTTTGGCGCAAAGGTGCGCGACTGGAATGCGACCCATATGGTCGAGCGCTGGCGCGAGCGATGGGCGGAGCTGGCCAATAAGCGCCTTGCCGAACTCGATATAGACATCCGCATCGATCATCGCAGTCTGGAAGCCCAGGGCATTTCCCTGGAGCCGCAAACCCAGATCGGTGGGCCGGCTCAACGCATTGAGGACAGTGGCCTCGACACTGCCGGTATTGAAGCAGATCGCGCCGAGTTGCACCGCGAGATCGCGCGCAACAACGGCGCGCGGATCATTGAGGATCCTAACCTGGCGCTGGATGCCATCACGCATCAGCAGTCGACCTTCACCCGAAAAGACATTGCGAAGTTTTCGCATCGGCACAGCGACGGAGCGGAGCAGTTCAACGCGGTCGTGGCAGCCATCGGCAGCGCGCCCGACCTGGTCGAACTGGGCAAGGACGGACGCGGCGAAGATCGCTTCACCACCCGGCAGATGATCGAGACCGAACAGCGTCTGCATCGCGCGGCGGAACGCATGGCAGGGGCGGAGCGCCATGCGGTGAGTGATCTGGATCGAGAGGCAGCTTTGGCCCGGGCACAACAACGCGGGCTCGTCCTGTCAGGCGAGCAGACCGATGCGCTGGATCACATCACCGATCGCCGCGGTCTCGGTGTCGTTGTCGGCTTCGCCGGAACCGGCAAGAGCGCCATGCTTAGCGTTGCGCGCCAGGCATGGGCAGCAGCGGGCTACGAGGTTCGAGGTGCGGCACTCTCCGGCATCGCGGCCGAGAATCTCGAAAGCGGGTCGGGGATTTCGTCTCGCACCCTCGCCAGCATGGAACATGGTTGGGGACAGGGCCGCGATCTGCTCACCGCGCGCGATGTCCTGGTAATCGACGAAGCCGGCATGGTCGGCACGCGCCAGTTGGAGCGCGTGCTCTCCCATGCTGCGGACGTCGGCGCAAAAGTTGTGTTGGTTGGTGATCCGCAGCAGCTGCAGGCGATCGAAGCCGGCGCTGCGTTCCGCTCCCTGCATGAGCGTCACGGCGGCGTCGAGATCGGCCAGGTGCGCCGGCAGCGCGAGGACTGGCAGCGTGACGCCACACGCGATCTTGCAACCGGCAGGATCGGCGCTGCGATCAGCGCCTACGAAGACAGAGGGATGGTGCACCAGGCAGCGTCGCGCGATGAGGCGCGCAGCGAGCTCGTCGAGCGCTGGGACCGCGACCGGCACGCAGAACCAAACGCAAGCCGGATCATCCTCACCCACACAAACGACGAGGTGCGCGCGCTCAACCAGGCAGCGCGCGAGCGCATGCGCGCTGCCGGAGATCTCGACGACGACGTTCAGGTGAATGTGGAACGCGGCCCGAGAAACTTCGCCACCGGTGACCGGGTCATGTTCCTGCGCAACGAGCGCGGACTCGGCGTCAAGAACGGAACGCTCGGCATTGTAGAGGAGGTCAGCGCACAGAGCATGACGGCCCGCACCGACGACGGCAGGTCAGTGCGGTTCGACCTGAAAGACTATGCCCACATCGACCACGGCTATGCCGCGACCCTCCACAAGGCTCAGGGCATGACCGTTGACCGCACCCATGTGCTGGCGACGCCAGGCATGGATGCGCATAGCAGTTATGTCGGCCTGTCGCGACATCGAGACGGGATGGATTTGCATTACGGCGGCGACGACTTTGCCACACGCGACGGGCTCTTCCGCACGCTGTCGCGCGACCGTGCCAAGGACATGGCGTCGGATTATGAGCAAGCCGATCCGGCGCAAAGCTATGCCGAGCGGCGCGGTATCACCTTCCGGCAGCGTGTGGTCGAGATCGTGCGACGGATCATTCCGGAGAAGCTGCGCGACAGGATCGGCGGACTGTTGGACGGATTGCGCTCGCCCGGAGACGCCGAGCCCGAGCACGACAGTGGGCGGAGGCCGGGAAGGGAGAATGTTGGAGCGCTGAGCGCCGATGCCGGCGCTGCGCCACGGACAGATACTTCCGTCAGGGGAGCGCAGCGCGAGACGGATGCGCCGGTGGACGCGGAAGCGGCGTTGCGCAGCGCTCGCACGAAGGCGCTTGTGCGCCATGCGCGTGCAATTGATGCGATCTCGCGCAGCGGAAATGCGGAGGGGCAGGGCAGTCCCGGGCAGATGCGCGAACTGAGAGATGCCCGCAGCGCGTTCGAGAAGGTGCGGCCGTATGGTTGGCGCGATGCCGAAGCGGCCTACGTCAAAAATCCCGAGCTGGCTCGTGAGGCGGCGGCCGGTAGGGTCAATCGCATCGTGCTTGCTCTTGAGGTTGAAACCGAGATCCGCACCGGACTGGACAACGATCCGAGCCGCCGCGCAGATCGTTTCGTGGAGCGTTGGCAACAGCTCGATCGCACGAGCCGCAGCCAGTACCAGGCCGGCGACATGTCAGGTTACAAGTCAACGCGAACGGCCATGTCGGACATGGCCAAGAGCCTCGAACGCGATCCGCAACTGGAATCCCTGCTCGCCAATCATAAGAAGGCGCTCGGCATTCAGGTTGAATCCGGCCGGCGCCTGGGTGTGGAACTGATGTTCAACCACGGCATCAGCATGGGACGGGGCATCGGGCTGTGACACCTGGCCAATCCGCCGCCGTTTATACGCCACCCACGGACGAGACGACGAACCTTGTTGCGTTCCCTCGCTAGCCGTCCTGTCTGGTTCCAGCAGATGCCACCAAGGAGCAGGCAAGCTATGCCCGAGCCAGATCGTATTGTACGTCTCAGAACCGTCCTTGCCCGAACCGGCCTGTCCCGCTCGACCATCTATCGCAAGATCGCCGAAGGCACGTTCCCGGCACAGATCAAGATCAGCATAAACGGGGCGGGTTGGCGGGAATCGGAAATCAATAGATGGGTGGGCAATCCGGCTGCATGGCGAACGGAGCGTCAGGTCTGACTGCGAGACAGACGAACACCAGGGCCGCCGCCATTCTCTGGAATAAACTCTATCCCAGCAGTTTCGAGCGATAGCTTCAGTGCTTGCAGGATTGATTCCGATGCGGGCTTCGAACCACGTTCGAACTGCACGATAGTCCTCAAACTTACCTTGGACAAATCCGCCAGTCCCTGCTGAGAAATGTCGAGAAGCCCACGCGCCGCGCGAACTTGGGCCGCACTTACCTTCATTGTTCAAATGCCCTGTTGCGCAAAAAGCGCAAATATGCTTGTTTTAGGAAACGACCGTTGGAAGTGGTGCACCCACGTCCGGCAGGTCTGACCACGCCTAAGCTTTGCGGAGCTCGGATCATGGCTGATTCCGACCATAGCACGACTATGCCTCCCGTCACGAATGGCAAGGCTGCCAATACGTTGAACCGGTTGCCTGATGCAGACCCCGCAATTCTACTGTTGCGAGATTGGGCGCGGGCGCAGCATGTCTCGCACGTGCTTTGCCGACTTCAACAGCGTCTAGAGAGCCGCGTTCTCGACGCCGCGGCCCAGGACGCGATGGATAAGAAGGTCGGCTATTCGATCGCCTGCCAGGCGGAAGTCGAGGCCACGACTGCTGCCTTGAAGCTTCAAGACAAAATACCCCGCGTGCAGGCGCGGTCGCTCCTTGGCGTCGTCGCCAAGCTCGAAATCATCGCTGGCGCAGATCGCGACATCGACGATCCAACAGACTTTCCGTGGCCGCATATTGCTTCGGTGCTTGATGACTTGAAGAAAATCGCTGGGTGCCTGCCGTTCGAACGACCTGATCGATCAGTTGTTCACGCGGACTGTAGACGCTATCAGGAGATGGCGACCGATCTGGTCGGTCTGGAAAAGCGGGCCTCTAATCTGTGCTTGGGGGAGGCGCCTGTCGTTGGCGTCAGCTCAGGATAGGAGTCCTTCTGTCCCCGTCCTAACCGGAGTTTTTCGTTACGATAGGCTTGAGCCAGGGTAGGGGATCAGGGCGAAGTATGTCCCAATAGCGCGTTTTCCTATCCATTTCTGCGAGCGCCTATTGCGGCGAATTACCTTGTCTCGCGCATGAGCGCATCTTGCGAGACATGGACGAGCTACGTTTTCTAGGGATGCTTGATAGCCGGCAACCATCCTGCCGACTGCTATCATCCGAGGTACGACGCCCCCCGCTATTTTTGCCCCGTCGCAAGCTGTTCCTGCAATGGTGGTGAAGTCCCTTAAGCGGGTCTTGCGTAAGGCACCCGACCGCGCGATTCTGCGCCTTGCATGCGCTCTCGCTCGCCAAGCGGCCCGCGAAGACCATGCGCGAGAACAGGCCGAGAAAACTCACCATGAATCGGACCGCGATCTACGCACGCTTCTCAACCGACCTCCAGAATGAGCGATCGATAGACGATCAACTCGCGCTATGCCGAGCTTATGCAGAACGCGAGGGATTGAACGTTGTCGCAACGTTTGACGACCGAGCACGCTCCGGCGGCTCCGTCCTGGGCCGTGACGGTTTGCTTCAGCTCATGGATAGAGCGCGTGAGCATGAATTCGACGTGCTCGTCGTAGAGGCACTTGATCGGCTTTCGCGCGACATGGAAGACCTCGCGGGCATTCACAAGCGCCTTTCATTTCTCGGCATCGAGATTCGTGCAGTCCACGAAGGCGTAGTGAACACGGTCTTGGTCGGCCTACGCGGTCTTGTTGGCCAACTCTACCGGGAGGACATCGCTCACAAAGTCCGTCGGGGCCAGGCCGGCCGAGTCAACAAGGGACTCCATGCCGGTGGATTGACCTATGGCTACTCTTATGTGCTCGGCGACCCCGGAAAGCGGCTAATCGCCGAGGACGAAGCGGAGATCGTGCGTCGTATCTTCAGGGAATATGTCGGTGGTCAGACCCCGCGCGACATCGCCCACAAACTCAATAGCGACCGCATACCACCGCCCCGCGGCCGAACCTGGAATGCATCTACCATCAACGGAAATGTGCAGAGAGGGACGGGGCTGCTTCACAATGAACTTTATGCTGGCCGCCTGATCTGGAACAGGGTCAGAATGATCAAGGATCCTGATACAGGGAAACGTGTCTCGCGTCCAAATCCCAAGGGTGAATGGCGAGTAGTCGCAGTACCGGAGCTCGCCATTGTTTCGTCCGACCTGTTCGACGCAGCACAAGTACGCAAGAAGGCGCGTGCAACCACCCATCCAAGCCATCAACGCCGACCACGGCATATGCTGACTGGGCTCCTGAGGTGCGGTGCCTGTGGTGCGGGAATGTCGTCAAAAGGCATGGACAAGTCCAAGCGCATTCGCATCCGCTGTTCGGCCGCGACAGAAAGCGGAATATGCGCTGATCCGAAGACCTTCTATTTGGATACGGTCGAAACTGCAGTTCTGAACGGGCTTACCGCCGAGTTGCGCCATCCCGAAGTGATTGCGCAATACGTCCAAACCTACCACGAAGAACGGAAGCGCTTGGCAGCCGATACCGATGCCAGGCGCACCCGTTTGGAGCGTCGGCTTGAAGGGCTAACTCGGGAGATCGAGCGGCTGGTCAACGCCATCGCCAAAGGCCACGCCGACCCAGCTGTACTTGGACCGCAATCGACAACACTGAATGAAGAGCGCAAGTGCATCTTGGGAGAGTTGGATCAGGTACCCGCTGCGACCGGAGTGATCGCGCTGCACCCTGCGGTGCTCGCCCGCTACGAGGAACAACTGAATCAACTTCAGTCCGGGCTTGCCAAGGGCATTGCTTCTGGCGATTTCGAATGCGCAGAGGCAATGCGTGACCTGGTCGAAACCGTCACGGTGTTTCGAGATCCGTCGAGAACTGGCGGGGTTGAAGTCGAAATCGCCGGTCGGCTGACGGCACTCTTGGGCGAGCGTGCCTACCCCCACGGCGTCAAAGGAGTGGGGGGAATGGTGGTAGCGGGAGAGGGACTTGAACCCCCGACCCCAGGATTATGATTCCCGTGCTCTAACCAACTGAGCTACCCCGCCAGGGTGGCAAATGGCCCGAAAAACCGTCCCGGACGGACGGGTTGTTTCAAGGCGTTCGCCAAGGTCGCGCGGATATAAGGTTGGGAGGGTGGGCCTGTCAAGCTTCGAAGCGGCCGACATGTGGGCATAATCCGGCCGTCATGATCTCATCCCAGAAAAGCTTTGCCGGACAGACACTCAGGGCCTGCCCCGGGGTTGAGTTCGGCGGGGCACGTCGTTATGTCTCGGCCAAGAAATTCTAGAGTTGAGCGAATGAAGCCGCGCATCGCCGTCCTCGGTTGCGGATACTGGGGCAGCAACCATATCCGCACCCTCAAGGCGCTTGGCGCGCTCCATGCCGTTTCCGACGCCAACCGCGCCCGCGCCGAAGGTTTCGCCAGCGAGCAGGATTGCCTGGCAATCGAGCCGGACAGGCTGTTCGAGCGCAACGACATCGACGCCATCGTCATGGCGCTGCCGCCGCAATTCCATGCCGACACCGCGGTGCGGGCCGTCGAAAGCGGCAAGGACGTGCTGGTGGAAAAGCCGATCGCGCTGACGGTCGCCGATGCCGAGCGCGCGGTGAAGGCGGCAAAGGACAATGGCCGCATCTTCATGGTCGGCCATGTGTTGCGCTTTCATCCCGCATTCGAGACGCTCAAGGCGCTGATCGACAATGGCGAGCTCGGCGAGGTGCGCTACATCCATTCGCACCGGCTCGGCCTCGGCAAGTTTCATACCGAGAACGACGCTCTCTGGGACCTTGCGCCGCATGATTTGTCGATGATCCTCGCCATCACCGGCACCGAGCCAATCGAAGTGAGGGGCGAGGGGGCAGCACTCCTCGACAATCTCAGCGACTTCGCGCATCTGCATATGCGCTTCCCGAACGGATTGCGCAGCCATCTCTTCGCCTCGCGACTCAATCCCTATCGCGAGCGGCGGCTGACGGTCGTCGGCACCAAGGCGATGGCGGTGTTCGACGACGTCGAGCCCTGGGAGCGCAAGCTTGCCGTCTACCGCCACGCGGTGTGGCAGGACAGCGGCCAGTGGGCCTTCACCGCCAACGAGCCTGCCTATGTGGCCGTCGGCGAGGGCATGCCGCTGACGCGCGAGCTTGCTCATTTCATGCAATGCATCGAGACGCGCGCCGAACCGCGCACCGACGGCGAGGAAGCGATAAGGGTGCTGCGCATCCTGACCGCCGGCACGGTGATCCATACCGGCTCGTCTGCATAAAGCAATCAGATCGAGAATTTACTCAGCGGGAATCTGCGCCGGCCTGGCGGCAAGCCGGGACAGCATGGCCTCGGCCTCGGCGCCGCGCTCGGAGCGCTCGATGAAGCCGCCGCCGAAGACACGCGCCTCGTTACCGTCGTCGGAATAGAGCACGCAGGCCTGCCCCGGCGCGATGCCCGACTCGCCGTCGGCCAGCTCGACAGAGGTCACGCCGTCGCGGTGATGCAGCACGGCCGGACGCGGCGGCCTGGTCGAGCGGACCTTGGCGAAGAGCTCGATCCCGCCGGCCGGAACATCCGACAACAGTCCGTCGCCCAGCCAGTTCATGTTGCGCAGATAGATCTTGTGCGTCTCCAGCGCTTCGCGCGGGCCGACGATGACGCGCGCGCGGTCGGCGTCAAGATGGACAACATAGAGCGGCTCGCCAGAGGCGATGCCGATGCCGCGGCGCTGGCCGATCGTGTAGCGCAGGATGCCTTCATGGCGGCCGAGCACGCGGCCGTCGATATGGACGATGTCGCCGGGATTGGCGGCGGCCGGCCTCAGCCTGGCGATGATGTCGGAATACTTGCCCTGCGGCACGAAGCAGATGTCCTGGCTGTCCTGCTTGGCGGCGACGGTCAGGCCCATTTCCTCGGCAATGACGCGGACCTGCGGCTTCGACAGGCCGCCGAGCGGAAAGCGCAGATAATCGATCTGCGCCTGCGTGGTGGCAAACAGGAAATAGCTCTGGTCGCGATCGGCGTCGACCGGCCGGTAAAGCGCACGATGCGCTCCATTGGCGCGCGAACGAATGTAATGGCCGGTGGCCAAGGCGTCGGCGCCGAGATCCTGGGCGGTCGCCAAAAGATCGGCAAACTTCACAGTCTGGTTGCAGGACACGCAAGGGATGGGGGTCTCGCCGGCGACATAGCTTTCGGCAAAGGGATCGATGACCGCCTTGCGGAAACGTTCCTCGTAGTCGAGCACGTAATGCGGGATGCCGAGCGTCTCCGAGACGCGACGCGCGTCATCGATATCCTGTCCGGCACAGCAGGAGCCGGCACGATGGGTGGCCGCGCCGTGGTCGTAAAGCTGCAGCGTCACACCGACGACATCATAGCCTTCGCGCTTGAGGATGCCGGCAACCACCGAGGAATCGACACCACCCGACATCGCGACGACGACGCGGGTTTCTTCGGGGCGGCGAGGGAGATCGAGGCTGTTCATGATGCTTTCACTGTGCGGCGCTCAATGCCAATGGCCGGAATATAGGTCAAGCGCCACGCATGCGCCAGCTTGCGGCCAAGACGAATTCACCGGCAAAATCAAGGCCCGGAGGCCGGTGTTTCAAATTCTAAACGAAATCCTAACCGGGCGTTCACGATCCTTACTTAGTCATTAGGGTTCGCTTAGGCAATTTTTAAAGCTGTGACGGTACTGTGGCGGGGATTGGGTCTTTGAGTTTTTAGTAGAGAGTACGATGACCGATCTGGTTAGACCTAGAGTCAAGTATGTTATTGGGCCCGACGGCAGCCCTCTTACCATCGCCGATCTGCCGCCGACAAACACGCGGCGCTGGGTTATCCGGCGCAAGGCGGAAGTGGTCGCCGCTGTACGCGGCGGCCTGCTCAGCCTTGAGGAAGCCTGCCAGCGCTACAAGCTCACCACCGAAGAATTTCTCTCCTGGCAGGCATCGATCGACGAATACGGCCTTGCCGGGCTGCGCACCACGCGAATCCAGCAATACCGGCATTAAGCTGCCGGCCGAAAACGAGCAAGGGCGCGGGACTCCGCGCCCTTCGCTTTTGCAGCGGCCTTCTATTCAAACTGTCAGCACGACCTTTCCGATGGGTCGGGTCGCGAGGAAGGCATGGGCGGCCGCCGCCTGGTCGAGCGGGAAAGCTTTGGCCACATGCGGCATCAGCTTTTTGGCCTCGACCAGCCTGGCGAGTTCGGCGAGGCCCTCGCGATCAGGCACCACAGACATGCGTTCAACGCGGATGTTCCGCTCCTTGGCCTTCGCCCTGGTGGAGTCGTGTACGTCGAGCAGCGACACCAGAACGCCGCCGTCACGCAGCACTTCCAGCGACTTATCGGCGTGGTCGCCGCCGATCGGGTCCAGCACCAGATCGACATTGCCGACCTTCCCGGTGAAATCGTCCCTGGTGTAGTCGATCACCTCGTCGGCGCCGATCGAGCGGACATAGTCGGTTTTGTCCGGACTGGCGGTCGATGCCACCCAGGCGCCGCGCGGCTTGGCGATCTGCACCGCCAGATGGCCGACGCCGCCGGCGCCGGCGTGAACCAGCACGCGTTGTGCTGCCTGCAGGCCGCCATGGCGGACGAGGCCTTGCCAGGCCGTCAGCCCGGCCAGCGGCAATGCAGCCGCATGGGCATGGTCGATGGCGGCAGGTTTCGCGACGATCTCGTCCACCGGCGCCGCGGCGAGCTCGGCATAGGCGCCGGCCTGCTTGGGAAAGCGCGGCATGCCGAACACCTCGTCGCCGACCTTGAAGGCGGTCACGCCGCCTCCGAGCGCCGCGACGGTCCCGGAAATGTCCCAGCCAAGGATGAAAGGCGGTTCGCCGAGCAGCGGGTAGAACCCGCCGCGCACGGCGCCGTCGACCGGGTTGAGGCCCGCCGCCTTGACGCGGACGAGCACTTCACCGGGGCCGGGCTTGGGGTCGGGCTGCTCGGCCACGAAAAGGACCTCGGGTCCGCCGACGGAAGTCTGGATAACGGCACGCATGAACGTCTCCTGTTCGAGTGAATGTGCCCGCTATCATTTGGATAGTAGTATTCGATTGTCGAGTATGTACCTTTTGTATATATAGGCACCTCATGGATAGCGAAGACAGATCTCCCTTCGGCTACGACGCGTTCCGGCGCTCCTGCCCATCGCATACCGTGCTCGAGATGCTCGCGAGCAAATGGGTTTATCTCACCGTCTGCGCGCTGCGGAGCGGCCGGCTGCGCAATGGCGAGCTGGCGCGCAAGCTGGAGGGCATCACTCCCAAAATGCTGACGCAGACGCTGCGCGTGCTGGAGCGCGACGGCCTCGTGCGGCGCGAGGTGTTCGCGGTGATCCCGCCGCGCGTGGAGTACGAACTGACGGAGCTTGGGCGGAACCTTGCGGGATTGCTCAGCCAGATACGCTCCTGGGCGGAAGAGCATGCATCCGAAATCAAGGATGCCCGAACCCGGGCATCGGCCGATCACGGCGAGAAGGCCGCTATGCCGTGAAGACGGCGAGGCCGATTTTTGGCGATTGCCAGCTCTGAGGATGCCGGCAGGTCTCCGGCATGACTCGACTATGCCCGGCGATCAGCCGATCATGGCGCTGCGGCCGCCCGTTTCGGCCTCGCGGATCTTGGTGTCGCGCGATTCCAGCATCTCCGCCTTGGACAGCTCCGCTTCAGCTTCGCCGAGTAATGATTCGGCAGTGCTTCGCTGCTGGGCGAGGTCGCTTTGTGAATTCCTGAGGTTGTCGCGGCGCAGGCGAGCCGCCTTGGCGAAGGTCGGATAGGCGAAATGGTTGATGTCGGTGATGCCGGCCTTTTTCTCTTCGGCGATGATCTGCGCCTCCAGCTCGACGGCCATGCGCTCGAACTCGGCGATCATCATGTCCAGCTGCAAGAGCTGCCGCCGCTTCTCATTCACCTGAAACTGCTTCAGTCGAACGAGGTTTTCACGTGACTTCATGACTCGATACTCCGCAAACGCACACCTGCAATACCGTCCAGTCCGCCCGGAAAGACCTAAGCGCTGCCCGTTTCCCCCGGCTTTCCCTGGGCTATAGGAAACAAAGCCCTAAAGATTTTCGCCGGCGGTAACCATTCGTTTACGGGCATTGTTAATCATACGGGCGAGGACTTAAGGCCGGGTAAAAATTCCGGCGGCGGCGGGAAGCCCGGGCCAGCGAGTCCCTGGAGTCACTTAGGCTGACTTTTTAATGTGGTGCATTAGCGGTTTTGGTCTGTGATTCGTTATTAGATTCAAGTGGGTGTAGAAAGGGGTTAAAAAATCTGGTATCGTGGATGGCACGAAATTAGGATTTGTTAACCAGTCGGTGGCACCTTCTGTTCAGGCAATCACTGCTCCGGGTCCCGGACGGGTCGTGACACGGTCCGGCAGCAGAAAAGGGGAATGAAATGCGTGTTCTGCTGATTGAAGATGACAGTGCAACCGCACAGAGCATCGAACTGATGCTGAAATCGGAGAGCTTCAACGTCTATACGACCGATCTCGGCGAAGAAGGCGTCGATCTCGGCAAGCTCTACGACTACGACATCATCCTTCTGGACCTCAATCTCCCCGATATGTCGGGCTATGAAGTCCTGCGCACGTTGCGCCTTTCCAAGGTCAAGACGCCGATCCTGATCCTCTCCGGCATGGCCGGCATCGAGGACAAGGTGCGCGGCCTGGGCTTCGGCGCCGACGACTATATGACCAAGCCCTTCCATAAGGACGAGCTGGTGGCGCGCATCCACGCGATCGTGCGCCGCTCCAAGGGGCATGCCCAGTCGGTCATCACCACCGGCGACCTTGTGGTCAATCTCGACGCCAAGACGGTCGAGGTCGGCGGTCAGCGCGTGCACCTGACCGGCAAGGAATATCAGATGCTGGAGCTGCTCTCGCTGCGCAAGGGCACGACGCTCACCAAGGAAATGTTCCTCAACCATCTCTATGGCGGTATGGACGAGCCGGAGCTGAAGATCATCGACGTCTTCATCTGTAAGCTGCGCAAGAAACTCGACGCGGCGTCCGGCGGTCAGAACTACATCGAAACGGTGTGGGGCCGCGGCTATGTGCTGCGCGAGCCGGAAGATATTCGCGTCAGCGCATAAGCGATCTCAGCGATTCGAACGAAAAACCCGGCTCAGGCCGGGTTTTTGCTTGAGCGCATAAGCGATCCAGGTGATTCGAACGAAAACCCGGCTCAGGCCGGGTTTTTGCTTGAAAACGGTTCCGGCGAATCAGGCGGCTATCTTCAGGACGCGAAAGCTTTCGAGCAGTTGCGCACGGTTGAAGGGCTTCAGCAGATAGCCTTGGGCGCCGGCGCGCTTGGCGCGCATGATCGCCGCGACGTCGACCTCGACCAGCGAGACCAGAATCTGCGGCTTGATGGGCGCTTCGATAGCACGGATGCGGCGAATAAGGTCCACGGCCGGGACGTCGGCAAGACCACCGTCGATGACGATGATATCGGGCATGTCGCCGGCGCAAATGTCGGTCGCCTCGACTCCGGTCGAGGCCTCGACGACAATCATATCCGAGCCGCCAAGAATGCGTTTTGCGACCTTCCTGATGACGCTCGAATCATCGACGAACAGGCAGCGCTTCATGTCCGGGTCCTCTTTGCCATCTGCCGAACGCAATCTCGGGGTGGCCGCAAACCACCATAGGCCAATCTGGTAAAGAAGCCGAAAAGCCGTTAGGTAAAGTTTTTCCAAACACGGTATCGGGCGGCCTTGGCCCCGCAGCGCGATTACATAGATCGCGGCTGGCATTGCTCAATCTGCGCCGCCAGCAAAAATATCAGCAACAAAAGATACTTCGGTTTTTCTTAGGCTGCCGTCAGCACGATCTCCTCGGCGGTCGCGTGGATCGAGATCGTCATATTGGCCTCGCGCGCCAGAAGCAGCGTATAATAGGGCTGGACCGAATGGGCGTCGATCGGCTCCTCCGGCTTGTGGCCGGAATGCAGCTCGAGGAATTTCGGCGGCACGCGCAGCATCGGGCCACTGGCCGACAGCGAAAAACGCGGCTCGGTTTCGAGACTTTCCAGCGTGACCACCAACTTGCCGCCCCGCGGTATGGCTGCGTTGGCGACGAGAATGAGGTTGAGCAGCAGCTTGACCTTGTTCTTAGGAAGCAGCGCACGGGGGCCGTTCCACAGCAGTTCCGGCTTTTCGTTCTTCAAGAAGGCGATGGCCACGGCCTCGGCATCGCCCGTGTCGATCATCATGCCGGCGGAACCCGCGGCGCCGAAGGCGATGCGGGCAAACTGCAATCGCGCCGAAGCGTTCTTGGCGCTCTGGCGAATAAGTTTCATGGCGTCTTCGTCGGCGCCGCCTTCGTCGAGCAGCTCGAGGCCGTTGTTGATTGCGCCGACCGGCGAAATGATGTCGTGGCAGACACGGCTGCAAAGCAGCGCGGCGAGATCTGGCGCGGAAAGGGTGAAAAGCTCGGCCATCGGCGAAATCCCTGCTTAAGTCATTTGTTCATGGCCGAGCGACGGTTTCGCGCCTGCCCACACGAATCACGCTCTTTTCCAAGGCTTTCTGAATACACAGGGCCCGAGCGCGCATCAACAAATCCAAAATCATCGACGGCGAAAATGGTGTGTTTCGCGGGGGAAACCCGCCGCAGCGGCAAAAGCGCAGCCTTCGAACCGCCATCTTCGTGTGGGAGCTTAATGGTTGAAAAAGGATTACGGCATAATTTGCCCGTGATAGCCACCCCGAACGGCCGGCAAGAGCCGCAGGGGTGCGAGGCGTCGGCGAAAGTGCTCCCTGACGGAGATTGGAAGCATGTTTTCCCGATACTACGACCGGACGTTCGTCCGCGTCCTCACCATGACCATCACACTCCTGGCGGCTTTGGTCCTTTCGACCTCGGCGTCGCGGGCTCAGCAGTACACCGCTCAGGAAATCGTCGATTCCGGTCATAAATTCTTCGGCGAGACATCCGGCGGTCTGGCCACCGTCGTCGAGAAGATCTTCGCCTCCTACGGTCTGCCCAATGGCTACCTGCTCGGCGAGGAAGGATCCGGCGCCCTGATCGGCGGCCTGACCTATGGCGAGGGGACGCTCTACACCAAGAACGCCGGCGACCATAAGGTGTTCTGGCAAGGCCCTTCGCTCGGCTGGGATTTCGGTGGCGAGGGGTCCCGGGTGATGATGCTGGTCTATAACCTCGACGATATCAGCAGCCTTTATAACCGCTTCGGCGGCGTTGCCGGCTCAGCCTATGTCATCGCCGGCGTCGGCTTCAACGTGCTGCAGAGCAACCGGGTGCTGCTCGTGCCGATCCGCACCGGCGTCGGCGCGCGTCTGGGAGTCAATCTCGGCTATCTGAAGCTCACCGAAAGGCCGACCTGGAACCCGTTCTGATCGGATTGCGCTCGCTACGATCGCTCGGACAGTGCTGATCGCGCCGCGGCAAGCTCTTGCCGCCGCGTTGAATTTCCGCCATGCCAAGCTGGCACGATCCAGCGATTGCCGCGCCGTAAAGTGGATAGCACGCCTTGGTCCAGTCGGTTCTGTTCTTCGTACTCGGTTTCCTTTGCGCCGTTTTTCTGGCGTCGCTGGTCGCGCCGGCGGTCTGGCGGCGGGCCGTTGTCCTGACGCGCAGGCGCCTCGAGGCTTCGCTGCCGCTGACGCCGGCCGAAATTCAGGCGGACAAGGACCGGGTGCGGGCGGAATATGCCATGACGACGCGCCGGCTGGAGATAACCGTCAAGAACCTTCAGGAAAAGGTCGCTGAGCAACTGGTGGAGATCGGCCGCGCGAACGAGGCTTTGAAGGGGCTCGCGGTTGAAAGAAAGGACAAGAATCAGGCGCTTTCCGACCTGCAGGCCAAGAATGCGGAGCTCAGGCAGCGCGAGGAAGAGTTGCACCGCCTGGCGGAGAAGCACGCGCAGACGGAGCGGGCGTTGGAGAAGCGCGCGCTGGAGCTGCAGAAGCTCGAGCAGATGTATGACGACGCCAGCTTCTCGTCCTCGAACCGGCAGATCGAGCTGGTTGCCCGCGAATCGGAGCTGGAAAAGCTGGCCAGTGACATCGCGTTGCTCAAAGGTCAGCGCAGGGAGGCGGACCGACGCAATCAGGAGGTCGCGTCGGAAAGCAAGGCCGCCCGAGAAGCGCTGAAGGCGGAGAAGAAGAAAACGGCCGAGCTCGACAAGAAGGTCGGGCGGCTGCTCGCGACGCTTGCCGACCGCGAGGAAAAGCTCGACCGGCGCGAGAAGGACCTCGCCCGAATGCGCGAACGTTCGAAGGAGAGCGCTGCAAACGGCGTTGCGCGGCTGGCTGCCGGAACGGACGCGAAAGGCGACGATGTCGATAAGGCAATCGCCAGGCTCGAGGGCGATCGGGAACGGCTGGAGGCGAGGCTGACAGCGCTGGCGCGTGAGAACAAGCGGCTGAAGACCGATCTTGCCGCCGCGTCGGGGGCGGCAATGCCCGAATCGGCGGGCGACGCACGCTCCGGTGCCGGCCTCCGCGAACAAATGAACGAGCTGGCAGCCGAGGTGGTCAATCTGACGATGAAGCTCGATGGGCCGGACTCGCCTATCGCCAAAGCCCTGGCGGGCGAGGGGCAGCAGAATGGGCGCGGCGTCAGCCTTGCCGATCGCGTGAGGGCGTTGCAGAAGGCCGGCCCGTCCAACTGAGGTGTGTTGGTATTCAGGTGAGGCCGGCCTGCAAATGCCGGCTTCCTGCGCTTCCGGTGCTCACGTACTTTAAGTACGCTCCGCTCCGGTTCTCGGAAGCCACCATTTTCGACTCGGCCTGACCTGAATCTCAACACACCTCAAAGCGTTGCAGCTGTTCGGGCTCCCAGGTCGGGACCGCTAGCGGTTTGAAAAGTGATGCAGGGCTATTGCCGACGCGGCGGCGACGTTCAGGCTGTCGAAACCTTCCGCCATGCCGATCCGCACCGTGTGCAACCGGGCAAGCAGGTCTTGCGGCAGGCCTTCGCCTTCGGTGCCGAGATAGAGTGCCAGCCTGGCCGAATGTGGCGCGGCCCGGATGTCGGTAATGCCGCTTGGCGATAGCGCGAACTGGGCGAAGCCAAGCCGATCGAGTGTCGCGGTGAATGTTCCGGTGTCGCCGAATAACGCAAAGGGAACCTTCAGCGCCGCACCGACGGAAACACGGATTGCCTTGCGGTAGAGCGGATCGCAGCACGTCTGGTCGAGCAGCACCGCGTCGGCGCCGAAGGCCGCCGCATTGCGGAAGATCGCGCCCATATTATCGTGATTGGATATGCCGACCAGGACGACGACCAAGGCGCGCCGGGGCAAGGTTTCCACCAGGATCTCGGCGGGCGCCGGATCGCCGCGCAAGCCGATCGCCAGGATGCCGCGGTGCATGTGGAAGCCGGCGATCCGGTCCATGACCTCGCCGGCGGCAACATGGACCGGAAAACCCGCGGGCGCCTTGCGCAAGATGTCCTGCACGCCAGCCAGCCTGTTTTCGAGGATGAGGGCAGACTCGGCGGCGAAGCGTCCGCTCGACAGAAGAAGGTCCAGCACGACCTTGCCTTCGGCGACGAAGCGGCCATGCCGGCCGACAAGGTCGCGCTCGCGGATGTCGAGATAGGCGGCGACGCGCGGGTCCCGAGGATCGTCGATGGGGATGAGATTCATCCAAATCTCGCCGGCAAAAATTGCCAGCGAGATAAGGGGCTTTGGATGGCGCGGGTCAAGCCCCGGCGCGGCGCAACCGATAGGCCATCTGTGAAAGGTCGCCGTCGCCGAAAATGCCTTCCAGCATGCGCAGCAATTCGCGCACCGCCTCGGATTTGCAGGAATAGTAAATCATCTGGCGGTCGCGCCGGGTCTCGACGAGATCGAGCGCCCTCAGCTTAGCGAGATGCTGCGACAGCGCGGACTGGCTGAGTTGCACCTTCTCGGCGATGGCGCCGACCGACATTTCATCGTCGATCAGGTGAGCCATGATCAGCAAGCGCTTTTCGTTGCCCATGAGCGTGAGAAAGGCGGCCGCCGATTCCGCATTGGCGATTAGCTTATTTGAGATCATAGATCCCCCAAGGGTCCTGGCTCATCCAGACGCCAGGGGGCAATGGCGCCTGATTCCACGATGTTCAGATGTCGCTAGGCGCTGCTGAATCAGCGCCACTACAAAGGTAGATCATTTCATCTAAATCTCAAGCGTTGCTTTTGCCGGCGCGCGATCAACTATCGCTCTTGCTCGGCCGCGCGTCCCGCCCTGGCCATCTCGACAAGCACCGAACGCAATTCGCGCGCGCTTTGCAAAGGCTGGGGAAAGAAAATCCTGCAGGTCGCATCGGGGGCGGCGAGATCCATGCCATCAGGGTCGAAACCGGTGACGATCCAGCCGTCGCCTTCGGCGCGGCCGAAATGACGGGCGTAAAGGGCAAGCGCGTCGCGATGGTCGGTATTCATGTGATCGAGTGCGGCCTGCTCGCTGCCGGCGAACTCCTCGATAAGGGCGGGATCGGTGATGAAATCATCACGGTCGAGAAGAAAGGCCTTGCCGAAGCCGCCATTCAGGCTGGTGCGCTCGGGCTCGAGCCGGAAGAACGAGAAGTCGCCGAGCCCGGCATAGAGCTTCGCCTTCGGATTGCGGTTGAGATAGCGGCGTTCGGCTCGGATCTGATCGGCAGATCCCCGTTCCAGCCGCAGGGCCCGGCATGCCAGGCTGATGCGCGGATGCGCCAGCGGATCGCCCTTGCCGGGTTCGCCAAGCAGCAGCGAGCAGCGCGGATCCGCGAGCAACGCACCGGTATGCGCGGACAGCATCGAGATCAGGATCAGGGGCGTGCCGTCGATGTCGGTGGCGACGCCAACCCTGCTTGCCAGCGGCGCGCCGGTGCCAGGCTCGATCACCGCGAGCGCGCCGAAACGTGCTGCGCGGATCAGGGTTTTCGCGAGCCTGATCGCCTCGGCGTCGGTCTCGCGAATGACGTCCTTTTTCGGTTCGGTCACAGGTTCACCCGAGATAAGTTGATTTCTGTTCTCCGGTTATCGGCCGAGTACACCCGCCTTTGCAAGGGCTGCGATTTCGTCTTCGTTCAACCCAAAACGGCTCAATATGTCCGCAGGGTCGCGATCGGCGACGTCCGGCGCCGCGGCAAGCGTCTGCGGGTTTTGCGAGAAACGCGGCGCCGGCGCCGGGCGGTCGAGCTCGCCGGACTTCACAAAGCTTTTCCTGGCGCGGTTGTGCGGATGGTTCCTGGCTTCGACCAGGGACAGCACGGGCGCCACGCAAGCGTCGGTCACGGCGAAAAGCGTGGCCCATTCGTCGCGCGTCTTCTGCTTGATCCGGCCGGCAATGGCGGCGCGCATTGCGGGCCACGACGACTTGTCGAACTGGCTGCCGACAAAATGCTCGTCGAGAGACAGCAGCCTGGCGAATTCGGCGAAGAAGCGCGGCTCGAGGCAGCCGACGGCAATGTGCCTTGCGTCAGCCGTCTCATACGTATCGTAGAAAGGCGCGCCGGAATCGAGCAGGTTGTCGCCGCGCCTGTCGCTCCAGAGACCCGCCGCCATGTAGGCGTGGATGGGTGCGGCGAGCATCGAGGCTCCCTCGATCATCGAGGCATCGACCACCTGGCCCTTTCCGCTGCGCGAGCGCTGGAAAAGAGCGGCGAGCACGCCGGCGATCAGCATCATGGCGCCGCCGCCTTGATCCGCGACGAGGTTGAGCGGTGGCACCGGCGGCGCGTCCTGCCTGCCGATCGCATGCAAGAGGCCCGCATAGGCGAGATAGGTGATGTCGTGCCCGGCTCGCCCGGACAGCGGCCCGTCCTGTCCGAATCCGGTCAAGCGGCCATAGATCAGCGCCGGATTGCGCTGCAGAACGGCATCCGGCCCGAGGCCGAGCCGTTCCATCACGCCGGGGCGAAAGCCTTCGACAAGCACGTCGGCCCCTGCCACAAGGCACAGCAGCAGGTCGGCGCCCGCCTGGCTCTTCAGGTCGAGCTTGAGAATGGAACGGCCGTGGCGGTCGAGATCGTATTGTTCGGGCAGGCTCAGAAGCGGCTGACCGGCATCGGCACGTTCGACGCGCAGCACCTCGGCGCCCATTTCGGACAGCATCAGGGCGGCAAGCGGCACCGGACCAAGCCCGGCCATTTCGATCACTTTCAGGCCGGCGAGCGGCCCGGTCTTTCCGGTGGAAGCACCGGCGCCTGTCGGCGAGCCAGACATCCCCGCTTATTTCGGCGCCATGCGGATAGCGCCGTCGAGGCGGATGGTCTCGCCGTTCAGCATCTGGTTCTCGACGATGTGGAGCGCAAGCGACGCATATTCGGACGGCTCGCCGAGCCGCGGCGGGAAGGGCACGGAAGCGCCGAGCGAATCCTGCACTTCCTGCGGCATGCCGGCCATCATCGGCGTCTTGAAGATGCCGGGCGCGATGGTGCAGACGCGAATGCCGGATCGCGCCAGGTCGCGGGCCACAGGCAGCGTCATGCCGACGACGCCGCCCTTGGAGGCCGCATAGGCGGCCTGCCCGATCTGGCCGTCATAGGCGGCGACGGAGGCGGTATTGACGATGACGCCGCGCTCGCCGCCGGCGAGCGGGTCGAGTTTCGCCGCCCGGTCGGCAACGAGGCGGATCATGTTGAAGGTGCCGATGAGGTTGATCTCGATCACCTTGCGGTACTGGTCGAGCGGATGCGGTCCCTCCTTGCCGATCGTCTTCATGCCGATGGCAATGCCGGCGCAATTGACCAGGATGCGCGGCTGCCCAAGCTTTTCAGCCACTTCGGCGATCGCGGCCGTGGCGCTGTCGCCACTGCCGACATCGCATTGGACGGCAACGCCGCCGATGTCGGCCGCGACTTTCGCCGCGCGCTCGATGCCCACGTCGAGGATGGCGACGCGGGCGCCCCTGGCCGCCAAGGCGCGCGCCGTCGCCTCGCCAAGGCCCGACCCGCCGCCGGTGACGATCGCGATCTGGCCGTTCGGGTTCATGCAGGCCTCCCAGCGACCGGATTATGCTACGAAGCGCGCAAAGGAGGCGCAACAGCAACAGGCGGGTCGACAGATGCCTGCCCGGTAGCGGCCGACCGCGCCAGGGCCGGGACAAGTTCCGCAACCCTTGTCATGTTGGCGTGGCAGACCTCGCCGGTAAAGCGGGCGACGGCGCCCGGCTTGATCTCGTGATGCAGCAACCGGTCGAGATCGACCGGGCGCGGCATGGTGATCTGCCCGCGCGGAAAGCGCTTGAAGCCAAGCGGTCCGTAGTATGGCTCGTCGCCAACCAGGATAACGGCGGGCGCGCCGGCCGTCCTGGCCGCCTCCAGCGCGATCGCGACCAGCTTGCGGCCGATGCCGAGATTCTTGTAGGCAGGGCGCACCGCAAGCGGGCCGAGCATCATAGCGCGTCCGGCGCCCGCTGCCACGCGCGTCATGCGCACCGAAGCGATGACCGTGCCGTCCTTGACGGCGACGAAGGACATCGAGCGGTCATGTCCTCCCGACTCGCGGATCTTGTAGGCGGCAAGCACGAAACGACCCGGACCGAAGGCCTCGTCGTTGATGGCTTCGATTTCAGGGTCATGCGCCGGAGTCTCCGGCAGGTATTTCACGTCGGCAAGGCTCATGGTCTTTGCGTTCCGGTATCGAGGAAGGTCTGCTGCAAAGCGGCAGCGTTCGCCAGTCAACGCTTCTTAAGCGCGGGCGCCCTTTCGTCGTCGGTCGAACCGGATCGAGGCAAAGTCGAACATGGGCGCCTCCGCTAGCATCAATTTTGGGCCGCTGCAATCGGTGCTTTCAGGCTTTCTTTGCGTCCATGACGAACTTATCCGTCCCCGGAGCGGTTGGTCATTTGACGAACTGGTTCGTCGTTTGACGAACTGTTCATCCGCTGAGGGCTTCGCCAGCCCGGTCATCAACCTAGATAATATCGAGCCGCAGGGAGATTTTTCGCATGGGATTGCTGATTGAAGGCAGATGGCAGGATCGCGCGCCCAACACCGACAGCGGCGGCCGGTTCGTGCGAACGGAATCGCAATGGCGCGACTGGATCACGCGCGACGGCGTGCCGGCGCAAGGGCGCACGCGCGGCTTCAAGGCGGAACCCGGCCGTTATCACCTCTATGTGTCGCTCGCCTGCCCATGGGCGCATCGCACACTGATCTTTCGCGTCCTGAAGAAGCTGGAGGGCATCATCTCCGTCTCCGTGGTGCACCATTTCATGGGGGAGAACGGCTGGACCTTCAAAGCTGAGGACGGCGCCACGGGCGACACGCTCTACGGCCTCGATTTTCTGCACCAGGTCTATGCCAAGGCCGATCCGGCATATTCAGGCCGCGTGACGGTGCCGGTGCTGTGGGACAAAAGGCAAGAGACCATCGTCAACAATGAGTCCTCCGAGATCATCCGCATGCTCAATTCCGCCTTCGACGAATGGGGCGACGCCGGTCTCGACTTCTATCCGGCGGCGCTACGCGCGGAGATCGACAGGATCAATGCGCTGGTCTATCCGGCAATCAACAACGGCGTCTATCGCGCCGGCTTCGCCACCACGCAGAAAGCCTATGAGGAAGCGTTCGGCGAATTGTTCTTAGCGCTTGATACGATCGAAGAGCGGCTTTCGCAGCAGCGCTTTCTGACCGGCGAACGCATCACCGAGGCCGACTGGCGGCTGTTCACGACGCTGGTTCGTTTCGATCCGGTCTATGTCGGCCACTTCAAATGCAATTTGCGCCGCATCGCCGACTATCCGAACCTGTCGAACTATTTGCGCGATCTCTATCAGGTGCCCGGCGTCGCGGGCACGGTCAGCCTGCATCACATCAAGGCGCATTATTACGGCAGCCACAGATCGATCAACCCGACGGGGATCATTCCGGCAGGGCCGGAGCTTGATTATGCCGCGCCGCATGACCGGAACAGGTTCAGGAAGGCGGCTTGATTACCAGTAAGCCGAGTTACGCTCGCCGCCAAAAATCTCCGCTATCCGCTGCAGCGTCGCCGGCGTCGTGCCCTCCGGCAGGCGGTCGAGCGGAAAGAAACCCGCTTCGGCGATCTCGTGGTCAGGCAGTTTCGGCGCCGTCTGGTAGAAGGCTTCGATCAGATAAAGGCCGACATGGTCGCGCTTGCTGGGGCGATGGTTGAAATGCATCGACTTCAGCACCGGCGGCGCAGTCAGAGCGATGTTGCCTTCCTCGGCCAGTTCGCGCGCCAGCGCTTCCTCAAGGGTCTCGCCCACCTCGACGCCGCCGCCCGGCAATTGCCAACCGGGAACATAGGTGTGGCGGATCAGGAAGACTGAGTTGGAGGCACGGTCATAGACCAGCCCGCGCACGCCAAGCGTCATCGGGCGGCGCAGCAGGAAGTAGAAATGGAACAGCCTTGCCCGCAACCCCGGCCAGCCGGTCTGGCGGAATGCCGCGTCAGGATCGGCCGGGCGGTTCATTCAACGATCCCCAAGCAGATGGGTTGCCCCACGAACATCTGCCTGGCTTTCCTTGTTTTTCGCAGGTTCTGGCCGCAAAACCGTGGGACACTTTTGCGGAACTTGCTTGGGCGAACAGCAAACGGTGAGTGGAAAGCCTCGTCGGCGTCGCTTAAGAAGGGGCCATGTTCAGGCTCGCGCATATTTCCGATGCTCATCTGGGACCGCTGCCCGATGTAACCTATCGCGACCTCGCTTCCAAGCGCGTGCTGGGCTACGTCAACTGGCAGCGCAATCGCCGCCGCCATATGCATGACTCGGTGATCGACACCATCGTCGCCGACATCAAGGCCGGCGCGCCCGATCACCTGGCCGTCACGGGCGACCTCGTCAACCTGGCGCTCGATGGCGAGATCGAGATGGCCAAGCACTGGCTGGAGACGCTTGGATCGCCAAATGACGTTTCCGTGGTCCCCGGCAATCACGACGCCTATGTGCCGGGCGCCTTCGACAAGGTCTGCCGGTCGTGGGCTCCCTGGATGACGGGCGACGGCGTCAATAGCCCGGTCGACCGCAATTCCTTTCCGTATCTGCGTGTGCGCGGCAATGTAGCGCTGATCGGCGTCACCACGGCGCGCGCCACCGCGCCCTTCATGGCCAACGGCTTCTTCATGGAAGGGCAGGCCGAGCGGCTCGCCAAGATCCTCGACGATGCCGCGGAGCAAGGGCTGTTCCGCGCCATCATGATCCACCATCCTCCGGTGCGCGGTGCCGTCCCGCAGCATAAGCGGCTGTTCGGCATCACTCGCTTTCACAAGGTCATTCGCCGTCATGGCGCTGAACTCGTCCTGCACGGGCATTCGCATCTGCCGTCACTGTTCACCATCGGCGCACGGGGCGCCAAGGTGCCCGTGGTCGGGGTTGCCGCCGCGGGCCAGGCGCCCGGCGGCAAACACCCGCCGGCGCAATACAACATCTTCGAAATCGACGGTGAAAAGGGCGACTGGCGTCTTCGCCTGATCCGGCGCGGCCTGACGGGACCAGCCCTGCCGCCTGCCGACCTGCAGGCCATCGACCTCGATGTGCCCGCCGGCACGGCGCGCCAGCTCGTCAGAAGCTGATCTTCATCTGCATGATGCGGTCCCAAAACAACGCCAGCGAAACCGCCAGGCCGACAAGGGCGCCTGCGGCGATCAGGCCGAGGCCGGCGAAGAAGGTCGTCCAGCCATTGCGGCCGCTTTCGGATCGGATGGGCGGCTCCGCTTCCTGGACCACGGGGCGATGCAGGCCGCGAACGGCGCTCTCCACGCTCCCTTCCATCATGCGCTGCCGCTCGACGACACGCTCGGCCACGTAGCGCATCACCGCATCGGCAACGGCTTTCATCTCGGTCGATTCGGCCAGCACCACGCGGCCGACGCGCGTATCCCTGAGGAAGCGATAGGTGCGGCGGTCGCGTCCCATGGCGACATGGCTCACCGCATCGATCCATAGCCGCGGCTGCAGGCCGGACGAGACGGCGAAGTCGAAGCTGTCCATGTCGGCCGGGACATCGGCAAAGACCGGGGCAAGCTCGCTCGCCAGAAGATCGAGCCGCATGCGGTGCGCCTCGCGCATGTCGACGACCACGTCATCGCGGTCGGCAAAGGCGTTCTTGACGTCGCGTACGGCATCGGCGAGCTTTCGCGACGGTTCGATCGGGGTGATTTTGTCGCCTGCATCCGTCATGGCGGCTGCCTCACTGTTGGTTAACAGCGAGTTACCACAGTCGCCGGCAAAATGCACTGCCGACGACGACCCGCGCGACTGCCGCGGTCCGGCGGAAGCGGGTTACGGTGTTTCGAGATCGGTACCGGAGAGATCAACCTGCCGAAGCGTCCAGCGGTGGACGCAGCCGTCTGCCGCGCCGCCGCACGTTGCGACGCACGATTTCGGCGATCAGGTCAGGAACTTCCTCGACCAGCATGTGACCAGCGTCAAGGACATGATGCAGATGGAAATGCGACGGCAGCGCCTCGGCCTGCTCGACCGGCAGCAGCGGATCCTCCGCTCCCCAAACGACCAAGACCGGCATGTCGAGCGTATCCAACTGCGCGCGGGGGATGACGCCTTGCCGGTCATCCTTCGTCATCGCGGCCGCCATATCGATCAGGGTCTGCAACTGGCCCGGTCGGGTGCGCATCCGACAGAGTGCATCCACCACGTGATCGGGCGGCACGCTTCGCGGACCCGACATGGCGGCAAGGCTGGCGCGGACCTGGTTGCTGCCGGCCGCGGCGGCGTAGCGGCGCAGCAAGTCGGCGTTGATTTCCGGGCCAAAACCGCCGGGCGCCAACAGCGTAAGCGAGGCCACCCTGTCGGGGTCGGCAAGCGCCATCGATGTCGCGACCGCGCCGCCCATTGAGTGACCGACGAGATGGACCTTGCCCAACCGGCGGGCGGCCAGATCGGCGAGGATGGCTCGCGCGGCTGGCTTGGCGCCGCCCAGGCCTTCGCTTTCCAGGGACTGTCCATGGCCCGGCAGATCATAGGCCAACACTCTCGCCCGCGCCGCCAGCGAGGCCGCGACGTCACGCCAGATCTCACCACATGCTCCGAAGCCGTGCAGAAGCACGATCGTCCTCGGACGGGCGCCGCTTTCGACCGCATAAGGGAATGGACGCATGAAAAAATGGGGCGGTGAACAAGGCAGGAGCTTCAAATTGTGGCTGAATTGCTCCCGAACCGGATTGATGGCCAGTAAAATTTTCGCGACCGCAGCGCCCCGTCAGGCGCTCGATGCGCAAGAATGTCCTAATATATGCCGGATCACAGCGTCATACTTTGGTGCTCCGGCATTCGTGGCCCAAATGAGTATGGAGAGTTGGATTAGCTCGGGTTGCCGATCCCAGCGGCCCGCAAGGATTGAACCAGCCGATCGGTGAGATCCGGGGGGTATTTGCGATCGACGAATGTCGCGCGCGGGTCGGCGGCGAACTTCGGGAATTGCGCGGTGAGCTCGTTGGCAAGCTCACCCGCCAGCTTGTCGCGTCCCGAAATCCTGGCGCCGATCAGGCGCGCGGCCAGATAATGCGACTTTGATGCCGTCGTGCGCAGCGACTCGCTGGCGAGCGCGGCCTTTTTCATATCGCCCTGCATGAAGGCTCCGACGAAAAGGCCATAATCCCACCAGGTTGGATGGCCGCTGAAGGCTTCGACCGCGTGGTCCAGGATCGGCGTCCCCTCATCATATTTGCCGGCGAAGATCAGCCCGTAGCCATAGGCGGCGGCCATGCCGAGGTCGTACGGGTTGAGTTCGTAAGCCTTTCGCATCAATCGGATCGCTTCGTCCGTGTTGCCGAGACGCGAGTTGACGTAGCCAAAGGCGCGATGCGCGTGCGGGCTCATCGGCCCCATCTGGACGGCCCGGTGGGCAAGCGACATGGCCTTTTCGAGCGTCGCTTCCGGCGGATAGGCATAGTGCGCGGTGACGGCTTCCACATGAAGCGCGGCCAGCTCCGCGTAGACAAGCGACGATTTGGTGCCCTCGCCGACCAGCTTCTCCAGGCAGCGATACGCAATTTCGTGCGTCTGGGCGCTCATGTCGAGATAATAGCGGTCGTCGAGCACCAGGCATCCGATCTGGCTGGTCCGGATGTCGCTCTGGTCGATGTAGCTGTAGATCGCGCCCGAAGCGGGAACCGTCGAGGTGAGAAGGCTGGCGACGTTGCCTTCAACCGCGCCAGGGGCGCTCTCGGCTGATGTAAGGTTGCGCGACAGGAGAACCCGCCCGGTCCCGACGCTCTGCAACTCCACCGTGACGTCGCCGGCAGCGGGCCCGGGAACAATTTCGAAAACGAAACTGATCGGATCGGCGGACCGATCACGCGTCGAATCCGCATCGCGCCCGATGAAATCGATGGTGTCAAAACCCGCAAGCCCGGCGCGCAGCGACGACGCGACGCGAGCCGCCTCCGCTCCATCGGCTTTGACGGCGATGTAGATCAGCGGCAGGGATTCGAATCCGGACTGGGCGGTGCCGGCCAGGCGCGCCGTCTCGACTGTCGCGGCAGTGTCGCCGCCGTTGAGGAAGGCATTGCCTTGACGCACGATGAGCACGCCGAGCATGACAATGACCAAAGCCATGGCAGCCCAGAAGAACCGCAATTGCCGCGTGAGCGACTGGGCGGGTGCTGCGGGCGCCATCAGCGCTACGGGTTCGCCGGGTGCAGAGGCGTCGAGATGTTCGGCTGGAGCGGCTTCGGCCGAAGCGTCGGGCCGCTGCGCGACGGTTTTGGAGGCGGACCTGGCGTCGCCAGGCAGGCGGATCGCATTCGGCTCGTAGGACGGGACATAACCGCCGCGCGGGATCGCGATGCGCACCGGCTCGGCGACACCTTCATTGGCGAAATACTGCTCCAGAAGTTCGCGCAGACGACCGGCCTGAACCCTGACCACGGCATCGGTGGAGGCGTCGAAATCGCCGTCCTTGCCGAAGACGTCCATGGCGATTGAAACGCCTTTCAGCCTGTCCGCCTCGCCGGCCTGCTCGCGTTCGACCAGATAGCGTAATAGCCTGCGGGCACGCTCGGATCGTCCGAACGTTTCGCTGGCAAGCAGTCGCTCCAATGTCTCGCGCACTGCGGGGGCGGCAGGCGGGGCATGCTCCAAGTGTCGAACCTTTCGAAGTCGGCACAGGTTAGGGAGCGATAATATAGCGCTCGCGCCGGCGCACAAGGATGCTTCTATTATGTGATCGCGTAAGCCACCGGAAATTCCTCCGGCGGTTAACGAATGGCAGGTTCGCATCCGCTTCTGCAGCGTGGCGCAAGCTGGAATGCGCCAGCTCAACCGCTGAATCAGATCATCCGGCTAGAGCGTTCACCGTTCACGGAACGGTGAACCGCTCAATTTTTTGTTTGACCGGAATTCCGGACGGAAGGCTACGGCGAAACCGCCGAGCCTAACCGCCTCACAATTTTCCTGGAATTTGCTCTAGCCGCCGATGATCCGGTTGGCGGCCGAAACGACAGCCTCCAGCGAGGCGGCGACGATGTTGGTGTTGATGCCGGCGCCGAACAGCTTGCCGCCCGGATACTCCATCTCGACATAGGAGATCGCCGAGGCGTTGGAGCCGCGCTGCAGGGAATGCTCGGAATAGTCGAGCACCGACATGTCGACGCCGACATGGCGCGAGAGCGCATCGACAAAGCCGTCGATCGGGCCGGTGCCCGAGCCGGTGATGGTCACTTCCTTGCCATTGTCGAGAATATCCGCTTCGACCATGCGCCGGCCCTTCACCTCGGTGTCCGGATAGGTGCGATGGTCGAGGAACTTCAGCCGCGCGCCGGGCTGGTCGACATAGGATTCGAGGAAGCGTTCGTGGATGCGCCTGGCTGGCACTTCCTTGCCTTCCGCATCGGTGATCGCCTGGATCGCCTGGCTGAACTCGATCTGCAGATTGCGCGGCAAGTTGAGGCCGTAATCTGCCTGCAGCACGTATGCGATGCCGCCTTTGCCGGACTGCGAGTTGATGCGGATGATCGCCTCGTAGGTGCGGCCGACATCGGCCGGATCAATCGGCAGATAGGGCACTTCCCAGATTGGGGTGTTGGCCTTCTTCAGAGCTTTCATGCCCTTGTTGATGGCGTCCTGGTGCGAGCCGGAGAAAGCCGTGTAGACCAGCTCGCCGACATAAGGGTGACGTTCCGGGATCTTCAGCTGGTTCGAATATTCGTAGACGTCCTTCATCCGGTTGATGTCGGAGCAGTCGAGTTCCGGATCGACGCCCTGGGTGAACATGTTGAGCGCCAGCGTGACGATATCGACATTGCCGGTGCGTTCGCCATTGCCGAACAGCGTGCCTTCGACGCGGTCGGCGCCAGCCATCAGGCCGAGCTCGGTGGTGGCGATGCCGGTGCCGCGGTCGTTGTGCGGATGCAGCGAGACGATCAGGTTCTCTCTGGCATCGAGGTTGCGGCACATCCATTCGATGCGATCTGCATAGACGTTGGGCGTCGACATCTCGACCGTCGACGGCAGGTTGATGATCAGCTTGTTGTCGGCCGTCGGCTTCACGATCTCGGTGACCGCGTTGCAGATCTCCAGCGCGACTTCGAGCTCGGTGCCGGTGAAGCTCTCCGGTGAATACTCGAAGCGGTAGCCGCCGCCGGCCTTGGCGGCCATGTCGGTGATCATCTTGGCGGCGTCGGTGGCGATGCGCTTGATGCCGGCGACATCCTTCTCGAACACGACGCGGCGCTGCAGCTCGCTGGTCGAATTGTAGAAATGCACGATCGGGCGGTGCGCGCCCTTCAGCGCCTCGAAGGTCCGCGTGATCAGCTCGGGCCGGCACTGCACCAGCACCTGGAGTGAGACGTCGGGGGGGACGCCGCCTTCCTCGATGCACCAGCGGGCAAAGTCGAAATCCGTCTGCGAAGCCGAGGGGAAGCCGATTTCGATTTCCTTGAAGCCCATGTCGAGGAGCAGCGCGAACATGCGCGCCTTGCGCTCATGACCCATCGGGTCGATCAGCGCCTGGTTGCCGTCGCGCAGGTCGACCGAGCACCAGATCGGCGCCTTGTCGATGGTCTTGTTCGGCCAGGTGCGGTCGGTCAGGCCGACCGTCGGGTAGGATTGGTATTTGCGTGCCGCATCCGGCATGTGGCCGGCCGCGCGCTTCCCGGCTTCAGCCTCGCTGGCGCGGATTTCTTCTCGTGCGTTCATCGTCGTTTCTCCCGGCGGCCCGCATGCCCGCTTCAGGCGGATGGGTGGCGAGCGTCGCCTCTACCAAAAATTCGTTCGCTTGATGTGACTTTGCCAAAGTCTGGCCAAGGAGCATGCGCCTTGAGCGGCGGTTTCGACCGCCGGGCGCTCCTTCAGCGAACCCGGCGATCGCCGATAAGGCCGAGAAGAAGCAGGGTCGAGGCGAGCGCGCGCGCGGTCTCGCCGGCAAAGCCGGTGCGAGAGGAGGCGACGGAGCGGACGCGCGTGGTCATGCCGGCTCTCTTACAGGAGCGGCCCGTCGGAGGCAAGCGGGACGCATGAATGAACGCCCTTGCCTAATAGCGCCGCCGGTGCGGACAGTCTTCCCCGCGCCTCGCAAATGCGCCAGACTTGGTTTCGAAGGCTTGGCACCGAGCGAAGCTCCGGGGAGGAGTTCGTCCATGAATTTCGTGTTCTTCTCGCCGCATTTCCCGGCCAACGGCACCGATTTTTGCGACCGGCTGAAAAAGGCGGGCGCCACCGTGCTCGGCATCGGCGATGCGCCTTATGAAACCTTGAACGCCAAGCTCAAGGCGGCGCTTTCGGAATATTACCGCATCGCCGACATGGAAGATTACGACGCCGTTTTGCGGGCGATGGGGCACTTCATCCACAAATGGGGCCGCATCGATCGCTTCGAGTCGCTCAACGAGCATTGGCTCGAACTCGAAGCCAACATCCGCACCGATTTCAACATCTTCGGCACCAAGCTCGACTTCGTGAAGAATTTGAAGCGGAAAAGCCGTATGCGCGCTTTCTTCCGCAAGAGCGGCGTGGAGACCATCCCGCAGCGCAAATGCTCCGACCGCGCCGGCGCCATGACCTTCATCCGCCGCGTCGGCTTTCCGGTGGTGGTCAAGCCGGATTCGGGCTCCGGCGCCTCGAACACTTTCAAGATCTCCAACGCCAAGGAACTCGACCAGTTCTTCAAGGACAAGCCGGAGGGTGTCACCTTCGTCATGGAGCAGTTCATCGAGGGGCTGGTGGTGACCTTCGACGGGCTAGTCAACCGCGACGGCGAGGTGGTGCTGGCGGCCAGCCACCGTTACGATCAGAGCATCATGGAGGCGGTCAACAAGGATCGCCATATGAGCTACACCTGCTTTCCCGAGATCAGCCCGGAAGTCGAGGAGGCGGGCCGCAAGATCCTCAAGGCGTTCGACGTGCGCGAGCGCTTCTTCCATATCGAGCTGTTCGAAACCAGCGACAAGCGCGTCATCGCGCTCGAGGTCAACATGCGGCCGCCCGGCGCCTGGATGACGGACGCCATCAACTACACATTCGACATCGACGTCTATGCCGCCTGGGCCGACATGGTGGTCAAGGATGCCGCCGGCGGCCCTTACAAGGGCAAATATTTCACCGCCTATGCCAGCCGCAAACGCCACATCGACTATTTGCACAGCCATGCGGACGTGCTAGCCGCCCACGGCGACAAGATCGTCCATCATCAGGCCATCGAAGAGGTCTTCAGCCGCGCCATGGGCAATTACGCCTACCAGATGCGTTCGAAGGATCCGAAGGCGCTGCGCCAGGCGGTCGACTACATCCACGCGGAAAAGGCCTGAGCCGATGGACGTCTCCTATCACAAGGGCCATGCCCGCAATCTCGGCCGGGACATGGAATACAAGCGCTACGGCCATGCCGGGCGGCCGGTGGTGGTGTTCCCGACCTCGCAAGGGCGGTTCTACCAGCTCGAGGATTCGGGTGGGGTCGGCGCGCTTGCCGAGTTCATCGACACCGGCCGCATCCAGCTCTTCACGCTCGACGGCGTAGATTCGGAATCCTTCTTCGACAAGCATGCCGACACGGCGCAGCGTATCGCCCGCCACGAAGCCTATTTCCGCTATGTGCGCGAAGAAGCGCTGCCGGAATTGCAGGCGGTTGCCGCCAAGTCCAACGGTGGCCGCGTTTTGAAGCCGCTGTTTTGCGGCTGCTCGATGGGCGGCTATCACTCATCCAATTTCGTGTTCCGCTTCCCGGAGCTGGCGAGCGGGGTGATCTCGCTGTCCGGCGTCTATTCGGCGCGCGACTTTTTCGGCCGGGCTCTGGAAGGCAATATCTATTTCAACTCGCCGCTCGATTATCTGCCCGGCATCGTCGACCAGAAGCTGCTCGGGCGGCTCAGGGCGCTCAGGCTGATCTTCTGTTGCGGCCAGGGCGCCTGGGAAGAGCGCATGCTGGTCGAAACGCGCGAGCTGGAACAGGTGCTGCGCGACAAATCGATCCCGGCCTGGGTCGACTATTGGGGTGGCGACGTCAGCCATGACTGGCCGTGGTGGCATAAGCAGCTCGTCTATTTCTTCGGCCGTTGGCTGGATGACGACCTCATGCACAGGTTGGACTGAGGTGCGTTGATATTCAGGTGAGGCCGGCCTGCAAATGGCGGTTTCCTGCGCTTCCGGTGCTCACGTACATGAAGTACGCTCCGCTCCGGCCTTCGCCGGCCGAAGCCCTCTTAAGTGTTTCCGCCCGATGAAGGCTACGGCCGGCGAAGGCCGGTTCTCGGAAGCCACCATTTTCGTCTCGGCCTGACCTGAATCTCAACACACCTCAAAATGTACAGACCAATGACCACACCCGATCCGATCCGTCGCTTTGTCGAAGCAACCAACGCCGCCGATACCGAAGCCTTTCTGGCCACATTCACAGACGATGCTTTCCTCAGCGACTGGGGTCGCGATTTCCGTGGCCGCGATAGCGTCGCGCGGTGGAACCAGTCGGACAATATCGGCGTGCAGTCCAACCTTCGCATCGTTCGCATCGCGGAGCGCGACGGCGTCTACCATGCCCGCGTCGCCGTGACCGGCAACGGCTTCAACGGCGAGGGCGACATGGCCTTCACGCTCAACGGCGACCGGATCGCGAGCCTGGTCATCAGCTGAAGAACGGATGCGTCGCCGACCTTCGTGCGGCATCGTCCAAAAATATGACCATCGTAATCATGTTTTTGTGGCAATGCCGCCGGCGCTGTGGCATGCCGGCGCTTGGCGACATCGGGCTTCGGCCGATCTCGTCGATATCGGAAGGCCCGGCGATGAAGCTCTTGAGCGCGCAAACCCGTATCCAAAACGACGACATCCGCGCGGTGATGGACAGGCTGCGCGCCGAGCACGGCGATTATGAAAACGACACCGGCGTTGCCGGCCAATGGGAATTCCGTATGCATTACGGCACGTTGAATGCCTCATTCGACGACCGCGGCGTGCTGGTCCGTGTCGCGGCGGAGGACGAGACCTGCCTCTCCTACATGAAGATGATCTTCGCCGGCCACATCGCCGCGCATCTCAGCACCACCGAAGGCCTGCGCTGGCAAGGAGATGGCAAGGATGCCGGCACGCCGATATTCTTCCGCGAGATATCGGTCCTGTCCTCGAGGCGGTTGTCGCCGCATATGCAACGCGTGCGCTTCTCCGGCCGCGACCTCGGACGCTTCGCCCATGGCGGATTTCATGTTCGGCTTCTGCTGCCGCCGGCCGGACGGCAGGCGGTTTGGCCGACCATGGGCGCGGACGGCCTGATCGTCTGGCCGTCGGGCGAGGATGCGCTCACCATCCGCGTCTACACGATCCGCGCGCTGGACGTGGCCGAGGGTTGGCTCGACATCGACTTCGTGCTGCATCCCGGCGCCGAGACGCCGGCTGCGAGTTTCGCGCAGAATGCGAGGGCCGGCGACATCATCGGCATGATCGGCCCCGGCGGCGGCGATGTGCCCGAGGCATCAAACCTGCTTCTTCTGGGCGACGATACCGCGCTTCCGGCGATCGGCCGGATGCTGGAAGAGCTTGCGCCGTCCGCCCGTGCCGAGACCTTCATCGAGGTAGATGGTCCGCAAGACCGGGTGACGCTGGCGGCGGGCGAGAACATCGCTGTCCATTGGCTTTATCGGCATGGCCGCGAAGCAGGCCGGGCCGGCCTGCTGCCGGAAGCGCTGCGTGAGCGCGGCCGTGGGGCCGACGATCTCTTTGTCTGGGCCGGATGCGAGTTCGCCGACTTCCGCGACATCCGCCGGATCGTGCGCAAGGAATGGGCCCTGTCGCGCAACCGGCATCTTGTCACCGCCTATTGGCGCCGCGGCGCGTCGGGCGGAGACGGTGCCGGCGAGGAATAGTTCAATCTTTTAGTTGCGATCGCTGACCATGGCGATGGCCGGCATCGCCAGCAGCGCGACGACGCCCGCGCCGCCGAACAATGCGCCATAGCCCAGATGCTGCGCCGCATAGCCGGCCAGGATGCCGCCCGCCATGCTGACCAAGGCATCCATGCACTGGAAAAGCGTGAAATCGACGCCTGCCTGCCTCGGATCCGACCAGCGCATGAACTGCGCATAGAGCGCCACGAAGCCGAGCGCCATGATGCCCGAGGAACTCAGCGTCGCGACGGCCGCCAGCGGGCCTGCCGGGAAAACGCCGGAAAGCGCGAAGGCCGCGAGGATGAACAGCGATCCGGCCTGCAGCATAAGCGCGAGCACAAGCACGCTGCGCGTGCCCAGCCATCGGACAAGAGCGCCGCCGGCAAGGGCGGCCGCGCCGCCGAGAACCATGCTGCCGACGCCGTTGACCAGGCCGATCGTGGAAAGGCTGAGCCCGGCGTCGATCAGAAACGGGCCGAGCATGGTCAGCGCCGCCTTCTGCGCCAGAACGTAGATCGCCGACGCCGCCAGACCGCGGCGTATCTGCGGGCGCCGCAGCGCCGTGCCGAGCGCGGGCACGTGTTCGCGCACTTCCTCGCGCGATCGGCCGGCGATGCCGAGCAGGAAGGGCAGACCGAGCAGCACCAGCAGCGAGGCCATCGCCGACACCGCCGCGCGCCAGCCGTGGATTTCGGCCAGATAGAGGAAAAGACCGGCGCCGATCGCCGAGCCGAGATAGGCGCCGCCGACCTGGGCGGCATTGCCCCAGCCGAGATTTTTGCCGGCAAGGTTCTGCACCGCAAAGCCATCGCAGGCGATGTCGACCGTCGAGGCGGCAAAGGCGACCACCGTCAGGCAGGCGACGACCGGCCAGAAGGCGGCGGGACCAAGCTGGGCGATGGCCACCAGTCCGGCGATGGAGATGAGGCCGCCGATGAGGACGATCGCGCCGGTGCGGTTCCTGCCCGCTGGCGGAAGCCGGTAGCGCTCCACCGCCGGCGACCACAGGAACTTCAGCGCCCATGGCAGGGCGATCAGGGTGAGCAGGCCGATGCGGTCGAGCGGCAGGCCCTGGTCGCGCATCACGGCCGGGAGACCCGTCCAGGTGATGCCGCCGATCACGCTCTGCGCCACATAGAGGCCGCCGATCGCAGCGACGATGGCGGCCGGCGACGAGGCGGCCCGGTTCGAGACGGAGACCGACATCAGAAGCGATAGCGCAGGCTGCCGAACAGCGAGCGGCCCTCGTCGCGGTAGCAATAACCGGCCGAGCAAATTGTCTTCTGGTTGTCGAACAGGTTCTTGGCGTTGATCTGCAGCTTCACGCCTTCGAGCTTCGGGTTGCGATAGCCGAAATCGTAGGACAGCGAGGCATCGACGAAGGCGCGCGCGTCGTTCTTGAAAGTATTGGTGTCGTCGCCGTAGCTCGCGCCGGCGAAACGCACGCCAGCGCCGAGCCCAAGCCCTTCCAGCGTGCCGTTCTCGAACTGGTAATGGCCCCAGAGCGACAGGATGTGGTTCGGCGTCGCCGACAGTTCCTTGCCGTCGGTGCCTTCGGCGCCGCGTTCGATCTTCACGCGCAGATAGGTGTAGGAGGCGATGAGGCTGAAGCCATCATCGAGCGAGGCATTGGCTTCCAGCTCGACGCCGCGCGAGTTGAGGTCGAGCTGGCGCTGCTTGTTGATGCCGGTGGACGCGTCGAAGACGACACCGTCCTTCTGGTCGATGTCGAACAGCGCGGCGCTGACGGTCGCGTTGTGATCGGGGATCTCGTATTTGACGCCGATCTCCTTCTGCGTGGCGATGGTCGGGCGGGCGACGCGGCTGACGGAACTCGAGACGTCGTCATAGACGAAGCCGATGTTGGGAGAGAACGAGGTCGAATAGTTGACGTAGGGGATGATGCTCCATTCGGTCCGGTAGGACAGGCCAACGCGGCCGGAGAAGGCGCTGTCCTTCTGCTTCGACTGACTGAAATCCGCTGCGGTGGAGGTGGTGTCGACCCAGTCGTAGCGGCCGCTGGTGAACAGGGTGAAATCGTTCCACTCCATCTGGTCGTGCAGGTAGACGCCGAGCTGGTTCATCTCCTGCCCGCCGGAATGGGGGACGGGGGCAGCCTTGATATCCTCGACCGAGACATAGGAGAGCCCGCTGCCGGCGTCATAGTCCGACCAGGCATAGTCGATGCCGGCAATCACGGTGTGCCGCGCCGGACCCGTGTCGAATTCGAGCTGCGCCATGTTGTCGACGACGAAGTTCTTCATCGTCTCGGTGTAGTGGCCCCAGTAGCGCTCAAGCGGCTGATCGGCGCCGATCGAGTAATGGCCGCTATATTCGATATCCGAGTCAACGGCGTTGTAGCGCAGGTTCTGGCGCACGGTCAGCCAGTCGTTGAAGCGGTGCTCGAACTCGTAGCCGATGCGCCCCTGATCCTGAGTGAAATCATTCCAGGACGGATCGCCTTCATAGACGTTCGACAGCACGCCATAGGCGGAGTTGTAGAAGGCCGCGGTGCCGCCGGTGAGGGACTTCGAATATTCGCCGAGGATGGTGAGCTTGGTGTCCTCGTCCGGCTTGAAAGTGACGGCCGGCGCCAGATAGAGTTTATCGTCGGGATAGTCGGGCAGGCCGGTCCCGCTTAGACGGCCGAGACTGGTGAAGCGATAGAGGATGCTGCCGTCGTGATTGACCGGCCCGGAAGTATCGAGCGCCGCCTGGAAGCGGTTGTGCTCGCCGGCCAGCAACTCGATCTCATGGAACGGCTCGTCCTTGGGGCGTTTGGTGACGACATTGACGATGCCGCCCGGACCGCTGACGCCATAAAGCGAGGAGGCCGGTCCCTTCAGGATGGTGACGCCCTCGATGCCGTAAGGTTCTGTCTTGAACCAGGCGGAAGGGCCGTTGTACTGGCGCAGCCCGTCGCGGAACATGCCGTTGTAGAAGGCCTGGAAGCCTCGCAGGAAGAAGGCGTCGTAGCGCGTGTCGAAACCGAAGCTGTTTGGATTGGCGCTGGCCGTGTAGCCCAGCGCGTCGTTCAGTGTACGCGGCTTCTGGTCCTCGATCTGCTTCTGCGTGACGACCGAGACCGCCTGCGGGATCCTGGCGATCGGCGTGTCGGTCTTGGTGCCGATGCGGTCCTTCTTCGCGACGTAGCCGTCCTGCTTCAGGATCTCGTTGCTCTCGGCGGTCACCTCGATCCTGTCGAGAACGGTGGCGTCGCCGCCTTCCTGGGCAATTGTCGGCCAGGCATGGCCGAGGATGGCGCTGCCCGCCAGCAATGATAATCCCCGGCGCCACGTCCTCGACCGCTTCGGCATTAACTTGTCTCCAATTCTCATGTTTTGGTTGCGCTTCCGCGCTCTCAAATATGAGTAAGAGAGTCAAGTATTTTTTGATACCTCGGCGGACTTGACGGCGTCACATGGCGTCAGCCTTCCTGGCAGGCCGGGACAGGCGCGACGTCTTGTTCCGACGCCGATCCGCGACGCAGGCCGAGGAAGACGACGAGGGCGGTGAGCACGGTGATCGTCGCCAGCACGATGAGCAGCAGGTCGAAAGCCGTCTCATAGGCTTGGACCAGGGCACTGGCGTCGGCCAAGTGCAGATGTTGCACCGTTTCGCTGATATTGCCGGTTGCCAGTAGCGGTGCCGCCGCGGCCGCTTCGGCAGGCGAGGCCAATCCTTGAGCGCCAAGCTGCGTGGCCGTGAAACCGGACAAGGCCGCCATGACGATCGCCAGGGCCACGCCCTCGCTGGCGACGCGGGTGGTGTTGAATATGCCGACCGCCATGCCGGCGCGTTCCTTTGGCACGACACTGACGGCAAGTCCGTCCATCAGCCCCCAGGGCAAGGCGATGCCGATGCCGACCAAGACCAGCGGGAGCAGCAGCGCGTTGTCCGCCACGGGCACGCAACTGAGCCAGACCAGGCCGGCCGCGGCGACGAGGAGGCCCACACCGCAGATGGTGGCCGGGGCGATCCGGCGTGCCGCCTGGCCGGCCAGCAGCGGCAAGATCAGCAGCGGCCCGGAGAGGCAGATCATCAATTGCCCCGCCTTGATCTCGCTCATCCCCTCAATGCCGATGAAGCGGATCGGCAGGAGCACGAGCAGGACGACGAAGGCATAGGCAGGTGCGGCGGCCAGGAACTGCACGCCGACGAAATGCGGGAAGCGAAACAGCGTCAGGTCCAGCATCGGCCGGCGCACGCGCCGCTCGACGATGACGAAGGCGGCAAAGAAGATGGCTGCCACGCCGAGAAGGGCGATAACGAGGGGATTGGCCCAACCGCTCTGGGGCGCCTGCAGCACGCCGCAGGTCAGCGCGGCAAGCGCGATGGTGAAGGTGGCGGCTCCCGCCCAGTCGAGCCCGGTTGCGTCCGGGTCGCGCGATTCGGCGACGGTGCGCAGGCCGAGCGCGGCGGCGGCAACGCCAAGCACCGCCACCAGAAGAAAGATCGCGCGCCAGCCGAACGCGTCGATGAGCAGGCCGGAGGCAACAGGGCCGAAGGCAAGGCCGATGCCGAAGCTGGTGCCGAGGAAGCTGAATGCGCGCAAACGCGATTGCCCGTCGAATTCCTGGGCAAGCGCGGAGGCGCCGCCGGCGAAGGCGGCAGCGCCGCCTATGCCTTGCAGGGCCCTGAACAGGTCGAACCAGACGATGTCTGGCGCCAGCATGCAGCCCAGCGCGGCAAGCACATAGGCGGCGAGGCCGGCGAGGAAAATCCGCTTGCGGCCATGGGTGTCAGCCAGCGCCCCGGCCGCCATCAGGCCGGCGCCGAAGGTCAGCATGAAGGCATTGGTCACCCAATTGAGCTCGATCGGACTGCCGCCGAGCTCGGCGGCAATGCGGGACAACGCTACGGCGGGACCGGTGAAACTCAACGGCATCGTCATGGCTGCGAGGCAAACTGACAGCAGCACGAGCCATCTGCCGGCCGGGCCGGTTCTGGTCATCAAAGTCATGGATTTTCCTATCCGAGGCGGGATTTGCCGGCATGTCCTGACTGGCACAGCCGATCGCAACGACAAGATAGGGCGGCGACGTTTCCGGCAAAATAGTATTAAATCTCCGTTCATCTCGGAGCAAAACGCTCGAATAGGTTCATCATGGATCGTCTCAACGGCCTTCTGGCTTTCGCCCGCACCGCCGAGCTCGGCAGTTTCGTCGCCGCCGGACAAGCGCTCGGCATTTCCGCCTCCGCCGTCGGCAAGAGCGTCGCCCGGCTCGAGCAGGAACTCGGCGTGCGTCTCCTGCAGCGCAGCACGCGGCGCATAGGTCTGACCGAGGAGGGCAAGCTTTTCAACGAGCGGGTGCGCCGCATCCTCGACGACATAGAAGACGCGGAGGCGATGCTGTCGCGTACACGCGAAACGCCGCATGGCCGGCTGCGCATCTCAACGCCGATCGTCACCTATCATCTGCTTTTGCCGGTGCTGTCGGAATTCATGGCGCGATACCCGGAAATCGAGCTCGACATCGATTTCAACGATCGCATCGTCGACGTCATCGACGAGGGTATCGACGTCGCGATCCGCAGCGGTGAGCTGCCCGATTCGCGATTGGTGTCGAGGCCGGTCGCGCCCTTTCGCATGATATTGTGCGCGGCCGCCTCCTATCTCGATCGCCATGGCATGCCGGCACGCCGGCGGATCTAGCGGCACATTTCGGGATACACTTCCGCTTTCTCAACAGCGGCAGGCTGCTCAACTGGCCGTTCATCACCGGGAGCGCCGAGCCGCAGATCCGTTCGATGCTGACCTGCAACAACATGGAGGCATTGAAGGGCGCGACGATTGCCGGTCTCGGCATCGCCTGCATGCCCGACTTCCTGGTGCGGGAGGCGCTGCATGACGGCAGGCTGCGCGCCGTGCTCGACGACCATGTCGACGGCCGCGGCCAGTTCCGCATGCTGTGGCCGTCCAATCGCCATCTTTCGCCGAAGGTCCGGGTCTTCGTCGATTTTCTTCCCCAGAGGCTTGCGGCGGGGCGATAGGCCCGGCAATCCAAACGAAGCTCCGCGGGGATGGTCAGTAGGTCGCGCGGCCGCCGGAGAGATCGAAGGTCGCGCCGGTGGTGAAAGAGTTCTCGTCCGACAGCATGAAGACGATCATCGCGGCGGCCTCTTCCACCTCGACGAAGCGGCCGCGCGGCACTTTGCCGAGCATATAAGCGACCTGCGCTTCCGTGAGCTGCTCGAGAATTCTGGTACGGGCGGGCGAGGGGGTCAGCGCGTTGACGGCGATGTCGTGTCCCGCGAGCTCCTTGCCGAGCGACTTGGTCAGCGCCAGCACGCCGGCCTTGGCGGCCGAATAGGCGGCGGCATTCGGATTGCCTTCCTTGCCGGCCACCGAGGAGATGTTGACGATGCGGCCGTAATTGCGCGCGACCATGCCGGGCACCAGGCGCCGGCAGCAGTAGAAGACGCCGTTGAGGTCGATATCGACGATCTGACGCCAGGCGGCGGGGTCGTAGTCCGCCACGGTCGCCGCCGGCCCGGCAATGCCGGCATTGTTGACCAGGAGATCGACGGGGCCAAGCGTGCGCTCAGTCGCGGCGGCCGCGCGATCGACGGCCTCGATCTGGGACTGGTCGCAGAGAATGGCTTCAACGCGGCCGAGCGAAGCGAGCTCGGCGACAGCCCGGGTCATTGCGGCCTGGTCGACGTCCCAGATGGCAACGCCGGCGCCCGACGACAACAGGCGCCGGGCGACCGCAAGGCCGATGCCTTGCGCGCCGCCGGTCACTACGGCGACGCGGCCGGAAAGATCGACGGCGTTTAAACGGCGGTTCATTGGCAATTCCCTTGCTCGCGTCGAGCAATTCAGCATCCTGATGGATTGCTGACTTGCTCCAACTTTCTGATTTTACGCAATTCCGAACGGAAAACCGCCGAGCACTTTTCCTGGAATTCCTTTGGCATTGGATACCCCGGATCAAGCCCCGACGTTTCGCGCCACCAGCCTGGCTACGCTTGGCACAATCAGCAGCACGACCAGGAAGCGCGCCGTCTGCAAGGCCATGACGAAAGAGATGTCGACGTTCTGCGCCGCGGCGACGATGTCACCCGGCCTTTTCGGGCATAGGAAGGCCGAAGCCGCCAACGGGATGGGTCTCGATCTGGAATTCGAAGCCGGCGATGAAGGGACGCGCCCTGGCGATCGCCGCCTGGACTTCCGGCAGCTGCAGCGATGCCTTATGGCTCGCCTGGTCGGTCCACACTTCGGTGACCCAGATGGCGTCGGCGTCGGCTGGATCGGTGGCGATGATGTAGCTCAGGCAGCCGGGGAGAGCGCCGGTGCTTTCGCGCAGCACGTCCATGACCGCATCGCGCTGGCCGCGTGCCGCCCGCATCTTGCCGATCAGTCCGTACATGCCCTTGATCTCCTCCAGGTTGTGCGCTGCATCGAGTATGCAGTCGACCGCTCACGGCATCAACTGGCCACCATTGACGTCGATCACCTGGCCGATGATGTAGCCGCTCAACAGATCGGACGACAGGAACAGGTAAGCTCCGACGCAATCCTCCGGCGTTCCGGCGCGCCCTTGCGGAATGGTGGCGACCATGGCCTTGATCTGCTCGGCATTCGAATAGCGTTCGTGGAAGGGCGTCAAGATCGTACCGGGCGCCACGGCGTTGACGCGGATGCCGAAGCCGATCAGCTCCTTGGCCATGCCGCGCGTCACGTTGGAAACGAAGGCCTTGGACGATCCGTAGAGGCCGGCGCCGCCGCCGGCGCCGTTGCGAGCGGCGATCGAGGTGGTGTTGATGATGAAGCCACCCTGGCGCTTCAGCCAGGGGATCGCCTTGCGCGAAGCGGTCAGAACAGAGCGCGCATTGAGGTCCATCACGGCGTCGTAATGCGCCTCGTCCTGGTCGGCATAGGCGACGCGGCCAAGCATGCCGCCGGCATTGTTGACCAGGCCGTCGAGCCGGCCGAAATGGTTTGCGCTCTCTTCGACCACACGCTCGACGTCGGCAGGTTTCGAGAAGTCGCCCTGGACCAGGAACACCTCGCCGCCACCGTCGCGAATGGATCCGGCCACGGTTTCGGCGGGAGCGCGGCTTGCATTGAAATGCAGCGTGACGCGGCATTTCTGCGCCGCATAGGCACGGGCAAGTGCCGCGCCGATCCCGGTCGAAGCGCCGGTGACCAGCACCGCCTTGCCGGCAAGATCGGGGATGGCAAGTGTCGTCATGTCGGCTGGTCTCCGAGTTGCCATCCTTCGTAGGCCATTGCCGGCCCGGCCTTCAAGTGTTGGCGTTCAGTGCGGGCGCATTCAGGGCCTGAGATAGAGATAGCCCTGGTGCTGCAGTTCGGCGAGCTTCACGACGCCGCCCTTCTCGGCAAGCTCGAAGCCCGCCAGCAAGTCGGTCAGCGTGATATCCATGCCGTGCAAGGTGTTGCCGCAGGCTTGCGGCACAAGTCCCTGCTGGACAAGGCCGGCAAAGCGGCTGGAAACAGCGCCGGAAGCGCCCTTGACTTTGAAGGCGGCCAGAGCAGGACCGTGCACCACGAGCACGATGTCGACATTGCCGCCGGTGCCTTCATAGTGGTTCTTGATGTTGCCGAGGACGAAGTTGACCTTGTCAGCGTCGCTGAGGTGATAGGCGACTTTCAGCCTTCCCTCAGGCGTTGCCGCATTTGCACGGCTCAGGCCGAACAGGCCCGCGGCGCCCGCGAGACCGGCACGAAAAATGTCACGGCGCAGCATCCTGTCCTCCCTTGCCTTGCCCGTTCGCTCAATTTTGCATGGTCCGGGCGCTCCTAGATTACTGCGTTTCACGGAAACGGCGAAACGCCCTATCTCCTTGTTTTTACGCAATTCCGAACGGAAAACTGCTCACACTTTTCCTGGAATTGCTCTAGCATGAAGCCAGTCCTGTGGCGGGAGGAGGATCATATGGCATCGAGGATCGTTGTGGGGAGGGCCATGGCGGGCGCGGTGCTTTGCGCCGCCCTTGTCGCTTTTGCCGGCGTAGCGCGCGCCGAACAACCGCCCAAGCTTCCCGAACTCAGCCCGACCGGCGCCGACGCCTGCTTCGGCCGTGTCTACGACGCCGCCCATCTCAAGGCGCATCCGCATCAGAAAGTGGCGCGCATCTTCTTCTTCTACGGCCATGACCCGGTCAGCCGGACGAACGAAGAACCCGCCGCCAACCAGGATACGTCCTATAACGGCTTCCTCACCACAACGGTGCGCGGCGCCAAGGAGCCGGAATGGGCGAGCAGCTGGTGCAACAAGGAGGATCCAAGCGACAAGGCGAGCGGCATCCGTTGCGGCATGGACTGCGACCGGACGCTGGCTTCGCTGAAAGTCGACGACAAGGGAAAGCTTCTTCTGTCCGGCCTGTCGCCAGACGTCTATCTCGACCCGGATTCGGAAGAGCAGCTCGGCGAGGCCGAGTACAACAGGCAGGCGCTGGGCAGCGACGACGACAATTTCAAGCTGGACCCGATGCCGGCCGAGACCTGCAAGGTGGAGTTCGCGCGCATCGACCCGATCGATCCGGCGCTGGGCGAGCCGCTGCGCGTGCGGCTCAAGCCCGATCAGCCCTTCTGCTTCGGGCGTGACTACGACGATGCGCATCTGAAGTCGCATCCCAACCAGCTGACGCAATCGATCCGCGTGTTTCGCGGACCCGTCGAGCTCGCCTCCTTCTCAGCCGGCGGCGATGCCGCGAACTGGCCGGATGGGGCGGATATCGCCGTATCGGTGACGACGAGGCAGAGGGGGAAAAAGGTCACGCAGACCTATTCCTGCCAGGGCGAGGCCGACCAGTGGCGCTGTTCGGCCAGCGCGAAGATGAGCGATTTTTCCTGCGACGTCTCGCAGAAGGAGATCTTCCTCAAGCGCGGCGTCAACGGCACGATGATGGTCGCAAATCCCAACAATGCAGTGGCAATTGTCGATCTCTGCTCGAAGGCGGCGGATGGCAAGACCAGGTCCGACGACAAGGTCTATCGGCTGCAGCCGATGCCGCAGTCGGCCTGTGCTCCGTGAGGTCTGCCGATATTCAGGTGAGGCCGGCCTGCGAACGACGGCTTCCTTCGCTTCCGGTGCTCACGTACTTTCAAGTACGCTCCGCTCCGGTTCTCGGAAGCCGTCGTTCTCGACTCGGCCTGACCTGAATCTCGACGGACCTTCGCGCTCTGCTAAGCGAAAGGCACGGCCGCGGTGCCTTTCGGCAGCTTCGCCTCGTCGTCTGGCTCGACATGGATGGTGACGCGCACCGAGGGGATCTCGGCCTTCAGCGCGTCCTCGATGCGGTCGCAGATGACATGGCTGGCGCCGACGGTCATGTCGGCGTCGACCACCAGATGGAACTCGATGAAGGTGGCGCGCCCGGCAATGCGCGTCTTGAGATCATGCACCTCGAGCGCGCCCTTCGAATTGGCCGATATGATGTCGCGAATCTGCATGTGCTCGTGGTTGTCGACGGCTCGGTCCATCAGCCCGCTCATCGACGAGCCGATGACATGCCAGCCCTGCCACAGAATGTTGAGCGCGACGATGACGGCAAGTGCCGGGTCGAGGATCTGCCAGCCGGTGAGCACGGCGCCGACAAGACCGCCGAACACGCCGACTGATGTTACCACATCGGTCATGATGTGCTGGCCGTCGGCGACAAGCGCAGGCGACTTCGCATTCCGGCCGGCGCGGATCAGCGTCCAGGCCCAGATCGCATTGATGACCGTCGCGACGCCGTTGACGGCAAGTCCTTCCCAGGGCTGTTCCAGCGGGGCCGGATGTTGCCAGGACTGCCAGACCTCGTTGAGGATCAGCAGCGCCGCGACGACGATCAGCACGCCTTCGAGGACGGCGGAAAAATATTCGGCTTTGTGATGGCCGAAGGGATGGTCCTGGTCGGCGGGCTTGTAGCTGACCTGGATCGCCCAGAAGGCGGCGGCCGATGCGATCACGTTGACGATCGATTCCAGCGCGTCGGAATAGAGCGCCACGGAACCGGTGATGTACCAGGCGGCAAGCTTCAAGACGAGCACCACGAAGGCGACCAGGATCGACCAGAAGGCAAGCCTGGCAATCTTCTCGCGGGTCGCGGCTTTCGCCGCGGCCGCCACCGTGTCCTGCGTCACAGCCATAGGTCCTACGCGGCCTTTTCCTTGGCCTTGCGCGGCAGATGCGCGACAATGTTTTCGATGATGCGCATGCCGGCATTGTGACCGAGCGTCATGATCGATTCCGGATGGAACTGCACCGCCGCGATCGGCTCCTTGCGGTGCTCGAAAGCCATGATGATGCCGTCCTCGGTCTCGGCGGTCACCACGAAACCGTCGGGCAGGCGCACCGGGTCGGCGAAAATCGAGTGATAGCGGCCGACGGTCACTTCCTTGGGCAGGCCTGAGAAGATGATGCCGGGCTTCGAAACGCGGATGCGCGACGGTTTGCCATGCATGGGGATGTGCAACTGCCTGAGCTCGCCGCCATAGGCCTCGGCCAATGCCTGCAGGCCGAGACAGACGCCGAAGATCGGCAGGTCGCGGCTGCGCGCTCGTCTGATGGTGGCGGCGCAGTCGAAATCCTTCGGCGTGCCAGGGCCGGGCGAAAGCACGACGAGGTCCGGCTTCAACCGCTCGAAGACCTCCTCCGGCACCGGCGAGCGAACCGTGGAGACGTTGGCGCCGGTCTGGCGGAAGTAGTTGGCCAAGGTATGGACGAAACTGTCCTCATGGTCGACCAGCAGGATGTTGACGCCGTCGCCGACGCGCGCGGTGGTGCGCTCGGTTCCGGTGGCGTTGCCGGTCTTGGCGTCGCGGATGGCGGAGAGCATGGCGGATGCCTTCAGTTCGGTTTCGGCTTCTTCTTCCTCGGGAATGCTGTCGAAAAGCAGTGTGGCGCCGGCGCGGACCTCGGCGATGCCGTCCTTGATGCGGATGGTGCGCAAGGTCAGCCCGGTGTTCATGTCGCCGTTGAAATTGACCATGCCGACCGCCCCGCCATACCAGGCGCGCGGGCTCTTCTCGTTCTGCTCGATGAAGCGCATGGCCCACAGTTTCGGCGCGCCGGTGACGGTGACCGCCCAGGCATGCGAGAGAAACGCGTCGAAGGCGTCCATGCCTTCGCGCAACCGCCCCTCGATATGGTCGACGGTGTGGATCAGGCGCGAATACATCTCGATCTGGCGGCGGCCGATGACGCGCACGGAGCCCGGTTCGCACACGCGTGACTTGTCGTTGCGGTCGACATCCGAGCACATGGTGAGCTCGGACTCATCCTTCTTCGAGTTAAGCAGCTTCAGGATCTGCTCGCTGTCGGAAATGGCGTCGTCGCCGCGTTTGATGGTGCCGGAGATCGGGCAGGTCTCGACGCGGCGGCCGTTGACGCGCACGAACATCTCCGGCGAGGCACCGATCAGATATTCGTTCTCGCCGAGATTGATGAAAAAGGAATAGGGCGAGGGGTTGATCGATTTCAGCTTGCGCGAGATGTCGGAAGGCTGGGTCTCGCAGCGCTCGTAGAACATCTGTCCAGGCACGACCTCGAACAGGTCGCCGCGCTTGAAGCTCTCCATGGCGCGGCGCACCAGGTTGGCGTATTCGCCCGGCTCATGGTCGCCGCGCGGCGGGATGCGGTCGGCGGTCTTGAACGGCTCGGCATGGGCATCGCGGGCCAAGCCCTCGGTCGAAAAACCGTCGCCGGAATAGTCGTAGCGGTCGGTCCAGGCCTTGGTCGAATAATGATCGACGACGAGGATCTCGTCGGGCAGGAACAGCACCAGGTCGCGCTGGCTCTCCTTGCGCTCGAGCTTGTAGTCGACAGGATCGAACTGGAAAGCTAGGTCGTAGCCGAAGGCGCCGTAAAGGCCGAGATTGGCGTCCTCGGCGGTCTTGAACAGCGCGGTGATGGCGCGCAGCACCGTGAACACGGACGGTACGCGGCTGCGCTCCTCCTCGGTGAAGACGCGGCCTGGTTTGGCGACATCGAGGCGGATGAGCGTCTTCGAGGTCTCGACGATCGTCACTTCGCCGAGCTCGCCAAGCGCCTTGCCGATCCCCGGCAGCAACACTTCGCCGCGTTTGTTGAGTGCTTCGATGCGCATGGTGCGTCCCCGCGCGGAAATCACCAGCGGCGGATCGATGATGGCGGTATCCCAGCGCGTGTAGCGGCCCGGATATTCGTAGTTGGAGGAAAACACTGCGCCGCGGCGCGAATTCAGGCCGTCGACATAGGCATCGATCGCGCCTTCATAGGGCCGGTCGTGCCGCTCGCGGGTGATCGTCACGCCGCCCGCGGTGATGAAGCGCTCGGCCCCGTTGTCCAGAACTTTAGTCGTCATTGCCGTCTCCATCAGCGTCTTGGGCAACGGACCCGGGAATGGCGTTAAAAAACAAATGGCCGCCCGGATATTCCGCTGCGGCCACCCTCTTTTTCACGCGCACACGCACGAACAGGCCGCTGTCAGCGAGCCCACCACCAAATGGTCTTGTTCGAACGCATGTTCATGGCGACTCCCATAGCGGCGAATGGAAGTCCGTGCAACTGGATTTCACGGCGATGGTGAAAGCCGCTACGCCTCAGTCTTCCAGCGTGCCGGAGCGTGCATCGGTGCTCCTGGCGTCGCCGGCGAGCTTCAGAAGATCCTCGCCGGCGCGGATGATGCGGCGCGCGCGGCGGGTCAGGATGAAGCCCGACTGAGGGGCGAACACTTCCGTGCGGCCGCCGGCCTCGCCGGGCGCGTGGACGATCGTCGCCAGCCTGTCGCCTTTCTTGACGCGGTCGCCGGGTTTGACCTCGTAAAGGATCGCGCCGGCCCTGGGCGAAGGCATCATGTCGATGTTTTCCAGCGGTACGACCGGTCCGGAAAATTTCTCGAATTTCGGCACTGATGAGTCCTGGACGACGCCGCGCGTCACAAGCAGTCGGTAAAGTCCCGCGGCATCGGCCGCGGCGAAGGCGGCGTCGACATTGAGCATGCCGCGATATTCGACCGTGGTGACGACGCGGCGATCGAAGCGCGCGACGCTCGCCGGCACGTTCTGGTAGGGCATGATCGAGGCGCCTTCGAAGGTGCCGGTATCGTCCTCGCTCCACAGCAGGACGGCTTCGGCGCCCATGGCGGCCGCGCAATCGGCCATATGCGGCCACAGGCTGGTGTGGATGTAGAGATAGGCCAGACCTTCGTCGTCGCAGTGGAGGTCAAGCACGATGTCGTTGCCGAGCGAGAGCTGGACGAGCCGGTTCTTCAGCCGGCGATCGGCGCCGCCGAGGCTGACATCCGGCAGAAGCCTGGCGTCGGGCGCGGCAAGCAGCGGAAAGGAGCGATTGAAGTTGGTGCGGGTGCCGAGATTGAAGCGGCCCTGGTGCTCGCCGAAATGATATTGCGCGCGGCCGATCGGGTTGGCCCAGGGTACGATGGTGATCGGACCCTTGATGCGGCCCTCGGCCTCCGCCTTGGCCAGCATCGGCATCAGCGCGTCGATGGCGACGACGCCCGGCAGCTCGCCGGCATGCAGCGCCGCCTGCAGATAGGCGGAGGGAGCCGCCTTGTCCTTGCCCTCGAAGCGCAAGACCGGAAATTCGTAGGCGACACCCTCGCTGTCGCCGGCGATGCGTTCGATCGTCTTCTGCATGGGATATCTCCGCGTGAGGAGGTTTCAGCCATGCATTGTTGCGATCGGGCTGTCGAGTGGTCCAGCCTCGCCGGGCTATCGGGGCAGGGCGGCTACGGCAAAGACGCCGAGCCTAACCGCTGCGCCTTTTCCGGAATTGCTCTACTCCAGCGGCTTCAGCTCCTGGGCGATGGTCGGCAGCAGCTCCGAGACATTGGGGTGTATGTGCATGGCGCGCGCCAGCGTCGAGATCGGCGCCTTAGCGTACATGAGGTCGAGCACGCAGTGGATCGCCTCGTCGCCGCCCGGGCCGAGCACGGAGCAGCCGAGGATTTCACCGGTGTCGGCATCGGCCAGGATCTTCATGAAGCCTTGCGTCTCGCCCTTCTCGACCGCGCGGCCGACACGCGTCATCGGCCGCTGTCCGACCAGCGCGCGGCGGCCGGATTTCTTCACGGCGGCTTCCGTCATGCCGCAGCGCCCGAGCGGCGGATCGATATAGAGCGCATAGGCTTCGATGCGGTCACTCACCTTGCGCGGATCGTTGTCGAGCAGGTTGGCGGCGACGATCTCGAAGTCGTTGTAGGAGGTGTGGGTGAAGGCGCCCTTGCCGTTGCAGTCGCCCATCGCCCAGATGCCCGGCACATTGGTGCGCAACTGGTCGTCGACGACGATATAGCCGCGCTGGTCGACCGCGACGCCGGCCTTGTCGAGGCCGAGATCGTCGGTGTTGGGCTTGCGCCCCAGCGCCAGCAGCACATGCGAGCCGACCGCCGGCGGCTTGCCGGCGGCGAAGGTGACGGCGATCCCATTGCCTTGCCTGGCAAAGGCGATGTCGTCCGCGCCGACATGGACGGCGATGCCTTCGTTTTCGAGTATCGATTGGATGGCGGCGGAGGTGTCCTCGTCCTCGCGGCCGGTCAGCCGCGGCGCCTTCTCGATTACCGTGACCTCGGAGCCGAAGCGGCGGAACATCTGCGCGAATTCGAGCGAGATATAGCTGCCGCCGATGACGATCAGGTGGCTGGGCAGCACATCGAGATCCATCATCGAGGAATTGGTGAGATAGGGTACGTCGTTGACGCCGGGCAGATCGGGCACCGAGGCGCGGCCGCCGGTGTTGAGGAAAATCTTTGGCGCGGTGAGCAGCTCATCGCCGACGCGCACCGTGTCGGCGGTGACGAAACGGGCATGGTCGCGATAAAGCGTGCAGCCCTTCAGGCCGGCGACCCATTTTTCGAGATTGCCGCGGGCGTCGTTGGTGACCTTGTCCTTGCGCGCCTTGATGCGTTTGTAGTCCACGCCGACGGGGCCTGAGAGAGCGACACCGTAGTCGGCGGCGCGGCGGGCGAGATGCGCGGCATAGGCGCTCGCTACCATCGCCTTGGTCGGCATGCAGCCGGTGTTGACGCAGGTGCCGCCGATGAACTTGCGCTCAATCAGCGCAACCTTCATGCCGGCGGCCTCAAGCCGGCCGACCAGTGGCGGCCCGGCCTGGCCAGCGCCGATGACGATGGCGTCGAAGCTCTTTGCGCTCATGCGACCGCCGCCACGATGAGCAGCCCGCCGATGATGGCGACCGCATCCTCGATGAAGGCGGCGGGCGGATCCTTGCCAAATGCGACGGACAGCCGGCCGCGGACCTCGGCGCCGCCCAGCGTGCCGATCACCGCGCCGATCGCGCCGGCGACCAGGCCGCCGATGGTGGCGCCGGCGGTCGCGCCGATGACTGCGCCACAGAAGGCGCCGATGACGATGCGGGTGCCGAACTGCGGCGGTACCTTGCGGCTCGGCGTCGACGGCAGCTGGTCGGCGACCAGCTCGACGATGGCCAGGATGGTGAAGATGCCGACGGCGATCCAGTGGCCCATGAAGCTCGCCCAGGTGCCCGTGACCGGCAGCCAGCCGAGATAGGAACCCCAGGCAACGGCGGCGGGCGCGGTCATGGCGCGCAGGCCGGCAATGACGCCTATCAGCAGGGCGAGAATGTAAACCATGATCGGCCCCCTCAAACCGAGACCGTCGCATGGCCTCGCAACGGCAGGCTAGCACAAGCCAGGCGTTTGGCTACGGGGCTTTTGTCAGACGATCGATTATGCTTTGGCGGCGGACGAAATCTGGAGTATCGCGATGACGACAAGCGAACGCATAAAGATGGCGGCGGGCGAATGGTACACCTGCATCGACGATGAGCTCGAGGCGTTGCGCATCGCAGCGCGCGATGCGGTGTTCGAGCACAACAGCCTGCCGCCCCGGCAGCGCGGTGATATCGCCCCGGCCCTGCAGGCGCTGCTCGGTGGCGCGGGCGAGGGGGCGCGCATCGAGGCGCCGTTCCACTGCGCATATGGCTTCAACCTGTTCCTCGGCGACGGCGTCTTCCTCAATGCCGGCTGCACCATCCTCGACGCCGCGCCGGTGCGCATCGGCAAGGGGACGATGCTGGGGCCCAATGTGCAGATCTACTGCGCCGAGCATCATCGCGAAGCTGCCGGCCGGCTGGCCGGGCTGGAGATCGCAAAAGCCGTAACGATCGGCGACAATGCCTGGATCGGTGGCAGCGCGGTGATCCTCGCCGGCGTCAGCATAGGCGAGGGCGCCATCGTCGGCGCGGGCGCGGTGGTGACCCGCGACGTACCGGCCAACGCGACCGTCGTCGGCAACCCGGCACGGGCCGTTACGCGCCGATGAGCGCACCGGCGTTTTGAGCGGTTTTTGAGAATTCACGCCGGTACCGCAACGGCGAGGTTCTTAGCCGCGCGGCGAAATGCTGGCGCAGCGAGGTGGCGCTGCCGAAGCCGGCTTCGAAGGCCACGATGTCCATCGATTTGTCCGTCTGCTCCAGCAGCCTCTGCGCAAGTGCTACGCGCTGGTCGGCAAGCCAGTCGCCGAAACTGGTGCCTATCGACTTCTGGAAGCGGCGCGTGAAGGTGCGGCGGGTGAGGCCGGCCGCATCGGCGACGCTGTCGAGGCTGTGCGGTTCGCCGAGCGTCGCCCGCACCTGGTCGAGAGCGCGCGAGAACCGGTCGGCATTCGGCGTCGGCGCAAGCGGGCGCTCGATGAACTGCGCCTGGCCGCCCTGCCGATGCGGCGAGAGCACGACGTGGCGGGCAACCCGAAGGGCGGCCTCCGCGCCATAGCGGGCGCGAACGATGTGCAGGCAGCAGTCGAGGCCGGCAGCGACGCCGGCGGAGGTGACGATGTCGCCATCGTCGACATAGAGCACGTCCGCATCGATCGCGATGTCGGGATGCAGCGCCTGCAGCCGGTCGGTATAGGCCCAGTGGGTGGTTGCCTTGCGTCCGGCCAGCAATCCGGCGCCGGCAATGGCGAAGGTGCCGAGGCACAAGCCGACGATGAGCGCGCCGCGCCGATGCGCGCGCTGCAGCGCGTCCTTGAACGGCGCGGCCAAGGGATCCTCGAGATCCTTCCAGCTTGGGATGATGACGATGTCGGCCTCGTCGAGCGCCGAAAGCCCGTGCGGCACGACGATGCTCAGCCCCGCATCGGTATGAATGGGTCCCTCGTCCATCGCACAGACGCGGAAATCGAAGCGCGGCAGCCCAAGCCTGGTTCGATCGGTGCCGAACACCAGGCACGGCACGGAGAGGTGGAAAGGACTGATGCCGTCGAAGGCGACGGCGACGATGATCGGATTCTTCATGGCAAGCATCGTTTCGTTGAAAGTTGAATGTCCCAATTTTTTCGAATGATGTCAATCGGGACACTTTCTCGACTCGAAACATCGGCCTAGCTTTGCGTCCATCAACCCGGTCGAAAGGAAAACCGCCATGTCAGCACCAGCCACCCAGCCGCGCCGCGCGCTTGTCGTCGTCGATGTCCAGAACGACTACGATGGCGGCAACCTCGCCATCCAGCATCCGCCCTTCAACGAGACCGTCGCCAATGTGGCGCGCGCCATGGATGCCGCCGCGGCGGCCGGCATCAAAATCGTCGTCGTCAAGCAGATGGCGCCCGAGACCTCGCCGATCTTCGCCAAGGGCAGCCATGGCGGCGAGCTGCATCCCGAGATCGCCAGGCGCGCCCGCGACCACTATGTCGAGAAGACGCTGCCTTCGGCCTTCACCGGCACGGATCTTGAAGCCTGGCTGCGCGCCAACGCCATCGATACGATCGCGGTCGTCGGCTACATGACCCACAATTGCGATCTGTCGACCATCATCCACGCGGTGCATATGGGCTTTGCCGTCGAGTTCCTTTCGGATGCCAGCGGCTCGGTGCCCTATGCCAACAGCGCCGGCTACGCGTCCGCCGAGGACATACACCGGGTGGTGAGCGTCGTCTTGCAGTCGCGCTTCGCTGCGGTGCTCAAGACCGCCGAGTGGATCGATTGCCTGAAGACCGGCGCCCTGCCCGAGCGCGACACGATCTATGCGTCCAACCAGCGGGCCCTGCAGCGGAACGCAGCGTAACCCGAAGCCTTTCAAAAGCAAGGGCGCCGCCAAGATGCGGCGCCTTTTTCTTGGCGCCAAATATCCAGCAAGAGCGTGAGCCATTTCACGGACGCCGTTCCGGTATTTTCAGAAAGTCGCCGCGCATGTGAATAAGCGCGGATGGCTCGGGGGGCTGGATTGAAGGCGCGCGTTGCACGAACCTTGGTCATCCTGACCCTCGCTGTCGGCGCGGCGCTGCTGCCGTGGCCCGCCTTCGCGCAAGTGCCGCCGCATGCGCCAGGTACGATCTGCTTCACCCAATTCTTCTGGTGCTGGGCGCAACCGCCCGGGCCGGCCGGCTATCCCTGCGGATGCCCGTCGCAATATGGCTTCGTGCAGGGTTATCTGGGCTAGTCGTCGGGGGGCGCGATGACGACATTCCACGATCCTCTTGTCTCCGGGTTGCTTGCCGACGCCAAGCTGGTTGCCGGCTACGGCCGCTACGGCGTGTTCAAGGACAGCGCGCTCTTCGCTGCGATCGGCGACGCGGAAAAACTCAGTGACGCGAGCGCAAGCCAGCCCGAGGTCGTCAAACTTCAAACGGTGCTCAACGACTGCTCCAGCACCGTGCCGTTTTCAACCCTGGCTGCGCTGCGCACCGGCTGGTCGCCGGGCGACATGTCGCGCCGGACCGCGCTCGCGACCTATTTCCTCATCGCCCTGTCGGTGACGATGATGATCGTCATCGGCAAGCTGACCTATGTCTACAACAGGGGCGTCTCGATCAACGCGGAGCTGCAGGAGATCGACAACAACGATTTCAGCGCTCGGTTCGGGCGTCGATCAGGCAGGTCTGGGCGACCAAGAAGCAATTGAGCTCGGCCGCCGCCCAGCAGGCGTCGGCGACCGATCTGACGCTTCTGAAGGACGCCTATTACAATTCCGTCGACAACCTGCATTCGCTCGACCAGCGTTTTTCCTCGTTGCTGGTGCGGGCGCAGGGGTTCATGACGCAGGAGGCGCCGTTTCCGCTCTGGGGCATGCAATGGGCCTATTGCAAGCTCTCAGCTTCGCCAGGGAAAGCGGGCGCGCCGCTCGATTTCTCGAACCCCAGGCAGATGGCCATAGACCAGTTCTGCGGCCAGCAAATCGCGCTGGCGCAACAGCAGAGCGGGGCCGGGAGCAGCCAGCCGCTCAAGCAGTCGGACTTCGATTGCAGGAACAACGGCAACACTCAAGGCGGCATGCAAGTCGTCAGTTCTACCGGCATGGTCGAAGACGTGAGCGCGGATTTCGACGAGGCGACACGCGACCTGCAATGCGAAGGCGTCATTACCATCACGCCGAATTCGATTTCGACGCTGACACTGCAGGCCAAGACGCTCAGCGAAGTCCTCAGCCCCTATGCGCTGTGGATCCTGCCCGCGCTTTACGGCGCGCTTGGCGGCATCATGTTCCACATGCGCATGATCCTGAACCCGCTTCTGCCCAATCCGCCGCTGTCGCGGCTCATTCATCGCATCGCGCTGGGCGGGCTTGCCGGCATGATCCTCGCCTGGTTCATGGCGCCGGGAACCAAGCTCGGCGGCGAGGTGACCGGCATAGGCTTCAGCCTGTTCACCTTCGCTTTCCTGTTCGGCTTCAGCCTCGATATCTTCTTCGCCATCCTCGACCAGTTCGTCTCGATGTCGGTCGCCGGCATCAAGAAGTTCGGCTCGCCCACGGTGGCGTGAAAGCCGGCGAAGAAAAAAGGCGCCGCGGTGAGGCGGCGCCTTTGGTCTTTCAGCTCGAGCAGCGTCTAGAACAGGCCCTCGATCTGGCCAACCTCGTTCAAGAAGATCTTCTCCGAGGACGGCGCCTTGGGCAGGCCCGGCATGGTCATGACCTCGCCGCAGATGATGACGACGAAGCCGGCGCCGGCCGAGAGCCTGACCTCGCGCACCGGCACGGTATGGCCGGTCGGCGCGCCGCGCAGGTTCGGGTCGGTCGAGAACGAGTACTGGGTCTTGGCCATGCAGACCGGCAGATTGCCGTAGCCGGCCTGCTCCCAGGCATGCAACTGGTCGCGGATCGACTTGTCGGCGATCGCCTCGTCGCCGCGATAGATGCGCTTGACGATGGTGTTGACCTTCTCGAACAGCGGCATCTCGTCCGGGTAGAGCGGCGAGAACTGTGAGGCGCCGGATTCTGCGATCTCGACCACCTTCCTGGCGAGGTCCTCGATGCCTGCCGAGCCCTGCGCCCAGTGCTTGCACAGGATGGCCTCGGCGCCCTGCGCCTTGACGAAGTCCTTCATCGCCTGGATCTCGGTTTCGGTGTCGGTGGTGAAGTGGTTGATCGCAACGATGGCAGGCACGCCGAACTGCTTCACATTTTCGATATGGCGGCCGAGATTCAGGCAGCCTTTCTTGACCGCCTCGATGTTTTCCTTGCCGAGGTCTTCCTTCTTGACGCCGCCATTCATCTTCATGGCGCGCACCGTGGCGACGATGACCGCCGCCGACGGCTTCAGCCCCGCCTTGCGACACTTGATGTCGAAGAACTTTTCCGCGCCGAGATCGGCGCCGAAGCCGGCTTCGGTAACGACATAGTCGGCAAGCTTCAGCGCTGTCGTGGTGGCGACGACCGAGTTGCAGCCATGCGCGATGTTGGCGAACGGGCCGCCATGCACGAAGGCCGGGTTGTTCTCCAGCGTCTGCACCAAATTGGGCTGCATGGCGTCCTTGAGCAGAACTGCCATGGCACCGTCGGCCTTGAGGTCGCGGGCATAGACCGGCGACTTGTCGCGGCGGTAGGCGACGATGATGTCGCCGAGGCGCTTCTCGAGGTCCTTGAGGTCGGTGGAGAGGCACAGGATCGCCATGACTTCGGAAGCCACGGTGATGTCGAAGCCGGCTTCGCGCGGATAACCGTTGGCGACGCCGCCGAGCGAGCAGATGATCTCGCGCAGCGCCCGATCGTTCATGTCCATAACGCGGCGCCAGGCGACGCGGCGAGTATCGATGCCGAGCTCGTTACCCCAGTAGATGTGGTTGTCGATCAGTGCCGAAAGCAAGTTGTGTGCCGTGGTGATGGCATGGAAGTCGCCGGTGAAGTGGAGGTTCATGTCCTCCATCGGCACCACCTGGGCGAGGCCGCCGCCGGCGGCGCCGCCCTTGACGCCGAAATTCGGTCCGAGCGAGGCCTCGCGGATGCAGACGATCGCCTTCTTGCCGATGCGATTGAGGCCATCGCCAAGGCCGACCGTGGTGGTGGTCTTGCCTTCGCCGGCCGGCGTCGGGTTGATGGCGGTGACGAGGATCAGCTTGCCGTCCTTCCTGTCCTTCACCGACTTGATGAACTCGGCCGAGACCTTCGCCTTGTCGTGGCCATAGGGCAAGAGATGCTCGTTCGGGATGCCGATCTTGGCGCCGATCTCCTGGATCGGTTTCTTCCTGGCGGCGCGCGCGATCTCGATGTCGGACTTCACTTCGGCCATGACGGCTTTCCTCTGGATTGGGCGGTGGAAGGGACGGTTTTGATCATTTGTGCATGTTCGAAACGCCGCGCGGGCGCAAGGGTAAGTTCTAACCCTGTCGCGGCCGCGGCGTTAACTTCCATGCAACTAAGTTTCCTGCAAAGAAAAACTGCTGTTCCCGGTCCGACCCTGTTCGGGCTTCGGCCCCGGTCGCTTGCGGCGTATAGAAGCCAGAGCCAAGACCGTTCCGCCGTCTCAAAACAGCCGCTGAATACGCGAAAAGCGACAGAGGCGACGGCGCAAATCCACCATCGCCCTGTCGCCTCGAAAGGCGCTATTGCGTGAGCACGTTGCTGATCTCGACCATGTTGGAGCGCACGCGCAGGATGTAGAAGCCCATCGTCGTCAGATGCGTCGGCAGGAGCCAGCCGTCCTCGCGGCCGTTGGCGATGATGAAGGGCTGGATGCGCAGCGCCGAGACGAATTGCGAATCCATCGTGTCCCAAAGGCTCTGCAGGTGCTTTTCCTTGATCACGTCGTCGAAGTCGGCCTGGGCGCCCTTCATCAGGCCGTAATATGCATAGAGCTGACCATAGGCGAACCAGAAGCGGTCGTCGGCGCGGGTATCGAACCAGCCATCATTGTGGTTTTCCGCGCGCTCCTTGAGAATGGCCGAGGTCGATCCGATGTCCGAGGAGATGCGGTCGATATATTGCTTCAGATTGTCGGCACGGGCGTCGAACGTCGCCTGGCAGGTGGCCAGCCGGGCGTTGAAGTTTCGCAGCTTGCGCACCGCGTCGCGATAATAGCTCGGCGTCGGCGTCTTGGGGCCGAACGGGTTCAGGCCGAAATACCAGGTGTATTCATCGAACTGTAGATTGCCGCGCGCATCCTGCAGGTCGGCGTCGATCTGCGATGTCGTGCGCACGCGGCCGAGATTGTCTGCAAGCTCGGTCGCGGTGCGCCGCACCGCCTGGTTGATGCCGCGCTGGAAGGAGGCCTTGTTGTCCATCCAGGGCGTGTGGTCCCAATCGATGCCGAACAAGCCGAGCTTGTAGAGGATCATCGAGGAGATCCAGGCATTCTGGTTGACGTTGAAGTCCGTCAAATCGGCTGCAACCTGGGCGATCGCCGAGTTGCCGCATGTCTTGGCCGTATCGGTGCCGTTGCCGGCTGAAACCTGCTCGCCCGCCGACACGTTCCGCTTCTCGAAAGTGTAGGTGTCGGGATAGTTCGGGTCGAAATTGTTCCACCACTGCGTGGCGTAGAAGAAATTGGCATAGAGGCCGATCAATACCAGAACGGCAAGGCCGACCACCGCCTTCAGAATCCAGCCGCGCTGGCCGTACCAGCGGCCAACCCACATGAACGGCCACAGAATGAGGCCGATGACGAAGCCGATGCCGCGGCCGATCCATTGAAAAATCCGGGTGAAGAAGTTCACGATCGGGTCGAGCATGGCTATGGCACCCCCTCAGAGCATTTCACCGTTTCAAGGGAAACGGCGATCTGCCCTAACCCTTTGTTTTGGCGCAATTCCGGGCGGAAAACCGCCCACACTTTTCCTGGAATTGCTCTAGATCAGGATAACGTTTCGTTGAAACGTTATCCTGATCTAACTCTTTGTTGGAGCATGATTTCCCCCGAAAACGGGTTCCCACTTTTCGGAATCATGCTCTAGTCAATCAAACCGTAAAGGCGTGCGCGGAACGCCGCCTTGTCCTTCAAATATGTGGTTTTCAGAACGTCCACAACATGGCTTCGCCAGGCGTCGCTGAAGCCGTCATAGTCCTTGTAGAAGCCGGGCTTGTTAAAGACGTAGCGCGAAACGAAGTCCTGCGGCACGAAATCCGAGATCAGCTGGTTGGTCAGCCAGGCATCGGCATGATCGGGCTTGGCGCGCACGACCAGGAAACGCTGACGCGGCGACACATCCTCGATCTTGAGATGGCCGAGCTGGGCGATCTCGCGCTTGGCGGCGTTGAGGAAGGGGAAATTGCCGTCGCTGGCGATCAGGTCGGCGTGGCCAAGGATCCAGGTCTGCAGCCAGACCTTGTCGACATCGGTCAGATTGCGGTTGGGCTCGGCGTCGCGGATCAGCGCCCGCACGACCATTTCGGCGCGGTGTTCGAGATAACCGGAAGTCTCGATCCAGGAGGCGCGAGGCAGATCGAGACGGCCGGTGGCGGCCAGGAAGCCGAACACCTTGTCGGCGTCGTTGATCGACAGATAGCTCACCTGCCAGGGCCGCGAGCGGCGGAAGCCGGGAGCGGCCGGATCGCTGATCACCGTCGTCATATCGGGGTCGACGAAGACGTAGAGCCCGCCGAAATGGCTGGTCCAGTAGGCGTTGTGGCGGAAGATCACCTGGTCCGGCACCAGCGCGTTCTCGCGGATGTCGCCGCAGACCTTGGCAAGCTCGACCATGCGCTCAAGCATGGCGTCGTCGCGCCAGGCGTCAGGCTCCTGCCTCAGCCGGTCGACGAGCTTGCCGAGCTCGGCCGCCTTGCCGAGCACGTCCTCGGCCGACAACACCTTGAACTCGACCTGATTGATCGACAGCAGGTCCTCGATGTCGTTGACCTTCGGGACCGAGTCCTCGATCTCGCCGTAGATGACGTCCTTGATGGTCAGCGCGTCGATGGCGCGCTGGTTCTTCGACATGAACTCGAACATCAGCTGCGAGGTGTTGGAGAAGGCGGTGTGGACCACCGGCAGGTCGATCTGCGACGGCGTCAGGATGATGAAACGGCGGTTGACCTCGTTGGGATCGAGATAGTCGTAGTCGCCGCATTCCTCGGCGATTTCGGGCGAGAAGCCGGTGCGGTCGATCTGGAAGCTCGCAAGCTTGGTGGGCTCGAGGCCGAAAGCGGCAAGCGCCTTGTTGTAGCGCTGGATGAGATGCGGCTCGTCGATGGTTAGCAAGCGGCCGTAGATCAGCTCGTTGTCGCGCAGAAGGTCGGGTTTTTTAATTGCGCTCATCTTCCCTTCTCCCCGTTCACGGGGAGAAGGTGCCCGAAGGGCGGATGAGGGGCAGCGCACTCTTCCCTTCTCCCCTTGTGGGAGAAGGTGGATCGGCGCGATAGCGCCGAGACGGATGAGGGGTGTTCCAGCGGAGTGAGACGCTGGCGTTCCCTGGAGCACCCCTCATCCGTCGCCTTCGGCGACACCTTCTCCCACAAGGGGAGAAGGCGAGGTCGGCGCAACTCACGCATTCCACAGCCCCTTCTTCTTCAACTCCTCCATCTCGCGCGCTGCGCGCTCGCGCAGCCTGGCGTCGCGCAGGAGCTTCTCCACGGCGGCGTCGTCGGATTTGTCGGAATAGCGGAACTCGGAATCGGCGTAGCGGTTGATCTCCTGCATGACCATGTCCATCGAGAACGGTCCGCGCAGTTCCTCGATCATCGCCTTCTTGTCGTCGTAGCTCTTGTGCATGAAGGCTTCCGGCTTCTCGAACCAGTCGTCCGGCAGCTCGATGTCCATGGCGCGCATTTTTATCGCGTCGGTGACGTTCTTGATGGCGCGGCCGGTGAAGCGCGGCTCGGCGTCCTTGATCATGTGCAGATAGGTGCCGACATCGGCCATGGTCTTCGGCGCGCCGTTTTCCTTCATGTAGCGCTCATAGACCTTCATCAGCCCGTCTTCCCGCGGCTTTTCGTGCTCTTCATAGGCCTCGGCCACGGCGCGCTGGATTTCCTGCGCGGCATAGAGCTCGTGCTTGCCAAGCGGGATCTCGTGGTTCTTGCCGGCAAGCAGCACGAAGATGTCGATATAATCATCGCGGGTCTGCGGGCCGTCGACCAGCCAGCGCGCGCCGGCGCGCTGGCGCAGCGCGTCGTCGACATTTTCCGGATAGTTGGAGAACATGCCGAAGGAGCAATTGCCGCGCACCACCGTCGAGGCGCCGGCGAAGGCGTCCATCAGGACGCCGGTGATCTCCTGCTGACCGGCGGAAGCACGGTCGTCGGAACGGCGCGCCGCCACCTGGTCGATGTCGTCGATGGTGCCGAAGCCGATGACGCGCGGATTGAGCACGTTGTTGATGAATTGTCGGCAGTTCTGGCCCGACTTGCCCTGGTAGGACGAGATCTGGTCGACGCCGAAATTCTCATAGGCGAAGGGATAGCCGGCGACCTGGCAGTAGCCGTTGACGAGGCCGGCGATCATCTGGATCAGCGTCGTCTTGCCGGTGCCCGGCGCCCCGTCGCCGATGAAGGTGAACAGGAACCCGCCGAGCTCGACGAAGGGGTTCAGCTCGCGCTCGAAGTCGTAGGCCATGAGCATCTTGGCCAGCCTGACCGACTGGAATTTGGCGATGTGGTTGCCGATGACCTCTTCCGGTTTCTTGAAGGTCATCACCAGCGGCTTGGTGCGCTTGCCGGGCGCGACGTCGAAACCATCGAGGGTGAAATCGTCGACGTCGATACGGATATGCGCATTTTCGAACGGGCCAATGCCGTCGAAGCGACCTTTGCGCGCAAGCAACCCGTCGATGGCGACGCGGGCGAAGGCGCGAGCGCGCGTCGTCAGGTCGGCGTCGTCCTTCGAGCCGGCGATTGCCTTGTCGAGACCGGCGATGATCGACTTGACCGCGTCCTGCGGCGTGTCGAACAGGAAGTCGGGCTCGGGGATGTCGTTCGGCGCCTCGCCATCGCTGTCGATCAGCTGGAAGAGATACGAAGCGAAACTGAAGGCGGAAACGTAAGCCGAGGCCGACAGAAGCTTCTTGAAGGTGGCTGCCTCATCGCCTTCCAGCGGCGCACGCGCATTCCTCGCCTGCAGGCTTTCGAGGTCGGAGCCTTCGGCGAAGACGTCGGATATGGCGAGCGCGATCGCCAGGCCGCGGCGGGCGCGGTAGAGCAGCGTGTGCTGCGGGATGCTCATCAACTGGTCGTCGGGATGAATGGCCGCTACTGTTTTCGTGAGCTCGACCTCGCGCGTGCGGCGCACCGAGCCGACCGACACGGTCGAGACGAAGCGGCGGTTGGTGCCGGCAAGCGCCGTGCCGGATTCGCGCGAAGGGTCCTCCAGCACGACGATGCGGGTGATGAAGCTCTGCGCGGTCGCGCGGTGCTTTTCGATTGCGGCTTCCGAGATCGTGGTCAGGCCGGTGTCCATGAAGGATGCTCCGCGATTGACGGTCAGACGTCGCTGATCACCTGTCCGTTGGACAGGATGTGGACCTTGTAACCGGAAAAGATCTTCTGCGCCTCGCCCGCGGCGTAGAGCGCCTGATAGGCCTCGTGCGGGATCAGCGCGTGGTTCTCGTAGCTCGACACGCCCTGGCGCGCCGCTTCGAGATCGTCGGTGTTGATGAAGAATTCCTGCGTCGTCTTCTCGCTGGAGAACAGGCCCCTGCGGCCGGGCTTTTCGCTCTTGGAGAAGACTTCCTGGATGGTCCAGGTGAGCAGCCAGGCGTTCTGCGGCTTGCGCACCTTGGCCAGCACCTCGGCCACCGTCGAATTGTTCTGGGTGATGCCGGCCGAGTAGAAGGGTCCCAGCACCACGCGCCTCAGCTGCTTGGGATGCAGCGGCTCGAAATCCTTGTCGAGATTGACGGCGATCGTCGCCGGAGACAGCGTATAGGCCGAGTTCTTCTCGGTGAAATCGTCGAAGCGGTGCGCAAGCTCCGGGTTGAGCAAGCCGTCGACGGGGAGCGGGATATCGACCCGCTCGTTGAGCTTGCCGTTCACGTCGACCAGCTGGCGCACCATGCTTTCGGAGGAGTCCTCCACCGTCACCATGTAGACCAGCGGCAGGTTGGCGCTGCCGTCGAACGCGGCCCAGTGGACGAGGTAATAGGGCCGCATGGTTTTCGGGTTGACCGAGACCTTGGCCGTCTGCGCAAGCGTGAACGGGCCGAAGGTCGCCTCGCTCTTGACGTCCTCCAGATAGAGCCGCTCGGCCATCGACTTCTGTAGCGCCTCGGGAAATTCCTTATGGCGCAGGATGAAGTCGGCCATCTCCTCGCGCAGCTCGCCGGCTTGCGGGATGTTGGCCAGGCGGGCATCGGCCTGCTGGCGGTCGTTTTCCAGCTCCAGCAGGTTCTGGAAGACCGGATAGCCGCTTTCGGCGCGCGAGATGCGGAAGGTGTCCATGAAGCCCAGCCGGTTGCGCCAGCAGGCAAAGGACTTGTCCAGCCGCGCGATATACTCCGCGACGATCCTGGCGACGATGCCGTGCCGGTAAAGCGGCGAGCGGTCGTCGCGCATGAACACTTCCAGCCCGCTCAGCGCCGCCGTGATGGCGGAGAAATAGCGTACCGCGGCGTCGTTCTCAGGTGTCATGTGGCTGCCGTGGAAATGAAATCAGCGGCGCCGCCTATTGCTGCACATAGTTGGCGGCGTTGTGCTTCTTCATCACATCGTCGAAGCGGCGGGCGAAAGCATCGTCGGCAAGCTTCTTGCGGCGCTGGATGTCGGCTGAAGCCACCATGTTCTTCTCATGCATCTCGAGCAGGTCGCCAATGTGCTTCTGCGAGGCGGCGCCGATGCCGGCCATCGTCTCCTCGGCCGTGTTGTCGACCTGGCTGCCCAGCGTGTTGATCTTGTGGGCGACGTCCTGCTGGGCGGCGGTCTTGAGCGAATCTTCCAGCGCCTTGTAGAGGACGATGCGCTGCTCGGTGTCGATGGTCAGCTTGTTGATCAGCGTCGACTGCGCGGCAATCTGGTTGTTGAGTGAATCGACGAAGGTCTGGAACATCGAGGTGTAGCGCTCCAGCGTCTGGCTTTCGGCCAGCAGCTCCTGCTCCTTGGCCTGCTTTTCATTGTATTCGGTCGCCATTTTGGAGCGCTCGCCCTCAAGCTCGGTGCGCTCCTTCTGGGTCGTGGAGGCGGCGATCTTGTTTTCGATGTCGAGCAGCATCGGGTTCAATTCCTCGATGCGCTTCTGCACCGCTTCAAGGTTGGTCATCGTCATCTTGCGGCGTTCGATAACCTGCGAAAGGCTGGCCTCGGAGGTCTTGTAGCGCTGGTCGAGGACCTGCTTCTGCGCCTTCAGGATGCCGACGATGGTGTCCGATTTTGCCAGCAGCTCCTGCAGATTGCCGGCCAGCGACATATTGCGGACGCGATCGGTGCGCATGCGCTGCTTGCGCTGCGCCGAAAAGACACCGACGAAATTTTCCCAGCCGGTGTAGTTCTTCATGCTTTCGAACTCGGCGCCGAAGACATTGGTTGCGTCTTCGAGCCCGATGATCAGGTCGGCAATATTGCCTTCCATGACTTTCTGCTGCTTGAGCACGTCCTCGATGCGGGCGTTCTCGATGTCGAAATTGGCGTCGCCGATCTTCTTGTCGGCCTGAGCAAGCGTGTCGAGCACGGTGCCGGACTGCTCGATCTTGCTGCGCATGTCCTGCACGACCTGCTTGGTCTTGGCAATTTCGGCATCGAAATTCTGCAATGTCGCCATTGGGGCCTCCCGCTTCGGCATCCGTTTCCGTGTCGTGGCGGCGAATATATGTGGGGCTTCAAGGGATTGAAAGAAGGAAGACAAAGGGAAGCGTCAAAACAAAAGAATTGGTTAGGTCCTTGAAAGGCAAGGCAAGCATGCGCATGGCGCCTAGTAACGCGCACCATCATCGAGCAGCTTTTGCTGACATGCCTTAAGGTCTTGTTTTTGCGACCGGCCATGAAACAGCGCCGGCAAATATCTTGCGGCGGCGATGCCGGTTTCACCGGCGCCGGTCAGGGTTTGAAGCGGTTTTAGGACGACATCCAGCTCTAGAGCGGTTCAGTTTCACGGAATCGTCGAACTGCTCTAAGCCTTTGTTTTTACACAATTCCGGACGGAAAACCGCTACGCACTTTTCCTGGAATTGCTCTATGCAGGCTTTCGGCTCAGCGGTTGACAAAGCCGATGAAGTCGTCGGGTGCGGCCCGGCCCATCTCCTCTTCCCAATGCCTTCGGCAGAGCGAGACATAGACGTCCTTGCCGATCGCCACCTGCTCGCCCTGCTTCGCCACCTTGCCGTCGGGCCCCAGGCGCACCACCATCGTCGCCTTACGGCCGCAACGGCAGATCGTGCGGACCTCGCGCAGGTCGTCGGCGATGGCGAGCAGAGCGCGCGAGCCGGAGAACAGATTACCCTGGAAGTCGGTGCGCAGGCCGTAGCACATGACCGGAATGCCTAGACGGTCGGCGATGCGGGCGAGCTGCCAGACCTGCTCTTCCTCGAGGAACTGCGCCTCGTCGACGAAGATGCAATGCACAGGGCCATGCCGATGGTGCTCGGCGACCGTGGCATAGAGGTCGTCGCCGTCGCGGAAAATCTCTGCCTCGGATTCGAGACCGATGCGCGACGAGATCAGCCCGGTGTCGCCCTTACGATAGTGGCCGGCGACGAACAGCATCGTCGACATGCCGCGTTCGCGATAATTGTAAGACGCTTGCAAAAGCATCGTCGTCTTGCCGGCGTTCATCGTCGCGTAGTGGAAGTAAAGCTTGGCCATGTCGCTCTTTTTGGTATGTCGGGATTCAGGCGAGGCCGGCCCGACCTGAATCTCGACACACCCTAAGCCGACTTGCCGCGGCTCGGGGAGAGGGCACCGGCTCCGTCCACCAAAAACTCGATGTCGTTCAAAAAGCTGTCATGTCGCTTAATGGCCAGCGCGCGCCGTTCGTCGCGACGTTGAACCGCTTGAAACAACATCAAAATGGTGTTTGGCTGACGAAACAAGGCGGGCGCAAGAACCGTGACTTCGCTTTGCCTCGGAAATCCAATGGGAGATAAGTTCATGTCGCGTATGAAATCTTTCGTCGCAGGCCTCGGCCTTGCGGCGTTCCTGTCGACAACCGCCGCCAATGCCGGCGATCCGGCGAGCTGCAAGGCCGTGCGGCTGTCGGATGTCGGCTGGACCGACATCCAGGCCACCACGGGCCTCGCCTCGGTGCTGCTCACCGCGCTCGGCTATGAGCCGCAGACGATCCAGCTTTCGGTGCCGGTGACCATGGCCTCGCTGAAGAACAAGGACCTGGACGTCTTCCTCGGCAATTGGATGCCGTCGATGACCAACGACATCAAGGACTACACCAAGGAAGGCTCGATCGAGACGATCAGCACCAACCTGACCGGCGCAGGCTATGGCATCGTCGTGCCGACCTATGTCGCGGATGCCGGTGTCAAGACGCTGACCGATCTCGGCAAGTTCAAGGACAAGTTCAACGGCAAGATTTACGGCATCGAGGCCGGCAATGACGGCAACCGCATCATCCTCGACATGATCAAGAACCCGAAGGACAATCTCGAAGGCTTCGAGCTGGTCGAATCCTCGGAGGCCGGCATGCTGACGCAGGCCGAGCAGTCGATGAAGAACAATGAGTGGATCGCCTTCCTCGGCTGGACGCCGCATCCGGTGATGGGCGCCATGAAGATCACCTATCTCGACGGCATGGGCGACAGCGGCTTCGGCGCCGCCACCGTCTATACCATCGTGCGCAAGGGCTACACCACCGAATGCCCGAACGCCGGCAAGTTCATCGCCAACCTGAAGTTCAATCTCGACATGGAAGGCGAGATGATGGACGCGATCCTCAAGGGTGGCGATCCGCAGACGGTGGCGACCGATTGGCTGAAGAAGCATCCGGACGCGGTGGCGCCCTGGATCGCCGGCGTCACCACTTTCGATGGCGGCGACGCGGCGGCTGCCGTCAAGACCGCGCTCGGGGGCTGATCCGCTTGGGACCGGCATGATTTCCGAAAAAGGGCAGCCCTCGAAGAGGCTGCCCTTTTTCATATGCCTGGAGACGTGAGAGGATAACCGTGCGGCAAGTGCGGCGAAGCCGAGAGGGGAAAGATGGATCCGATTTCTAAATTCCTGACCGACTACAAAATTCCGATCGGGCCATGGGGCAAGGCTTTCTTCGGTTTCCTGACCGACAATTTCGACACCATCTTCCGCGCATTTTCAAACGGTCTGAATTTCATCCTCGACGGAGCAGTGAGCCTCCTGCTCATGGTGCCGCCGGTTTTGTTGGCCCTGGTCATCGCGTTCATCGCCTGGCTCTTACAGCGTTCGCGGCCGCTCGCCATCGGCGTCTTCCTCGGCCTGATCTTCATCATCAACCAGAATCTGTGGAAACAGACGGTGCAGACGCTGGTGCTGGTCGTTGCCGCCGCCGCAATGGCAATGGCGATCGGCGTGCCGCTCGGCATCTGGGCGGCGCACAAGCCGAAGGTCTACCGCGTCATGCTGCCGGTGCTCGACCTGATGCAGACGCTGCCGACCTTCGTCTACCTGATACCGGTGCTCACCCTGTTCGGGCTCGGCAATGCGCCCGGCCTCATCGTCACCATCATCTTCGTCATCCCGACGGCCGTTCGGCTCACCCATCTCGGCGTCGTTTCGGTGCCCAAGGCAATCATCGAAGCGGGCGAGGCGTTCGGCGCCACCAAGCGCCAGCTTCTGTGGAAGGTGGAGCTGCCCTCGGCGCTGCCGACCATCATGGCGGGCCTGACGCAATCGATCATGCTGTCGCTGTCGATGGTGGTGTTCGCCGCCCTGATCGGCGCCGGTGGCCTCGGCACCGAAATCAACCGGGCGCTCGGCTCGCGGCGCATCGATCTCGGGCTTGAGGCCGGCCTCGCCATCGTCGTGCTCGCCATCGTGCTCGACCGCATGACCCGCATCGGCGTTGGAGGCAAGAAATGACGGTCGCGGTTGATTTCAAGAATGTAGACATCGTCTTCGGCGCCGATCAGGCCGGTTCGCTGGCGCTGATCGATCAGGGCGCAACGCGCGCCGAGATTCTCGAAAAGACCGGCAATGTGCTCGGATGCGCCGACGCCAGCCTCACCGTGCACGAAGGCGAGATCTCGGTGTTGATGGGCTTGTCCGGTTCCGGCAAGTCGACGCTGCTGCGGGCCGTCAACCGGCTCAACGTCGTGTCGCGCGGCCAGGTGCTCGTCAAGGACGGCGACCGCATCGTCGATGTCGTCACCTGCGACGAGACGACCTTGCGGCGGCTGCGGCAGAAGCAAGTGGCCATGGTGTTCCAGCAGTTCGGCCTGCTGCCCTGGCGCACGGTCGAGGAAAATGTCGGCTTTGGCCTCGAGCTTGCTGGCGTGCCGGAAGCCGAGCGCAAGGCGCGGGTACAGAAGCAGCTGCAGCTTGTCCATCTCGACCAGTGGTCGAAGAAATATGCTCATGAGCTTTCGGGCGGCATGCAGCAGCGTGTCGGTCTCGCCCGGGCCTTCGCCACCGAGGCGCCGATCCTTTTGATGGACGAGCCGTTTTCGGCGCTGGACCCGCTGATCCGCACCAAGCTGCAGGACGAATTGCTGCAGCTCCAGGCCGAGCTGAAGAAGACCATCATCTTCGTCAGCCACGACCTCGAGGAGGCGCTGAAGATCGGCAGTCACATCACGATCATGGAGGGCGGCCGCATCGTCCAGACCGGCGCGCCGGAAGACATCGTGCTCAGGCCCGCCAACGACTATGTCCGCGACTTCATCGCCAATGTGAATCCGCTGTCGGTGCTGACGGCGTGGAACGTGATGCGGGACCGTCGCGACCTGGAGCACGGCGATAACGGCTGGGTGTGGCTCGACCGGCGCAAGACGACACGCTTCAAGATCGACGACCACGGCCTTGTGGCGGCGGCCGAGCGCGACGGCAAGCCGGCGGTGTGGGTGTCCTGCGCCGATGTCGAGCGCCAGCCGGAGGAGGGCGCCCAGGTGTTCTGGGCCAATCCCGGCACCCCGCTGAAAACGGTGATGCTCGCCATGCACCGGTCGCAGACGGCGCCGGTGGCGCTGTTCGATGAAGGCTCGCGCTTCGTCGGCTCGATTGGCATCAGGGACGTGCTGAGTGCTGTGCTGAGGCGGTAGGGTTTCAGCCTTTTTGACGGGCGTGTGCCGCTGGCGGGCACCTCGCGCTTGTTCTAGACTGGCCGGCAGCCGAACACCGGCATCAGGCGAAAGAGGCACGAATGATCTTCCGTCAGCTCTTCGATTCCGTTTCGGGCACCTATTCCTATCTGCTCGCCAGCCGGCGCGGTGGCGAGGCGCTGATCATCGATCCGGTGCTGGAGAAGGTCGAGCGATATCTGCAACTGGTCAATGAGCTGGACCTGAGGCTGGTCAAGGCGGTCGACACGCATCTTCATGCCGACCACATCACCGGACTCGGCGCGCTGCGCGACAAGACGCATTGCGTGACCGTGATGGGTGAGCAGACCAAGGCCGACGTGGTGTCGATGCGGCTTGCCGACGGCGACAAGCTAGGCATCGAAGGCCTGGCGCTCGACGTCATCTACACGCCGGGCCACACCGACGATTCCTACAGCTTCATCTTGCCCGACCGGGTCTTCACCGGCGACACGCTGCTCATCCGCGGCACCGGCCGCACCGATTTCCAGAACGGCGATCCGCGCCAGCAATATGAATCGATCTTCGGCCGGCTGCTCAAGCTGCCCGACGAGACGATGATCTTCCCGGCGCATGACTACAAGGGCGAGACCGTGTCGACGATCGGCGAGGAAAAGGCCTTCAATCCGCGCCTGCAGGTGAAGTCGGTCGACGAGTATGTAAACATCATGAACAATCTCAATCTATCCAACCCGAAAATGATGGATGTGGCCGTGCCCGCCAACATGCGGGTCGGGCTGCATCAGGACGACATCGCCAGCCGCGGCTGGGCGGTCAGCGCGGAGCAGGCGCTGGCGCTGGTCGGGCGGGCCGACGTGGCGCTGATCGACCTGCGCGAGCAAACCGAGCGCGCGCGACACGGGGTCATCCCCGGCGCGATCCATCTGCCCTATGCGCGGCTGCAGGAAAACATCGCCGCCGGCGGCATGTTGCACGAGCTGGCGAAATCGACCAGCAAACAGATCCTGTTCTACTGCGCCTTCGGCGAGCGCTCGGCGATGGCGGTGCAAGCGGCGCAGGATGTCGGGATTACCAGCGCCCGCCATATCCAGGGCGGCATCGACGCCTGGCGGAAAGCCAGCGGCCCGCTGATGCATTAAAGCGCGTCAAACTTCTGGGCGACATACACTAGTCTAGGCGCGCCGGCCAGGTTCAGTTCAGCCCGATCAGCTTTGCGCCACTCCGGAAAAGCGCCTCACCATCCCGGTCGAAACGGAATGTCGCGATGAAATCGTCGGCGCGATAGTTCGGCAAGGTGTCGCGGATCGCGGCGGCAAAGGTTCGCGCTTCCTCCTGCCGGCCGGCCAGCGCCAGGCAATGAGCGGCGATCGCCAGGATGATGAGATGGGCGTTAGGGCGTGCCGCAGCCTTCAGCGCCCATTCGGCCGCCGCTTCGAATTCGCCGAGCCTCGCATGCGCCATGGCGCGCGCGCCCATCATGCCGAACAGCAGCGGATCGAAGGGGCTTAGATGGCGGGAATGGTCGGACGAACCGATCGCCGATTGCGGGTCGCCCGACTGCGAATGGACGAAGGACAGCGCGTAGTGGCCGAGCGCGAAATTGGGGCTGAGGTCAACGGCGCTCGCGAGCTCCAGCAGCGAGCCGTCCTGCTCGCCGCGCAGCCATAGCGCGCGGCCCATCGCCCAGTGGGCGGCTGGGTTACGGTCGTCGACCAGCAGGCTCTGGCCGGCGCTCTCGAAGGCAAGCGCGGCCTCGCGGTCGCGGTCGCCCCAGCGCTGGAAAGCGTTCTGCCAGTGGGTGAAGGACATGCCGGCATAGGCGCGTGCGAAAGTAGGATCGAGCTTCAACGCCTCGCCGAAGAAATGCTGCGCCAGCTCGTTTTCCTGGCGGGTGAAGCGATACATGTGCCAAAGGCCGCGATGATAGGCCTCCCAGGCATTGAGCGAGTTTGGCGCTTTCAGCAATGCGCGGTTGCGCTCCACCGTCGCGATCTCGGCGGCGATCGATGAGACGATGCTGTTGCCGATATCCTCGATGACGATGAAGATGTCGTCGGGTTTATGCTCGAAGGTTTCCGCCCAAACGATCCTTGCCGTGCGGACCTCGACAAGCTCGACCGAGACGATGAACCTGCCCGGCAGAGCCCGCACCGAGCCCGTCGCGACATAGTCGACATTCAGCCTGCGCCCGGCGTCTTCCGGCGCGATGTTCTTCTCGGCGAGCGCGAAGACAGAGCCGCGGGCGATAACGAAGAAATCGCGCAGCTTGGCAAGCCGCGTGATGATGTCATGCGTGAGGCCATCGGCAAGCCCGCCGCGGAAGCCGCCAGTGCCGGCGCTCTCCGCAAACGGCATCACCGCGAGCGAAGCCCGGCGCGTCGCAACGGGCTCGGATTCGTCCGCGGCGACCGGCGATTCCGAAACCGGGAAAGCCGGCCCGGATCGGGCGCATGGCGTTGCGCCGGCGTTCCGGGCTCTTATGTCCTGCCACGCCTCGCGCAATGGCGTGAAATCCAGCTCTTCCGAATGGAACAGCTCCGCCGCGGTGGCAAGATGCTCCTCGCCGGCGCCGATCTGTCCGCGCCGTGCCAGATTTTCCAGCAGTGCCACATGTGCGCGGCCGTCGAAGGGCGCAAGTTCCAGCCATTTGTCGATATAGGGGCCTGCCTCATCGGCTCCCTGCGGGACAAGGCCGATAATGTGCTCCAGGACCGCGACATGGCATGCGCTGAAACGGCGGCGCTGCGCCGTCAGCCAGCTGCCGAAATGCGGGCTGCGATCGAGTTCCAGGCCATCAAGGAAGTCGCCGGCGAACAGTTGCGCAAGCGTCCGCAGGCGGTCGAGGCCAAGCGTCTCAATGCCTTCCGCCACGGCGGCAGCGGCCTCGACGGCATCGACGCTCACATCGCCGAGGCGAAGCGCCACGGTGTCGCCTTCCGTCTCGATCCGGCGCAAGCCCGGTTCGTCAAGCGCGGCACGCAGCTTGCTCAGGCACCAGCGCAGCTCGCCGCGCGGATCGTTGGGCACGTCCCAGAGAAGTTCGCAAAGACGGCTGCGGCTGACTGGGTGGGGCGCCAGCGCTAGATAGGCCAGCAGCGCGCGCAGCTTGCGTGACGATGGCAACACCACAGGAACATCGTCGCGCATGATCGCAAGCGGGCCGAGCAGCCTGATCGAAAGGCTGGCTGCCATGCCTTTCAGAGTCGACCGAACGGATTCCACGTCCGTTTCCACGCTCGCTCCCACGTCGAACAGTTGGTCCATGTTCTATCACCAAACACGACAGGGCGCATCCTGCGGCGAATTTCGAGCCGGACGCGGCCTTTGCCGAATTGCCGGCAAGTCACACGCAACTAGCGCGGCAAGGTGTCGAAACCGCGCCGCCCAAGCCGCCGGTTTGTAACCGGCACGTGAGGAGATCGAGGAGAGAGCCATGTTGCATCAATTGAAAATCAGGACCACGTCCGGGCGCGGCCGTCTGTTCGACAGCATTCTCGACACGGTCGGCGACACGCCGGTCATCCGCATCAACAATCTCGGGCCGGGTCACGCGACGATCTATGTGAAGGCCGAATTCTTCAATCCGGCGGCCTCGGTGAAGGACCGGCTGGCCCTCAACATCATCGAGGAAGGCGAGCGCAGCGGTAAGCTCAAACCTGGCCAGACCGTCGTCGAGGCGACGAGCGGCAACACCGGCATCGGCCTTGCCATGGTCTGCGCGCAGAAAGGTTACCCATTGGTGGTGACGATGGCCGACAGCTTCTCCATCGAGCGCCGCAAGCTGATGCGCATGCTTGGCGCCAAGGTGGTACTGACGCCGCGCGCCCAGAAGGGCTTCGGTATGTACAAGAAGGCAGTCGAGCTTGCCGAGGCCAATGGCTGGTTCCTGGCGCGCCAGTTTGAGACCGAGGCCAATGCCGCCATTCACGAGGCGACGACGGCGCGCGAGATCATCAATGACTTCGCCGGCTCGAGGCTGGACGTGCTCGTCACCGGCTACGGCACGGGCGGCACGGTGGCCGGCGTGGGCCGCGTGCTGCGCCGCGAGCGGCCGGAGGTGAAGATCGTGCTCGCCGAGCCGGCGAACGCGCAGCTGATCGGCAGCGGCAAGGCCCAGGAGCGCGGCGCCGGCGGCGCGCCGTCAGCCAGCCATCCGGCCTTCGAACCGCATCCGATCCAGGGCTGGACGCCGGACTTCATCCCCAACGTGCTGCAGGAGGCGATCGACCAACGCTATTATGACGAGGTGGTGCCGATCCCCGGTCCCGAAGGCATCAAATGGACGAAGGCGCTGGCGCGGCAGGAGGGCATCTTCACCGGCATCTCCGGCGGCGCCACTTTCGCCGTGGCGCGGCAGATCGCGGGCAAGGCCCCGGCCGGCTCGGTGATCCTGTGCATGCTGCCCGACACGGGGGAGCGCTACATGTCGACGCCGCTTTTCGACGGCATCGAGGCCGAGATGGACGCCGAGGAGACGGCGCTGTCGCGCTCGACGCCGAGCTGCCAGTTCGAAGGCTGAGAACAGAACGCGACGCCGCCCCCGCATGGCGGCGTCGTTCTTTTATGCACGGGTCGACCCACGCCGGCGGGAGAGGCGAGATGGACATATTTCCGGAAGCGACCAACGCGGAGGAAACGCTCGATCCGCCGGATTGGGCCGATGTGGGAGCGCTCTCGCACCGAATCCTCGACGATGCCATCGCCTATCTCGAGGATGTCCGCAACCGGCCGGTCTGGCGCGAGATGCCGGCCGAAGTGCGGGCATTCTTCGGCGCACCTTTGCCGCGCTCGCCGGCGCCGGCGGCTGACGTCTATGACGACGTCGCCCGCAACGTGATGCCTTACCCGATGGGCAACATCCATCCGCGTTTCTGGTCCTGGTATATGGGATCCAGCAACTTCACCGGCGCGCTCGGCGATTTCCTGGCGGCGATCCAGGGCTCCAATCTCGGCGGCGGCAACCATGCCGCCGCACTGATGGACAGCCAGGTCGTCAACTGGATGAAGGAGATGGTCGGTTTCCCAGCCTCGGCCAGCGGCACGCTGGTCAGCGGCGGCTCGATGGCCAACATTATCGGACTGACCGTGGCGCGCAACGTCAAGGCAGGCGTCGACGTGCGCGAGCGGGGTGTCGGCGCCATGCCGAAGCCGTTGCGCTACTACGCCTCGGACCAGGTCCATTCCTGTCATCGCAAGGCTGTGGAGGCGCTCGGCCTCGGCAATCAGGCGCTGCGGCGCATCCAGACCGATGCCGGCTTGCGCATCGATATCGCCGCGCTCAAGGCGGCAATCGCGGAGGACCGCGAGGCGGGCTTCAGGCCGGCCTGCGTGATCGGCACCGCCGGCACCGTCAACGCCGGCGCGGTCGACGACCTGCGGGCGCTGGCGAGCGTGGCGGCCGAAGAGGATCTCTGGTTCCATGTAGACGGCTGCATCGGCGCGCTCATCGCGATCGCGCCTAAGAACCGATCGCTCGTCGCCGGCATCGAACAGGCGGATTCGATCGCACTCGATCCGCATAAATGGCTGCACGCGCCGTTCGAAGCCGGCTGCGCCCTGGTGCGGGACGCATCCCAGCACCGCAACACGTTTGCCGTGACGCCGGAATATCTGGAATCGACGCCGCGGGGCCTGGCCTCCGGAGAGTGGCTGCACGATTATGGGCTTCAAACGTCGCGCGGCTTCCGTGCGCTCAAGATCTGGATGGCGCTGAAGGAGCATGGCGTCGAGAAGTTCGGCCGCCTGATCGACCAGAACATCGCCCAGGCCCGCCACCTCACCCGCCTGATCGAGGCGGAGCCGGCGCTCGAACTGATGGCGCCGAGCACCATCAACATCGTCTGCTTCCGCCATCGGCTGGATGGCGCGTCGGAGGAAAAGCTCAAGGCGTTTAACACCGAGATCATGCTGAGACTCCAGGAGGAGGGCATCGCGGCCTTGTCCGACACCACGGTGCAGGGCCGGCACTGCCTGAGGGTGGCGATCGCCAATCACCGCACCCGCCGCAGCGATCTCAACCTGTTGGTGACGGAGATGCTCCGGCTGGGACGGGAAATCGAGGCCGCGATACCGGTCTGAAGCACGTTCGGGAAGCTGTCTCAGCTTACCGTCAGCGCGGCGCCCGGTAGATAGAGCATGATCGGCCGGATCTCGTAGACGGCGGTGGGATTGACGCGCTTGAGGTCGCGCGCCGCGGCAATCGCCTCGTCTTGGGTCGCGCAGTCGAGGACATAGAGGCCGAGCAACTGCTCCTTGGTCTCAGCAAAGGGACCGTCGATCACCAAGCCGTCGCCCGGACCGCGCAGCGTCACGGCCTTGGCCGTCGCGCCGAGCCTGGCCGCGGGCCCGAGCTTGCCCTCGCGCGTCAGCCTGTCGTTGACCTCGAGCAGGTCTTTCATCAATGCCGCATCCTCATCGGGCGACCAGGACTGCACGGTGTCTTCGACATGGTAGGCAAGGACGGCGTAGAACATGGGTGGATTTCCCTCGTAACCAGGCGGGCCGCACTATCACAAGGATGGTTCGGCTGATCCAGTGGCGCCGGTGGCGGACAGAGCCCACTCCTGACTCAAGCTGCCAGCGGCAACCGCAGCTCCGTCAGCAGCCCGCCACCGGGGTAGTTGGAAAGATTGACCTCGCCACCGGCGCCGCGCGCGATGTTGCGGGCGATAGTGAGGCCGAGGCCGAGGCCGCCGGTGGTGCGGTTGCGCGATTCCTCCAGCCGCACGAAGGAGCCGAACACCGCGTCCAGCTTCGCCTGCGGGATGCCCGGGCCCTCGTCGCGGATCGAAAGCGTGATCGTGTCGCCCGATCGCCGTACGCCGAGATGCGCCTTCTTGCCGTAGGTTACCGCGTTCTGGATGAGATTGGTGATGCAGCGCCGCAGCGCCACCGGCCGCGCGACGCAGATCAGGCCGCGCGACGGGACCACGCCTTCGTCGAAGGACGCGCCGTCGAAGGAGTCCGCCACCGATTCCACCAGCGACCAGAAATCGATCCGCTCGGCCTTTTCCTCTGTCACCTCGAATTTGGCGAAGTCGATGACCGAGCTGGCGATGCTTTCGATGTCGGCGAGGTCGTGCGCCAGCGCCTCGCGCGCGGGCGACCTGCGCAACAGTTCGAGACGCAGGCGCATCCGGGTCAGCGGCGTGCGCAGATCGTGCGCCAGCGCCGCCGCCAGATGCTCGCGGTCCTCGACATAATCGCGCAGCCGCATCTGCATGGCGTTTATCGCTTTCGCGGCGGCGCGGATCTCGCGGCTTCCGCTCTCGGCGATCGGCGGGCTTTTCAGGTCATTGCCGATGCGCGTCACCGCCGTTTCCATCATCCGATAGGGCGCGGTCAGCCGGCGCAGCGACCAGATCGACATGATGATGATCAAGCCGGCGATCAGTGAGTAAAGCGGCAGGCTGTCGAGGCTCAGAATCGGTCCCGCCGGCGTGATCGGTTCGGTGAAATTCAGCCACTGCCCGTCGGAAAAGCGCAGCGAGGCGGTCAGCTTATCGCTTTGCGCGAAATCCGCGGCCAAGACCAGCAGGTCGCGCTCGACCTGGCCGACATCCTTGTTCACCGCCTGCCCGTCTGGGACATCGGCCTCCTGGGTGGCCGGATCGCGCCGCACGCGCGCATCGGTGATGCCGAACTTCGACAAGCGTCCGACCAGGATATCCTCCAACTCGGCAAGCTGGTCGTCGCCGGCGATCGAAGAAGTGACGGCGGGCGTGTCCGAAACCGTCAGCGCATAGGTCGAGTTGAACAGGCCGGAGGCGGTCGCCTTGCGCTCTTCGGGCGTGGCGTCATGCATCAGCTGCACCAGCGAATAGGCGCGGTCGTTCAACCGGTAGAGGTCGACGACGCCGTTGGCGGCGGCCCGATCGCGCGCGACGATGTAAAGCGTCGTCACCTGGCTCAGCATGAGACCGGCAATGACGATGAGCAGCACCCAGACTGGCAGGGTCTGCGGCAGGAAGCGTCTCATTCGGCCGTCGTCTCGGGCAGGAACTGATAGCCGCCGCTGCGCACGGTCAGGATCAGTTTCGGCGTTTTCGGATCGTCTTCCATCTTGCGGCGCAGCCGGCTCACCAGAATGTCGACGCTGCGGTCGAAGCTGTAGCCGGTGTCGCCGCCGGACAGCTCGATCAGCTGCTCGCGGGTAAGCACGCGCTGTGCGCTCTTGACGAAGGTCTGCAGCAAGTTGAACTCCGCCATCGTCAGCTCAACCCGGACGTCGTCGGGCGCCGTCAGGCGGCGGCGCGCGCAATCCATGGTCCAGCCGGCAAAGCGGTAGACCTGCCTGGCGGCGGGCCGACGCGGCTCGGCGCTGCCGTTGCGTCTCAGCACGGCGCGGATGCGGGCCAACAGCTCGCGCGGATCGAAGGGCTTGGGCACGTAGTCGTCGGCGCCCATTTCCAGGCCCACCACGCGATCGGTCGTTTCCGTGACCGCGGTCAGCATGATGATGGGCGTGGTGTAATTGGCACGGATCTCGCGGCAAAGCTCAAGCCCGCTTTTGCCGGGCAGCATCACGTCGAGAACGATCAGGTCCACCGGCGTGCGGCGCAGGATCGCTTCCATCTCGGTGCCGTCGCCGGCCACCGTCGTTTGCAGCCCGCGCTTGTGGAAGAACTCCTGCAGCAGGTCGCGTATGCCCTTGTCGTCGTCGACGATCAGTATGTGCGCATCGGATTTCACTCGAAACCTATCATTCTCTTTGCCGGCTCTTGCTGGATATCCGTTCGAAACAACCCACACGATAGAATTCGGGCCACATCTTGGCCAGTGGCCGCGATCGCCGCGCCGGGCGGATTCCTCAGAAACAATCCAGAAACAAAATTCTACAGTTGGGAAAAACTGGTGAAAAATTTCAAGGGCATAAACGGTGCCGTGGCGGTCAGGTCATCGGCTGCGACGCGAGTTTCCGGAGTAACGGACAAGACCAATGCAGAGGTTCTGGATCAGCGTGATGGGTGCTTTGCTCAGCATATCGCTCGTCACAGCCGCGGACGGCGCCTCCACCGCAAAGGTCGTCGCTCCGCTCACCCGGACCGAGCGCTGCACCAATCTGAGCCGTCAGGTTGACGAAGCTCTCGAAACCCATGCCGCGGCAACGCAGGTCACCGCGGCGAAAGCACTGCAAAGAAGGGGAAACCGGTTCTGCGCCAACAAGAAGCAGGCACAGGGAATCCGGATGCTCGCAAATGCTTTGAAGCTGCTTGGAGTGGCACCGATCGATCCCGTTCAGTGACACCCACCCAGACCCGCAAGAAAAAGGAAATGAAGCCATGAAGAAGTCCATCCTCTCCGCCCTCGGCCTCGGTGTTGCTCTCGCCTTCGCGATGCCGGCGCTCGGCAACGCCGCCGCCACGACGACGGCTGCCCCGGCTGCTTCGACCGCGACCACCACGGCTGCTCCGGCGGACAGCACGGCTGCGAAGCCGATGAAGAAGGTCGCTGCCAAGAAGGCCTGCAAAGTGACCAAGACGCACAAGTGCCCGGTCAAGAAGAAAGCGTCGGCTGCGAAGCCCGTTGCTGCGAAGCCGGCTGCCAAGAAGCCCTGATCCAGCGCTCTGCGCCACTAGACGAAGCCGCTCCGGTCGATTTCGGCAGGGGCGGCTTGCTTGCGGCAGGGAGCCCGAAACCAGCAGGTTTCCACCGCGCTCAAGTCCTATCCTTAACCCGATCGCAATGCCGGTGCTGTAGGACAGTCCGCATGAAGAAGCGGTTTTCGTCCCTGATGCGTTCGCTGACCCTCGGCGGCCTGATCGCCACCGCGGCGGCGCGATCGTTGATCATCTTTACCGCAAGCCCCGTGCCGGATCCCGCCAGCGGCAGGACGGAGCCCGAGCTGTTCGCTCCGCTGATCTCTTCAAGCTTCGACTACATCACGCCGGCGCAGTCCTGGGTCCTGATCCTGCTGGCCGGTGCGACGGTGATCGGCTTTGGCGGCTGGATGTTCTTCGCCTTCGCCGAACGCGGCTCCGACATGGATGGCGGCGCAGGTTCCGGCAGATCGGGCACCGCGTTGCGCCGCCAGGTCGGGCGCCAGGGCCGTTGACCCTTCGGCAGTGATTCCCCACATAGGGGTGACGGTCCAGGCCGGCATTACCGCGCGTGGAATTGGACGTATATTTGCTGCGTGACAGAATGAGAGCGAGAGAGCTCAATTCTCGCTGGTGGATCCAATGCCCGAAACCGTCCTCAAACCCCGCACTAAGACGCAGCCGAAAACCGAGCGGCCGAAGCTCTACAAAGTCATCCTCGTCAATGACGATTTCACGCCGCGCGAGTTCGTGGTGACGGTGCTCAAGGGCGAATTCAAGCTCAGTGAGGATCAGGCGCATCGCGTCATGATCACCGCGCATACGCGCGGCGTGTGCGTCGTCGCGGTGTTTACGCGCGATATCGCCGAGACCAAGGCGACGCGGGCGACCGACGCCGGCAAGGCCAAGGGCTATCCGCTGCTGTTCACCACAGAACCGGAAGAGTAGGGGCAGGCGCTTTCCCTTCTCCCCTTGTGGGAGAAGGTGGCCGCGAAGCGGCCGGATGAGGGGTGCTCCAGGGAACGCCGACGCCTCACTCCGCTGGAACACCCCTCATCCGTCTCGGCGCTGCGCGCCGATCCACCTTCTCCCACAAGGGGAGAAGGAAGAAGGTGGCGTCACCGCCCTTCGCGATACCACATCGAGCCGATGGCGAGCAGCAGCAGGCCGAGGCCAAGGAAACCGCCGAACAGCGGCACGCGCGACACGGCCTTGAGCGTGCTGTCGTCGGTGGTGCGCAGGCCGATCCAGTCGTCGCCCGACGCGGCCGCTGAAGAGCGGACGGGAACGATCGACGGCAGTGTCAAGCCGCCGGCGAGATTGCCGAGCGTCGACGACGGTGCCAGCCGCCGCACGCTGCCGCCGGTCGCCTCGGCGGGCGCCTTCAGCCGATCCTCGGTCGAGATCACGTCGGAAAATTCCGGCGCGTTGATCGGGCCGACATGGGCAAGCGCAGTAAGGTCGCCATTGCCGATCTGGTAAAGGCCGATCTCGCCGGTCTGCAGGCTGCCGGTGAAAATGCCGGGCTCGGCTTTCTCGAGCTTCACCGCCACCGCCTTGCCGGACGGCGTGATGACCTGGGCGGGACCGGGATCATCGCTCATCGTCTGGCGGCGGATTTCGAGCATCATGCCGCGGCCGTCGGCGGTTAGCCGTTCTTCTTCCAGTTCCGGCTCCTTCATCAGCCAGTGGGCGATGCGGCGATAAAGCTGGACATGCGGTCCGCCGCCCTCGAAGCCGCGCGCCCACAGCCAGCCCTGATCGGACAGGAGCATACCGACACGGCCCTCGCCCTTGCGAGCGAGCAGGAGCAGGGGCCGATCGTCGGCGCTTTTCATCACCACTTCGCCTTCCGGGTTCTTGACGCCGATGGTGCGGAACCAGCGGCTCCAATGCGGCGGCTCGCTTGCCGAGCCGTCGAGCCCGCGCGTCACCGGATGGCGCTGGCCGAGATCGGTCAGGCGCGGGTAGAAGGCCTTGTCCACCACCTCGCCGGTCGGCATGGCCGGCAGCGCGGCGTTGAGCGGCGTGCGGGCAATGGAGTTCTCGCCGGCATATTCGGGGCCGGCGGCAATCAGCAGCGCGCCGCCCTTTTCGACATATTCGGAGATGTAGTCGTAATAGAGGATCGGCAGCACGTCGCGGTGCTGGTAGCGGTCGAAGATGATCAGATCGAAATCCTTGATCTTCTCGACGAACAGCTCGCGCGTCGGGAAAGCGATCAGCGACAGCTCATTGATCGGCGTTCCGTCCTGCTTTTCCGGCGGACGCAGGATCGTGAAGTGGACGAGATCGACCGACGCGTCCGACTTCAAAAGGTTGCGCCAGGTGCGCTCGCCGGCATGCGGTTCGCCGGAAACCAGGAGCACGCGCAGGTTCTCGCGGATGCCGTCGACCAGGGCAATCGCCCGATTGTTGGCGTCGGTCAGTTCGCCGGGTTCCCGGTCGATGCCGAGCTGGACGATGTTGCGGCCGGCATTGGGTATGGTGACCGAGAGCTTCATCGGCTGGCCGACGGTCGCGTGCTCGACCGAGACCTGCTCGCCATTGACCGAGACGCGCACGTCCACAGGCGCGCCATCGCCTTCCGTCGAGATGACGCGATAGGTCATGTCGAGCGGCTTGCCGACGAGACCGAAGCGCGGCGCGTTCTCGAAGCGGATGCGGCGGTCCTTCTCATGCTCATTGCCGGTGATCAGCGCGTGCAGCGGCGCGTTGAACTCCGGCGCGCCGGCAGGCGCATCATGCACCTCGCCGTCGGTGATCATGACGGCACCGCCGATGCGCGACGGCGGCACGTCGCGGAAGACGCCTTCCAGCGCGCTGAACAGCCTGGTTTCGGTGCGCTCGTCGGCGGCTTCGGACTTGCCGGCCTCGACGACACGGACATCGAACTGCTTGAAGCGGGCAAGACGCTGCTGCAGGCCGGCCAGCGCCTCGTCGGTCTGCTTGGTGCGGTCGCCGATGTCCTGGCTCTGGCTGCGGTCGACGACGAGGGCGACGACGCTCTTCAGCGCCTCGCGCTCCTCGGCGAGGAAAACGGGATTGAGCAATGAAGCGGCGAGTGCGAGCAGCGCGATGAAGCGCAATACCGAGCCGCGCTGGCGGAACCACAGGCCGACCAGCGCCAGCAAAAGCAGCGGCACGAAGAGCAGGCCGAAGAGCGGCCAGGAGAGAAGCGGTTCGAATGAGATGGACCAGTTCATGATCTACTGCCCCAGCCGTTCGAGCAGCACCGGCACATGCACCTGATCGGATTTGTAGTTGCCGGTCAGCATGTACATCATGATGTTGACGCCGGCGCGCAGCGCGTAGATGCGCTGCATCGGATCGGGCGGGACGGTCGGCAGCATCGGATCGCCGTTCTCGTCGATGGCCCAGGCGCCGGCGAAATCATTGGCGGTGATCATGATCGGCGAAACGCCGTCGCCGGTGCGCACGGGACGGTTCTCGGTGTTGCTGGCGTCGAGCGAGGCCTCGACCCAGAGCGGGCTGCCGTTGAAGCGGCCGGGGAATTCCGGAAGGATGAAGAAGGACTTCGTCAGCACGTGGTCCGACGGCACCGGCTCCAGCGGCGGCACGTTGAGATTACCCAGGATGTCGCGCAGCCGCTCGGTCGCCGGGCTTGCGGAGCCGGCGCCGATGCCGTTCGAAAACTGGTCGCGCGTGTCGAACAGAACCGTGCCGCCCTGCTGCATATAGGCGTCGATGCGGGCGATCGCCGCCTGGCTGGGCATGGGCGCCGTCGCATCGATCGGCCAATAGATCAGCGGGAAGAAGGACAGCTCGTCCTTGGCGATGTCGACGCCCGCCGGCGGGCCGGGCTCGAGCGCGGTCTTCTCGATGAGGAAACGGGTGAGGCCCTCGAGGCCGGCGCGGCTGATCGAATCGACGCCCGGCTCGCCGGTGATGACATAGGCGATGCGGGTTTTCGAAATATCCTCGATCGCCTGGCTGTCGCCGGGCTTGGAATCATCGGCGCGGGCAAGATCGGCATGGCCGAAGAGACCGCCCAGCACGACCAGAACGGCCGCGGCGGTCGCCGCCGTGCCTGCGCGGCGCGGCCGGCGCGCCAGCAGTCCGCCCATCCAGAACACGGCCAAAGTGTCGAGCACCATCAACAGCAGCGCGATGGCGACCAGCGGCCCCTTCAGGTTCTCCGATTCATCGAAGGCATAGGGGATGGCTGTCACCGGCAGCGAAACCTGCGGACGGACCAGCGGCGTGAACGTGCTCGACGCATCGAGCAGATTATGTGCGAAGACGCCCGTCTCGGAGCCGTAAAGGCCGGGCGGATTCTCCAGCGTCACCGGCAGCGGACCGGCGCCGGGCACCAGCGGTCGGGCATCCGGCGAGGGCGGCGTCAGCATGCCGTCGGCGCTGATCATGCGGTAGGGAGCGAGCGACGCCGCGGCGGCTTCGGCATTGGCGATCGCGGCGCCCTGGTTGCGCGACAATTGCACGACACGCCGCAGCATTTCGACGAAGCTGCCGGAGATCGGCAGGTTCGACCAGGTCGCCTCAGGCGTGACATGGAAGAGCACCAGCGTGCCCTTGTCCTTCTTCATGCCCGTCACCAGCGGCGTGCCGTCGGCGAGCGTGGCCCAGGTGCGCTCGACGATGTCGGGCGTCGGCTCGGCCAGAACCTGCCGGCTCACCGTCACCTCGGAGGGCGGCGAGAGGTCGGCGAAGGGGCCGCTCTTCGGGAATTCGGTCACCGCCTGCGGCGTCGTCCACGACAGCGCGCCGCCCAGCGCGCGCTCGCCGCTGCGCAACCTGACCGGCAAAAGGTCGTCGTCATTGCCGGACGCGGCAAGGCGGGGACCGGCAAAACGGACCAGCGTGCCGCCCTTGTCGACCCAGTCGACCAGCCGCTGCTTGACCTGCGCCGGGATGGTGCCGACATCGGCCATGATGATCATCGCCGGCTTCTGGTCGAGAAGCTGCGGAATGGCGTCGGCGAGATCGGCGCTCGACGGCTCGACCAGGTCGGCAAAGGGCTGCAGGGCGCGGCGGATGTAATAGAGCGGCGACAGAAGCGGCTGCGCCTGGTCGGCCTCGGCCTGCGACAGAAGGCCGACACGGCGGCGTTTCGAGCTCTCGTCCAGCACGCGCACGGCGCCGGCCTGGTGCTCGCCGTCGAGCGCGATCGAAGCGAAGTCGTTGCGTAGCTCGAAGGGAACCGCCATCGTCCCCGTGGCGATGGTTTCGCCCGGCGCGAAGGTCAGCGTCGCATCGGCGATGCGGCGGCCCTTGTCATCGAAGGCGCCAGCGGTGACCTGCGCCGGCGCCGGATTGCCCGGCGCGCGAATGGCGCTCAAAGCGAAACCATCGACCTGGTTGTCGGCGCCGATCAGGCCGGTCACGGAAGGCCGGTCGGACGTGGCCCAGACCAGCCGTGTCGCATTCTTTTCGAGCAGCGTCTTGAAAGCGGCCTCGTCGCCTTTGGCGGCAAGCCCATCGGCGAGCACCGCAACGCTGGCGCCCGGCAGGCGCTCCAACGCGGCGGCGACGCGGGCGTAGACGGCGGGCCTGTCGGTAGGAATCGGCCGCGGCTTGGCGGCGCGCAGGTGATCGAGCGCGCCCGAAGCGTCGAAAGGGCCGATCTCGGCATTGGGCTTCTCGGCGGTGAAGGCGATCACGACCGGCACGCCGTTCGAGCCGGCGTCGGCGATCAGCCGATCGGCGGTGGCGACTCGCTTGTTCCAGTCGGCGGCGCTCGCCCAGCCATTGTCGACGACAAGCGCCAGGGCGGCGCCCTCCGCCGGCAGTTTTTCGCGCGGGTTGAAGACCGGCTCGGCCAGCGCCATCACGATGAGCGCCGCCATCAGCAACCGAAGCAGCGTCAGCCACCACGGGCTTTGCTGCGGGGTTTCTTCGCGCCTCAGGACCCGGGCGAGGATTCTCAGCGGCGGAAAAACTTCCGTTTGCGGCCTGGGCGGGGTGAGCCGCAGCAGCCACCAGATCACCGGCAGGGCCAGAAGGCCCCACAGCACCATGGGCGCCCCGAACGAAAGCGGCAGCCAGCTCATGCGACCGCCCTTCCGAAATTGGTGCCGTCGGCGGTCATCGCCAGGTGGACGCGCACCAGCGCCTCGGAGGCGAGGCGGTCGGTGTGGTTGACGGTGTAGCTCCAGCCGAGACGCTTGCACCAGGCAGCCAGTTCGTCGCGGCGGGCCCGGTAAAGCAGGCGATATTCCTCGGCCAGCATCTCGGCGCGGCCGGCGGTCAGCTTGTCGCCGGTCTCGGGATCGGTGAACTCGGTGCGGCCGGCATAGGGGAAGGTTTCCTCGGCCGGATCGGCCACCTCGATCAGATGCGCGCGCACGCCGTGGCGGGCGAGCACGTCGAGCCAGGCCATGGTTTCCTCAACCGGATCGAGGAAATCGCTGACCAGCACGATGTCGCAGAAACGGCGGATGGTCGACAGATCGGGCTTGGCCGGAAGCGCGGCGGCGTGGCTGAGCTGGGCGGCGATGCGCTCGGCGCCGTTGCGGGCGGTGAACGGGTCGGTCAGGCCCGGCCAGGCAATGCGCTCGCCGCTGCGCGACAAGAGCTCGGCCAAGGCGAGCGCCAGCACCAGTGCGCGCGATTGCTTGGAGACGCTTGCCGCGGCCGATTTGTAGAGCATGGAAGGCGAGGGGTCGGCCCAGAGCCAGACGGTGTGCGCGGCTTCCCATTCACGATCGCGCACATAGGTATGGTCGTCTCTCGCTGAGCGGCGCCAGTCGATGCGCGAGGAATCCCCTTCGACATAGGGCCGGAACTGCCAGAAATTCTCGCCGATGCCGCGCTTGCGACGGCCATGCCAGCCGGCGATCACCGTATTGACGATACGGCGCGCCTCGACCAGCAGGTCCGGCACCAGTGAAGCCCGCAACCGGCCACGGGCGAGCGCGTCGCGCGTCGCAACCGGTGCCTGGACCTCGCCTATTCGACCCATCAGATGCCTTTTGCCAGCTTCGCCACCACGTCGCGCACGGAAGTGCCTTCGGCGCGGGCGGCGAAAGTCAGCGCCATGCGATGCTGCAGCACCGGTTCGGCCAAGGCGCGAACGTCGTCGACCGAGGGCGCCAACCTGCCATCATATAGGGCGCGGGCGCGGGCGCACAGGGTGAGCGCCTGGCTGGCGCGGGGACCTGGCCCCCAGGCGACGTGCTTGTCCGTCTCGGCATTGCCCTGGCCTGGCCGGGCCGAACGCACCAGCTTGAGGATCGCCTCGACGACGCTTTCCGGCACCGGCATGCGTCGGATCAGCGTCTGGATTTCCCTCAGCCGTGCCGGCTGCAGCACATTGTCGGCCTTGGCTTCGTCGACGCCGGTGGTTTCGAGCAGGATACGGCGTTCCGCCTCAATCTCGGGATAGAGGATGTCGACCTGCATCAGAAAGCGGTCGAGCTGAGCCTCCGGCAGCGGGTAGGTGCCTTCCTGTTCCAGCGGGTTCTGCGTCGCCAGCACGTGGAAGGGCGCGGGCAGGTCGTGGCGGGCGCCGGCGATGGTGACGTGATATTCCTGCATGGCCTGCAGCAGCGCCGATTGTGTGCGCGGCGAAGCGCGGTTGATCTCGTCGGCCATCAGCAATTGCGTGAAGATCGGCCCGGAAATGAAGCGGAAGGAGCGCTTGCCGAACTCGTCCTGTTCCATCACCTCGGAACCGAGGATGTCCGACGGCATTAGGTCGGGCGTGAACTGGACGCGGCGCGAATCAAGGCCGAGCACGATGCCTAGTGTCTCGACCAGCTTGGTCTTGGCGAGGCCCGGCACGCCGACCAGCAGCGCATGACCGCCGGCCAGCAGAGCCACCAGCGTGCGCTCGACGACCGCCTCCTGGCCGAAGATCACCCTGCCGACCGCGTCGCGGATCCTGGAGATATCGGCCAGCGCCTTTTCGGCTTCCTCGATCATCGCTTTTTCGCTGATCGGGCTTTCCTTGATCATCACGCTCATGCCGTTCGATCCTTGTGGTTGGAAATGCCGGCCTGCACTCTCGATGCCGCAGAATGCCGCGATTCGGCCTCACCTGGCGCCTGTAATTGAACTTAAATCACAGACTCGGGCGGACAAGGCTGACAATCGGGACAACAGTGACTATTTCGTGACCATGGCCGAACGCAGCGAACATCGTGAACAAACGCCCGACGAACAGAGCGCTGGCGAGCACAGCTTGAGCAAACAGAGCCTGATCGGCGCCACAGAGGCGCGCGGCCTTGAGGCGCTGATCTCCCGCGCGGCCCGGGCCGGCAAGGGGCCGGCGCCGGTCGAGCGCTGGAATCCGGAGTTCTGCGGCGACCTCGACATGGAGATCAAGGCCGACGGGACCTGGTTCTATCTCGGCACGCCGATCGGCCGCATGCCGCTGGTGCAGCTCTTTTCCAGCGTGTTGCGCAAGGATGACGACGGCAAGACCTATCTGGTGACGCCGGTCGAGCGGGTTGGGATCCGCGTCGTCGACGCGCCCTTCATCGCCGTCGAAATGAACGTGTCCGGGAGCGGGAACGACCAGGTTGTCACCTTCCGCACGAATGTCGGCGATGTCGTCGCCGCCGGCCCCGGCCATGCGCTGCGCTTCGTCGACGAGGACGAAACCGGCGGACTGAAACCCTATGTGCTGGTGCGCGGACGACTGGAAGCGCTGGTGGCGCGTCCGGTGATGTATGAGTTGGTCGAGCATGGCGAGGAGATCGACATCGGCGGCAAGGCGATGTTCGCCATTCGCTCGGGCGGAGAGGTCTATCCGATCATGCCGGTCGAGAAACTGAAACGGCTGAGCGCATGATGGACCAGGTGACGCCGGCGGCGTTTTCGGTCGCGGATTTTCGGGCGCGCGTCGCGGCGCAAGCGGCGATCGTCCCCGGCGATGAATTCGGCGATCATCGCTTCAATCCCGGCCATCCCAGGCTCAAACACATCAAGCCGCTGCGCGACGCGGCGGTGCTGATTCCCGTGGTCGACCGCGCCGAGGGCGCCATGGTGCTGCTCACCAAGCGCGCCGAGAAACTGCGCAACCATTCCGGCCAGGTGGCCTTTCCAGGCGGCACCATCGATGCGACCGATGCAAGCCCCGAGGCAACCGCTTTGCGCGAGACCTTCGAGGAGATCGGTCTCGAACGGGATTTCGTCGAGATCATCGGCCGCATGCCCGACTACGTCGCCGGCAGCGGCTACCGCATCGTGCCGGTGCTTGGCACCGTGCGCCAGGGTTTTTCGTTGACGCTCAATGCCGATGAGGTCGATGCGGCTTTCGAGGTGCCCCTGAGTTTCCTGATGGATCCGGCCAACCACGCGCGCGACAGCCGCATGTGGAACGAGCTCGAATGGTTCTTCTACGAGATGCCCTATGGCGGCCAGCGTATCTGGGGCGTCACCGCCGGCATCATCCGCACGCTCTATGAAAGGCTTTATGGTTGACCGCTGAGGCGTCACTCTCGGGCAAGGCCGATTGGCTGGCCGACAAGCATCTGCAGAAGCTTCTTGCTGCGCTGAAGCAGGGCGGCGAGGAAGCGCGTGTCGCCGGCGGCGCGGTGCGCAATGCGCTGATCGGCCAACCGGTCGCCGACATCGACATCGCCGCAACCACCGTGCCCGAGGAAACGGTCCGGCGCGCGGAGGCGGCCGGTTTCAAGACGGTGCCGACAGGCATCGAGCATGGCACGATCACGGTGATCGCCGGCGGCAAGCCTTATGAGGTGACGACGCTCAGGGCCGATGTCGAGACCGACGGCCGGCGGGCAAAGGTGATCTTCGGGCGCGATTGGAAAGCGGACGCCGAGCGGCGCGACTTCACCATCAACGCGCTCTACGCCGAAGCGGACGGCACGGTCGTCGATCTCGTCGGCGGCGTCGCCGATATAGAGGGGAGGCGGCTGCGTTTCATCGGCGACGCGGAGGCGCGCATCCGCGAGGATTATCTGCGCATCCTGCGCTTTTTCCGTTTTTTTGCCTGGTATGGCGACGGACGGCCGGACGCGGAAGGGCTGAAGGCCTGTGCCAGGCTGAAGGACGGACTTGCCCGGCTTTCGGCCGAACGCGTCTGGTCCGAGCTGAAGAAGCTGCTGTCGGCTCCCGATCCCTCGCGCGCGCTCTTATGGATGCGCCAGGCAGGCGTGCTCACCGCCGTGCTGCCGGAAAGCGAGAAGTGGGGCATCGACGCCATCCATGGCCTGGTCAAAACTGGAAAAGATCTCGGCTGGGCCGCCGATCCTGTGCTGAGGCTGGAGGCGATCGTCCCGCCCGATGCCGTGCGCATGAAGACGCTTGGCGAGCGGCTGCGATTGTCGAACGACGAGGCCGGCCGCCTGCGGCATTGGGCACTGACCATCGCGCCGGATGCCAAGGCGACGGAGACCGAGCTGGCCAAGAAACTCTATTACGGCGATCGCAACGGCTATATCGACCGCATTCGGCTGGCGCTTGCCGCCGCGCGGACGCGCGCAGTCGAGGACAATCAGGCGATGATGGAAGCCGGCGGCTTTTCACGCCTGCTCAATTTCACGCTGAAATGGGAAAAGCCGGTGTTTCCGATAAAAGGCGCCGACCTGACCGCGCTTGGCGCGTCGCCAGGACCGAAGCTCGGCGCCACGCTGAAGAACCTCGAGAAGGAATGGGTCGAGTCCGGCTTCACCCTGGAACGCGGCGCGCTGGTGGAACGCGCCGCGCAGGCGCTGGAGAGCTAGACGGGCCGGAACGGCCGGTGCCTGTCAGTGTATGGCCACAGGAGCGAGAGCGCGCGAGAGACTTGCTTCGCCCTTGCCGTAGACGGACGGGTCGTAATTGGCCAGCGTGTCGGTGCGGGCCGTATTGAGCAGGTCGTTGGTGATCTGGACGGGCGTCGCCTTGGTGAACTTGCTGCCGATGATCGCAGCATAGCCGGAGATGATCGGCGCGGCAAAAGACGTTCCGTAGAGCCCGGTCTTGTCACCCTCGACGCCGACCACCAGGAAGTGGCTCTGCACAGCCTGGTCGGAGCCGGCATAATTGGAATACCAGGCGAGCTGGGCCTTGTTGGCTGTGGTTCCGTTCGTCGACAGCGCGCCGACGAAGATCGCGGTCGGTTTGCCGATCAAAGCAAGGTCGAGATAGTCCTGCTGGCCACCAGTGACCCCGCCAACAGCGACCGCGTCATTGCCGGCCGCCTTCGAGACGATGGCCGAACCTTTGGTGGCGTAGGAGATGATCGAGGACTCCTCTGGAGCCCACCAGATCTGGTTCGCGCTGTAGCCCGCGGTTGTGTACATGCCGTAGCTCAGGTTCAGCACATTAAGGCCGCGTGCCAGCGAAACGGCCGTGCCCGTCGAGAAATCCTTGGAGCGGATGGTCGCGGCGGGAGCAATCATGCTTGCTTCCTCGCGCGTCCATTCGCCGTGTCGCTGGGTCTGCACGCCGATCCCGAAATTGCCGGAAAAGCGCGAGGTGCTGCTGAAGTCGTCGACCATGGTGATGGTGACGCCCTTGCCCTTGTAGCCGGCGGCCCATGCCGCGCCGACGTCGGGGCTCATCCAGTTCTGTACCGTTTGCGTCGTGCGCGCGACCGGTATCTTTGCACTCACGCAGATCGAGCCGCCGCCATGGCAGAGCGCCGCCGTCTCGTCCGCGCCGAGGCCCTCCTGCGCCGAGGCAATGGGCGCCGAAAGGATGGCAAGGGCGGCAACGAGGCCGAATTTCAGGTGACCAGCAGACATGTTCCAACTCCAGCCAAACAAGAACCAGGACGGGCGATCGCGCGTTTCGGGACGAGATGGACTTTTCATTCGCGGCTCCCGGCGATCAGAAAGTGAGACGATAATTCAGCCACAGATGCATGCTCTCAGGCTTGGCGCTAACCAGGTATTTCAGGGTTTCCTGCGGCGCCATCTCACCGGCTGCGAGCCGGCAATTGACACTGTAGGAGCCCAGATCCCCGTAGTCGGCCAGGCAAGGTTTCTCGGTGAGGTTTCCGCCGATGATCGACGTTACGGACAGCGACAGGGTGCTGTTCGGATTCGGATGCGTCTGGGTGAGGAAACCGAGCTTCAGGCTGGGCCCGATGGTGTATTTGTCGCCTTGTTCGCCGGTCCCGAACCCCCAAAGGATGCCGGTGTTTTCGGTAACCTGGGTGAGCAGGTCGACATGCATGTCTACCCAGTTCGTGTGGTACCATTGGTTGAACGAGACCCAGCTTCCATTCTGCAGCTCATAGCCGCCACCGCCGAGGCCTCGGGCACGGTCGCTCAGCGGCGACCCCTGATGCATGCCGATCAGCGAGGTGGTCATCATTTCCTGGGCGGTCGCGGGAGACGCGCCGAGACATGCGCACAGCAGCAGCGCCGCCTCGCACGATGTTCTCCTCTTGCCGGATCGTTCGCGCATGCGCGAAACACCTCGCCCCACCGATCCGGTCAGCGCCTTGGGTGGCGGCGAGTTTCTCGGCCAGCCCTGCAGCCGGATCATTTGCCCGACGGTGGCACGAATTCCGTTACCGCAAACTTAAATGAGACGACTCGAATATAAGTATCTGTTTGAAATGCCGGGCCGGTCCGGACCTTCCGGGATCGACTCAGGCAAATTGGTTCGCAACTCGCGATGGAACATGCTCAGGCCCTGAGCCGTCCTGATTTCGCTGCCGGTCGATCTGTTCGAAGGTGAGGAGTCCCTCAGGCCGCGTCGCGAACCTTCTGGATGCGGGAGCGTATCGCCTCGATCATCGTCTCGCGGATGACGGTCTCGCCATGCGTCTCGCGCATGTGCTCGACGGCCCGGCGCATCACCTCGGCTTCTTCCTCGGCGCGCGTATGCCAGTCACAGCCGGGGACAAGCGACCCGCATTGGAATTCCTTCATCGGACTTTCCTTTCCTCGTTCTGCTGGAAAACCATAACACATGCGACCGGTTTCGGTTGCATCGCAGCCCGCGGCAGACTGCTTTTCTCTCCAAAAAAGGAAGGCGGAGCAGTGCTGCCCCGCCTTCCTTGCCGCCTGAGAACTCGATCTGCCTTTGACGGGCAGGCCTTCACTTCATGATCTTGACGGCCTCGGCAATCTTGTTCTTGCCGCTGATGTCCCAGGAGACGCGAACCTTCTCGCCGGCCTGGATGCCGGGATCCTTGAAGGCCTTGGACAGCTTGAAAGTGGATCCGTCGTCCAGAACAAGACTCATGGCCGTTCCGTCAAAGCTCTTGACGGTGCCGGTGGTGTGCTTGACCGCTGCGAGCGCGGCGCCGCCGGAGGCGAGAAGGGCGGCGGTTGCTGCGGTCACGATAAGCTTGCGCATGGCGTGCTCTCCTGGAATGCGGGTGCCCGATTCGGCGAGGCACCTCGTGATCAGGGTCGTCAAGTCGCGCCGGCTCACGGCCGGAGGGAGACGAGATGATCTCCGCTTCGACCGCCGGCGCTTCCCGACCCGGCGATCTTAAATAGCTCAATTTTTTCAAAGGGATATTAGACGAAAAAGATATCGTCCCTGCCACATTGCCGGCCAAGATTCGGCGAATTGGACAGCAATGCGGCCGTCGCCGCGCTCACCGGATCGTTACGGCCATTTTACCTCGGGCGGCAGGCTGGACAGGATCGAGGCGACATTGCCGCCGGTTTTCAGGCCGAAGATGGTGCCGCGATCGTGAAGCAAGTTGAATTCGACGTAGCGGCCGCGCCGGATGAGCTGTTCCTCGCGCTCGCCATCAGTCCAGTTCTGGTTGAAATTGCCCCGCACCAGATGGGCATAGACGACGAGAAAAGAACGTCCGACATCCTGGACGAAATTGAGATCGGCGTCCCAGCCGCCCCTGTCCTCGTCAGAATGCAGCCAGTCGAAGAAGATGCCGCCGATGCCGCGCGGCTCGTTGCGGTGCGGCAGGAAGAAATACTCGTCGCACCACGATTTGAATTTGGGATAGTCGGCGACGGCGGCGTTCTTCTCGCAGGCGAACTGCATGGCGCGATGGAAGGCGATCGTGTCGGGATCGTCCTGGGTGCGGCGGCGGTCGAGCACCGGCGTCAGATCGGCGCCGCCACCGAACCACTGGCGCGTGGTGACGACCATGCGGGTATTCATATGCACGGCCGGCACGTTGGGGTTCCAGGGATGTGCTATCAGCGAGATGCCGCTCGCCCAGAAGCGCGGGTCTTCCTCGGCGCCGGGAATCTGCCTCCTGAACTCGGGCGAGAATTCGCCATGGACGGTCGAGGTGTGGACGCCGACCTTCTCAAAGACGCGGCCGCGCATCATCGACATGGTGCCGCCGCCGCCGCGGCCCTCGTCGCGCTCCCAGGGGGTCTTCTCGAAATGGCCGGGCGACCATGACGCTTGCGGGCCGGTGAGTTCCTGCTCGATCTGCTCGAAAGTGGCGCAGATGCGCTCGCGCAAGGCCTCGAACCACAGACGTGCCTTCATCTTCTTCTGCTCGATGTCGGCCGGCAGGCCCACGGGAAGGTCAGGTCTTTCCAATTCGGTCTCCGGTTACAGGCACACTTGCCTGACAAATGACTCGTCTTTTCAGGGCGCGATCCCTAATCTCTTGAGAGGAAGGGTCAAGTCCTGTCTGACCAAGGTGCAAAGGAGTTCCTTCGTGCGCACCCCGGCAAGACCGCCGCTGGATGGCTTACGCAAGAGGCTGGAGCGCTCACGGGCTGAGCGCGAAAACCAGCCGCGCGACGGTTTCCTGCGCGAAACCTTCGTGCTGCCGCGCCCGGATGCGCGCCTCAAGGCCAAGGAGTGGTTCGAGCGTTTTCCGAAACAGGCCTACTGGACCGAGATCGAAAGCTGGTTCGAGCGCCCGGGCGACGTGATCGAATTCACCATGCGGCGGCTGCCGGCGGCCGATTAAGGTGCATTGATATTCAGGTGAGGCCAGCCTGCAAATGGCGGCTCCTGCGCTTCCGGTGCTCACGTACTTTAAGTACGCTCCGCTCCGGTTCTCGGAAGCCACTTTCGACTCGGCCTGACCTGAATCTCAATGCACCTTGGCGGCAGACTGTCAGCGCACCGCCAGCCGTCTCGCCCCCGTCCCCTCCTTGGCCAGCCGATCTTCCTTGTTCCTCAGCGGGCATTTGTCGATCGACATGCAGCCGCAGCCGATGCAATCGGTCAGGCCGTCGCGCAATTTCTTGAGCTGGGCGATCTTCTGGTCGAGCTCGTCGCGCCAGGCTGTCGAAAGCAGGTTCCAGTCCTCGCGGTTCGGTGTGCGCTCTTCCGGCAGCGACTGGAACGCCCGGGCGATGTCGGCAAGCGAGATGCCGACCTCCTGGGCGACGCGGATGATCGCCACGCGCCGAAGCACGTCGCGGCTGTAGCGCCGCTGGTTGCCGGAGGTGCGGTGGCTGCGGATCAGGCCGCGCGCCTCGTAGAAATGCAGCGCCGATACCGCAACGCCGCTGCGCACGGCCACCTGGCCGACCGTCAATTCCCTTACTGGAGCCATCTCGATTTTTCCGCTTGACCTCAAGTTAAGTTGAGCTTGTAGCCAAGAAACGTCGATGGGACAATTGCAGGAGAAGGCGATGTGCGCCTGCGTGAGAATGACGCCGCGAGTGGACCCTGCGCGCAGCAATGAAGAAGGGCTCGAGGTTCTAGCCGAGCTGGCGCAGCGCTTCGCCCGCGACCATGGCGACGGACAGCGCGACATTGATGCTGCGCGCTCCGGGCCGCATCGGGATGGTCAGTCGCGCATCCGCCGCCTGGTGGACCTGGTCCGGCACGCCGGCGGATTCGCGGCCGAACAGAAGGATGTCGCCGGCAGCGAAAGCAAAGTCGGTGTAGGCGGCCGTGGTCTTGGTGGTGAGCAGCACGAGGCGGCGCGCGTTGGTCTTTCGCCACCCCTCGAAGGCGTGCCAGTCGGCATGGCGGGACAGCGCCGCCATTTCGAGGTAGTCCATGCCGGCCCGTTTCAGCGCCCGGTCGGAGAGCGGGAAACCAGCCGGCTCGATGATATCGACGCCGATATCGAGGCAGGCGGCGAAGCGCAGGATTGTCCCGGTGTTGCCGGCGATGTCCGGCTGGTAGAGCGCGATGCGGAGACGATCGTTCATTTCCGTATCCTGCTAATAAGTGGCAGATCGGCCACAGGCGCCTCCGGCTTTCGGCGATTTCTGGACTGGCGGGTGGCCATTTTCTGCGAAGTCGAGTATATGCTGACCATCGTCAACCCGAACCGAAGGAGGGGGACCACATGATGACCATGCACTTCCAGCTCCTCTCCGGGGCACCCCTATGCCCACCGGCGGTTTCGGTACGACGATTCTTCTGACACTTTAAGTCCTCATCGCACCGATTCCCGCCGAACCCAGTTTTCGGCCTTCGAAGGAATCTTGCGATGTTTTTCAAACTGCCAAAGGGGCGCCGTGCCCCAGCTGAGCGTGTCGGGACCGACGCTAGTCGTCTCCCGGCCGATTCGATCCGCGCCTTCGGCCGAATGCCGATGGTCGAGGCCGCATCACCGTTTTTAACGCATTTGCATATGGAGGACGGGCCGATGTTCGATCCCTACAAAATACCTGGTTCAAGAAGCCTGCACGAGCGCAAGGCGGCTACCTGGGCGCTGCTGATCGGCGAGACCTATTCGTCGGCCGTGCATGCCGAGGAACGGCGCAGGCCGCATCGCGGCATGCTGCCGGACGTCGATTTCTCGCGCGCGGTGCCCGACCACAGCCGGCCCACGCTTGTGCGCCGGATCATCCGCCTGATCCGGCCGGGCGACAGGAGCCGGGCAGGCTCCAGCCTTTCGTCGGGAAGTTCGGTGCCGTCAGGGACGTCAAACGAGCCTGTCGGCGAAATGCCGGCGAAACCCTATATTGCGCGGGACAGGGCCGGCGATGCGGATGATTCCGTATCGCCGGCCCGCAATGCCGCGCGGCCGCAAAGCCTTGCCCATCAATCCCGCGCCGCGTGAGCGCCTAGATAGTCGAGTGCCTGGAATGTTCCGCTGGTTTGAAAACAGGCTCGATCCGTTTCCCGCCGCGGAGCCGGTCGAGCCGCCGAAGACGCTGATCGCCTTCTGCGTTCATTATACGCGCGGCGTTTGGCCCTACATCGCCGTAGATGCGGTGCTGGTGGCGGCGATCGCCATCACAGAAGTGTGGATGTTCGGTTTCATGGGCCGCATCGTCGACTGGCTGTCCGCGCAGAACCGGGAAACGTTCCTGCAGACCGAGAGCTGGAAACTCGCCGGCATGGCTTTCATCGTGCTGTTTGCGCTGCCCGGTACGGTGTGGCTGCGTTCGTTGCTCAACCAGCAGACGCTGATGGGCAATTATCCCATGCGCATCCGCTGGCAGGTGCATCGCTATTTGCTGAAACAGTCGATGGCTTTCTACCAGGACGAGTTCGCCGGCCGGATCGCCACCAAACTGATGCAGACCGCACTCGCCGTGCGCGACTTCGTCATGAAGCTGATAGATGTCCTCAACTACGTGATCGTCTACTTCCTCGGCATGCTGTTCATCGTCGGTTCGGCGGATTTGCGGCTGGCCGCACCCTTGGGTGTGTGGCTGATCGGTTATGTCGCCTTGCTGTGGCATTTTATTCCGCGGCTGGGCAAAGTCGGCGAGGAGCAAGCCGACGCACGCTCGACCATGACCGGCCGCGTCGTCGACAGCTACGCCAACATCCAGACGGTGAAGCTGTTTTCGCACGCGCGCCGCGAGGCGACCTTCGCCAGGGAAGGCATGGCAGGCTTCCTCGACACCGTCTACCGTTCTATGCGGCTGGTGACGGTGCTTTACGGCCTGCTCTACATCCTGAACTCGCTGCTGCTGGTCTCTGTCACGGCGATCTCGCTGTGGCTGTGGCTCGGCCAGGCGGTGACGATCGGCGCAGTAGCCGTGGTCATCGGCCTTGTGCTGCGCATGTGGGGCATGTCGCAATGGATCATGTGGGAGATGTCCGTGCTGTTCGAGAATATCGGCACGGTGCAGGACGGCATCCAGTCGATCTCGCTGCCGCGGCTGGTCGAAGACAGGCCGGGCGCCAATGACATCACCGTCGCCCGGGGCGAGATCCGCTTCGAGGACATCCGCTTCCATTACGGCAAGCAGAAGGGCGTCATCGAGAACCTGTCGCTCACCGTGAAACCCGGCGAGAAGGTCGGTATTGTCGGTCGCTCCGGCGCCGGCAAATCGACACTGGTCAATCTGTTGTTGCGCTTCTACGACCTGGAAAGCGGCAGGATCCTCGTTGACGGCCAGGAGATTGCGGCGGTGACGCAGGATTCTTTGCGCGCGCAGATCGGCATGGTCACGCAGGACACTTCGCTGCTGCACCGCTCGGTGAAGGAGAACATCCTCTATGGCCGGCCGGACGCGACCGACGAAATGCTCATCGAGGCGGCGCGCCGGGCGGAGGCGCTCGATTTCATCGGCGGGCTCTCGGACCATAACGGCCGCAAGGGATTCGATGCCCATGTCGGCGACCGCGGCGTCAAACTGTCCGGCGGCCAGCGGCAGCGCATCGCGATTGCCCGCGTCATGCTGAAGGACGCGCCGATCCTCATCCTCGACGAGGCGACGTCGGCGCTCGATTCGGAAGCCGAGGCAGCCATCCAGGAGAACCTCTACAAGCTGATGCAGGGCAAGACCGTCATCGCCATCGCGCACCGCCTGTCGACGATCGCGGCGATGGACCGGCTCGTCGTCATGGACAAGGGGCGCATCATCGAGGAAGGCTCGCATGAGGAGCTCGTCGCCAGGGGCGGGCTCTACGCCCAGCTCTGGCAACGCCAGTCGGGCGGCTTCCTGCTCGATGACGCGCCGGCTGAGCCCGATGCCAGGTCGCTTCGATCCGAGATGGCTGCGGAGTAACGCGATCGCGATTGCAGCAACTCCGTCCGGAATTGCGCAAAACAAAGACTTGGAGCGGCCCGGCGGTTCTGTGAGCCGTCGAGCCGCTCCGGCATCAAGGTTACGGCGATTGCGGGGAATCGATCCCGGGCGTAACCACGACCTCGCCAGAGGCCTGCTGGCGACCAGATCGGTTACCGGCGGATTTCCGGCGCGATGAGAGAAAAATGTTCGACCGCATCTTCACCTGGTTCGAAAGCCGTTATTCGCCGGTGGCGCTGGCCGACGACAGGCAGCCGCCAATGGGCCTTTGGCGGTTCTACTGGTATTTCATAAGACAGTTTCGCGCCGCCTATCGGTTGCGCATGATCATCGTTGCCCTCGCGGCGGTAGTGGACGCGATGCTGCCGATTTTCGTCGGCCTGATCGTCGGCCTGCTCTCCAGCACCAAGCCAGGCGATTTCTTTGCTGCGCACATGCCATTGCTCGTCATGATGGCGATCGTCGTGCTGCTGCGTCCGCTGTCGATGGTTGTCGATGGTCTCATCCGCAACCACGCCATCGCGCCGAACCTCATCGACCTCATCCGCTGGCAGAGCCATTGGCACGTCGTGCGCCAGGACTGGTCGTTCTTCCAGAACGACTTCGCCGGCCGCATCGGAACCAAGGTCATGCAGAGCGGCGATTCGGTGGAGATGAGCGTCAACCTCACCGTCGATGCGGTCTGGTACGCGCTGGTCTTCGTCGCGGTCGCCATCGTCGTGCTGGCGCGGCTCGATACGCTGCTGCTGGCTGTGGTGGCGGTGTGGCTGGTATTCTACTGCCTCATCTTCTGGTCCGCGATGCCCAGGATCACGCAGCGTTCGTCCCAACTGTCGGAACGGTGGTCGCAGGTGAGCGGCCGCATGGTCGACAGCTACACCAACATCCTGACGCTCAAGACGTTCTCGACCGGCGAGCACGAAGACAAATATGTCTCGCACGCGGTGGTCGAGCATGCCCACACGTTTTACCAGCTGATGCGCGTTTTCACGCTGATGTGGTCGGCCCTGTTCGTCCTCAACGCGGCGCTGCTCATTGCCATAAGCTGGCTGGCGCTGGCCGGCTGGAACGCGGGGACCATGACTACGGCAGCCGTGGCGACCGCGATACCGTTCGCGCTGCAGATCGCCAATATCTCCGGCAGGATCCTCGATGTCGGCGCCAACGTTTTCCGGCAGATCGGCGTTGCCAGCAATTCGATGACGACGATCGCGCGTCCCATCACCACGCAGGACCAGCCTGACGCACCGGCCCTCGCCGTGACCGCCGGCGGCATCGAGTTCGACCGGGTGAATTTCAACTACTGGCGCAAGGACGGCAAAGGCGGCGTCATCGACAATCTGTCGCTGAAGATCGCGCCGGGCGAGCGGGTCGGCCTGATCGGTCGCTCCGGGGCCGGCAAGTCGACGCTGGTCAATCTCGTGCTGCGGCTGTTCGACGTCCAGGACGGCAAGGTGCTGATCGACGGACAGGACATCCGCCACGTCTCGCAAGAGAGCGTTCGCGCGGCGATCGGCTTCGTCAACCAGGACACGTCGCTCTTGCATCGATCCGTTCGCGAGAACCTCAAATATGGACGCCAGTCGGCCAGCGACGAGGCCATGTTTAGCGCCGCCAAAGCCGCTCAGGTCGACGATGTGATCGCGGCACTGACCGATCCGCATGGGCAGAGCGGCTATGAGGCGCTTGTCGGCGAGCGCGGCGTGAAGCTGTCCGGCGGCCAGCGGCAACGCATCGCAATTGCCCGCGTTATGCTGAAGGACGCACCGATCCTGATCCTCGACGAGGCTACGTCCGCGCTCGATTCGGAAGTGGAGGCCGCCATCCAGGAGAACCTCTACAAGCTGATGCAGGGCAAGACCGTCATCGCCATAGCCCACCGGCTGTCCACCATCGCGGCGATGGACCGGCTCGTCGTCATGGACAAGGGCCGCATCGTCGAGGACGGCTCGCATGAGGCGCTGATCGCCAAGGGCGGGCTCTATGCCCAGCTCTGGCGGCGCCAGTCGGGCGGTTTCCTGCTCGAGGAAAAGCAGGCCGCCGACGATCTGGCGGCGAAAGGTGAAGCCGCGGAATGATGAAAGGCGTCTATCGCTGGTTCGAGGGCTGGGTCTATCCGTTCCGCGAGCCCGTGAATCTTCGGCCACCCGCCAGCGTCGGCGGCTTCCTGTGGCACTATGTCGGGCAGGCCAAGCTCGCCTTCTTCGCCATGCTCATCATCGGCGGCATCGCGCCGCTGGTCGAGGCAGGCTTGTTCTATTTCGTCGGGAGGCTGGTCGATATCCTCGACCAGTTGCCCGGTGAGCGCAGCTGGCACGCGCTGTGGGCGGCCGCCGGTCCCGAGCTCCTGTTCATGGGCGCCGTGGTTCTGTTCATCCGCACTCTGGTGGTCGGCCTGTCGGCGCTGGTCGACGAGCAGACGATCACGCCCGGATTCTACAATCTGGTGCGCTGGCAGGCGCACCGGCACGTCTCGCGCCAGTCCTATGCCTTCTTCCAGAACGATTTCGCCGGCCGCATCGCGACAAAAGTCTGGCAGGCGGGGCAGGCGACCGGCGACCTGATGGAGAGCTTCATCGAGGTGGTCTGGTTCATGATCGTCTATACGGTGACGACGCTCGCACTGGTCGCCGGTCTCGATCTGCGGCTGGCGGTGCTGGTGGTGATCTGGATCGCTGCCTTCGGCTGGCTGGCGAAACTCTATCTGCCGGCTATCCGCAAGCATGCCGAGGCGACCGCCGAGGCCGGTTCGATGATCACCGGCCGCATCGTCGATTCCTACTCGAACGTGCAGACGTTGAAGCTGTTTTCGGCCGACGGCGACGATCGCTATATCCGCAGCGGCTTCGGCATCTATCTCGACGCGCTGCGGCCGTTCACACGCCGGCTGACCGGCGTGCGCATGGCGCTGACCATGCTCTCCGGCATCATGATCACGGCGATCGCCGCTTTCGCCATCTATCTGTGGGTCGAAGGCTCGATCACGGTCGGCGCCGTCGCCTTCACGCTGTCGCTGGTGCTCAGGCTCAACATGCTGCTTGGAAGGCTGATGATGCAGCTCAACGGCATCCTGAGGAATCTCGGCGTGCTGGAGAATTCCAAGGCGCTGATCTCGCAGCCGCTTGGCCTGACCGACGCGCCGGACGCCAAGGAACTGGTCGTCGCCGGCGGCCGCATCGACGTCAGGAACGTCACCTTCCATTATGGCAAGGGGGCCGGAGTGCTCGACGGCATCGACCTCGTCGTGCATCCGGGCGAGAAGGTCGGGCTGGTCGGCCCGTCGGGCGCCGGCAAGACGACTTTGGCCAACCTGATCCTGCGCCTCTATGACCTCGAGGGCGGCCAGATCCTGATCGACGGCCAGGACATCGCGCATGTGACGCAGAACTCGCTGCGCAGCAATATCGGCGTGGTCAGCCAGGATACCGCACTTTTCCACCGCTCGCTGCGCGACAACATCAAGCTCGGCATGCCGGACGCGACCGATGCGCAGGTGATCGCCGCGGCCAGGAAAGCCGAGGCGCATGACTTCATCCTAGGGCTGCGCGACAACCGCGAGCGCTCCGGCTACGAGGCCTATGTCGGCGAGCGCGGCGTGAAGCTGTCCGGCGGCCAGCGGCAGCGCGTCGCCATCGCGCGCGTCTTCCTCAAGGATGCGCCGATCCTGATCCTCGACGAGGCGACCTCGGCGCTCGATTCCGACATCGAGGCGGCGATCCAGGAGAACCTGACCAGACTGATGGAGAACAAGACGGTGATCGCCATCGCGCACCGGCTGTCGACCATCGCAGCGCTCGACCGGCTCGTGGTGCTGGACGGCGGCCGCATCGTCGAACAGGGCACGCATGACGAGCTGGTGGCGCTCGACGGGCTCTATGCGCGGCTCTGGAAGCGGCAGTCCGGCGGCTTCCTGTTCAACGAGGAAAGCGCGCTGGAAGAGACGCGGCCAGCGGAGTAGAACGGCATCATGTCGGTACGCATGCCTATGAATTTCGGACGGTCAGGCGCGCAGGAAAGCGCGCTCGATCTGCTCGGCCACGAAATCCTCGCCGAGAAGGCCGCAGCGCTCGGCCGCGCCGGCCGGCGTGTCGAGGAAACCCTTGCCAGATTGCGCGAGAGCGGCGAGGGCGAGCATCGCAACCGGCTGCTTAAGGAGGCGGCAGCGGCCGTCCATGCCTATTTCATCCAGCGCGAGCTTTGCGGTTTGCGCAAGCATGACGCCGTGATCCGCGAATACGACATCCCGCGCGCGGTGCTGGTCAGGCTCGGCGCCAGCTAACCAGCTATTCCAGCCATTCGGTGATGAAGTGGCCGTTCTCGTGTATGTCGGTGCTTTCGAGCGGGCCAGGCCCGAGATTGGTGAATTTGTGCGGCGTGTCGGGCGGCACGATCAGGATCTGGCCGGCCGTGGCCTTGATCTCCTGGTCGCCGATCGTGAACAGGCCCGGAACGGATGACGAAGATTTCCGCGTAGGGATGCTTGTGCAGACGTGGGCCGCCGCCGACAGTCGGCTGATAGTTGAAGATCAGGCAGGAATTGGCACCGAACTGGCCGCATTGCAGCTCGCCTTTCCAGCAGTCGGGGGCGTCGGCCCAGCTGTCGCGTTCAATGACATGCGCCATGACGCCAGAATAGACCGGGCCAGGAGCCGATGTCGAGGCGAACACCGGCTCGATTGCCCCCGGATTTCCCGCTGTTTCACCCTGTCCGGCGGCCTGGCGGGGACGCGTCGGCCTGGGCCGCCGCGCATCCCCGCGACAATCTGCCCTTGTGGTCTCACCCCGCTGGACAAAAACGGGCCGCACGCATAAACCGAACTCCAAATGCCGGAGGAATTCGCTAGCCTGTTCGCCATGCGCTGTCGGGCAGGTGCGATTGAGCGGGGACAAGGCTCGGCCTCCGGTTAGGAAGAGGCGAAAGGATCAGGCACCCGTGAGCGCAACCGACATCCACGATCCCAACCGTCGCGATTTTCTCTACGTAGCCACCGGCATGGCCGCCGTTGTCGGCGCCGGAGCCGTCGCGTGGCCGTTCATCGACCAGATGCGCCCCGATGCCTCGACCCTGGCGCTGGCTTCGGTCGAGGTCGATGTTTCTTCACTGCAGCCCGGCAGCTCGCTGGTCGTCAAGTGGCGCGGCAAGCCGGTGGTGGTGCGCAACCGCACCGAAAAGGAAATGAAGGACGGCGCGGCCGTCAATCTCGCCGATCTCAAGGATCCGATCGCACGCAACGCCAACCTGCCGTCCGACGCGCCGGCGACCGACGCCAACCGCACCACGCCTGGCAAGGAAGCCTGGATGGTGATGGTGCAGGTCTGCACGCATCTCGGCTGCATCCCGCTCGGTCAGGAAGGCGATTTCGGCGGCTGGTTCTGCCCGTGCCACGGTTCGCAATACGACACCGCCGGCCGCATCCGCAAAGGCCCGGCGCCGGAGAACATGGCGATCCCGGTATTCAAGTTCATTTCCGATACCAAGATTCTTATCGGTTGAGGCAGGGGACATTTCGATGAGCGAGGGACACTCGACCTATACGCCCAAGACCGGTATCGAGCGCTGGTTCGACGCCCGCATGCCGCTGCCGCGGCTGGTCCATGACAGCTTCGTCGCCTATCCGGTGCCGCGCAACCTCAACTACATGTGGACGTTCGGCGGCATCCTGTCGATCATGCTGGCCGCGCAGATCCTGACCGGCATCGTGCTGGCGATGCACTACACCTCCGACACCAATCTCGCCTTCGATTCGGTCGAGAAGATCATGCGCGACGTGAATTCGGGATGGCTCTTGCGCTATCTCCATTCTAACGGCGCCTCATTCTTCTTCGTCGCCGTCTACATCCATATCTTCCGCGGCCTGTTCTACGGCTCCTACAAGGCGCCGCGCGAGCTCTTGTGGATCCTCGGCTGCATCATCTACCTCCTGATGATGGCCACCGGCTTCATGGGCTACGTGCTGCCTTGGGGCCAGATGAGCTTCTGGGGCGCTACCGTCATCACCGGCTTCTTCAGCGCCATTCCGCTGGTGGGGAACTGGATCCAGGAACTGCTGCTCGGCGGCTTCGCCGTCGACAATCCGACGCTGAACCGCTTCTTTGCGCTGCATTACCTGTTGCCGTTCATGATCGCCGGCGTGGTCGTGCTGCACATCTGGGCACTGCATGTCGTGGGCCAGTCGAACCCGACCGGCATCGAGGTCAAGTCGAAGACCGATACCGTCGCCTTCACGCCCTACGCCACCATCAAGGACGCGTTCGGCATGATCGTGTTCCTGTTCGTCTTCGCCTATTTCGTCTTCTACCTGCCGAACTTTCTTGGCCATCCGGACAACTACACGGTCGCCAATCCGCTGAAGACGCCGGCCCACATCGTTCCGGAATGGTACTTCCTGCCGTTCTACGCGATCCTGCGCGCCATCACCTTCAACATCGGCCCGATCAATTCCAAGCTCGGCGGCGTGCTGTGCATGTTCGGCGCCATCGCCATGCTGTTCCTGGTGCCGTGGCTCGACACTTCCAAGGTGCGCTCGGCGGTCTATCGTCCATGGTACAAGCTGTTCTTCTGGCTGTTCGTAGCCGACGCCATCCTGCTCGGCTGGCTGGGCTCGCAGCCGGCGGAAGGCAGCTATGTGTTCATGGCGCAGATGGCGACGCTGTTCTACTTCGCCTTCTTCCTGGTCGTCATGCCGGTGCTCGGCCTGATCGAGACGCCGCGCAGGCTGCCGAATTCGATCACCGAGGCCGTGCTTGAAAAGAAAAAGGGCGGCAGCGGACATCCGGCACGCGCTGCCGCCGCGCCGGAAACCACGGGCTGAGAATCTGAGGGGATTTTGGGTATGAAGAAGATTCTCACCTCGCTGGCGCTGCTTGGCCTGGTGGTCGCGGGCACCGCTGCCATCGCCGCCGAAGAGGAACACAACGCGGCCGCTCCGACGCATTTCCCGATCAACGAACCGAAGGAAATGAGCTGGAGCTTCGCCGGTCCGTTCGGCACCTATGACAAGGCGCAGCTGCAGCGCGGCCTGAAGGTCTACAAGGAAGTTTGCTCGGCCTGCCACTCGATGAACCTGGTGGCTTTCCGCACGCTGGAAGGCCTCGGCTATTCGGAGGCGCAGATCAAGACTTTGGCCGCCGAATACACCATCCATGACGGCCCGAACGATGCCGGCGACATGTTCGATCGTCCCGGCAAGCCGTCGGATCACTTCCCGGCGCCGTTCCCGAACGAGCAGGCCGCGGCATCCGCCAATGGCGGCGCCGCGCCGCCCGACATGTCGCTGCTTGCCAAGGCACGCGGCGTCGAGCGCGGCTTCCCGCGCTTCATCTTCGACATCTTCACCCAGTATGCGCAGGGCGGCCCGGACTACATCCACTCGCTGCTCACCGGCTACGACCAGACGCCGCCGGCCGGCATGGTGATCCCGGAAGGCACGCACTACAACCCGTACTTCCTGTCCGGCGTGTCGTTGAAGATGCCCAAGCCGCTCTCGGACGGCCAGGTGACCTATGACGACGGCTCGCCGCAGACCGTCGACCAGTATGCGCGCGACGTCTCGGCCTTCCTGATGTTCGCGGCCGAGCCGCATCTCGAGGATCGCAAGAAAACCGGCTTCCGCGTCATGATATTTCTGCTGGTCTTCGGCGCATTGGTCTACATGACCAAGCGCAGGGTGTGGGCCGACGTGGCGCACTGAGGCGGCGTCGATCGCAAGAATTTTGAAAGGGCGCCACAAGGCGCCCTTTTGTATTTCGGCGCGCGCAAACCGGGGCGTGTCACATGATCGTCATCGCTCGTGGCGATCCTGCCTCGCACTCACCAAAGGATCGCACCCATGAAAAGATATGCATCGCTCGCGGCGGGTTTCCTGCTGCTTGTCACCGGATATGTCGCCCATGCCGATGAGGCCCAGCCTTTCGTCACCAGCAAGGACATCGACCTGACGATGATCCTGCCGCCGCCACCGGCCAATGACTCGGCGGAAACCAAAGCCGAGCTCGGCGAGGTGCTGACGCTGCAGGTGACGCGCACGCCGGAAATGGAAAAGCGCGCCATCGCCGACGCCGAGGAGAATATCTGGCGCTTCGCCGACGTCATGGGCCCGAATTTCAACAAGGAGAAGCTGCCGAAGTTCAGTGCCTTCTTCGATCGCGTCGTGGCGACCGAAGGCGCCGTCGTCGATCCCGCCAAGGATGTCTGGAAGCGGCCGCGGCCGCATCAGCTCAGCGATCTGGTCAAGCCGGTCGTGAAGCTGTCGAGCTCCGGTTCCTGGCCATCTGGCCATGCGACGGTCGGCACCATGATGGGCATCGTCCTTGCCGACATGGTCCCCGAAAAGCGCGCCGAGATCATGGCGCGCGCGGCCGAATTCGCCCACAACCGCGTGGTCGGTGGCATCCATTATCCGTCCGACATCGAGATGGGCAAGATCTCCGGCAGCGTGATCGCCGCGGTCCTGCTCAACCGTCCAGATTTCAAGGCCGAGTACGAAGTGGCGCGCTCCGAGCTGCGCTCGGATCTCGGCATGTAGCCGCTCGGTAGCGCCTGCTTTTCGAAGGGCGCCTTCGCGGGCGCCCTTTTTCATTATGGTCGAGGCCGATCGGTGCCGATCCTTTGCCGGATGTGCTTGTCTCTGGCGCGACATCGCGGTAGCCCTTGTCGGTCGCGTCGGGCAGCAAAGGCCGACGCCGCCAAATCCGACAGCCGGACACGCGGAAAGCCTCGATGAAATCCTCCCTCGAAGACACGCTGCTTGCGGCCATCCGCACCATTCCGGATTATCCCAAGCCCGGCATCCTGTTTCGCGACATCACCACGCTGCTTGGCGACGCGCGCGCCTTCCGCCGCGCCATCGACGAGCTGGTCCATCCCTATGCCGGATTGAAGATCGACAAGATCGCCGGCATCGAGGCGCGCGGCTTCATCCTCGGCGGCGCTGTGGCGCACCAGCTTTCGGCAGGCTTCGTGCCGATCCGCAAGAAAGGCAAGCTGCCCTACGAGACGGTGCGCGTCGCCTACAGCCTCGAATACGGCCTGGACGAGATGGAGATGCACAAGGACGGCGTCTCGCCGGGCGAGAAGGTGATCGTGGTCGACGACCTGATCGCCACCGGCGGCACGGCGGAAGCCGCGGTGAAGCTGCTGAGGCAAATCGGCGCCGACATCGTCGCGGCATGCTTCGTCATCGACTTGCCCGACCTCGGCGGCCGCCAGAAGCTGGAAGCGCTAGACGTGCCGGTGAGGACGTTGATCGGGTTCGAGGGGCATTGATCTTCCCCTTCTCCCCTTGGGGGAGAAGGTGTCGCCGAAGGCGACGGATGAGGGGTGTTCCAGGGAACGCCAACGTCGCACTTCGCTGGAACACCCCTCATCCGTCTCGGCGCTGCGCGCCGATCCACCTTCTCCCACAAGGGGAGAAGGAGAGGCGCTATCCCACCTTCACCAGAACGGCGCTGTCGAACTCAATCACCTTGTCGCCGGTCGAATCGAAGCCTTCCGAACGCAGCGTCAGCAGGTTCCAGCCTGGGCGCCCGGCGAGCGGGCGGTGCGCCTGCGCGGTGCGCGTGAAAGTCACGGTCTCGCCGGCATAGACCGGCTTCAGCCATTTCAAATTGCGGAAGCCGGGCGAGGGGCCGAACTCGGGCTGCGGACCGGGGCCTGTCCAGCGCACGCCCTCGGTCTCCATGCGCTTTTCGAGATTGTATTTCATCCAGGTGGCGGCAGTGTGCCAGCCCGAGGCGCAGAGCCCGCCAAGCACGCTCTCCTTCGCCGCCTCTTCATCGACGTGGAAGACCTGCGGATCGTATTTGTTGGCGAACACCTTGATCTCGTCGGCTTCGAATTTATGCGAGCCGAGCGTGACGGTCTCGCCGATCAGGAAATACTCGTCGAGGGTCATGACGGGTCCCTTGCGGCATCACGCGCCAGGAACATGCCGGTGTTTTCGAGTTCGAAGACGCTTTCGCCGCGCTGATTTACGAGCTCGCTGCGCATGGTGACCAAGCCGAGCTGCGGCCTCGATTTCGACTGGCGCTTGGAAAGTATGGTGAGCGTGCCGGTAAGCCTGTCGCCGGCCAGCACCGGCTTCTTCCATTTCACATGCTCGATGCCGGGCGAGCCCTGCGAGGTCGAATCGAGCAGGAAGGCGTCGCACAGCATGCGCATGAACATCGCACAGGTATGCCACCCCGAAGCCGAAAGCCCGCCGAGGATGCTCGCCTTGCCGGCTTCCTCGTCGAGATGCATCGGCTGCGGATCGAACTCCGAGGCGAATTCGATGATCTCGGCGGCGCTTACGTCCTTGCTGCCGAGGTCGAGCGAGGCGCCCTCGGCGAAATCCTCATAGGCCCAGGTCTTTCCGGTCATGATCGGCAATCCGGTTGACGAACGCGATCCGCAAGGATCGGAAAACCCGGATGCCGGCCCAAGTCGATTTGGTCAAGTGATTTCTGGTAAGCCAGCCGTCGCCGGCCAAGTCCGTCAGAGCCAGCCGCGGCGGCGGAAATACCAGAAGGGCAGGATCGCCGAGACCACCATCAGGGCGATGGCGAAGGGGTAGCCGAACTCCCATTTGAGCTCGGGGATGATGTCGAAGTTCATGCCGTAGATCGAGGCGACCAGCGTCGGCGGCAGGAAGATGACGGCGGCGACCGAGAAGATCTTGATGATGGCATTCTGCTCGATCGAGATCATGCCGAGCGTGGCGTCGAGCAGGAAGGAGATCTTCTGCGACAGGAAGGTGGCATGGTCGGCGAGCGAGAGCACGTCGCGCGACAGCGTCTTGATGCGGGCGCGCACATCCTTGCTCATCTTGGTCTGGTCAGCGACGTGGGCGAGAAAGCCGGCCAGGCGCTGCAACGAGATCAGGCTGTCGCGGACCGAGGAAGCGATGTCCTCCTTGCGGCCGATGCCTTTGAGGAGCTCCTGGAAATCGCGGTTGCGCTTCGAGGCCTTGGTCGAGCGCGCTTCGAAAATGTCGCGCGAGATCGTTTCCACCTCGCGGCCGGCGCGCTCGAGGATGTCGGCCAGGCGATCGACGATCGCCTCGAGGAGGCCGATCAGGATGGTGTCGCCGCTGGTGCAGCCGGTCGCCACCTTTTCGGCGCGCTGCGGGAAGGTCTTGAAGGCCTTGGGCTCATGATAGCGGATGGTGATCAGCCTCTTGCCGGCGAGCGCGAAGGTTACGGGCGACATCAAGGGATCGTCGGCCTCGGTCTGCGCCGGCAGCACGGCGGTCATGAAGTAGCCGCCGTCCTCGATATAGAGCCGGCTCGAAATCTCGATCTCTTCCATTTCCTCGCGGGTCGGGATGGCAATGCCCAGCCAGCTCTCGATGCGCGCCTCTTCCTCCTTGGTTGGGTTGAAAAGATCGGCCCAGACGATCCTGTCGCCGTCCGCCGCAAGGTCCTCCGTGAGGCGCAGGCGATCATTGTCCACGACGAAGGTCTTTATCATCGCCGGGTCTCCCTGGAGATCAGGTGTTGAACTTGAACAGCATGATGTCGCCGTCCTGGACGACGTATTCCTTGCCTTCGTCGCGCGCCTTGCCGGCTTCCTTGGCGGCCGCCTCGCCGCCCAGCGTGACGAAGTCGTTGTAGGAGATCGTCTGGGCGCGGATGAAGCCGCGCTCGAAGTCGGTGTGGATGACGCCGGCCGCCTGCGGCGCCTTATCGCCCTTGTGGATCGTCCAGGCGCGCGTTTCCTTCGGCCCGACGGTGAAATAGGTGATCAGATGCAGGAGCTCGTAGCCGGCGCGGATCACCTTGTTGAGGCCCGGCTCATCGAGGCCGATCGAGGCAAGGAACTCCATTTCCTCCTCGTCTGAAAGCTGGGCGACTTCAGCCTCGATCGCCGCCGAGATCACCACCGTGCCGGCGCCCTGCGCGGCCGCCATCTTCTCCACCGCCCTGGTGTGCTCGTTGCCGGTGGCGGCGGCCGCTTCGGCGACGTTGCAGACATAGAGAACGGGATGCGAGGTGAGCAGGTTCAGCCCCTGCAGGATGCGCAGGTCCTCCGCGGCGATGCCGTTGAGCAGGAAGCGCGTCGGCTTGCCGGCTTGCAGAAGCTCGAGCGCGGCCTCCATCATGGGCAGGACGGCCATGGCTTCCTTGTCCTTGCCGGCGGCGCGCTTGCGGATCTGGGCGATGCGGCGCTCGAGGCTTTCGAGGTCGGCGAGCATCAGCTCGGTCTCGACCGTCTCGGCGTCGGCGACAGGGTCGATACGGCCTTCGACATGGGTGATGTCGTCATCCTCGAAGCAGCGCAGCACGTGCACGATGGCGTCGACCTCGCGAATGTTGGCGAGGAACTGGTTGCCCAGCCCTTCGCCCTTGGAGGCGCCGCGCACCAGGCCGGCGATATCGACGAAGGAGATGCGGGTCGGGATGATCTCCTTCGACTTGCCGATCGCCGCGATCTTCTGCAGGCGTGGGTCGGGCACCGCCACCTCACCGGTGTTCGGCTCGATGGTGCAGAAAGGATAGTTGGCGGCCTGCGCGGCGGCCGTCCTGGTCAGCGCGTTGAACAGCGTCGACTTGCCGACGTTGGGCAAGCCAACGATGCCACATTTGAAACCCATGTTCGTCCAATCCTGTCGGAAATTCGATTTTGGTGAGGGCTATGGGCGATAGGGGTGACGAACGTCAAGTCCCATGCCTCTATCGTGACAGGGCCTAAAGCGCGTCGCGATCTTTTAGATTCGCTCCCTGCGCTTTAGGCTTTTGATTTTGCGCATGTCTTTACCCCGAAACCGGTTCCCACTTTCGGGAGACATGCTTTAGTCCTTGCCAAAGAGCTTCTTCAGCATGGCAGCCATCGGGCCGCTTTCTGGGAGCTTTGCCGCTGGCTGCTGCGGGCGCGCCTGGCGGACATGGCTTTGCTGCTTCGGCGCCTTGGGCGGCGGGCGGTCGTCGTCGCCGGTCGGCACAAGCTTGTCGCGCAAGGCGAGCGTGACCCGGTTCATGAACGAGCTGTCGTCGCCCTTGGCGAGCAAGCCGGCAGCGTCGGCGATTGCGTCCAGCAGGACATCGAGCCACTCGCGGTCGGCCTTGGCGAAATCGCCAAGCACATGGCCGTGCACCATCTCCTTGACGCCGGGATGGCCGACGCCGATGCGCACCCGGCGATAGGCGTTGCCGACATGCTGGTCGAGCGAGCGGATGCCGTTATGGCCGCCGGAGCCGCCGCCCACCTTGACCCGGAGCTTGCCGGCGGCAAGGTCGATCTCGTCGTAGAAGACGGTGAGGGCGGATGGCTCGAGCTTGTAGAAGCGCAGCGCTTCGCCGACCGACTGTCCGGAGAGGTTCATGAAGGTCTGCGGCTTGATCAGCAGGATTTTTTCGCCGCCGAGCGTGCCTTCTGAGACCAGGCCCTGGAATTTTCTCGACCAGGGCGAAAAGGAATGGCGGCGGGCAATCGCGTCCGCCGCCATGAAGCCGACATTGTGCCGGTTGTTTTCGTATTTCGCGCCCGGATTGCCGAGGCCTGCAAAGACAAGCATCGCCGCCTCCAGACTTAGAGCACGATGCCGAAAAGTGGGAAGCGGTTTTCGGAAAACATCATGCTCTATTTCTTTGATTTAGAGCCGGATGAAATCATCCGGCTCGGAGAATTACTTCTCTTCGGCCTCCGGGGCCGCCGTCTCTTCCACAGCTTCCGTGGTCGCTTCCGTCTCCGGCTTCATCGCCGACGAGCCGGCAACGGTCGCGATGGTGAAATCGCGATCGGAGATGACCGGCTTGACGCCGGCCGGCAGCTTGACCGCCGAGATATGGATCGAATCGCCGATGTCGGTGCCGGTGAGATCGACGGTGATGAACTCCGGGATCGCGTTGGCCGGGCAGTGGAACTCGACTTCGTGACGAACGATGTTGAGCACGCCGCCGCGCTTGATGCCTGGCGACTTGTCTTCATTGATGAAGTGGACAGGCACGTCGACATTGACTTCGGTGTCCTTGCCGATGCGCAGGAAGTCGACATGGACAGGAAAATCCTTGACCGGGTCGAGCTGGAAATCCTTCGGCAGGACCTGGATCTTCTTGCCGTCGACATCGATCGTGGCGATCGTGGTCAGAAACCCGCCGCCATGGATCTTGTAGAAGATGTCCTTGTAGTTGAGCGCAATCGCCAGGGGAGGCTGCTTGTCGCCATAGATAACTGCAGGCACTTTACCGTCGCGACGAACTGCACGGGCGGACCCCTTACCGACCTGTTCGCGCGCTTCGGCTTTCAGCTCATAAGCATCGTGGCTCATGGCATTTCCTTTCGCGTGTTGTGGAGCGTTCGCGGCCGGCAAACCCGTCCGTAAACGTCGAAAGCCGTCGCGGCCTTGCACGATCTGTCGATGCGTTTGGCGATCCAAAAGCGTCTAGGGGATCATGCAGGCCTGGCCGGCCTTCCTCCGCGTTGCCTCCAAGGGTGTCTACGCGGGTGGCGGCTCTATAGCGGAAGGCGGGCAAGGGTGCAAGCGGTTGGGCCGGAAGGCTTGCCGGCGGTTTCCGGTGCCGAAAGGATAAGCCGGAAATCCGATTTGCGGCAAATGTAGGAACGCGCAGTTCTCAGCCGTCCTGCGGCATCTGACCAGACCCAAAGGGGACCGATATGAAGCTTCTGTTCAGCCGCAATCCCAATCCTCGCCTCGCGGTCGCGACGGCGCGCCATCTCAAGGCGGAGATCGCGTTCGAGTTCGCATCGCCCATGGCGCCGGGGCAGGCCGAACGCTATCGCGCGCTGAACCCCAATCTGACCTTGCCGATCCTGGTCGGGCCGGGATGGAGTCTTTGGGAGGCCGACGCCATCGCCTGCCGACTTTCGCGCGAGACGCATTCGGATTTCTGGCGCAGCGGGGAGGACGAGCCGGACATGATCCGCTGGATCAGCTGGGGCAAGGAACGGTTCGCTTTCGCTTGCGACATGGTGCATTTCGAGCGTGGGACCAAGCAGCGCTATGGGCTCGGTCCGATCGATCAAGCGATGGTCGAGGAGGGATTGAGGCAGTTCCACGCCGCCGCCGCGATCCTCGAGCCTGAGCTTGCCGGACGCGATTGGCTGGTCGGCAATTCCGTCTCCTATGCCGACTTCCGCATGGCGACGTTCCTGCCTTTCAACGATGCCGCCCGATTGCCGCTCGACGACTACCCGTCTATCCGCCGCTGGTATGGCCGGCTCGAGGCGATCGATGCCTGGCGCGACCCGTTCCAGGGACTTCAGGCGCCTCCACTGGCTCCGGTCAAGATCGAGGCCTGACCCGCATGGGCTGAACCAATCAACGCTTCTCCCGCGCAAACTCAATCCGTTTGCGCGGCGCGTTTTGAAATCTTCTCGCTCATTTAATTCTATAAAATCTGTAGTCTTAATGAAGAAGTGCCCGCGAGGAGAGCCCGAACATGACAAAGAAGCTGGTGGTTGGATTTTCCGGCAATCTGACCCGTCCGTCAAAGACCAAGGCATTTATCACGCAGATCGCGGACGAAGCGGCTGGCCGCATCGGGGCGGCCTCGGCGGTCCATGACATTGAAGATCTCGGTCTATCGTTCCCGTCGGCACGGCGCATTTCCGATCTCGATCAAACGGCGCGCAATATCGTTGAGCAATTGGCCGGCGCCGATGTTCTGGTGGTGGGGTCGCCGACCTTCAAAGGCAGCTATACCGGGCTTTTCAAGCACTTGTTCGATCTGCTCGATCCGTCGTCGCTGCGCGGCAAGCCGATCGTTCTCGTTGCCACGGGCGGCGGCGAGCGCCATTCGCTGATCGTCGAGCATCAGCTGCGGCCGCTGTTCGGCTTCTTCGAAGCGCTCACCATGCCGACCGCGATCTACGCTTCCGACAAGGATTTCGCCGACGGCGTGCTGGTGTCGGAAGCCACCCAAGCCCGCGCCCGCCAGGCCGTTGCCGAGGTTTTGCGCATCGTTGGCGAAACTCGCAGCGTCGGCCTCGCCGCCTGAATTCAGGCAGTCGTTTTGGAACCCGAAGGATCAGCCATGACCAGCTCCAGCACATCCAGACAGATCAAGCTCGGCGCCTTTCTGCCCGGCGGCGGCCAGCACGTCGCGGCTTGGCGCCATCCGGACGCGCCGGCCGATGGCGCCACCAATTTCGAGTTCCACAAGCAACTCGCGCTGACCGCCGAGCGGGGCCTGTTCGACGCCTATTTCCTGGCTGACAATCTCACCATCGGTCTCGGCGCCCGTGAAGGCGGCAACGCCAAGATCGCCGGTTTCGAGCCGGTGACGCTGTTTGCAGCACTGGCGCCGCTGACCACGCATATCGGCTTCATCGCCACCGCCTCGACCACCTATGAGGAACCCTACACGCTCGCGCGCAAATTCGCCTCGCTCGATCTGTTGTCGAACGGGCGCGCCGGCTGGAACGTGGTGACGTCGGCCGGCGACGACACGGCGCGCAACTTCAATCGTGACGTCCAGCCCAATCATGCCGAGCGCTATGCGCGGGCGCATGAGCATGTCGAAACGGTCAAGGCGCTGTGGGACAGCTGGGAAGACGACGCCTTCATCCGCGACAAGAAGACGGGCCGTTTCTACGATAAGGACAAGCTGCATGACGTGAACCACAAGGGCGCGCATTTCAGCGTCAAGGGGCCGCTCAACGTGCCGCGTCCGGTGCAGGGTCATCCGGTGGTCGTGCAGGCGGGACAGTCGGAGGACGGTCGCGGGCTTGCGGCGGCATCGGCCGAGGTGATATTCACCGCGCATCAGAACCTTGCCTCGGCGCAGGAGTTCTATCGCGACATCAAGGCGCGCGTCGCGGCGGCCGGGCGCGATCCGGCGCAGGTGCTTATCATGCCGGGCGTGGCGCCCTTCGTCGGCCGCACCGAGGAAGAGGCCCGTGCCAAATACCAGCAGCTGAACGACCTGATCCTGCCGGAGGACGGCGTGGCGCTGCTCAACGGACTTGCCGGCCAGACGCTCGACCTCAGGGACTATCCGCTCGACGGCCCGCTGCCGCCGAGCAGGGAGACCGAAGGCATGAAGAGCCGCCAGGTGCTGATCCGCCAGATCGCGGACGAGCATAATTTCACGATCCGCCAGCTCTATCAGTGGGTGGCGACCGCGCGCGGCCATTACACGGTGATCGGCAGTGCCGCCCAGGTCGCCGATCAGCTGGAGGAATGGTTCACAGGCGAGGCCGCCGACGGCTTCAACATCCTGCCGCCCTGGCTGCCCGGCGCGCTCGACGACTTCGTAGACCTGGTAATCCCGGAGCTGCAGCGTCGCGGCCTGTTCCGCACCGCTTACGAGGGCAGGACGCTGCGCGAAAATCTTGGCCTGAGGCGACCGCAGAATCCGTGGGCGGCCGCGCGCTCGACCGTGCTCGCCGCCGAATGATTCCTGAAGCGAGAGGGCAAGACGATGACTTTGCAGCATATCGAAAAGACGGTCGGTATCGGCCGTCATGAGGGTGGCAGCGGCACCGGCATGGAGCCGCTGCACCTCCTGACGCGGACTTCGGCGCGAATCCTGTCGCGTTATGGCGTGCTGCTCGGCTTTCTCGTGTTCTGGCAGGTGGCAGCGAGCAGCGGCTGGGTCAATTCGGCCGTGCTGCCGCCGGTCGACACGATCGTCGCGGCGCTCTGGAACGGTCTCATTGGCGGCAGCCTGCTCGGCGACATAGCCATCAGCCTGCAGCGTGCCGGCCTTGCATTCGCGGCGGCCGTCGTCGTTGCCATTCCGCTTGGCCTGGTCATGGGCCAGGCGCGTGCCGTGGAGACCGCGCTCGACCCGATCCTGCAGCTGTTCCGTCAGACCTCGGCGCTGGCGCTCTACCCGGTGTTCATCCTGCTTTTGGGACTGGGTGAAGCTTCGAAGGTGTTCGTCATCTTCTGGGCGACGCTGTTTCCGCTACTGCTCAACACCATCAGCGGCGTCAAGGAGGTCGACCCGAAGCTGCTCGAAATGGCGCGCGCCTATGGTGCCCGGCGGCTGACGATTTTCCGTCGCGTCGTGCTGCCGGGCGCGGTGCCGTCGATCTTCGTCGGCCTGCGGCTCGGCGCCACGACCGCGCTGCTGCTCTTGATCGCTTCGGAGATGATCGGTGCCAACAAGGGCATCGGCTTCCAGGTGATGAATGCCCAGTACAATTTCCAGATTCCGCTGATGTTCGCGGCGATCGTCATCCTGGCGGCACTCGGCCTGATCGCCAACCAGGTGCTGGTCGTCCTGCAGCGGCGGCTGTGTCGTTGGAATGTTTCAGCCGGCTAAGCACCCAAACCTTCACCGTCACTCCCAAAACAACGAAAGGCTTGATCATGAGCATCACCCGCCGTTCGCTTCTCCTGCGCGCTCCGCTTGCTGTCGGCATTCTCGCCGGCCTGCCGTCGATCGCCATGGCGCAAGCCGCATCCGTCAAGATCCGCTATCTCGCCAGCCGCGGCAGCATCTCCCCGCATGAGCTGGCCGACGCGCTCGGCTATTTCAAGGGCCTCGGCATCGAGCTCGAAAATGTCGGCTATGCCGCGGGCGGCCCGGAATCGCTGTTCGCGCTCGCGTCCGGCAGCGTCGACCTGGGCTCGGCAGCCACGCCGGCGGTGATCAACTCTATCGCCGGCGGCAACGACTTCGTCGCGGCTTATCCCAGCAACGGCATCAACAAGGATGTGAAGAGTGTCTTCTACGTGCTGGAAGACAGTCCGATCAAATCGATCGCCGACATTGCCGGCAAGACGATCTCGGTCAACACGCTCGGCGCCCATCTCGATTATACGGTGCGCGAGGCGCTGCACAGCGTTGGCCTGCCGCCGGACGCGGCCAAGCTGGTGGTGGTGCCCGGGCCGCAGCTCGAACAGACCTTGCGCTCGCGTCAGGTCGATATTGCCGGGCTGGGTTATTGGCAAGCGACGTTTGCGGGCCAACTGGTCAGCAATGGCGGTGTGCGCGGCGTCTTCAACGATACCGACGTGCTCGGCGAAATCGCCGGTGGCTTCGTCGTCCTGCGTCGTGATTTCATCACGGCGAATCCGGAGGCAGCCCACAACTTCGTCGAACAGTCGGCGCGCGCGTCGGACTGGTCGCGGCAAAATCCGGACGAGACGCGCAAGCTGCTCGCCGACATCCTCAACAGGCGTGGCGAGAATGGCGAGCTGGCGCGCTACTGGACCGGCTTCGGCCTGCGCGAAAAGGCGGCGGTGACCGACCGCGACGTCGAGTTCTGGGTGAATATCCTCGAGCGCGACGGCCGGCTGCCGAAAGGCAAGCTCAAGGCTTCCGACATTCTCTACCGTCTCGGCGAAACCAAGACCAATTGAGCACGGAGACGCAAACCATGCCCACGGCACGCGGCGGCGATGTCACGATCCGCGACCTGTCGAAATCCTTCGCTCTCGCCGGGCGGCAGCTTGCCGTGCTGCGCTCGCTCAATCTCGATATCCGCTCCGGCGAATGCCTGGTCATTGTCGGCGCAAGCGGTTCCGGCAAGACGACGCTGCTGCGCATCCTTGCCGGGCTGGAGCGGGCCGATGGCGGCGCCGTCGCGATCGACGGCAAGCGGATTGAGGGCGTCGGCGAAGAGCGAGCGGTAATTTTCCAGGAGCCGCGGCTGCTGCCCTGGCTGACTGTGCTCGGCAATGTCGCCTTCGGTCTCGAAGTGCGCGGCATTGCCAAGGCGGAGGCCGAGAAGCGGGCGCGTTTCTATGTCGCCCTGGTCGGCCTTGCCGAATTCAGCGATGCATATCCCAGGCAGCTCTCCGGCGGCATGGCGCAGCGCGTCGGCATCGCCAGGGCACTGACGGTGCAGCCGGAAATCCTGCTGCTCGACGAGCCGCTCGGGGCGCTCGACGCCATGACCAAGATCTCCATGCAGGAGGAGCTGGCGCGCATCTGGAGCGACGAGAATGTCACCATGGTCATGGTGACCCATGACCTTGAAGAGGCGATCTATCTTGCCGACAGGGTGCTGATCCTGCCCAGGGAGAAAGGCGGCGCGGCGCGACTGATCGATGTCGACCTACCGCGGCCGCGCGAGCGCAGCGAAAGCCGCTTCGTGCGCTATCGCGAGGAGCTGCTAAGCGAGTTCGGCCTGCACTAGGTTGATATTCAGGTGATGCCGGCTCGATCTTGATCTCAATTAGCCTTCGGCGGTGTCCACCACCTGGCCGCCGCTTAAAGCATTGCGCAGCGCCTGGATTTGCCGGTTCAGAGCATCGAGTTCAGCCAGCTTCATGCCTGAGCGCTCGATCAGGGTCTCGTTCAGGCAATTGCACCGGACGAGCAGAGCACGTCCGGCGGCGGTGAGATCGACCTGCACCTGGCGCTCGTCCGTCTGGCTGCGCTGGCGGGTGACAAGTCCTGCCTGTTCCATGCGTTTCACCAGCGGCGTGATGGTGCTCGATTCGAGGGCCAGCCGATGCGCGATGCTGCCCACCGACATGCCGTCCGTCTCTCCCAGCGCATTGAGCACGAGATATTGCGGATAGGTGATCCCCATCTCGTCCAGCATTGGCTTGTAGGTGCGGTTGATCGCCATGCTGGTGGCGTAGAGGGTGAAGCAGAGCTGATTGTCCAACGGGAGAGGCACGGCGCATTCCTTTGCCGACTGAGCATCCTTTATGTACCACGGGAAATGGTATCGCGATACATTTTTTCGTGGACAAGGCTCCCGATCTCCATTACGAAATAATTATCGCGATATTGTTTATCGCGCTAATACAAGGAGATTGAGATGACCTCGCAGACCAAGTCGGGTTCGGGCAGCGGCACGATCACCACGAAGGACGGAACGCAGATCTTCTACAAGGACTGGGGGACTGGCCAGCCGGTCGTCTTCCACCATGGCTGGCCGCTGAGCAGCGACGACTGGGACGCCCAGATGCTGTTCTTCCTGGCACAGGGCTACCGCGTCATCGCCCATGACCGGCGCGGCCATGGCAGGTCCAGCCAGACCGATACCGGCAACGAGATGGACACCTATGCCGCCGATGTGGCGGCGCTCGCGGAACATCTCGACCTCAAGGATGCCATCCACGTCGGTCATTCGACAGGCGGCGGCGAGGTCGCTCGCTATGTCGCGCAATATGGCGGCGGAGGCCGCGTCGCGAAGGCCGTGCTGATCGGCGCGGTGCCGCCGATCATGTTGAAGACGCCGGCCAATCCCGGCGGCCTGCCGATCGAGGTGTTCGACGGTTTCCGCGCGGCGCTGGCGGCCAACCGGGCACAGTTCTTCCACGACGTGCCGGCCGGCCCGTTCTACGGCTTCAACCGTCCCGGCGCCCAGGCTTCCGAAGGTGTCATCGACAATTGGTGGCGCCAGGGCATGATGGGCGGCGCCAAGGCGCATTACGACTGCATCAAGGCCTTCTCAGAAACAGACTTCACCGAGGACCTGAAGAAAATCGACGTGCCGGTGCTGGTCATGCATGGCGACGACGACCAGATCGTCCCGATCGCCGACTCCGCGCTCCTCTCGATCAAGCTGCTCAAGAAGGGCGAGCTCAAGGTTTACAAGGGCTTTCCGCACGGCATGGCAACGACCCATGCGGATGTCATCAACGCCGACCTGCTGGCCTTCTTCAAGGCCTGAGGCTGGCCGCCAAAACGCGAAAGCACCCGCCCTCGGGCGGGTGCTGTAAGACGACGGATCATCGTTTCGCGGTTGGGCGGGGACGCTCGATATTGTCCCTATGCCGTCCTTTCGATATCGGCGAGAAGTCAGCGCCCGGCCGCCGATATCATCTCCAGACTCGGCACCGAAAAATGGTACTGTCGCCTCTGAAGAAGGGGGCAAAAAAATGAGTGCCGTCGTAGGATCGCTGCTTGATGCCGGCGATTGCAGCATCATGCTGATCCGATGAGATATGTTTCGCTGGGAACGTATCCGATCCGGCAGCCGGTCCAGGGCGGCCAGCTGCGGGCGAACGCCATCCACAAGGTCCTGCGGGATTGTGGATGGGAAACACGCCATGTCCTCGTTACTCCCAACCGCGGCGCCAGGCGGGAAATGGAGGCCGGCGATCTTTTCATCGAGATGCCGCGCCGGTTTCGCAAGCAGATGGCCAGGCGCAAATGGCGTTCCGATGTCGCCACCGCCGAATTCATCGCGCGCAGCAGCTCCCATCGCCTTGAAATCGCAAGATTTCTCGACGACTTCAGGCCGGATGTCATTGCCGTGGAGCAAGGCTGGCTTTGGCCGGCTTTGCGTGAGTATGTTGAGACGTGCCCGCCCGAGGCGAATTTTTCAATCGTCTACAGCTCGCACAATGTCGAACAGCACTTGCTGGCGCAAGAGGCCGCGATTGCCGGCGCGGGAACGGACCTCTGGAGCGCTCGACGTGCGGCGGACATCGAGTCCGATCTTGCCGCAAAGGCGGACCTGGTGGTCGCGGTCAGCGAGCAGGATGCAGCCCATTTTCGCAAGCTCAATCCAAGCGTGGTGGTCGCCGGCAACGGCGTATGGCCGCGGGAAACGCCCGTCGGCCTCGATCGTTGGGCATCGCGGTTCGCCGGCCTGCGCACGGCGCTGTTCGTCGGGTCGGGCCATCCGCCCAACGCCCGCGGTTTTCTGCAGATGACGGATCCGGACCTTGGTTTTCTCTCAGCCTCGGAACGGATTGTGGTGGTTGGCGGCGTTGCCGACCAGATCCGCAACGATCCCGGATTCCTGCGGCATCGTGGCGCCGACAATGCCCGGATCGAGCTGCTCGGCATGCAGGACGGCGCGAACCTCAGCGCGCTGATCGAGCTTGCGGACGTCGTGATGCTTCCGATCGTCGAGGGCGGCGGCACGAATATCAAGACCGCGGAAGCGCTGTACAACCGCAAGCCGGTCGTGGCGACATCCTTCGCGTTGCGCGGCTACGAGCAATTCCAGCATTGGCCGAATGTCCGGCTGGCGGACAGGCCGGAAGACTTCCGGGATGTGCTTGCCCAGGCGCTCAGAAGCGAGCCTGAAGAGCTGAATTCGGCGGACATCGCGCAGCTCGACACGCTGCTTTGGAGTTCGACGCTCCGAAAGCTTCCCGAGCTGTTTGCAGCGCTGCCGAGGCGGCAACGCCAGCCGGCGGCGAAGCCAGCCGATGGCCGGGGTCGCTTTCTTCACGGCCTTTTGCAACGCCTGGGTTTGAGGGGAAGGAGCTGATCTCGTCGCGAGGGCGGCGAGGGAAGAAGCTGCTTGTTGGATAAAGCAAGCGTCGCGCCATGGGACGCCGCCGCCGGCTCCGAAACCTTCAAGGCTCCGAACCCGGCGGCGATCTTTTGTTGAACGGCAGCTTGGCCGCTGATCCGATCGGCTCAGGCTTTCCGCGCTTCCTTCATGTTGGGCAGGAAAACAGTCAGCAGGCCGAGGAAGGGCAGGTACGAGCAGATCTGGTAGACGAAGTCGATGCCCTTCATGTCGGCGACGACGCCGAGCACCGCGGCGGCGATGCCGCCCATGCCGAAGGCGAAGCCGAAGAAGATGCCGGCGATCATGCCGACGCGGCCCGGAACCAGCTCCTGCGCGAAGACGACGATGTTGGAGAAGGCCGACGACAGGATCAGGCCGATCAGCACGGTAAGCACCATCGTCCATTCCAGATTGGCGTAGGGCAGCGCCAGCGTGAAGGGTAGCACACCGACGATCGAGAACCAGATCATCGCCTTCTGGCCGTAGCGGTCGCCGAAGGGGCCGCCGAGCAGGATGCCCAGCGCCGAGGCGCCGAGGAAGAGGAACAGCATCACCTGGCTCATCTGCACCGAAACGCCGAATTTATGCATGGCGTAGAAGGTGTAGTAGCTGGAGAGCGAGGCGATATATGCGTTCTTGGTCAGCACCAGCAGCGTCAGCACGGCCAACGCCCACATGACCTTCTTGCGCGCGAAGGGCGAGACATGGGCAGCCTGCTTGCGGGTGGCCAGCGAGGCGCGCAGCCGACTGTACCAGCCGCCGACCCGCCACAGAACGACGATGCCGATCAGCGAGCCGACGGCGAACCAGGAAATGCTGGTCTGGCCGAACGGCACGACGATGAAGGCGGCGAGCAGCGGGCCCATGGCCTGGCCGAAATTGCCGCCCACCTGGAACAGCGATTGCGCCAGGCCGAACCGGCCGCCCGAGGCGAAGCGGGCGATACGCGAGGATTCCGGATGGAAGATCGCCGAGCCGATGCCGATCAGCGAGGCGCCGATCAGGAGCAGCCAGTAATGACCGGCATGGGCGAGCACCACCAGGCCGACCAGCGACGAGGCCATGCCCCAAGGCAAGGAGTAGGGCATCGGCTTCTTGTCGGTGATCATGCCGATCACCGGCTGCAGCAGCGAGGCCGTCACCTGGAAGGTGAAGGTCAAAAGGCCGATCTGCCAGAAATCGAGACCGTAATTGTCCTTGAGCAGCGGATAGATCGCCGAAAGCAGCGACTGCATGATGTCGTTGACGCAGTGGCAGAAGCTCACCGCAAGAATGACGGTGAAGGCCGTCGCCTGCGCCGAGATGTTGCTTGCCGGCGCCGGTGCGGCGACGGAGGTGGCGGTCGTATCAGTCAAGGCAATGCTCCGTAGTCTCTTGTTGGAGCATGGTCTTTTCCGAAAACCGGTTCCCACTTTTCGGGATCATGCTCTGGGCGGGCCGAACCGCAGCCGGCCTTATAGGCCCGTTGCTAAGCGACTTCTTTCGTGGTTTGGTCCAATAGTTTCGCAAGTGGGCCACATCGATGCCGCATGGCAAGGAGATATTCAAGGGCGACGCCGCCGAGCTCGGCCGGCTGCATGAAAGCCGCTGGCAATGGCTGGAACAGGCTGTCGGGCCGGCGGTCGCGCTGCCGACCGAATATCCGGACGGCTATCACGTGCCGCAGCACCGCCACAGCCGCAGCCAGCTGCTGCACGCGCTGGTCGGCGTGGTCCTGGTGACGACCAGGCACGGGCGCTGGATGGTGCCGCCCGACCATGCGATGTGGATACCAGCCGGCATCGAGCATTCCGTCGAGATGTTGGGCGACGTCTCGATGCGCTCGGTCTATGTGATGCCGGGCGCCATTGCCGGCCTGCCGGACAGCTTGCGCGTCGTCGGCATTACCGAGCTGATGCACAGCCTGATCGTCGAATCGGAGAAGCTGCCGCAGGGCGGCGAGCTCGAAGGGCGGGCAGCACTTGTCATGGGACTGCTGCTGCACGAGATCCCGAACCTGCCGGAACGACCGCTCGGCTTGCCTTTCCCGTCCGATCCGAAGCTCGCGGCGCTTTGCCGGCGTTTCGTGGCGGCCCCTTCGCCGCATGCGACGATCGACGAATGGGCGGATGCCGCGGGCATGAGCCGGCGCTCTTTCACCCGCGCCTTCCATCGCCAGACCGGGCTGTCGCTGTCGACCTGGCGCCAGCAGGCCTGCCTTTTCGCGGCGTTGCCAAGGCTCGCCGACGGCGAGCCGATCACCAGGGTGGCGCTCGATCTCGGCTATGACAGCGTGCCGGCCTTCATCACCATGTTCAAGCGCATGCTCGGCGCTTCGCCGCGCGGCTATATGCGTGGCTCGCGCGATGCCGGTGAGAACCAGCGCCGTACAGGCGGTCCGATCGCCGCGTGAAACAGCGCCAAGCGGCATTGAGCCGGTGTGCCGGTTCTCGGCCTAGGCGCCAATTCTGATTGCAATTTGCAATCAGTTATGTTTCTTTTGCGAGAAACGCAAAATCGGAGGCCCCATGGCAACGATCGTCTATGCCATGCTGACATCGCTGGACGGCTACATCGCCGGGCCGAGCGGAGACATCGACTTGCCGGTTCCCGAGGAAGAATTGCATCGGTATTTCAACGACGAGATGAGGCGGACGTCGATCGCGCTGTGCGGGCGCCGGATGTATGAAACCATGCGCTTCTGGGACAGCCCGGAACGCGATATCGCGGCTGGGGAGGTCGAGCGGGATTTTGCCCGCGCGTGGCGGGAGACGCCGAAGGTCGTGTTTTCGACCACGCTTCAGGAGGTCGGGCCGAATGCCCGCCTGGTGAAGGCTGACGCGGAGGCGGTGGCAAGGACCCTCAAGACGGATACAGATGGCGAGATTTCGGTCTCCGGCGCCGACCTTGCCGGGCACCTTGCGCGTGCCGGCCTAATCGACGAATACCGGCTTTACGTGCATCCGGTCGTGCTGGGCGGCGGCAAGCCCTATTTCCAGTCCGGCCGGTCGCTGGCGTTAAAGCCGCTCGGCACGGAGCGCCTTGCCCAAGGGGTCACGCTGCTGCGCTATGCGCCCGCGGGAACCAGTTTCTGATCAATCGAACAGGCTCGAGACCGATTCTTCCGTCGCGGTGCGCGAGATCGCTTCGCCCAGCAGGTCGGCGATCGAAATGACACGGATGTTCGGGGCGTCGAGCACGCCCTGCGTCGGCTGAATGGAATCTGTGATCACCAGTTCCTGCAGCTTCGAGCCGGCGATACGGGCAACGGCGCCGCCGGAGAGCACGCCATGGGTGATGTAGGCGGTGACGGAGGTCGCGCCATTGGCCAGCAGCGCGTCGGCCGCGTTGCAAAGCGTGCCGCCGGAATCGACGATGTCGTCGATCAGGAGGCAGTCCTTGCCGGCAACCGCGCCGATGATGTTCATGACTTCCGATTCACCGGGACGCTCGCGGCGCTTGTCGACGATGGCGAGCTGCGCGTCGAAGCGCTTGGCCAGCGCGCGCGCCCGCACCACGCCGCCAATGTCGGGCGACACGACGACGACATTGCCGAGCTGCTTGTACTTGGCCTTCACGTCGCGGGCCATCACCGGCACCGAGAACAGATTGTCGGTCGGGATGTCGAAGAAACCCTGGATCTGGCCGGCATGGAGATCAAGCGTCAGCACGCGGTCGGCGCCGGCGCGGGTGATCATGTTGGCGACCAGCTTGGCCGAGATCGGCGTGCGGCCCGAGGCGCGGCGGTCCTGCCTTGCATAGCCGAAATAGGGGATGACCGCCGTGATGCGCCGCGCCGAGGAGCGCATGAAGGCGTCCATCATGATGAGCAGTTCCATCAGATGGTCGTTGGTCGGATAAGAGGTCGATTGCAGGATGAAGACATCCTCGCCGCGCACGTTTTCCTGGATCTCGACGAAGATCTCCTGGTCGGCGAAGCGCCTGACGCTGGCCTTGCCCAGCGGGACGTTGAGATAGCGAGCGACCGCCTCGGCCAGCACCCGATTGGAATTGCCCGCGAAAAGCTTCATGCACCGTTCCTGGTGAAGGATGGAGAGGCCGGAGAGACTCTCATGCGCCTTTTAAGCGGGCTTTTAGCGGGCCGGGCCGGTATTGCAAGCCTCGTCGTGGGGAATCCTTCCGGCGGCCGCAACAAACACGGAAAACATCGCAAGCCGGCAACAGTTTGGCCGGCAACAGTTCGGCCCGCGCCGGTCCGGTCAACCGGCGCCGCCGCTGCCGAGCCAGGCGGCGAACTGGTCGATCGTCTGGTCGGCAATGGCCTGCATGGTCGCGGGCGCCACCGTGGGCCAGCCCTCGCCGCTGCCGGCCGCGGGCGCCTTCTGTTGGCCATTGATGCGGTGCAGGCGATTGCCGGAGGGGTCGTAGATGTCCCAGACATAGATGACGGTCGTGTCCTTGCCCTCGGACATCGTCGAAAAATAGCCTTTCAGCACATGCGTGGCCGTTTGGTCGGTGCTGCCGACAAGCGTCAGGCCGCGCTGCCGGGCACGGGCCTGCAGTTCCGCCGTCAACGGCGCCGCAGCCTCCACGGACGCGCCGACGATCGGCGCCACCTGCAGCCGCGTCTTGGCGACAGCCGCGGTCTGGGCCGGTGTCCTGGATGTCGCGGGCGACGCTGTGGTGGAAGGCGCGGGCGAAGGGGCGGGCGCGGTCGTGGTCGGGGTTGTGGCCGTCGTTGATGTGCCCTGCGATGCGGCCGAGGACTGGGCCGAGCCCGCCGGCGGGGTGATTGCCGAAGGTTCGAGCACGTCCTTGGCATTGGTGCAGGCGCCAAGCGCCAGCGCCGCAAGCAATGACACGGTCGTCACCTGCGATCGTCTCATTTGCCTGAAAACTCCCTGCTGGCGAACGCCCCCGCGTGAACGAACGATTATGGATTCACTGCACGATCAAGTCGAGATCATGGCGCGACAGCGGCTTCGGCGCCGATTCCGTGGTGAGGTAGGTGCGGCCAAGCGTCATCGCGGTCTCGGTCTCAGAGTCCATGATGATCATGTGCGCGAACAGCGTCATGTTGGGCGCGATCGGTTCCGTGTTGCCCTGGTAGAACATCGGCATGTCCATCCAGGACGGCGTGAAGCGGGCGCCGACCGAATAGCCGCAGGCGTTCAGCCGGTGCTTGGTCAGATTGTGCGTTTCGAGCGTGCGGGCATGCGCGTCGAAGACATCGCCGAAAGTGTTGCCCGGCGTCATCGCCTTTTCGACCGCGAGCAGGGCGGCGCGGGAAGCGTCGAACAATTCCTGATGACGTTTCGATATCTTGCCGGTCAAAACGGTACGCATCATGGGGGCATGGTAGTGGTGGAAGACGCCGGCCCATTCGAGCGTCAGCTGGTCGTTCTTGGTGAGCTTGCGGCGGCCGGCCTTGTAGCGGCAGAGCAAGGCATCGGCGCCGGAGCCAATGATATACTCATTGGCGGGATAGTCGCCGCCGCCGGCAAAGACCGCGCCCTGCATGGCGGCAAGGATCAGCCCTTCGTCGCCGCCTTGCTTGATCAGGGGCAGGGCGGCATCCAGCGCGTCGTCGGAAAGATTGGCGGCCTTTTCCGCCTTGGCGATCTCGGCCGGGCTCTTGAACAGGCGCAGCCGGCCGACGATGCCGGAAGCATCAGCGATCTGGCCGAAGGTCTGCAACTGCTCGTCCAGGCGGCGGCCATTGTAGGCGGTCAAGCCATGGGTGTCGTATTCGACGCCGATGCGGGCGCCGAGCAGATCGAGGTCGTTAAGCAGGTTGCGCAGGTCGATCGCCGGATTGGCCCCCTGACGATCGGTCCACAGCACGATATTCTCGATGGTCGAGGTATGGCGCGCCTGTCTCAGATCGGCCGAACGGGTGAGCAGCACCATCGAGCCGTCGGCCTTCACCACCAGGCACTGGAAGAAGCAGAAGCCGAACGTGTCGTAGCCGGTCAGCCAGTACATGCTCTCCTGCGCGAACAGGAGCACGGCGTCGAGCTTCTTCTCGGCCAGCTCGATCAGCAGCCGGTCGCGCCGCGCGTCGAATTCCGAACGTTCGAAATGCAGCGCCATTATTCTTTCTCCAGAACGATTGCCGAAACCTGGCGCCCGTAATCCGCTTCCTTGCGGTGTGTGGTGCGCCGGTAGGAATAGAACAGGTCTTCTTCCGCATAGGTGCAGCGGCCAAGCCCCTCAGCGGTCACGCCGGCCTTGCGCAGCCGGTCGACCGTATATCGGTTGAGATCGAACATCGAGTGCCCGGCTGTCTTCGACGGTCTGAAATAGCGGTGATTGCCGGCATCGGCCTCGACGAAGCGGGCGACGAATTCCGGCCCGACCTCGTAATTGTCGGGGCCAATGGAAGGACCGAGCACGGCGACGATGCGCTCGCGGCTGGCGCCGAGGCTCTCCATCGCGGCGACGGTATTCTCGAGCACGCCGGTGAAGGCACCCTTCCAGCCCGCATGGGCGGCACCGATGACGCGCGCCTCGGCATCGGCGAAGAGAACCGGCCCGCAATCGGCGGTCGAGGCGCCGATAGCGATGCCCGGACGGTCGGTGACGATGGCGTCGGCCTTTGGGCGAGGACCAGCGAAGGGTTCCCTGGCGACGACGACATCCGGCGAATGGACCTGGTGCGCGGTCAACAGATGATCCGCCGGCACGCCCATCCAGGCGGCAACGCGCCGCCGGTTCTCGGCGACCAGTGTCTGATCGTCGCTGGAGCCCGTGCCGATGTTGAGCCCCCGATAGATGCCGTCGGAGACGCCGCCGATGCGCGTGAAATAGCCGTGGCGCATGCCTTGCGCCTTTTCAAGCAGCGGCGAGCGCACTGGATCGGGTCTGGTCTGATTCAGCATGGTGGGTTTGTCGTCCGTGCGGGGCGGTCTCGTCAAGGCGAAGTTCGGAGTACGAAGCGGACCAGCCGGTGAAGCCGCTCGTCGATCTCAGGCGGCTTGGGCCGCCGGCAGGACCTTCATGACCTTGAACAGCTCGCCCATCGCGTCGCGGCCGGCCAGGCGTTCGACCGCTTCCGAAATGGCTTGACGTGTCTTGGCATCGGCATCGGCACCCAACGTGCCGGCGCGCTCGAGCAGGCCCATGCCGAGCAGGAATTCGCCCTGGGTCGACAATTGCACATCGAGACCGTGAGCGCGCGCCATATCGGCAAGGGGCGTGAAATCGACATGGGCGGTGAGATCGGCTTCACCTGGGTTGGCCAGCACGTCTTCGCGCCGATGCCGGCGCAGCGCCTGGAAGGTGTCGCCGATCCCCGGCCGGAGGTGGCCGTAGTCGATGAACAGGCCGGCGCCGCCCTGGCCGGCGATGCGTTCGGCGATCACCGCCATCAGCGCCGAACGGGCGGGCGCGATTTCGGCGACGGCGCCTTGCGGCGCATCGGCCGTGGCGGCCGTTAGCAGTGCCGGATCGACAGACCCCGCGCCGGCGAAGAAACGCAGTTCATCGGCGCCATCGAGGCCGACCACGCGCTCTCGCCAGCTTTCGCCGACATGGACGAACTGCCGGATCGGCACCGCGTCGAACAGCTCGTTGCCGACGATGAAGAGCGGCTGCCGCGGCAGCGTGTCGATGGTCTGGTGCCAGGCTAGCTTTGCGTCTTGGTCGGCAAGTGTCTCTCTCTGGATTTCAGCCAGGCGCGGGCTGGTCTCGATGAGGGCAAACGAAGCCTTACCGGTGAGCGCCGGGTCGAGCCGCGACCAGGTGCGCAGCATGTCGTTCATCAGGGTGCCGCGGCCGGGACCGATCTCGGCGAAGGTCGCAGGCAACGGCCGGCCGGCACCTTGCCAGGCCTGGTAGAGCCAGACGGCGACGAGTTCGCCGAACATCTGGCTGATCTCTGGCGCGGTGATGAAGTCGCCGGCGGCGCCGAAGGGCTCGCGCGTCGTGTAGTAACCGGCGTCGGGATCGAACAGGCAGAGCGCCATATATTCGCTGACCGGGATCGGCCCCGCCGCGCCGATCAGGCCTATGATGCGCTCCTTCAGCCGGGTCATGCCGCCCGCTGCTCGGCCGCCGGCTTCGCCGTAGCCACGGCCCAGATACCGGCGAGCAGCATCGGCGTGGACAGGATCATGCCCATGGTCAGCCAGCCGGTGCCGAGCAGATAGCCGAGCTGCTGGTCGGGCTCGCGGAAGAACTCGACAAAGATGCGCGACAGGCCGTAGCCGCAGATGAAGGCGCCGCCGACGAAGCGCGGCGTCTTCAGCTTGAGCCGCGAGTTGGTGAGGAAGCGCAGCACCAGGAAAAGCACGAGCCCTTCGAGCAGCGCCTCGTAGAGCTGGCTGGGGTGGCGGGTGAACGGGCCGCCATTGGGGAATTCAATCGCCCAGGGCACGTCCGACGGCCGGCCCCAAAGCTCCGAATTGATGAAGTTGGCGATACGGACCAGGCCCAGCCCAACCGGCACGCCAGCCGACACCACATCGAACAATGTCCAGGTGGGAATGCGGCGCTTGAGCGAAAACAGCGTCATGGCGAGGATGACGCCAAGCAGGCCGCCATGGAACGACATGCCGCCCTGCCAGACCGCGAAGATGTCGAGCGGATGCGCGATATAGCGCGGCAGGTCGTAGAAGAGCACGTAGCCGGTGCGCCCGCCGAGCACGACGCCGATCGCCGCCCAGACAATGAAGTCGTCGAGGTCCTCGGGCTTCATCGGCAGATTGCCGTCGGGCCACAGGCGCGGGTTGGTGACCAGGCGCTTGGCGTACCACCAGGCAAAGAGTATGCCGACGATATAGCCGACGCCGTACCAATGCACCGCCAGCGGCCCGATATGGACGATGACCGGATCGATGTTGGGGAAGGGCAGGGAGGCCAGCGGCAGCAGGAAATATTCGCTCAAAACGGTTCCCCGGTGACGGTCACGATTGGGCGCGGACCATGCGGCAGGGTTTTGGCGCGGTCAAGGCAAGGTCGATGTCGCAGCCGACCGTCACGATACCGGAGGACTGATGGCGTGGGGCCAACTGACAACGTTCCTGCATTGTGCATAGTTCAATGCAGGCATTGCGCAATTCGCGAACGAAGGTCATCGCCCGGAATGGATTGTCGCTGGCGATGTGATCGCCGATAGCCTCAAGGTCACCCTCGGCCTGGTCGGCAAATACCAGTAGTTTCACCTACGCTTCTCGGCCATCGCCTTATATTTGCTCTCCAGGCGATCGAACACGTCCACGCCAGGTTTCACGCGTCCTGCGTCTGCGTCAGCGACGCCTCGCGCGAGGGCTGCATCGAGCGTGGCGAGTCGTTTCTCCCTTTCTTCAACGAGGCGGACACCCTCGCGCAACACCTCGCTTTTCGAATTGTAGCGACCGGTTTTGACGAGCCGGTTCACGACGTCTTCCAGGCGGTCACCGAGATCTGCACTGATTGCCATGACATGCTCCTAGGGGCTCTTGTCGACGTAATAATAGTTATTGAGCGCTGCGCTAACATGAACCGCTCGTCATCAGGCACGCTTGCATTCCGCGCCGCGCCCCACTACGTCAAAACGACAAAGCGAGGATCTGCCATGGCGACTGGACCGAACCGCATTCTCGATGAATTCGCAAAGATCATGACCGATGCCGCGGGTGCCGCGCAGGGCGTGCGGCGCGAAGTGGAGACGGCGTTCCGGGCCCAGGCCGAGCGCATGCTGAATTCCATGGATGTGGTGCAGCGCGAAGAGTTCGAGGCGGTGCGCGAGATGGCGGTCAAGGCGCGGGAAGACAACATTCAGCTGGCGACGCGTGTCGAGGCGCTCGAGGCCAGGCTCGCCGAATTGACCGGACAAGCCGCACCTGCGGGTGCGGCGAAGCCCCGCGCAAAAAAATAATCGTTAAACTTTTCCACATAGCGCGATCCGAAAAATCGCTTTGCCGTGAATCGCTTACCGGCATTGCATGAATCTTTGTCACAGCCACCTTTCCACATGCGGATGACGCAGTGCGAAAAATTGGGCTGTTCACGCGACTCCCGATCAATAGACTGAATTTGTTGCATGATTCGAAGCAGGGTCATGCGCCGGGCGGTGGGGTCCGGTTGGGTCTTTGTGTTGGAAAGTCCTGACCGTCCGAGTTCTAGACAAGATTGTTCGTCGTGTGTGCCCCGCGGAGCGTGTGGCGCTCCCCTGAACACAGGAAGCATTCATGGAACTCCTCGAACTCGAATTCTCCCGCGAAATCCACCCGGTGGATGTCATCGAGCAGGTGGCCCACAACAACGACTGGTCCTTCGAGCGCGCCGGCGACGACGAGATTTCGATTTCGGTGGCCGGCAGCTGGACAGACTATCACGTCTCCTTTTCCTGGATGGAGGATTTCGAGGCGCTGCATCTGGCCTGCGCCTTCGACATCAAGGTGCCGGAAACGCGCGCGCTGGAAGTGATGCGGCTGTTGTCGCTGATCAACGAGCAGATGCTGTTCGGGCATTTCGATCTGTGGGAGCAGGAAGGCGCGATCATGTTCAGGCAGTCGCTGCTGCTTGCCGGCGGGGTCGAGCCGTCGAGCCAGCAGGTCGAGGTGCTGCTGTCGTCGGCGCTCGAGGCCTGCGAATGCTATTTCCAGGCCTTCCAGTTCGTCGTCTGGTCGGGTACATCGGCCAAGGACGCGCTTTCCAGCGTGCTCTTCGAGACCCATGGTAACGCCTGAACCAAGCCAATTCCGCCAATGAGTTCCAGCAGCGAGCGCAAGCCCGAGATCAGCTTTGCCGATTTCGACCGTGTCGACATCCGTGCCGGCACGATCGTCGAGGCCGAGCCGTTTCCGGAGGCGCGCAAGCCGGCGATCAAGCTGAAGATCGATTTCGGCCCGGCGATCGGGGTGAAGAAGTCGTCGGCGCAGATCACCAAATACTACGCGCCGGAAACGCTGATCGGCCGCCAGGTCTTCGCGGTGGTCAACTTCCCGCCGCGCCAGATCGGCCCGTTCATGTCGGAAGTGCTGACGCTGGGCTTTCCCGACGAAGAGGGCGCCGTGGTGCTCGGCGCCATCGAGCGCAAAGTGCCGGACGGCGGGCGCCTATTCTAGGGCGAGCCTGGGGCGAACTGGAGCCGCTCTGTCCTGATCGGCGGGCTTGCTTGGCATGCCCAGCGCTTCGTCGACGGCGTCGAGGAACATTTCGGCGCAGGCCTGCCAGCTGTAGCGCATCGCGCGCTGGCGCGCTTCGGCGCGATCGACGTGAAGCGCCTTCATCGCCGCCTCGCCCAGGTCGTTCGACACGGCCCCGCCGACGCCATCGCCGACAATATCGATCGGTCCGGTCACCGGATAGGCGGCGACGGGCGTTCCGCTGGCCAGCGCCTCGATGATGACGTTGCCGAAGGTGTCGGTGCGGCTCGGAAAGACGAAGACATCGGCCGACGCGTAGATCTCGGCCAGCTCGTCGTTCGGGCGGTGGCCGAGGAAATGCGCGTTGGGATAGCGCGCCTTGAGCTTTGCCAGTTCCGGTCCTTCGCCGACGATAACCTTGCTGCCGGGCAGGTCGAGATCGAGGAAGGCGGTCAGGTTCTTTTCGATTGCGACACGGCCGACGCATAGGAAAACCGGACGGGGGAATCCGGTTTCCTTGCGCTTGTTGGGCCGGAAATGGTCGGTGTCGACGCCGCGCGTCCAGGGCCTCAGCTTGTTGAAGCCGCGTGCCGCGAGATCGTCCGCCAGCGATTGCGTGGCGACAAGCGTGCCCTGTCCGGAATTGTGGAAGTCGCGCAGCCAATTGTAAGCCCAGCTCTCCGGCACCGGCAGGCGGGCGCTGAGATATTCGGGAAAGCGCGTGTGGTAGCTGGTGGTGAAGGGGCGGCCCACTTTTCGGCAATGGCGGCGCGCCATGATGCCGAGCGGACCCTCGGTGACGATGTGGATGTGGTCGGCCTTGGCGGCCTTGATCACGCGCGCGACGCGGCTAGGCGTGGTCAGCGCCAAGCGGATGTCGGGATAGGTCGGCATCGGCAAGGTGCGAAACAGGTTCGGCGTCAGGAAATCGAGCTCGACGTCGAAGGGTTTCAGCGCCTCGGTGAGGCGTTCCAGCGTGTGCACCACGCCGTTGACCTGGGGCCGCCACGCGTCGGTGATCATCAGGATACGCATGGCGATCCCGATACGCATGGCGATCCTTTGCCGTAATAATTCCTGAGCGCGCCGGCGCGGTGCCGGAACGGCGACCAGGCAGCCGCTCGCGCCTCGCTCCAGCGCACCCGGGCAGGGGCCGGATCGAAGCGATGCGGCAGGGCCGAATCAACAGAGGTCGCGCGCTTCATGCGCGCTCTTGACCATGATTTCATGACGGGCGGATGAAGCCTGTCTCGGCTGGACTTACGCAGGCACCTTGATCACGGCGCGCAGGCCGCCGAGCGGGCTGTCCTCGAGGCCGACGTCGCCGCCGTGACTGCGGGCGATGTCGCGGGCGATCGACAGGCCAAGGCCGGTGCCGCTGGCATCGAGATTGCGCGCCTCGTCGAGCCGCAGGAAAGGCTTGAACACCTCTTCGCGCTTGTCGGGTGCGATGCCCGGTCCGTCGTCGTCGATGGTGACGGTAAGCGAGCCGCGGCCATGATTGGCGTGGACCTCGACGGTCTTGGCATAGCGGAAAGCATTGCCGATGACGTTCGACAGCAAACGGGCAAAGGCGTTTGGCCGCACATGCACGGTCGGATCGCCGACCAGCGTCGTCGCGAGCTTGCAGCCGCGCAATTGCGCTTCCTCGCCGAGCTTCTGGAAATAGGTCTCAAGGTCGAAGCGGCCTGTATCCTCCGCGGACTCGCCGCGGGCAAAAGAGAGATAGCCTTCCAGCATAGACTGCATGTCGTCGATGTCCTGGTTCAGCGCGGCCTTGGTCTCGGACTTGCCGCCGGCCAGCGCCAGCTGCAGCTTGAAGCGGGTGAGGATGGTCCTGAGGTCGTGGCTGACGCCCGTCAGCATCGCGGTGCGCTGCTCGATCTGGCGCTCGATGCGCTCTCGCATCTGGATGAAAGCGAAGCCGGCGCGACGGACTTCCTCGGCGCCGCGCGGGCGGAAATCGCGCGGCATCGGCCGACCTTTGCCGAAACTCTCGGCGGCCTCAGCGAGCGTCAGGATCGGCCTGATCTGATTGCGCAGGAAGGGGATGGCGATCATCAACAGCACCAGCGAGGTGCCGACCATCCAGATCAGGAAGATATGGGTGTTCGAGGCATAAGCCTGGCTGCGCCTCACGAAGACGCGCAGCACCTTGCCTTCAAGCTGGACGCGAACCTCGACAACGTTGGAGTTGCCGACGGTGTCGATCCAGAACGGACGGTTGATCTGCTTCGTGATCTCCGACGACAAGGCCTCGTCGAGGATCGAGAAGAACGGTTTGGGACCGGGGGGCGGCAGCGGGTCCGGCGGCAGCAGATCCACCTTCAACTGCATGCGGTCCTGGGCGATGCGGATGATGTTGGCGTAGTCAGCGTCGTGCGGATAGGTCTCCATCATGTCGATGACGGCCGCTATGTCCGAGATGGTCGCCTGCGACAGGCGCTGCGTGACAGTCTGCCAATGGCGCTCCATGAAGACGAAGGCGACCACCGACTGCAGCAGGATCATCGGCGCGATCACGATGATCAGCGAGCGGGCATAAAGCCGTTTCGGCATGTAGAGCGCGACCAGGCGCCAGAACCGGTTCCAGGCACGCGGCATCGCCCTCAGCGTCCGCAATGCGAGATCGCCGGGACCGCTTCCTTTCGGCTCGTCCAGTTGCGTGGTCGCCATTCGCCCTTCCGCTCGTCGATGGCCGTTCAGCAAAGGGCCTTCGACGGTAACCTATTCGACGCTGAGCCGATACCCAATACCGCGCACCGTCTGCAGCCACACCGGATTGGACGGATCGCGCTCTATCTTGCGGCGCAGCCGGTTGATCTGCACGTCGATGGTGCGCTCGCCGACATCCGATTCATCGCCCACCAGCTCATGGCGCGGTATGGTCTCGCCCGCCCGCGCGGCGAAGATCGCGAGGATCTCCTGCTCGCGGTCGGTCAGCTTAAGCGCCTCGCCGCCGCGCTTCAATTCACGCTTGGCGATCTGGAATGTGTAGGGCCCGAACACCAGTTGCTCCACCTTCGGCGTCGCCGCCGGGCCGCCACGGCGCAGGATGTTGTTGATGCGCAGGATCAGCTCGCGCGGATCGAACGGTTTCGGCAGGTAATCATCGGCGCCGGCTTCCAGTCCGGTGATGCGGCTGTCGGTCTCGGACAGCGCCGTCAGCATCAGGATCGGCACGTTCTTCTCGGCCCGCAGCGCCTTGGTGAGGTCGACGCCGGTCTCGCCCGGCATCATCACATCGAGCACCAGAAGGTCGAAGTCGAGGCCGGCGAGCTTGCGCCTGGCCTCGCCGGAATTGCCGGCCACGGTGACGCGAAAACCGTTCTCGGACAGATACTGCTTGAGCAGGTTGCGGATACGCGTGTCGTCGTCGACGACCAGAAGATGCGGCGCGTCATCGTCGGGCGCTGACGGATGATCGACCTTCTCAATGGTCTCCATGGTTCTTCCCCGATGTTTGCGCAGGCACAATGTCGATCTGCGCTCTTAGTTCCGGATTGACCATCGCTTCCAGGAAACGCTCGATCGTGGCGCGTTCGGTGGTTCCGGAATCCTCCAATGCCGCACGGATGCGGCGCGACTGTGGCCGCGCCAGCGCCAGGGCCAGGGCGCGACCCTTGGCGGTCGGGTAAAGCTCGCGCTGCCGGCGGTCGCGCGGACCCTGCACCTGGACGATGTGATCGGTGTCGATCAACTGCTTCAAAACCCGCGCCAGGCTCTGCTTGGTGATCTTCAGCACATCGAGCAGCTCGGCGACGGTGAGGCCGGGCCTGCGATTGACGAAATGCAGCACGCGATGATGGGCGCGGCCGAAGCCGTAATCGGCGAGGATCTGGTCCGGGTCGGAGGTGAAATCGCGATAGGCGAAGAAAAACAGCTCGATGATGGCGAAGTCGATGCCGTCCTCATCGGCGATGGCCGTCCTGATCGGTTTTCCGGCTGCGGGGCTCGTCATCGTTTCTCCATGCGAGGCGGGAATTACGTCAGTACTATTGACGTAATTTCCGGGCAATGATAATTTTTGACAAGCTTTTCGGCGGATTGCGAACAAAAAGGCAAGAGGAAGCCGTTTTTCCGGAACTTCCTGAGTTTGCCACGGATTGAATATCCGCCTACGCTTTCAAGCATTGGCCAGCGTTTCGGATCCTGTGCGGGGCCGGTTCGAAAGGTCATAAACACAACGATTTGCGGGCGCCTGCCCGCGGGAGGTTTCCATGGCATCCGTTCCCTTCGATCAATTGGAAGGCTTCATCTGGATGAACGGCGAGTTCGTCAAATGGGCCGACGCCAAGATCCATGTGCTGACCCATGGCCTGCACTATGCCAGTGCCGTCTTCGAGGGCGAGCGCGCCTATGGCGGCCAGATCTTCAAGCTGACCGAGCACAATGAGCGCCTGCATGAATCGGCGCGCCTGCTAGGCTTCAAGATTCCCTATCCGGTCGCCGAGATCGACGAGGCCTGTCGCACGCTGTTGAAGAAGCAGGGTTTCCAGGACGCCTATGTGCGTCCGATCGCCTGGCGCGGCAGCGAGCAGATGGGCGTTTCGGCGCAGAACAACCGCATCAACTGCGCCATCGCCATCTGGCAGTGGCCGAGCTATTTCGATCCCGCGCAGAAGCTCAAGGGCATTCGGCTCGACGTCGCCGAATGGCGCCGGCCCGATCCGCGCACCGCGCCGTCCAAGTCGAAGGCCGCCGGCCTGTACATGATCTGCACGCTGTCCAAGCACGCCGCCGAGGCCAAGGGCTACGCCGACGCCATGATGCTCGATTGGCGCGGCCAGGTGGCGGAAGCCACGGGCGCCAACATCTTCTTCGTCAAGGACGGCAAGATCCATACGCCGACGCCCGACTGCTTCCTCGACGGCATAACCCGCCGAACGGTGATCGGCCTGGCGAAGGACCGCGGTTTCGAGGTGATCGAGCGCGCCATCATGCCGGAGGAGCTCGAAGATTTCGAGCAGTGCTTCCTCACCGGCACCGCCGCCGAGGTCACGCCGGTTTCCGAGATCGGTCCATACCGATTCGAGGTCGGCGAGATCGCCAAGACATTGATGAATGACTATTCCGCCGCGGTGCAGCCAAAGCATGCAATCGCTGCAGAATAGAGATAGTCACAGCTTTTTTGTGCAATAGGGGCGGTTTTCGAGCCGCCCCTTTTATTTAAGCGCGCGCGCATTTGACTTTCGAACAATTCGGCGTCTCATGATGGCGTCGGCCCGAGGAGGCTGGCGGCTATGGAGGGACTAGTTACATGGACAGCAACACGATTATTCAGATCGTTGTACAGGTAATTGCCGGCGTTATCGGTGGCCAGGCGGTTGGCGCGGCGTTCAAGCAGGCGGCGATGGGCCAACTTGCCAAAATCCTCAGCGGTGCGATCGGCGGCGTCGGCGGCGCGGCCATTCTCGGCAGCCTTCTCGGCGGCGGCGGCGTTGACGCGGCAGCGGCGGCGAGCGGCATCGGCAGCGCGCTCGACCTGAAGAACCTCCTCGGCGGCGTTGGCGGTGGCGCGATCCTGACCGGCATCGTCGGCGCGGTCATGAATGCGATGAAGAAATAGCTCCGGTCTTTCGGACTTTGCCATGGGCGGCCTCGGCCGCCCATTCCTTTTTTGACCAAGCCGGCGGCCTCGGCCGCCCATTACTTTGGAAACATGGCCAGCGGCCTCGGCCGCGCATTTCCTCCCGAAGTTCGAACAGTGGTGGACGAGGTTCGCCGGGCTGTCTACATCAGGGCGACACTTCGAAGGAAGGGAAAGGAATGCCATGGGTCAGCTCAATGCCGGTATCGTGCCGGTCACGCCCTTCCAGCAGAACTGCACCATTCTCTTCGACATGGACGACAGGACGGGCGTCGTGGTCGATCCCGGCGGCGATGTCGACCAGATACTGTCGGCGCTGAAGGACAATGCCATCACCGCCGGCGCAATTTGGATCACGCACGGTCATATCGACCATGCCGGCGGCGCGATGGACCTGAAGGACGCGCTGGGCATCGACATTATCGGCCCACATGAGGCCGACAAGCCGCTGCTTGCCAATCTCGAGAACCAGGCCAAACGTTTCGGCCTCACCGATCCGGTGCGCAATTGCGTGCCGGACCGTTTTCTCACCGAAGGCGAAACGGTGTCGTTCGGCAACCATGTGTTCGAAGTGCTGCATTGCCCGGGACATGCGCCGGGCCATGTCGTCTACTACAACCGGGCGGCCAAATTCGCGCATGTCGGCGACGTGCTGTTCCGCGGCTCGATCGGGCGCACCGATCTGCCCGGCGGCGACCATGCCGCGCTGATCGCCTCGATCAAGGACAAGCTTCTGCCGCTAGGCGACGACATAGGTTTCATCTGCGGCCATGGCCCGGGTAGCCGCCTTGGCGACGAGCGGCGGACCAATCCGTTTCTGACCTGACCTTCAAAAGAAAAGCGCCGCGGGGAGCGGCGCTTTTCTTGGGCAGGGAACCCAGGCGATGTTCGATCGGTCAGTTGGCGACGCAGAAATGCTGGGCGCCGTCACTGCCGGTGAAAGTGCCGGTCCGCGAATTGAAGCTGCGGTAGCGGTCCGAGCAATACTCGTACCAGCCGCGGGTCCACGGCTCGGCGTAGCGGTCGGCATAGACGACGCGCGGCTGCTGAACATAGTAGCGGCGCACCGGCCGGTAGACATAATAATCGTCACCATAGGCCGGTTCGTAATAGCGCGGCCCGGGGTTGCTGAGCGCGCTGCCGATCAGGGCACCTGCCGCGAGGCCGACAACGCCGGCGGCGAGGGCGTCACCGCCATGATGACGATGATGGTGCCAGCGCCAGTCGTCCGCATTGGCCGCCGAGAAGGTGGCCAAGGTGGTCGCGGCAATGCCAACACTGAGGATGGCGGTCCTGAGAAAACGGTTCATTTTCGGTCTCCTTCGCGCCGGCCCGCGCGTTTTTCGGAGGATACGGACCGGCTTTAGCAAAGGTTAATAGAAGACCGTGGCTGAACGGAGGCTGAACGGAAATCGGCGTAAACGATTTTTCGAGGCCTGGGGATTTTTCGAGCCTCGGCGGTTTGCGAGGCTTGGCGATTTTCGAAGCCGGCGACCTTTCCGGACCTGGGCACAATCCGTTCCGGGGCGGGAGCGGTCCCGCCTGAAAAGCTTCCGTCGGATCCGTCGCGAGCCGGCTTAGCCGACCGACAGATTGACGGCCTTCGGACCCTTGCCGCGCTTGTCCGGCTCGGTGTCGAATGTCACTTTCTGCCCATCCTCAAGACCGGGAAGGCCCGACGCCTGCACAGCCGAGATGTGGACGAAGACATCCTTCGCGCCATCATCGGGCGTGATGAAGCCGAAGCCCTTGGCATGGTTGAAGAATTTGACGGTGCCGGTCTGCGGCATGGGAAACTCCTTTGATCCCATCAAGTCAAGTCTCGGGCCGGCAAACTGCCCGAGAGGAAATTTGTCCTTTATTTTAGCGCTATCGGCAAGAGAAAGTTTTCGCCTGCCGATCCAAGCATTTGCGCGCAAAAAAGGCGCAACCTTTTCGGTCGCGCCTTCGCAAATTCAAGCCTGTCCTGAAGCCGGTTCATGATCCTGCCGCACCATTGCATCCGCAACGATAGGCTGTTTCGGCGGATCAGGCGGCGCGCAGGTTGACCGCCTTCGGGCCCTTGCCCATGCGGTCCGGCTCGACGTCGAAGGTGACCTTCTGGCCGTCGACCAGCGTGCGCAGGCCAGAGGCCTCGATCGCGGAAATGTGGACGAACACGTCCTTGGCGCCACCATCCGGCGTGATAAAGCCGAAGCCTTTGGTGGCATTGAAGAACTTTACAGTACCGGTCTGGGCCATTGGGGAAAACTCCTTCACCCGTGTCAGTCTTGGTGGTTTGCCCGCTGCCTCGCGCCTTGGGCAAATCCCGGTGGTTGCTTCGGCGGTCATGCATTCGCGCATGGTCAAACCCCCCGCCGAAAAACGGGGTTGTCAGAGATTCACACTTATCGGGGAAAGGTCGTCCAAAACGTTCCGCTCTCCGGGTCGCAAATGCCCGAACATGATTTTTATTACACGGAAACGTGATGGTTGCAAGACGACGCTCGCGGGCGGCCAGCGGCGCGTCCAACGCTGGGCCTCGATAGACCCGGCCCTATCACCGGTCATCGGCCAGAGGCGGGCCAAGCATGGGCCAGAATGTAGGTGGCGACCGTTCCGTGGCTCCACAAACGATGGTTGCGTTTAACGCGCAGGATGCGAGGATACCGCGAGCCGGCATCACGCGTCGGGATGGAGGAGGGGTATATGCGGCTTCTTGCGGTGTCATGGCAGGGCGTTGTCGTTTTCACGCTGTCGGCGCTGCTGGCAGCCTGCACCGTCGTCGTCGACGATGGGCCGCGCCCGCTGCCGTCCCGGCCGCATCCGCAGCTCTGCACCATGCAGTACCAACCGGTCTGCGCTCGGCGCGGCGGCGACCGGCAGACCTTTGCCAATGCCTGCCTGGCTGAAAGGGAAGGCTACCGCATCGTGCGGGACGGTCCTTGCCGCGAGGGCGGCGGTGGTGGTGGCGAACAAGCCTTCTGCACGCGCGAATACGCGCCGGTCTGCGCCAGGCGCCATGGGCAGATGCGCACCTTCCCGAACGCCTGCGAGGCGCGCGCGGCGGACTATCGCATCATCGGCGACGGGCCGTGCTGAGCAGACCGCGGTCTCCATTCGCAAGATAGACACCGCGAGGCGCGCTGACGTTTGTCTTGAATCTCTTGCCCGCATGGCTTAGGTCCGGCGGACCAACAAATACGGCAGGTTTCCCATTAACAAAGATCGCAGAAGAGCGGCAAACGCAGGTGGCAGGCCAGGTGGCTCGGCGAGCCCGCTCGATCCTTATGTGCAAAAGGCGCTGCAACTGCACCAGGCCGGCCGGCGCCAGGAGGCCGAGGGCCTCTACCGGCAGGTATTGGGGCAGCAGCCGAACCATGCCGCCGCGCTGCATTTCCTCGGGCTGCTGCTGCACCAGACCGGCAGGAGCGAGGAAGGGCTCGATCTCATCGAGCAGTCCGTGACGCTGCAGCCCCAGAATGCCGACTTCCTCAACAATATGGGCACGGTCATGCGCGATCTCGGGCGCGTCGCCGCCGCGATCGATTTCTTCCGCGGCGCGGTGGATATCCGGCCGGACCAACTGGCCGCGCGCGACAATCTCGGCTCGTCGCTGAAGCAGCTCGGACAGCTCGACGCGGCTGAGGAGATCTATCGCGGCACCATCGGCCGCAACCCGTTCCACGTCCGCGCGCGCATCGGCCTTGCCGAGACGATGCAGGAGGCCGGGCGGCTGGATGAGGCGATCAAGCTGTTTAGCGAGGCGCTGTCGATCCGGCCGAAGGACGCCGAGTTGCTCTACGGGCTTGGCGTCGCGATGATGGAGAAGGGCAAGCTCGGCGAGGCGGCCGATTTCGCCCGCCAGGCGTTGGCGATCGCCCCGAACATATCGAAAGCCTGGCTGCTGCTCTCGCAGGTCAAGCGCCAGACCGAGCGCGACAAGGAGCTTTCCGGCATGGAGGCCGAGCACGCCAAGGCGCCGCAAGGCAGCCTCGCGCGCATGCAGCTCTCCTTCGGCCTGGGCAAGGTCAATGACGACCTCAAGGATTACGGTCGCGCCTTCGACTATTTCGCCGAGGGCAATGCCATCCGCCGCAAGGCGATCGACTACGATCCCGCGCGCACGCGCGGCGAATTCGAGGCGATGAAGGCGGCCTTCGACACAGCCTTCTTCGAGAAGCGCAGGCCAAGCGGCATTTCCGACGACACGCCGATTTTCGTCGTCGGCATGCCGCGCTCCGGCACCACGCTGGTCGAGCAGATCATCGCCAGCCACCCGACGGTCTTTGGCGCGGGCGAGTTGAACATCCTGAAGACGGCCGTCGGCAAGCAGTTTCCGATGAGCATGCCGGGCGGCTTCCCCGCCGGTATCGCCGATATGCCCGACAAGGCCTTCGCCGAGGCGGGCCAGGCCTATCTCGACATGCTGCATACCCGCTATCCGGGCTACCGCCATGTCACCGACAAGATGCCGGGCAACTTCCTGCTGGTCGGCTTCCTGCACATGATGCTGCCGAAGGCCAAGATCGTCCATTGCGCGCGCGATGCGGCGGCCACGTGCCTGTCGATCTTCAAAGTGCATTTCCGCGGCGACAGCCACCGCTACGGCTACGACCTCGGCGAGCTCGCCGATTTCCATAACCTCTACACCGACATCATGGCGCATTGGCACAAGGTGCTGCCAGGCGTCGTGCATGATGTGCGCTATGAGGATTTCGTCGCCGACCAGGAAGGGCAGTCGCGGGCGCTGATGGCGTATCTCGGCCTGCCCTGGGACGACAAGGTGTTGTCCTTCCACGAGACGGACCGGCCGGTGCGCACCGCTTCCGCCGCGCAGGTGCGCAAGCCGATGTATCAGGGCTCGGTCGATCTGTGGAAGCGTTATGGGGAGCGGCTGAAGCCGCTGCTTGATCGGCTGAACTAGCACACGCGTCAGCGATTGGCCGAAGCGCCCGAACTTCGTCATCCTCGGGCGGAGCGGGAGCGAAGCGGACGCGTAGACCCGAGGATCCATTCCGTGACCTCGCGCGAAGGTTAAAGGCGGCGCAGAACAGAGGTCGTTTTGCATCGCTGCAAAGCTCATAGGTAACGGAATGGATCCTCGGGTCTGCGCCGCGTCGCTTCGCTCCTTGCTCCGCCCGTGGATGACGACCTGACGAGCGTCTCGGCCAATCGCAACGGATTGCGATCAGCCGACACTGGCGTTCCGTCGCTCCTCAAAGCTGGATGAATGGCTGGAAGCCGCCGAAGATCATGCGCTTGCCGTCGAACGGCATGGCGGACCAGTCCATCTTGAGACGCTCATCGGCCATCACCTTGGCCATGACCGCGTCGCGGCTCTGCCTGGACTCGTAGACGACCCAGGAGAAGATGACGACCTCGTCGTCCTTCGCCTGCACGGCGCGCGGGAACGAGGTCAGCTCGCCATAGGGCACGTCGTCGCCGACGCATTCGACATAGGCGAGCGCGCCGTGCTCCATCCAGACGGCGCCGGCGTTCTCGGCCATCTTCTTGTACGCATCGAGATTTGCCTTCGGAACGGCAAGCACGAAACCATCGACATAGGACATGCTGAACTCCTCTTTGTGGCGTCTCTTCCCCCGTGGGAGAAGGTGGATCGGCGCGCAGCGCCGAGACGGATGAGGGGTGTTCCAGCTTGGCGGTAACTAGCCCTCACCCCGATTGCCCCGATTTGCGAAGGGCAAATTGGGGCAATCCGACCTCTCCCACAGGGAGAGGTGGGCGGGCTCACTTCACCGGGGCATTCATCGCCCAGGCGACGCCGAAGGGGTCTTTCACCTGGCCCCAGCGGTCGCCCCAGAACATCACCTGCAGCGGGGTGACGATCTCGCAGCCGGCATCCACCGCGCGCTGCCACCAGGCATCGATGTCGTCGCTGCCGAGATGCAGCTGCAGCGTATAGCCTTGTGCCGCCTGGTGCGGATAGCCGTGTTCGGGATAGGCATCGCCCAGCATCAGCGTCGAGCCGTTGACGTAGAGATGGATGTGCATGGTGCGGCCCTTGTCGTCAGGCGGATAGGCGAACACTTCCTCGGCGCCGAAAGCCTTCTTGTAGAACTCGGCGGCTTTGATAGCGCCGTCGACCTGCAGGTAGGGCGTCAATCCGCCAAGGACCTTGGCGCGGGGCGGGGTTTGGTCATTCATTCTCGTGTTCCTCTTCACGGGTTGATCCGGTTTTGCGACCCCAGGACGGATGAAGCGGCGGCGATCCTACATGGCCCGAGAATTATTTTTAGAGTAGCTAGCCCAAACAGCTCGGGCGGCAAGCGCGGCTGCAAAACGATCGCATCGAAAGCGACTTATATGACCTTCGCCGAGAAGGTGGCGGCGCGGCGGCTTTCCCGCGTTTCGAAAATCTCCGGAAAGCCTATGTCCTTGCGCAGCTCGGCCGGCAGCGACAGCAGGATGCGCTCGCTGCGATGACGGGCGCGCGCCTGGGTATAGCGGTTGGCAAGGCGGCCGATGGATGACAGTACCGACATGATGTCTCTCCCTGGTTGATGCCGGCATCATCGTGTCGGCATCCCAAGGACGAGGCGGCAATCGGCGATCCGACAGGGCGCCCTCGATTTTTTTTCAGAGCACCGACGCGGCCAGCGCGGTGTCGTAATATTGCACCATCTCGATGATCTCGCCGTCGCGGACCGTCCAGAAATTGGCGGTACGCATGATGAGCTCCTCGCCGGTGGCGCGGCGCGTCATGTGGATCTCGACTTGCGCGGCGACCTTGTCGCCGCCGTCGATGAGCTCGACGGGGACAAAATGCCGGTACTCGAAGTCGTCATCGAGCGCCAGGAGCCTGGCGAGGAATTCCTGCTTGCCGTGCGCGGTGCCGGCATGACGCGATTGCCGGGGATCGGCAATCCAGCGGAACACGACATCTTCAGCGCACCGAGACAAGGCGCCTTCGATGTCGCGGTCCGCGTAGGCCTGATAAAGATTGCTGACGATTTCCACTGCACGCATGGCCCATTCCCTCCATGGCTAAGCAGTTCAGCATGCGCTTTTTTTAGCAGGTGGAAAAGTATCGCCGAGCCGGCAGCAACGCCTGTCGGGCCGGCAGCGCCGGCCCAACAGAGGTATCGTCTCAGCTCGGCATCTCGGCGACCGAGCGGAAGAACGCTTCCGGGTCGTCGACCTCGGTCAGCCGCCGCTTGTCGATCAGCCAGAAGCGATTGCCGACGGCGCGGATGAAGGAGCGATCATGCGAGGCAAGCAGGCAGCTCGCCTGATGCTTCAACAATTCGTCCTCCAGGCGGCGACGGTGGAGCGCCTGCCTTCTCCCACAGGGGGAGAAGGGAAAAGGCGCTACTGCCCCGGCCGTCCGGTCTTGCCCGGCCGGCGTTTTTGACGCCGCTCGTCGCCAGGGTCCTCGTAGGAGCCGATGCCGGCTCTCTGGCGGACGATCGGCTTATCGTCGCGTTCCTTCGCGCCCGTCCTGCCGGACATCTCCCCCGCCGGAGGAGGCGTTGGCTGCGGCTTCGCCGGCTTCTTGCCCTCGACCGGTTTCTCCGTGCGGCGCACGGTCATCTCGTCGAGCGAGTTCTTCCTGAACAGGGGCTTTGTCGGCTCGCCCGGAATGCCGAAATCGGAACCGTGCGCTTCGTGCGCGCTCTGCTTCTTGAACAGCGAGCGCGACACCGCGCCGGCGGGGGTCGTCATGTCGGTGCCGGGCCCCATGTCGTCGATCGACGGCTTGGCGAAGAGCGGCTTCTTCACCGGCACGGCACCGTCGGCGCCCATCTCGTCCAGATGCGGCTTGCGGAAGAGGTTGGGCCGGGTAGCCTTTGCCGCCTCCTCGGCGGCGCGTGCCTCATCGAGCTTGCGGAAGCGCTCCTGTTCCTCGACCGTGCGATGCTTGGCCACGCCCTTGTTGTGCTTGCCCTTTTCGCGGCCTGAGGCAGGACTTTGGCCTTCCACCTCGCGCGCCAGCGGGTCGTCGGAGATGGCAAGCTCCATCTCGCGCAGCCGCTTGATCTCGTCGCGGACGCGCGCCGCCTTCTCGAAATCGAGATTGGCGGCGGCGTCGCGCATCTGCTTGTCCAGCGCCTCGAGGTGCGTCTTCAGATTGTTGCCGATCATCGCCCCGGCGTCGTCGGTGAACTGCGAGATGTCGGCGCGGACATGGTCCTTCTCGTAGACCGAGTCGAGGATGTCGGCGATGCGCGACTTGACTGATTCCGGCGTGATGCCGTTGGCGGCGTTCCACTCCATCTGCTTCTCGCGGCGGCGGTTGGTCTCGGCCATCGCCCGTTCCATCGAGCCGGTGATCTGGTCGGCGTAGAGGATGACCTTACCATCGACGTTGCGGGCAGCGCGGCCGATGGTCTGGATCAGCGAGGTTTCCGAACGCAGGAACCCTTCCTTGTCGGCATCGAGAATGGCGACGAAGCCGCATTCGGGAATGTCGAGGCCTTCGCGCAACAGGTTGATGCCGACCAGCACGTCGAAGGCGCCGAGGCGCAAATCGCGCAGGATCTCGATGCGCTCCAGCGTGTCGATGTCGGAATGCATGTAGCGGACGCGAATGCCGTTCTCGTGCAAATATTCGGTGAGGTCCTCGGCCATGCGCTTGGTCAGCACGGTGACCAGCGTGCGGTAGCCGGCCCGGGTCGTGTCGCGGATCTCGCCGACAACGTCGTCGACCTGGCTCTTGGCCGGACGCACCTCGACCGGCGGATCGATCAGGCCGGTCGGACGGATGACCTGCTCGGCGAAGACGCCGCCGGACTGCTCCATTTCCCAACCGCCCGGCGTCGCCGAGACCGCCACCGACAGCGGGCGCATGGCGTCCCATTCCTCGAAGCGAAGCGGCCGGTTGTCCATGCAGGAGGGCAGGCGGAAACCATACTCGGCCAGCGTCGCCTTGCGGCGGAAGTCGCCGCGATACATGCCGCCGATCTGCGGCACTGTGACGTGGCTTTCGTCGATGAAGATCAGCGCGTTGTCGGGCACATATTCGAACAAGGTGGGCGGCGGGTCGCCGGGCTGGCGTCCGGTGAGGTAACGCGAATAGTTCTCGATGCCGGCGCAGGAGCCGGTCGCCTCCAGCATCTCCAGATCGAAGCGCGTACGCTGTTCCAGCCGCTGCGCTTCCAGCAGACGGCCAGCCTTTTCAAGCTCTTGCAGGCGATGCTTGAGCTCCTCCTTGATCGACTTGATAGCTTGGTTCAAGGTCGGGCGCGGCGTCACGTAGTGCGAGTTGGCGTAGATCTTGACGCTCTTCAGCTCGCCGGTCTTCTGGCCCGTGAGCGGATCGAACTCGGTGATCTGTTCGATCTCGTCGCCGAACATCGAGATGCGCCAGGCGCGGTCTTCCAGGTGGGCGGGAAAGATCTCGATGGTGTCGCCGCGCACGCGAAACGAGCCGCGCACGAAGTTGATGTCCTGGCGCTTGTATTGCTGGGCGACGAGGTCGGCGAGAAGCGAGCGCTGGTCGAGCCGGTCGCCGACCTGCATCTGGAACGTCATCGCCGTGTAGGTCTCGACCGAGCCGATACCATAGATGCAGGACACGGAGGCGACGATGATGACATCGTCGCGCTCGAGCAGCGAGCGGGTCGCCGAGTGGCGCATGCGGTCGATCTGCTCGTTGATCGAGGATTCCTTCTCGATATAGGTGTCCGTGCGCGGGACGTAGGCTTCCGGCTGGTAATAGTCGTAGTAGGAGACGAAATACTCGACCGCGTTCTCGGGGAAGAATTTCTTGAACTCGGCATAGAGCTGCGCGGCAAGCGTCTTGTTCGGCGCCAGGATCAAAGCAGGGCGCTGTGTCTCCTCGATCACCTTGGCCATGGTGAAGGTCTTGCCCGAGCCGGTAACGCCGAGCAGCACCTGGGTGCGGTCGTTCCGCTCGACGCCTTCGACGAGGTCCTTGATGGCTGTCGGCTGATCTCCGGCGGGCTCGAAATCCGAGACCATCTTGATGGCGATGCCGCCCTCAGACTTTTCCGGGCGGGCCGGACGGTGCGGCGTCCACAGCTGGCCGTCCTTGTGCAGCGGATTGCCGGATTCGATCAGCGCCGACAGCGCCGCGACCGTCGCGGTGACGCCGCCGGACGAAACCGACTCGGCATCCTCCAGGCTGATGTCGAGGCCGGCCACAGGGTTGAGGCCAGCGGCCGCGCGCTCCTTCGCCGAGGCAGCGCCGCCCATCGAGGTGCCGCGCGCGGTGCGGCCGGGCGCCGACGAGCGCTCGGGTATCTTCTTCGGCGCTTTTGCCTTCGGCTGCTTTTCAGCTTCACGCTCGATCTGCCCGGCCCAATCGGAGATCGAGCCGGTCAGCGGCGCTCCGGAAAAGTCGGCCTGCGGCGCTTCCGCGAAGCCGCCGGGCTCCAGCGGCTCGGCGGCATCGAGGAATTCGGTCAGCGGGCTGCGCCGCTTCGGCGCGCCGTCTTGCGAAGGCGTCTTCTTGTCAGGATGTCTGGCCATGGCCCGAATATGGGAGGACTCGGCCGAAATGGAAAGAGCGGAGTGAAAGGGCTCCGGCCGAGCGCGGACGCTGCTGACAGAAGGCTGTCAGGAAAGGGGTCATGATCCGATTGGGCTGGGAGCGTCTGCGATTGCGGCAAGCGCCGCGGCGACGGCGGCGGCGCGGCGGCCCTTCGGCCCGTCAACCGGCCAGACCAGGCGGCGCTTGATGGTCAATGCCGGAACCTCGCGGGCAATCTCGACGAGCTGGCCGGAGCGGAAATGCTCCCTAAGCACCAGTTCGCTGGCAAGCAGCGCGCCCATGCCGGAAAGCGCGGCCTGCGCGGCCAGCACGGTCAAGGGGAATCGCGGTCCGTGATCGATGTTCTTACGCTGGCGGCCGGCGGCGGCGAACCAGTTTGCCCATGTGGGATAGACGTCGTCGCCCATCGTCTGGTCGATGTGGAGGAGGGGCAGGCGGTCGAGCACTTCGGCGCTGTCTTGATCTGTGCGGTTGCGGATTAGCGCCGGGGCACAGGCCGGAACCACCCTTTCGGTGAAAAGATCGGCCGATGCGAGATCTCTTGCCGTGCTGTTGCGGTAACTGATGGCGAGGTCGATGCCTTCCTCCAGCATCGAATCCAACGCGATCGATACGACGATGCGCACGTCCAGCCTGCCGAGAGCCGCGCGGACATTGCCAAGGAGCGGCGCCAGCCAAAGCGAGGCGAAGGACGGGTCGGCGGCGATGGTGAAGGTATCGGCGCGGCGCTCGAACCGCAGCCGCCGCAATCCGGAGGCCAGCGCGTCGAAGCCGCGATCGATGTCGGGCAGCGCCGCCTCGGCGATGCGCGTGAGCGCGATGCCGTTGCCCTCGCGCCTGACCAGCTTGACGCCAAGCCGGTCCTCCAGCTGCCGCAACTGATGGCCGACGGCGCCCGGCGTGACGCCGAGTTCGTCGGCGGCCCGCGTCAGACTGCCGGTTCGCGCGGCGGCGGCCAGCGCACGCAGGGCCGACAGCGGGAGGTCGCGAAGAAGCATCATGGATTGAGAATACCTCAAAACTTGCGAAAACAAACTCGTTTGCAGGAAAAGCCGCGATCGCCCTACCGTTGTTGAAGACAACTCAATCCAGGAAAGCCGTCGCCATGCTTGATATGCAAACGCAGTCCGTCCCCGCCGGCCAGGCACTCGCAACGCGCTCCTTGCGATCGATGCGCAACGAAGGACCGAACATCGCCATGGAATTCGACGACGGCAGCGTCGGTCGGCTGTCGACGCGCTGGCTGCGGCTTGCCTGCGAATGCGGGATATGCGGCGACACCGCTTCCGGAAAGCGCTGGCTGACGCCTGCCGATGTTCCGGCCGATACCCGCGCGACCTCGATCGAGATCTCGACGGATGGGAAGATGGACGTGGTCTGGCAGGACGGCCATGTCTCGCGCTTCGCGGCGGACTTTCTGGCGGCCCATGCCGGACGCGGCGGCGACTTCGGCGCTCCACGCTTTCAGCCGGAACTGTGGAATAGCGATCTCGGGGCGCGGCTTGGCCGCTTCGCCTTCGACGCCGTGGTGGAGGACGACGCGGCGCTTTTCCAGTCGCTGCGCGCCTTGCGCGACCATGGCATCGCCATGCTGACCGGCGTCCCGGCCGAGCCTGAGGCGACGCTGCGCGTCGCCGGCCGCTACGGGCCCGTGCGCGAGACTAGTTACGGCAAGGTTTTCGATCTCATCTCACGACCGGACGCCCGGGTGGCCGGGGAAACGGCGCGCGCGCAAATTCCGCACACGGACGAGCCGTTCCGCTATTCACCGCCGGGTTTCATCTTCTTCCACGCCATCAGGACCGGCGCCGGCAGCGGCGGCACATCGCTGATGGTCGACGGTTTTCAAATTGCCGAACGGATGCGGCGCGATACGCCGGATCTGTTCGCCCTACTCGCGCGGCATGGCGTGACATTCCATCGCGAGCATGCCGGCGAAGTGTTCTTCAGCGCCGAGGCGCATGTCATCAGCCTCGACGCGAGCGGCGCCGTCACCGGCATACGCTTCAACGATCGCTGCCTGGCGCCGCAGACGGGCGCTGTCGATGAGATCGACGGGCTGATCGAGGCGCTTGCCGGGCTGACGCGGCTGGTCTGCGATCCGGCGAACCAGTTCCGGCACCAGCTGCAGCCCGGCGAGGTGCTGGTCTTCGACAATCAGCGGGTCTTGCACGGACGCACCGAATTCGATCCGACGCTGGCCGTCCGCCACCTCAGAAGCTGCAACCTGGACCGCGACGGCGTCCACAGCGCCTTCCGCACCCTGGCGCGGCGCTTCGCGCCGGAAGAGGCGGAAGCGGTGCTTTATCAGGGCGCAATTTTCTGACGATAGCCAGGGGGACGGCGTCGACCTCGAAGGTTCGGTTCCTCGCCCAGAGAGGTGTCCGCGAAGCGGACGGAGAGGGGGGTTTCGTAAGGCGGAAGCCCTTCTCTTCAAAGCGCTTTCGCCGCCCGGACCGCGCCCCCCTCTCCGTCTCGGCTTCGCCGAGCCACCTCTCCCCCATTTCATGGGGGGCGAGGAACCTAAGACCGCGGGCCTCAGTTGAACCACAGCGCAAACGTCAAGAAACCGGCGCCGCCGAACTGGCGCTGGATCTGGTCGAAATCGTCGCTGGTGAGGATCTTGCCGCTTTCGAGATAGGGCGCGATGCCGGGACCGGTGATCGACAGGACCAGGTCAAAAGGTTTCGGCTCGTCGAAGAAGCGCTTCATGTTGATGCCCTTCCCGGCAATGCGGAAATGCGGCAGCAGCGCGCGGCCTTCGAGAAGATCCTCGGCTATCGTCAGCGTGGCGAGCCAGGCCTGCACCTGTTCCTCGCCGACCTCGAGGCCGGTCAGCGGGTTGACGCCTTGCTGTTGGGGTCCCGGCAGCCATTCGCGGTCGTTGTCGGTCTCGGCCAGGATCGATTTCCAGTCCTCGCGCGACAGTCGGATCATCTCCAGCAGGTGGCGGCGCGCGGCCTGCCGGCGTTCCGGCTCGACCACCGGCCAGTTGACGAGATGCACCAGCGAGATGAAGTCGGCGAAGCGCCATTCCGAGGCGAAAATGTTGCCGCTCATACCGCCGTCCAGCGGCACGAGCGTATCCTGCAATGGCAGTTTCGCGCGCGGGAACAGCATGTGGAACGAGCCGTCAAAGGCATTGCGGAAATCATGCGCCAGCCAGAAATCGGCCTGCGCCATGAGGAACTCGGCATAGCCTTGCAGCCAAAAACCGTCGGCGCGGTCGAAGCGGAAGACGAGCGAAGGCGCGGCATCGCTCGGTTCGACGCTGCCGCGTGAGAGCGACGCCATGATGGCGGCGATGCTTTCGTCGGGCGCGAGCTTGCCATCCTCGTTGAGATCGATGCCGACATAGGTGAGATCGACCATCATGCCGATATCGGCATCTTTTGGCACGGAGCCGAGCGTGGCGGCGGATTTCTCCAGCCGGTCACGGAAGGCAATCAGGATGGCGCGGAATTCTTCGTAGGTCAGCGGCTGCGGGTTGGGATTGTCCGGCACGGGCAACCGCATCAGCGGCAGCATGAAGGATTTCGGGCTCTCGAAACCGTGGCGATGCAGGCCGCCGGCGAGGAGTTCGAGCGCGGTGAAGAATTCGCCGGCGCCGGCAGCATAGGCCGAGGCCGGGTCCTTGGCCCCTGCCGCCTCCAACGTCGACAGCGCCGTGTTCCGGTCGCTCACGCTCTTGGCCTCGAACATGGACTTGGCCGCGTCCGGCATCTCGGCCCAGGCGACAGACGCCGGCAGGAATGCAAACAAGGCTGCTGCAAGGATCGTTCTACGCATCGGCATCGCCCTCCACTGCTCCACGTCGTGAGCATACACGGATTTCGGTCAGTCCGAGATGCCCGCCGCGGGATCGCCAGCAACCCGCTTCAACCTATCCATCAGACAGTCTACACAGGGCGAAACTGGATGGGCCTGTGTCGAACTATCCGCTTGCCTATAAACTGTCATGGCTGCCGCGCCTGCTGAGACCGTCGCTTGCCGGTGACAGAAGCGGCTTCGCGGCGCCGGCGGCGACGTTGCTCGATCGGCAGTCCATGCGGACAGTGCGGCTGGCGTTTATTGGCGACATTTCGGCCGTCGCCAATCGCGATGCGCCGGAATGCGATCCGGCGATCACGACGCTGCTTTCATCCGCCGACCTCGTGATCGGCAATTGCGAAAGTCCGATCGTCGAACGCGCACGCGCGGTCATGGGCACGCGGCTCGGCACGCATCATGCGATGAGCGAGCATTTCCTGGCCGATGCGCTCGCAGCCGCCGGCATCGCGCGCGACAGGCTCGTTCTGTCCCTGGCCAACAACCACGTGCTCGATCAGGGCATCGCCGGTTTCGACGAAACGCTCGCGGCGCTGAACCGGCTCGGGGTCCGGACCATCGGCACGGTTGCCGGCGGGCCCGTCCAGCGTCATGCGGCCGGACCGCTGACGATCGGCTTTGCGGCTTTCACGCTCTGGCGCAACACGGATGCCGCGCCGTTCGAAGAACGCATCTCGATGCATGCCGCCGAATGGCCGCGCGACGCTGCATCCGGCATCGATCTCATCTGCGCCGTGCCGCACTGGGACTGGGAGTTCCGGCATTTTCCACGACCCCCGACGCGGGTGCTGGCGAGCCGGCTGGCGGATCACGGCGTCCGGCTGATCGCGGGGCATCACGCGCATGTCGTGCAGCCCATCGAGCGCATCGGCGACAGCGTGATCGCCTACGGCCTTGGCGATTTCCTCGGCACTGCGCTCGCCAGACTGCCATGGCCGGCACGCATCGGCTCGATATTCGTCGTCGATGTCAGCGTCGATCCGGCCACGCGGGGTAGGATCGCTGGCTACCTGATGCATTTCTTCGTGCGGCTGCGGGCAGGCAACCATGAGCGGCTGCTGCCGATCGAAGTTCTGGATGGAGTGCTCAAGCAGCGGGTCGCGGCCCGACTGGTGGCGATTTTTCCCATGGCGGGAGGTGGGCGATAGATCTCAGCAATCGAAGCCGTATTGGGCGCGCATGTGCTCGGCCTCTTCCTTCGACATCTTCTTGAGCATCACGCAGACGGTGAAGCTGCCGACCTGGCGGCCGTTCCTGGTGTAGCCCCAGTCGGAGATGTCGTCCCTGGTGAATTCGATGTTCTGGCCAAGGACGACGTTGCGGACGATTTCCGGCTCGTTCGCCAATATGCCGACGAAGCCGTTGGCGGTCCGCTTGAAGGGAATGACCCAGAAATGCTCCGTCGCCTTGCCGTCGACGACCATCACCTTCAGCTTGAACCTGTCGGTTCCCGGCGGCGGAGCGTCGGACAGGTTCAGGAATTCATCCAGGCTGGATCGCGCCTTCTCGACCGCCGCCGCCATCTCGGCGTCGTCGGAGGCGATCACCATGGCCTTGTCGTCGCCTTCCGCCCTGGCATGCAAGGGAGCGAGCGCCAGCAGCAGGGATAACGCGATACGAACGGCAATTGTCATGACACCCCCCGGTGAAGGCCAATATCCTGTGCGTTATCTTCGGGCAATGTGTCGGCTTGATCAATCCGATCTGCGGTTGCGAAGCGGCCCTACGCCTTTGTCATCGGGCAATGATAAGGGAATGGCTTCAGTTCTGCTCGGGCCGACCTGAACCGTGGGCAGGCTTACAGCCCGGTCAATCCGGCCAGCCAGCTTGCCGAGCGCTTCGCCGCGTCCACCGTTGCGCCGGCAGCGCGGCTGAGGTCGGTCTTGACCACGGCATAGCCGGCCTTGGTGCGGTAGAGCACGGCGCGGCCGCCATCGACCGACCCGTCGAAGGCCACGGGCTTTGCCGATTCCGTTTCGCTGGCGGTCACCGTTCCGCCGACCGGAGCGCTCGGGCGATGGTCGAGCTCGGGCGGCAGCGGGGCGATGGTTCCGACGACGCGGTTCCTGGGCTTCAAATCCGGTCTGGAAGCTTTCTCGGCAAGCTCGGAGGAAGAGGCCGAGCCCTCGGCGCGGCAGATGCCGGAAACCAGCGGATAGTCGAAATTGCGCTGGTGCAGCATCTGGCTCTTCATCGCCGCTTCGCAGTCGGCGATTGTCGCCCATTTGGCCGGCGTTTCACCGATATATTCGCACAGCTTGGCGTCGCAGTCGCAGCCGACAATGGTCATGGCGACAAGGGCGGTCTTGATCACGGTCTTGTCCCTTCGAAATTGCCCCGCTCCACCCGGTTGCATCAATCCATGCCGAACAAGGCGGGATTTGGCCGCCATTGTGAAATGTGGATGACGGGACGTTCCGAAGGTTGCTCAGCCGGCGACTGTGACCGAAATGCCTCAGTCTCGGCGTAGACATGTTCCAATTTGGCACCGGGTTGGCGAGCGCCGGCAGGACCAAGTGCAGCTTGTGGACGGCGCCGGCCAGCGCGGCGCGGCACATGTCGGGTAGTGGCGATTCGTAGGCCTGACAGGAGGCGACGCCGTCCTCAAAAAGACAGTCGGCGCTGGGATTTCTCCCAGCGCCTCCCTGTCAGATCAGGAACCAGTCAAGGCAGCAACTTCCGTAAAGTCGTCGCGCCAGGCCAGCCTTGATTTTGACGGTCCTGCCAGTCGCCACCCGAGGGCGGCGCCCGTTCCAGACCACGCCGATCTCCACCCTTGCGGGCTTCGCCCAGCGTGCCATCGAAGGTTTTTACCGGCCTTCATGGCAGCATCGGTCCGCCGTCGGCGTTGGCACGCTTTCCGCGGCACCCGTAGGTCTCGGCATCCGTCCCTCCAACAGGCGAGCCTGCTCTCGTTCTGGGCCGTACGGGCCTCAGGAAATCCGCCTTGCGCTTTTGCCTTTCGGCTGGGCGTTCGGTAGCCGCCTGAGATGGGTTGAATGTACGCCGGGTAAGGGGTCTGGGGAATGCCGGCGCGCCTGTGGATAGCGGGATTATCGGGGACCAGTGGCAAAAGTCTCGGAATCCGCCGGCCGAACCGCTTAGACAGCCTGCCCCGCTTTTCTGTGACCGCTGGACGTTGGAGCCTTGCTCCGTCGCCCGGTCCGCGTTTCAATGTCGGCAAAAGAGTTTGGGCCGGCAAAAGACTTTGGATGCCCGCACAGGTGCCGCCGCACATTTTGCGCGACTTGCCTCGGGGGAGGTCGACTTGAAAGTCGGAGTGGTTCTCAATCCGATAGCCGGAGGCGGCAGGCTCAAGCGGCATTGGGCGGAGGCCGCGGCATCGCTCAACAGGAATTTCGGCGATTTCGACTTGCGTGAAACTCAGGCCGGCGGCGACGCCGAGCGGCTGGCGATCGACCTCGCCGCCGGCGGGTGCGACCTGGTGATCGCGGCAGGCGGCGACGGCACCGCAAGCGAGGTGGCCGACGGGTTGCTGCAGGTACAAGATGAGACCGGCCAGGAAGCCGCGCTTGGCCTTCTGCCCTGTGGTACCGGCATCGACTTCGCGCGCGGGCTCGACTTGCCGCGCGGCATCGATGCCGCGCTGAAGCGGATCGCCGATTCCAATGCGCGAAAAATCGACGCCGGCCGCATCTGCTATATCGACGACCACGGCGCGCTGGCCAGCCGCCACTTCATCAACATCGCCAGCCTCGGCCTGTCCGGCGCGACGGATCGCGCCGTCAATGCCGACAAGCGCAAGGGCAGGGTCTCGGCCAAGGCGCTGTTCTTCTGGCGCACCGTGCTGGAGTTCATCCGCTACCGTTTTCAGGATGTCAGGATCACCATCGACGACGGCGAGCCGGTCGAGGCGCGCATGGCGCTGGTGGCGGTGGCCAACGGCAAATTCTTCGGCGGCGGCATGATGATCGCGCCGGACGCCGAGCTCGCCGACGGCCAGTTCGACATCATCATCCTGCGGGCCGCCGGCAAGCTTGGGCTGATCCGCGACCTCCGCCTGCTCTACGGAGGGCGCCACCGCAACCATCCGGCAATCACCATCCTGCGTGGCCGCAAGGTGCTGGTCGAGCCGCTCGGCGATGCCGAGAAGAACGGCGCGCTGGTGGACATAGACGGCGAGTCGCCAGGCCGAATTCCAGCGACTTTCGAGATCCTGCCCGGCGCGCTGACCTTGAGAGGTTGAATCAGCCGGCTAAGAGGCCGATCCAGCCGGTACGGTCAGGCTATTGAAATGGTTGGCTAAATTGCTGCCCGTTTACAGTTCCAGCTTGGCCGGAAAGCCCGGCGCGCGAAGCTCCGTGCCGACTGCATCCTCCAGCAGCTTGACGATCTGGGTCGACCAGGCGCCACCGCCATAGGCGCGCTTGCCCTCCTCGAAAATCGCGTTGACGCGGGTGGCAAGATCGAGCGGCGCGCCGAAATCCCTGGCCATGGCCAGCGCGAAGCCGAGGTCCTTCAGCGCCAGGTCCATGGTGAAGCCGATGTCGTATGAGCCGTTGAGCACCAGCTGGCTTTCGGTCTCATGGACGAAGCTGTTGCCGGAAGAGGCGACGATGGCGTGGTAGGCTTGAGCGAGGTCGAGGCCGCCCTGCTTCGCCAGCATCAACGCTTCGCCGGCAGCGACGAGATGAATGAAGGCGAGCATATTGGTGATGACCTTGATCACCGCCGCCGAGCCGACCGTGCCCATCAGGAAGGATTTCGCGCACATCGCCTCGATGGCCGGACGATGGCGTTCGTAGAGCGCCGCATCGCCGCCGACGAGCGCCGTGATCCTGCCCACTGCGGCCAGATGCACGCCGCCGGTCACCGGGCATTCGAGCGTCTCGATGCCTTGTGCCGATGCCAGCGCGGCGAGTCGTAAAATCTCGTCACGGCCATTGGTCGACATCTCGATCCAGGTGCCGCCCGCGGGCAGGCCCTGGAGCAATCCGTCGGGGCCGGCGAGCACTGTTTCGCTGACCTTCGGCGAGGGCAGGCAGGTGATTGCATTGCCGGTGCGGGCAGCGGCCTCGGCGGGGCTACCCGACGCCGATGCACCGAGCGCGACCAGGCGCTCGACCGGCGCCTGGTCGCGGTCGAAGACGGTGACGGCAAAGCCGTTGCGCAGCAGGCTGGCGGCAAGGTTGCCGCCGAGATGGCCAAGGCCGACGAAGGCATAAGCGAGGGTCACGGCATCAGCGGCGTCTGCATCATCTGCAGATGCAGCTCCTTGCCGCTATAGGGATGGGCCTCGCAGACCGCCTCGTCGAGCTCGACGCCGAGGCCGGGCTCCTTCGAGGGGATGACGTTGCCGTCCTGCCATTCGATCTTCTTCTTGAGCAGCGTGGCGTGGAAACCGTCCCACTGCTTGAGCGATTCCAGGATGAGGAAGTTGGGCAGCGTCACCGCGAGCTGGATGTTGGCGGCGCCGACGATCGGGCCGCAATAGCAATGCGGCGCCACCTGGATGTGGTAGGCTTCGGCCATGGCAGCGATCTTCTTGGTCTCGAGAATGCCGCCGGAGCGGCCGAGATCCGGCTGCAGGATGGTCGCGGCGCGGTTCTCGATGACGCGGGCGAACTCGAACTTCGTCGTCAGCCGCTCGCCGGTTGCTATCGGGATGGAGGTCTGGCGGGCGACTTGCGCCATTACTTCCGGCATGTCCGGAGGCACCGGCTCCTCGAACCACAGCGGATCGTAGGGCTCGATGGCGCGGGCAAGCCGCAGCGCGCCCGAGGCGGTGAACTGGCCATGCGTGCCAAACAGGATATCCGCCCTGTTACCGACTGCTTCGCGGATCGCCTTGACCATGCGCGCCGACAGGTCGATGTCGATCAAGCGCGGCTGATGGCCGTCATAGGCGGTGTAGGGGCCGGCCGGATCGAGCTTCACGGCATTAAAACCCTGCTCGACATATTCGAGCGCACAGGCGGCCGCCATATCGGGGTCATTGTAGACGTTCTTGCCGCGCGCATCTTCCGAATGGACGCTGCCGGTGTGCGGATAGAGGTAGGTGTAGGAGCGCAGGGTCTCGTGCACCTGGCCGCCGAGCAGCTTGTAGACCGGCTTGCCGGCCTCCTTGCCGACGATGTCCCAGCAGGCCATTTCGAGCGCCGAGAAGCAACCCATGCCGGAGACGTCGGGGCGCTGGGTGAAGCCGGAGGAATAGGCACGGCGGAAGAAATTCTCGATGTCGTGCGGATCGCGGCCGACGAGATAGCGCTCGGCCATGTCCTCGATCATCCTGGCGGTGACATGCGCGGAGAAGGTGGCGTTGTAGGCCTCGCCATAGCCGACCACGCCGCCATCGGTGGTGAGCTTGACGAAGATGAAATACTTGCCGCCGATGCCGGGCGGCGGGTTGCCGACAACCCAGGTCTTCACGTCGGTGATTTTCATGTGTGATCCTCCAGAACCAGGTCGGCGCCTTTCCATCCGGTCAGGATCGCGGCGGCGTTGGTGTTGCCCGTGATGTTGTCGGGGAAAATTGAAGCGTCGATGACGCGCAGACCGTCCAGCCCATGCACCCGAAGCCGCGGGTCGACGACGGCGCGCGATGCGTCAGGTCCCATGCGGCAGGTCGAGACCGGGTGATAGACGGTGCCCGAGCGTTTCCTGAAATCCTGGATCAGGTCGGCGTCCGACTGGATCGAGGGGCCGGGCAGAACCTCTTCCTCGATGATCTCGGCCATGGCCGGCATCGAGGCGATCTTGCGCACGAACTTCACCGCCGCCAGCATCTCGTCGACATCGGCGTTGGTCGAATAGGCGTTGGGCGTGATCCTTGGATACTCGCGCGGGTCCTTCGAGCGGATCATGATCTCGCCGCGGCTCGAGGGCCGGCAGTTGGACAGGCCGATCGAGAAGCCCGGCCAGGGGTCGGGCGTCAGGATCGGACGCTCGCCGCTCTTCGGGATGACGGTGGAGAAGGCCTGGAAATAGAGCTGCATGTTCGGCCGTGTCATCGACGGGTCGGTGCGGAAGAAGCCGCCGGCATTGTTCATCGACAGCGACAGCGGACCGGAGCGCAAGAGGATGTATTGCATGCCGACCAGCAGCTTGCCCCACCACGGGCGCAGGATCTGGTTGAGCGTCGGCAGCTTGCCCTTGAAGGTGTAGTTGATGCCGACATGGTCCTGCAGATTGGCGCCGATGTTGTCGTTTGCATGGACGACCGGGATGCCGAGGTCGGCCAGCAATGCCGCAGGGCCGATACCGGACAGCTGCAGCAACTGCGGCGAGTTGATCGAGCCGCCCGACAGGATCACCTCGCGGCCCGCGCGAGCCGTCTTCTTCTGCCCGCTCTGCTCGTATTCGATGCCGACGGCGCGCTTGCCCTCGAACAGGATTTTCGTCGCCAGCGCGTTGGTCTCGACACGGACATTGCCGCGTTTCATCGCCGGCCGGAGGAAGGCGCGGGCGGCCGACATGCGGCGTCCGTTTTTCGTCGTGATCTGGTAGACGCCGACGCCTTCCTGGGAGGCGCCGTTGAAGTCCGGATTGAGCGGCAGCCCGGCTTGCTGTGCGGCGGCAAGGTAGCGCTTGGTCAGCGGATGCACCGCGTTCGTGCAGTCCGTGATGTGCAAAGGGCCCCCGACTCCGCGCCACTGGTCAGCGCCCGCCGCATTATCTTCCAGCGCCTTGAAGGAGGGCAGGAGGTCATCATAGGCCCAGCCGGGATTGCCGGCAGCGGCCCAGGCGTCGAAATCCTCGCGCGCGCCCCTGATATAGACCATGGCGTTGATCGAGCTCGAGCCGCCGAGCAGCTTGCCGCGCGGCCAGTGGTCGCTGTTGCCCGCAAGGCCGGGGTCGGACTCCGCCTTGTAGTTCCAGTTGACGGCCGGATCGAAGAAGGTCTTGCCGTAGCCGAGCGGCATCTGGACATAGAAGCGCCGATCGGTTCCGCCGGCCTCCAGCACCAGCACCGAGAAGCGGCCCGACGCCGACAATTTGTCGGCAACGACCGAACCGGCCGAGCCGGAGCCGACGATGATGAAGTCGTAAGTCTGCATGATGGAAAAGCGGGCTCCGCAATGTTGCGCTTACCCTAGACATTGCCGGCTTGCGGCGTCGCCGTGGCTTCCGGCATGGCTTGTGAAAAAAGCGACCGGCGCAGTGGGGCACATTTTGCTTTTACCAGAGCTTGCGACATGGCGGTCGCATTGATACGCAACAGAAGCTGCCCTTTGAGGATTTCGCCATGGTGCATTACGCGGACGGAAAACCCCTTGGCGATCTGACCTTGCGCACGCTCGCCATGCCGTCCGACGCCAATGCGGCCGGCGACATCTTCGGCGGCTGGGTGATGGCGCAGATGGACCTTGCCTGCGGCATCCGCGCCGCCGAGCGCGCCAAGGGGCGCGTGGTCACCGCCGCGGTCAAGGAGATGTCCTTCGCCAAGCCGATGAAGATCGGCGACACGTTGTGCATCTACACCCATGTCGAGCGCGTCGGCCGCACCTCGATGGTGCTCAAGGTCGAGGCCTGGGCGCAGCGCTATCTTTCCGATCTGATGGAGAAGGTCACCCATGCCGACTTCGTCATGGTGGCGCTCGACGGCGAAGGCAAGCCGAAGCCGGTTCCGGCCGAGAGCTGACGCTCCGGCGGGATACTGATTCTCCCCAGACTTGCCGCTTTGTAACAACGCCTGCTCGGGAGATTCGCTTCGCGACATCCAATGGTTGCCTTCACCCCCCACCTTGTAGGCGCGAGGGAAAGACAATGCGTCAACATATGCTGAACGGCTGGCTCGTGGCAGCTCTTATTGCCTTGGTCTGCCTGCTCGGGATAACAGCCTATGTGGAGGTCAGCAAAGGCCTTCCACACGTCGCCTGCATGCGGGGCCTGAAGGCGATCGACAAGAAGGCCGCGCAGCGGGAGAGCTGCTCGACCGCGTGCTGCGACAGCACTGCCCCAAGCGCCTGATCCGTTGCCGGCTAAAGACGGATCTCCTTGGCGAGCCGGTTGCGCGGAGACGCCGGCGAGGCTGACTGCGGGGCCGCAGCGGATCCATTAAACCGGAAGGTGGGACGGGCCCTGCGCCCAGCCGCATGGCTCATCCAATGGTTCAGAAATCCTTGAACTTCAAGGGTTTCAGGCCTGCAGGCCGTCGAATTTCGCGCGCGCTTCGCGGACCCGATTGGTGTTCTTGCGCGCCCATTCGCCGAGCGCGCCGACCGGCACGAGCAGCTCGTGACCGAGTTGGGTGAGCTCGTAATCGACACGTGGCGGAATGGTCGGAAACACTTTGCGCGTGACGAAGCCGTCACGCTCCAAACCGCGTAAGGTGGTGGTCAGCATCTTTTGCGAAATTCCGCCAACGGCGGCGCGCAATTCGTTGAAGCGCATTGGTCCGCCGCCGAGCTTGCCGACCACGAGCACCGTCCATTTGTCGCCGACCCGTTGCAGGATTTCTGAAACGGCCCGGCAGTCCTCGGTGTTGTGCGGGTGCCTCAGTAACAAAGAAGTGCCTCCTTGCGCGCCGATTTGTCAGTATCACATATAGCGCCGGTATCCAAACGATACCAGAAATTCCCGCAAGGAGAGCCCCTTATGTCCAAGCCCAAAATCGCCATTGTCGTCGGTTCGACGCGCGCCGCCCGCTTCGCCGACGTGCCGACGCAGTGGATCGTCAAGATCGCCAAGTCGCACGCCGATATCGATGTCGAGATCGTCGATCTGCGCGACTGGCCGCTGCCTTTCTTCGACGAGGTCGCTTCCTCCGCCTGGGCGCCGTCGCAGAACGAAGTGGCGCAGCGCTGGCAGAAGAAGGTCGCCGAGTTCGACGGCTTCATCTTCACCGCCGCCGAATACAATCACGCCCCGACCGCTGTGCTGAAGAACGCCATCGATTACGCCGCCAATGAGTGGAACAAGAAGCCGGCCGGCTTTGTCGGCTATGGCAGCGTCGGCGGCTCGCGCGCGATCGAGCACCTTCGGCTGATCGCCGTCGAGCTGCAGATGGCGCCGGTCAAGTCGGCGGTGCACATCGCCTGGGGCGATTTCCTTGCGGTTCGCCAGGGCGAGAAGAAGCTCGAAGATCTCGAGCACCTGAACCAGTCCGCCGCCGCCCTGGTCAACGACGTCGCCTGGTGGGCAAGGGTGCTGAAAGCGGCTCGCGCCGCCGATGCGATCGCCGGCGAAGCCCAGGCCGCCTGAGCGGTCGATCGACACTGTCCTCTCAATGAGAAAGGGGCGGCGCCAGCGCTGCCCCTTTCGATTTGCGGAGCTGTCTGTCTTCTGGATCCCAGGCTGATCCCTTTGCCGCCGCGCTGTTGACCGCTCGGAACGGCGCGTTAGATGCAGGCCCGAATCCACCGAAGAAAAAGACAGCACAGTCGTGGGAGGGGCGGAATGCCTTGGCTTGGCAGATGGCGCAATCAGTATGGGTCCGTCCTCGACATCACCGGCGAGGACGGCGGCCGGATTGAAGGCACGTTTCGCACGGCGCTCGAAGACAGCAGCTTCTATGGACAGACCGTGCCGATATCCGGCATCGCGCATGGCGACGTGATTGGAGTAACGGCCGCCGGCGAGGGTACGGCCGGCCCCGCCGCCGTGAGCTACACCGGCATTTTGCGGGACGGCAAGCTGGAGACGATGTGGCTGACAGTGGCCGGCAGCACCATCACCGGCAAAGAGGGCGAAACCGCTTCCCGCAAGCAGGTAGGAACCTGGCGTGCCTTCGGCATCAGCCTCGACACCTTCGTCCGAGAATAGCCAAGCCGACGAGAGAAGGTCCCTGGTTGATGTTCATGGGTGATGGTCAGAGCCGGCCCTCCATGAGCAACTCGCGGGTGCGCTTCAGTGTGGACAGCAGGGCAGCTTTGTAGCCCTGGTCGCCGTCGAACTGCGCCTGTTCGGCCTGCTCCTCTGGGCCGTTCGGCTCTTTGCCGCGCCGGCCGAGATAGCAGTAGAAGCGCAGATGGAGCGTGCCGTCGGTGCCCTCGAACAGTTCGTTGATGATCGCGCCCTCGCGCGGCCCGGTGGCCTGGAAGAATGTGACTTTGCTCTCCGGTTCAAGCGTGATGATCTCGCGCAGATCTGCACCCGCGATGGTTGCTTCGCGCACGAAATGCGTCTCGCTTTCTTCCACGACATCGCAGCGGGTGCAGAGGCCGGGCGGCAGGAATTCGCGGGCGTCGCGGGCCTTGAGCTCCAGGCCAGCCCAGGCTTGTGCACGGGTCAGCCTGGTCGCGCCTTCCGGGTTCACCGGGACGGTGGCGGTTGAGTAGATCATAATGGTGTCCTTGGGATTGATGTTGGGGTGGCAGGCTGCCGCCGGCGTCAGGCCGAGGCAGCGATTTCTGCGGCGAAGTCGCGATAGGTGCGTAGCGGACGGCCCAGCAGCTTGGTCAGGCGGTCGACGTCGCCAGCGTCGGGAATCATGCCCTCGCTGATGAAGCGCTCGCCCATCAGGCGCATGTCGAATGCCATCCAACCCGGCATGAACTGCCGCAGGTTCTGTTCGAAGCCTGCCAGGTCTTCGCCGGGATAGGCGATCTGGCGGCCCAGGACCTCGGTCCAGATGCCGGCGACATCCGTGCCGGTCAGGGTGTCGGGACCGACGAGGTTGATCCGGTCGAGCGGGAGGGCAATTTCGGTCTGCTCGCGGCGAAGCAACTCGATCGCCGCGACCTCGGCTATGTCGCGCGCGTCGACCATTGCCAAGCCTTTGCTGCCGATCGGCATCGGATAGACGCCATAGCTGAGGATCACGTCCTTGATCATGAACTCGTTGTTCATGAAATAGGCCGGACGAAGGATGGTGGCGTTGACGCCCATCTGCTCGATCATCCGCTCGACCGCGAGCTTGCCGGCGAAGTGGGGCACGTTCGCGTAAAGCTCACCGTGGATCACCGACAGGTAGACGATGCGTTCGATGCCTGCCTCGCGGGCCGAGTTGAGCGCGATCAGCGCCTGGGTGAATTCGTCGGGCACCACGGCATTGAGCAGAAATAGGGTGGAAACGCCCGAGAAGGCGCTGCGCAGAGAATCGACGTCGATCAGGTCGCCCTGCACCACGGCGACGCTCGCAGGGAAGTTCGCCTTCGAAGGGTCGCGGACAAGCGCACGGACATCGGCGCCGCGCTTGACGAGTTGGTTGACGACTTGGCTGCCGACATTGCCGGTCGCGCCGGTAACGAGAATGGTCATGGGGTTCACTCCGGGTTTGGGTCAAAAGACATCCCGTAAATGAGTGATCCACATTCGAACCGATAGGCGCTATATTTGGACACAGCGTCTCAATGTTGGAACAGATGGACCTTCTCGCCCTCGCTGATTTCAATCTGGTTGCCCGGCACGGAGGGTTTGGAAGGGCGGCGCGCGCCGCGGGGCGCCCGAAGGCGACCCTGTCTCGCCGGGTCGCGGAACTGGAGGCCGCCCTCGACTTGCGTCTGTTCGAGCGCGGGGCGCGCGCGCTGAAGCTCACCGAGGAAGGACGGGCGCTCTTCGAGCGGACGGGAGCGTTGCTGACCGAACTGGACGAAACCGCGACGGCGATCGCTTCGGGCGGACACACGCCGCGGGGCAAGCTGCGGATCAGCGCACCGCTGCTCTTCTCCCAAACTGCGATGGGGAAGCTGGCCGCCGGGTTCGCGCTGAAATATCCGGAAATCCGGCTCGAGGTCACGACGGAAGACCGGGCCGTCGATATGATCGAGGAGGGGTACGATCTGGTGATCCGGGTCAATCCTGAGCCCGATGAAAGTCTTGTCGGACGGGTGTTCCTGCGCGACCGGCTGGTGGTGGTCGCGAGTCCGGGCCTCGCCAGACCGACCGACGATCTCGCCGTTCCGGCCGTCGTGCGGGAATCCGGCGAGCGCGTTGCCGCCTGGGACATCGTGACGCCGACCGGACGATCACGCATCGCGATTGAGCCAGTCCTTCGCCTTTCGTCGCTCCTGATGTTCCGCGATGCCGTCCGGGCGGGCGTCGGCGCCGGACGTTTGCCGATCTCGCTCGTAAGTCACGATCTGGCTGCTGGAACGCTGGTGCATTGGGGCGATGTCGACGGCCCGGACATCGCCCTATGGACGCTCTATCCGTCCCGACGCTTGCTCAGCGTCCGGGTATCAGCGTTCCTCGACTATTTGAAGCAGGCCTTTCCCAAGGGAACCCCTGACGAATTGGCGGCCTATATCGGCGGATGAGACGGAATGATCGAAACGCTATCTGCGCCTTCTCTATGCGGCGACCCTGTACGGTCGGGGGCGGCAGCTTGTTGGTGGGCCTGCCGAAAAGCAGACTGGGCGCCTCCCGCCGCAAAGCTGACGGCGAGTTGGTTACCACATAAATTTCGTCCTCAGCGCGCCACCGGGCGGTGGCCGTCGGGCAGGCGGGTGGCGATCAGCTTGTCGATGCGGCGGCCGTCGAGGTCGACCACCTCGAAACGCCAGCCTTGCGCGTCGACGCATTCGCCGGTGGTCGGCAGATGATGCAGATGCGACAGCACATAGCCGGCGACGGTTTCGTAGTCGCGGTTTTCGGGCAGGTCGATGCCAAGCACCTCGGCCATCTCGTCGGCCTGCATGTAGCCGGCGAGCAGCCACGAGCCGTCATCGCGCTTGACGGCGTTTTCCTCCTCGCCGGCTTCGAGGTCGGAGCGGAACACGCCGGTGATGGCTTCGAGGATGTCGGCCGGGGTGACGATGCCTTCGAAATGGCCGTATTCGTCGTGAACGAGGGCCATCGGCACGTCCGATTCCCTCAGCTTCTGCAGGACATCGAGCGCGTCGGCCTGATCATGCACGATGGGGGCGGCGCGCACATGCTGGCGCGGATCCAGCACCCTGCCGGCCAGAAGGGCGGCCAGCACGTCGCGCGTCTGGATGACGCCGACCATGGCGTCGACATTGCCGTCGCCGACGGGCAGCCGCGAGTGCTGGGTATCCATCAGAAGTTTTTTGACCGCCGTGTCGTCTGACTGCAGGTTCAGCCAGTCGACCTCGGTGCGCGGCGTCATGACGGCGCGCACGGCACGGTCGCCGAGACGCATGACGCCGGCGATCATGCGGCGCTCGTCGGATTCGATGGTGCCGTGATGCTCGGCCTCGGCGACCAGCATCTTGATTTCCTCGTCGGTGACCTTCTCTTCGGTCTCGCCGGCCTGCCCAAGCAGCCAAAGCACCGCGCGGCCCGAGAGGTCGAGCAGGAAAACCAGGGGCGCCGAGAAGGTGGCGAGGATGGTCATTGCCGGCGCGGCTCTGACGGCGACGCGCTCCGGATCCTTGAGCGCGATCTGCTTCGGCACCAGCTCGCCGACGATGAGCGAGGCATAGGTGATCAAAGCGACGACGATGCCGACGCCGACAGGATCGGCGATGTTTTCGCGGATGCCGGTCGACGCCAGATATTGCGCCAGCCTTTCGCCGAGCGTCGCGCCCGAAAAGGCGCCGGAGAGAACGCCGACCAGGGTGATGCCGATCTGCACCGAGGACAGGAACTTGCCGGGGTTAGAGCCGAGCGCCAGCGCGCGGCCGGCGCCCCTGACGTTGCGGTCGATCATCGCCTTGAGGCGGGCGGGCCGCGACGAGACGATGGCTAGCTCCGACATCGACAAGAGGCCGTTCACCAGAATGAGGACGGCCACGACGGCGATTTCAACATATAGCATGGGCGGTCAATAGCATTGCTGCAGTGCGTTCGAAAATAGCCCGCGGGTATTTTTGGAACATGACAGGCGCGCTGTTCAGGCGGCATCCCAAAGCGGCGCCGAAAAATGCCCCGACAAGCGCGTCGACCACGACGCGCACCTTCGGCGTCAGCGCGCGCGTGACGGGTGCGCCGTCACTGCTGCGTCTTCAGAACGCCGATAATGGCCATGCCGTCGGTGAAATAGGGGTCGCCGCCGCCATTGCGTCCGGCCTTGGTGGCGCCGATCCCGGGTATCTCGCTGGTGGAGGCCAGCAGGTCGGCGGCCTTCAGGTCGCCAATCAGGAAGTCGCGCTCCGCATCGACGTCGGGGCCGATATGGTGGGTCACGGCGCCGGTATCGTGGCTGAGGCCGACGCCGCGGTCGAAGCTCGCGGCGCCCAGCCAGAGCGGGCGGCCGTCGTCGCCCACCGTGTCCGTCTGCCAGAAGCGGACGTGGTGGCGCCGGTCTGCGCTGTCGCCGACCGGCTTCTCGAAGGCCAGGTCCTGGGCTCGGCCCTCGAACAGAAGGCGGCTCATCGGCGCATCGGGATAGGGGCCGGAAAACAAGACGCTTTCGCCGATGTCGATCGCGGTCCGCAGCGTCACGGCATCGGCCGTGTCCCAGCCGGCGACCGCGAAGGCGTGGACGATTTCCTTCTCGGTGCCGATCAGGCCGACATTGATCGGGTCGCCGGGAATGCCCTGCGGCGTATGCGTCACCATCTCGAAGGGCCGGGTACGAAAACCACGCTCCCGCCAGGTCCAGAATTCCGGCGCCGCGACGTAGGCGAGCGCCAGATAGAAGGCGCAAACCGCCGCCAGCCAGATCGCCGCGCGCCGCCTCACGCTTCGTTCACCCACGACCGACCGCTCCCAAATCCTTTCGCGACCATTTTATGCGGCGTTGGCCGTTTTGGGCAGGGCAGCCTCAGCGGCAGGCACGATAACCGCTTTTGCGGTTCTTGATGTCGAAATGGAAATGGTTGCGGTGGTCGTAATTGTAGCCGGGGCCGAGCACCGTGGTGAAATACTCGCAGCCGTCGGCGCGCACATTGTTGAGGAAGCCGCGCGTGCGGAAGGCGAACAGGCCGGGCTTGCGGACGTCGATGTCGTCGCCATTGTTGAGCTCGATGCTCATGACGTCGAGGGCGTTGCCCTTGCCGTGCTCGGACAGCACGCCTTCGCCGGCGATGTTGCGGCAGGAATAGCTGGAGCCCTGGTGGATCGCCTTGACGCCGGAGAAATAGCGCCAGCGGGCAGCCGGCTGCAACTCGTTCTTCGTCCAGGCGGCAAAGGTTGCGGCCATGTTGCAGGTCAGCGTCGCCGCGGGCGTCATGGCGACATTGCCGATGGCCGAGACTTTTACCGGATAATCGATGCCGCACTGGCCCTCATGGATCGGCTGGACGTCCTGATAGACGACTCCCATCCGCCTCAGCTCGTTGCGGCAGTCGATCTCGCTGGCCGGCATCTGCTCGAGAGGCGACATCGGCTCGTCCATGCGCGGATAGGCGGCCTGCGTCATATAAGGGTTGGACGGAACAAGACGCTGCATTCCGGAATATTGCGGCGCATCGGGCTGCGGCACGGCTGCCGTCTGGCTGCCGACATCGACGGCCGGCTGCAGCGCAAAGACGTCGCCGGTCGTGCAGGCCGATATCGCCGCCATGGCGACGCCCGCGGCCAGCCCGGCGATCGTGATGCGCGCACGCTTGCTCCGTCGCGCCGCTGCCAGCATAGCGCCAAGTCTTCGAGCCATTGAAAGGCGTCCTTGTCCCCGAATGGCACAAGATTAACCGCCAACAGTAAAGGAAAGATCAGCGCCGGCATTCACGCATGGGGCGGAATTGCGGCGCTGTGCTTGGCTTGGTGCGGGCAAGACTTCCGGAATTCACCTATTGGCAGAAGGTTCCGCCGTGGCGGCGCGGTTCCAGGTCCAGATGGAAATGCAGCGCGTGGTCGGGATCGGCGCCTGGTCCGAGCACCGTCTTGAACGGCCCGCAGGCAGCCTTGCGCACCACGTCGAGGAATTTTGCGTCCTTCTCCGGCGGCGTCGGCCCGACCTCGATCTTCCTCCCGTCCGACAAGGTGAAGCTGGCGATGTCGAGCGCGTTGCCGAAGGCGTGTTCGGACAATTTGCGGGTGCCGTTGCGCGGGCGGCAGACAAAGGCCGAGCCCTGGTCGATAGACTTCAAATCGGCGCCGAGCTCGGCCTTTGCCGTGGGCTGGACGATTTCGGCCATGAAGCGCGCCGCCGCTTCGGCCATCTGGCAGTTGAGCTCGGTGCCGGGACTGATGCCGATGGACTTGCCGAGCGTTTTCAGAATTATCGGATAGGGGATCGAGCAGCCGATTTCCGCATCGTGCTCGGCCTTGTGCTCCTCGAACTCGACGCCCAGAGCCTTCAGCCGCTCGCGGCACGCGGTTTCTTCCGCCGGCATCGTTTCGGCCGGCATGTCGGCCGAGCGCGGATCGGGAAGCATCTTTTCCTCGCCCGGCGGTTCGGGTTTCTCCGCTGGCTGCGGCGCGGTTTCCGGCGGCTCAGGCTCCAGTTCGGTGGGCTTCTGCGGGGGCGTCGGCACAACATCCGGCGTCTGCGGCTCGAATTCCGTCCGTGGCGCGGATTGAGCGCTCTTCGAACGCGGCGGACGGGCGTCCCATTTCGGATGCGATTTCTGCTGGTTGAGGAAGTCGTCGCTGCCGTCCGCGCGCGGCTTGCCTTGCCCGGACTTCTCAGTGCCGTTCTCCAGGTCCTGCGGACGCGACCCTGGAACCGGGGTCGCCGGCGGCGTTTCCGGAGCCGGAGCGGCGCTCTGGCTGGCCGGCGGCAGATGTCTTTTATGCCGCTGATGATGCTTGGCCATGGCCGGCGTAACCAGCAACATCGCAGCCGCCACAGGCAGCGCCAATCTGCAAAGTCGTGAAAGGCTCAGCGTTGCCATCGCCCGGAAACGGCGGTCGCGTTGCGAAGTTGCCTGTATCGGCTGCCTTGCCGATCACAATCGGTTACCGGCGCGTTACGCGCCGATGGCTTCAAGGCCTTCCTCCAGCCAGTCGGCAAGCATCGGAAGCCCGAGCAGATATTTGGCCGCGCGCTTCCTGGGACGCTCCCTGGCGGCGGCCACCGCGTCCGTCCATTCGGATGCCTCATAGTCACCGCGGCCGACCCAGGCGAGCGCGATGAGCTCGGCCGCTTCGTCGATATTGAGATCGTTGATCAGCTCGCGCAATTCTTCCCCGGTCAGGTCTTCCGAGGCTTCCTCGACAAGGCCGTCATGATGGTGGCTGTCATGCGTGTCGCCGTCGAACTCGACCTCGTGCTCAGCGCCGTCATCATAGTCCTCGTTGACGGCAGCACTCAGCGCCTTCGCCTTGAGGATGAACAGGCGCACCGTGTCCGGATCGATCGAAAGTTCCCACTCCTTCTCGAGGCGCTGCTGCACGGTCCTTCTCCACGTGATGCGCTTGGTCCGATGATAGCGGAATTAAAGCGCGCGTCACGTCCGCAGCTATCGGCTTCTGTCCGGCCCGTTCAAAATAGTTCGGTGGTCGCCCGCATTTCGGGATGAAACCGCGCCAAGGCGGCGTTAATCTGGCATTGTCACACTCACGGAGGCTTCGATGCGCAGACGTTTGCTTGTTCAGGTCATGGCTATTGCGGCGCTGCCGCTGTTCGTTGCGCCGGCTTTTGCGGCTGGTGAAGGCGGCAGCAGCGGTGGCCAGACGACCACCACCTGCAAGAAGGGCGAGGTCTGGGACAAGAAGAAGAACAAATGCGTAAAGCCGCAATATGGCATGCTGGACGACGACAGCATCTACGAGGCCGGTCACGATCTGGCGATGGCCGGACGCTATGACGAGGCGATCTCGGTGCTGACGCTCGCCGCCAACAAGCAGGATCCGCGCATCCTCAACTATCTCGGCTATTCGCATCGCCATTCGGGCCGCGTCGCGGTCGGCCTCGGCTATTACGAGGAAGCGCTGCGGATCGACCCGAATTACACGCTGGTGCGCGAATATCTCGGCGAGGCGCATCTGCAGATCGGCGATCTCGCCGGCGCGCAGCAGCAGCTCCAGGAAATCGAAAAGCGGACCGGCAAGGGCTCACGCGAATATGGCATGCTGTCCGAGCAGATCGATCATTTCCTGAGGAGCTGAACAGGGCTCGAAGCCTCTCGAACCGGCTGCGGGCAATCGCAGCCGGTTTTTTATTGCTCGCCGTCAGCCCGGACCCGCGAAAGCGGTGATCATTTTGCCGAACTTCAATTTTTGGGCGTGAAAATCGCGCAAAGATCGCTATATTCAGGGAAATTGTGGTGAGACGGTTCCGTTAGCCCGAGGCTGCCGGACCGTTTTCTTTTTGTACCTATTGACAAGGTCCCTCCCGAAAACGGGGGTGGCGGCAGAAAGGTCAGGCTATGATCAAGGTCCCGATGACAGGCGAGGGGTTCGCGTCATTGAAGGAAGAGCTTCGCTGGCGCCAGCAGGAGGAGCGTCCTCGCATCATCGAGGCGATTTCCGAAGCGCGCTCGCATGGCGACCTGTCGGAAAATGCCGAGTATCACGCGGCGAAAGAGTCGCAGAGCCTCAATGAAGGCCGCATCAACGAGCTCGAGGATCTGATCGCGCGCGCCGAGGTCATCGACGTCTCCAAGCTCAGCGGCGACAAGGTCAAGTTCGGTGCGACCGTCGTGCTCGTCGACGAGGATACCGAGGAAAAGAAGACCTATCAGATCGTCGGCGACCAGGAGGCGGACGTGAAGTCGGGCCGCATCTCGATTTCATCGCCGATCGCGCGTGCGCTGATCGGCAAGGAAGTCGGCGATGCCATCGAGGTCAATGCTCCGGGCGGCGCCCGAGGGTACGAGATCGTCCAGGTGCAGTTTATCTGAGGACCTTTTGATAATTCTACTCTGGCGGCCGACTAGCGTAGTTTTCTGCGCTTCCGGTGCTCACGTACTTTAAGTACGCTCCGCTCCGGTTCTCGAAAACTACGCCATTCGACTCGCCAGAGCGAATTCTGAAAAGGTCCTCACGCTGGCGCCTTTGAACTGAGTGCCAGCAGCCGTTCCGCTTCCGCTATCACTTCAGCCGGCGTCACTCTGCCGCCGGCTGGCGCAAGCAAGGTCGATGCGAAAGGCCCGCGCGGGCCGGTGAGACCTGGCTCCGTCGCCAGGAAAATGGCGACCGTCGGCCGGCCGAAGGCGCTGGCGAGGTGGGTGAGGCCGGTGTCGGCGCCGATGACCAGCGCCGCGCGGCCAAGGATCGCGGCGACATCCGCGAGCGGCGATTTCGCAACCAGCACCGTCCCTGGCACCGCAGTGGCAACGGCTTCCGCCACATTCTTTTCCGCCTCATTCGACCAGGTGACCACTGGTGTGAACTGCCGGTCGGTCAGTCGGCGCGCGGTTTCGATCCAATCCTCGACCGGCCATTTCTTGTCCTCGCGGCTGGTGCCGTGCAGCAGGAAGGCGGTCTGCCCGTCGATGCCAGGCAGGTTGCCCGCCGGCGGCACGATGCCTGAGCGAAGCGTCCACAGGTCGGGCTGATAGCCAAGCGCCAGCCCGAACAGCCGCCTAGTGCGTTCGATGGCGTGCAGGTCGCGCGGCACGGCGTATCTGTGTCGATAAAACAGCGTCGCCGAAGGCTCGCGGGCGCTCGCCCGGTCGAAGCCGGCAATCGGCGCGCCGGCCTGGATCGCGACCAGGGCCGATTTCAATAAGCCCTGCGCATCGATGACCAGATCGTAGCGGGAGGCGCGGAGCGCTCCGCGCAGTCCGGCCATTTCGCGCCACGTGGCTCCGTCGAGAAGCCGCTTGCGCCAGCGCCGGACCGCCACCTTGTGAATGGTGCCGATCGCCGGATGCAGAGCCACGATACCGGCAAACGGCTCCTCCACGCACCAATCGAAATCTATATCGGGGCGATTGCGCACCGCATCCTCGACGGCGGGAAACGTGTGAATGATGTCGCCCATCGACGATGTCTTGACGATAAGCACCTTCATGCCGCTGCCGGAACGTTGAGCAAGCGGTCGGCTGCGGTCGCGACTCGGGCGACGTCGAGCGTCTTGAGGCAGTTGAGATGCCCGAGCGGACAGACCTTCTTGTGGCAGGGCGAGCAGGACAGATGCAGCCAGATCAGCTCGGAGCGCTCGCTGAGCGGCGGCGTGTTTTCCGGCGAGGTCGAACCATAGACGGCAACGATCGGCGTGCCGACGGCGGCGGCGACATGCATGAGCCCGCTATCGTTCGAGACCGCAAGCTTCGCCGCGGCGATCAGGTCGATAGCGTCCTCGAGGCGTGTCTTGCCGGCAAGGTCGACGGCCCCCGGCGCAAGGGCTGCAATCTCGCCGGTCACGTCGGCATCGTTCTTCGAGCCGAGCAGCGCGACGCCCAAGCCCTTGGCCATCATGTCTCGGGCCAGCCCGGCATAGCGATCGCTCGGCCAGCGTTTTGCCGGGCCGAATTCGGCGCCGGGCATGAGCGCCACGAATTTCTTCCCGGTCAGCCCGAAGCGCGCCAGCAGATCGGCCTGATTGGCCTTGTCGATGGTAAGACGCGGCGCGCGAAAAGTGCCGCCGCGCGCGAGGCCGAAATAGGCGCGTGCGGTGCGCCGTTTCAGCGCTTCGGGCAGGGGTACGACATCCGTCAGCAGGCCGTAGCGCATCTCGCGCAGATTGCCGACGCGATGTGGGATGCGGGCGAAGAACGGGATCAGCGCCGATTTCCAGCTCCCCGGCAGCACATAGGCTATGTCGTAGCGGCCGCGCAGCAGGCGGCCGAAGCGCCTGCGGCTGCGGAATTCGAGCGCTCCCGGCATCAAAGGAAAGTCGATCTGGCTGCGTATCTCAGGCATGCGCTTGACCAGCGGGGCCGCCCAGGCCGGCGCCAGCACGTCGATGGCCGCGTTCGGATGTTTTTCCTTCAGCGCCGCAAACAGGCACTGCGCCATGACCATGTCGCCCACCCAGCGTGGGCCGATCACGAGGATCGTTGGGCCTTCAGCCATTCGACATAGTCCCTGACGCCGGTTTCGACTGTGCGGAATTGGCCATTGTAGCCGGCCGCGCGCAAGCGGGACATATCAGCCTGCGTGAAACTCTGGTAGCTGCCCTTGAGATGGTCGGGGAAGGGGATGAATTCAATCTCGCCTTTGCCCAGCGTGTCGATCACCGTCTCGGCGATCGCCCGGAACGGCTGAGCGCGGCCGGTGCCGCAGTTGAAGATGCCGCTCAAGCCGCGCTTCCACAGCCACAGATTGACGTCGGCCACATCGCCGACATGGATGAAGTCGCGGCTCTGCTCGCCGGGTCCGAAGTCGCCATAGGCGCCGAACAGCTTCGGGTTTTCGCCACGCTCGACCTGGTTGAACAGATGGAAGGCGACCGAGGCCATGGCGCCCTTGTGCGCCTCGCGCGGCCCATAGACATTGAAGTAGCGCAGGCCCGCCACTTGCGAATGATCGGTATCGAAGACGTTGCGGCGGACGTAGTCGTCGAACAACTTCTTCGAATAGGCATAGACGTTGAGCGGCCGCTCGAAGTCCGGCTCCTCGCGAAACTCGCTGCCGCCGCCATAGACCGAAGCCGACGACGCATAGAGGAAAGGCACGCGCAGCTTCAGGCAGGCATGCAGCAGCCGTTTCGAATAGGCGTAGTTCACCTCCATCATGAACTTGCCGTTCCACTCTGTGGTGGTCGAGCAGGCGCCTTGATGGAAGACGGCTTCGATGCGACCGAGCGCGCCGTCCTCGAGCCGGGCGAGAAAATCGTCCTTGTCGAAATAGTCGGCGATGCGAAGGTCGGCAAGGTTGGCGATCTTGTGGCCGTCGGTGAGATCGTCGACGACGACGATGTCGTCATGGCCCTCGGCATTGAGAGCGGCGACGATGTTGGAGCCGATCATGCCGGCGCCGCCCGTGACGATGATCATGATGGCCTCTGCTGCTTGCGATTCCGGCTCTTATAGGGGAGGCCAGTCGGGCTGTCGACAAAGCAGGCATCGTCCCGTCTTAGGTCGTTGAGCTTGTCTATTTCGTCTGTTTTGCCTATTTTGTACAAGATGGAGGACTTCATGAAGCAATACCCGTCTACTGATCTGAAACAAAATCTCGGTGACGTGCTTGCGGCCGCGAGCCAGCAGCCTGTCTCCATTACCCGTCACAACAAGCCGAGATATGTCCTAATGAGCATCGAGGCCTACGAGGCTCGCTTTGCCAACGACAGCCGTCGCGCTTACGCTGCCAAGGATGCTCCATCAGACCATGTCGAGATGCTTGAGGAGTACGCTGCGGAGTTGGATCGTGATTAAGCCGGTTGCCGCCGACGTCTGGCGATATCCATATCTTTGGTATCGGCAGCATGGAGACGGCGAGACCGAAGGCCGCAAGAGATGGCCCGTTGCCTTCGTGGCCGTCCTTCCCGGGAAAGCCGGCGGCACGAACCTCTTCATCCTCGCAATCACCTCTACGCAACCGGGTCGCGATCGTGTTGCCGTTTCCGTTCCGGAAATCGAACGCCGCCGCGCCGGCCTTGACCCTATTCCTCTTTGGGTCATAGTCGACGAATACAATCACGATATCCTGGAATCGTCAGCCTATTTCGAGCCGGGCGCGCGCATCGGCGCGTTCAGTCCGTCATTCCACAAGAAAGTCATGGCTGCTTTCATTGCGGTTGTCCGCAAAGGTCAATCCAAAGCCATCCCGCGTGCGGACTGAACAGGCTGCGACCGGATCATGAGGGACAAGATGCCGTCGACCGAACTGCTCATCGCTTTTTTCGCCACCACCGCGGTCTTCGCCTATATCCCTGGCCCCGCCATGCTCTACGCCGCTGCGCAGACAATGGCGCGCGGGCGCTGGTCTGGGCTGACGGCGGCACTCGGCATCCATCTCGGCGGCTATGTGCATGTCTTCGCTGCCGCTGCCGGCCTGTCCGTCCTGTTTCACGCCGTGCCGCCGCTGTACCTGGCGGTCAAGCTGATCGGCGCGCTTTATCTGGTCTGGCTCGGCGTTGCCATGTTCCGCAAACGGGCGGACGGCGATATGGCTCTGCCCGCCATCGAGCGGAAATCGGCCCGGCGCGCCTTTTTCGAAAGCATCACCGTCGAGGTGCTCAATCCGAAGACGGCGATCTTCTTCATGGCGTTCCTGCCGCAATTCATCGATGCTTCGGCGGCGTTTCCGGTCTGGCTGCAGTTCGTCGTGCTTGGAACCATCGTCAACCTGATGTTCTCCTCCGCCGACGTCATGTGCGTATTCCTTGCCGGCGCGATGATAGCGCGGCTGCGGCGTTCGGGACGCGCGCAGCGCCTGATGCAGCGAGCGGGCGGCGCCGTGCTGGTTGGCCTCGGCGTCCACGTCGCCCTGCAGAGGAGCTGATTGCCAACCCGGCTCCGGCTAAGGTCCGCGCCGGGCTGCCGTTGCGCTCGCCCGAATTGCGGTATATCGGCATCGCTTTGAACAGCCCGCGCCACAATTCCGGCGCTGAAACCTAATCAAGTCCGGCCGTCTTCAGGCATAGCTCGAGCGAGATGATCAAGCACCATCTGCCTTCTCCGGAACCTTTGCATCGCACCATCGCCCGGTTCGGCGACGTCACCGTGCTGGTGGTGGGCGATTTCATCCTGGACCGTTTCGTCAGCGGGGTGATCGAGCGCATCTCGCCGGAAGCTCCCATTCCCGTGCTGCATGGAAAGGGCGAGGCGTTGAACATCGGCGGCGCCGGCAATGTCGTCTCCAACATCGTTTCGTTGGGCGCGGCCGCCATTCCCGTCTCGGTGATCGGTGCCGACCAGGCCGGCGACAATCTGATGCGCATGCTCAGCGAGATCGGCGTCGATACCGACGGGCTCCTGCAGCGCCAGGACCGCATGACCTCGTCGAAAAGCCGCTTCAGCGCGCTCAACCAGCAGGTGCTGCGGTTCGACGAGGAAGAGATCAAGCCGCTCACCGGGGCCGAGCGGGCGAAGCTCATCGATCATTTCCAGGCGGCGCTTGGCCGCGCCGACATCGTCATCCTCTCCGATTACGGCAAGGGCATCCTGCTCGACGGCGTCGCCGGCGAGCTGATCGCGATCTGCCGAGATGCCGGCAAGCCGGTGCTGGTCGATCCGAAGGGACGCGACTATGCGCGCTATGCCGGCGCCACGGCTGTGACGCCGAACCGCAAGGAGCTTGGCGAGGCGGTCGGGCGCAATGTGTTCGGCGATGACGAGATCGTGGCGGCGGCGCGCGACCTGATCGCCACGCATGATTTCGAGTTCATCGTCGCCACGCGCAGCGAGAAGGGCATGAGCGTGGTCTCCGCCGAGGACGCCCGCCACATCTCCACCCAGGCGCGCGAAGTGTTCGACGTCTCCGGCGCCGGCGACACGGTCATCGCAAGCTTCGCGCTGTCGCTCGCCGCCGGCGCCGACCGGGTGCATGCCGCGGTCATCGCCAACGCGGCCGGCGGCGTCGTGGTCGGCAAGCGCGGCACGGCGCGGCTCAACGTCGAGGAGCTATCCGGCGCGCTTTTCCGCTCGCACGGGCCGACCGGCCATCAGGACGCCATCCTCGATTTCAATGCCGCGGCCAGGATGGTCGCTGCCTGGAAGGAAGAGGGGCTGACCGTCGGCTTCACCAATGGCTGCTTCGACATCCTGCATGCCGGCCATGTTAGCCTGCTGCATGCCGCGCGCAGCCAGTGCGACCGGCTGGTGCTCGGCCTCAACAGCGACGCCTCGGTGCACCGGCTGAAAGGGCCGGGGCGCCCGGTCAACACCCAGCATGACCGCGCCTGCGTGCTGGCGGCACTTGCCTCTGTCGACGCCGTCGTCGTCTTCGAGGAGGACACGCCGCTGAAGCTGATCGAGGCGCTTCTGCCGGACATTCTGGTCAAGGGCGCGGATTACACGGTCGAGACCGTGGTCGGCGCCGATGTCGTGCAGAAGGCGGGCGGGCGCGTGGTGCTGGTCGATCTCGTCGCCGGCAAGAGCACGACGAACACGATCGGCAAGCTGCGTGCCGCAAACTGAGGATCTCATGTCAGATTTGAACGACTACCTGGTCCGCTCCGCGGCGGCGATATCGGCGATGGTCGAGCGCGACCTCACCGACGAGATGGAACGCGCGGTGAGCACCGTGGTGACGGCGCTGTCGCAAGGCAAGGCGCTGCTGATCTGCGGCAATGGCGGCTCGGCCAGCGATGCCATCCACATCGCCGGCGAGCTGGTCGGCCGCTTCCTGAAGGAGCGCAAGGCCTACAACGTCATCGCGCTGCCGGCCAACGCCGCGGTGCTGACCGCCTGGGGGAACGATTACGGCTTCGACACGGTCTTCTCGCGCCAGGTCGAGGCGCATGGATCGGAAGGCGCGGTGCTGCTCGCCATTTCCACCAGCGGCAATTCGCCAAGCATCCTTGCCGCCGCCGAGCAGGCGCGGGCGATGGGCATGACGGTGATCAGCCTCACCGGCGAGACCGGCGGCAAGCTCAAGCCGCTGACCGATATCCTGCTCAACGTGCCGTCGACCTCGACGCCGATCATTCAGCAGGGGCATTTGTGCCTCTATCACCATCTGTGCGAGGCTGTCGAAGCGCGCCTCAGCAATGGCTGAAAGCGACGGCTTTCCACTGGCCGGGCCGGGCCTTTGGGTCGAGCGGGTCGGTGACAGGACGTTTCCGGCCAGCCGGCCGGCGCTGTTCCTCGATCGCGACGGCACCATCAATGTCGATACCGGCTATCCAGACGATCCGGCGACCATGGTGCTGCGCGATGACATCGCGCCGGTCATCGAGGCCGCGAACGGGCACGGCATCCCGGTCGTTGTCGTTACCAACCAGTCCGGCATCGCCCGCGGCTATTTCGGCTGGGACGCGTTCGCACGGGTCAACGGGCGCGTGCTCGACCTGCTGGCCGACCAGAACGCCTTTGCCGACATGGTGCTGGCCTGCGCTTATCACGACGCCGGTTCAGGTCCTCTCGCCATTGCCGATCACCCGATGCGCAAGCCCAATCCGGGCATGCTGCTGGAGGCGGGCCGCCGGCTCGGCATCGATCTGAGGCGATCGCTGATCGTCGGCGACAAGCCGGCCGATATGGAAGCCGGCCGTCGCGCCGGTCTCAGGCGCGGCTGGCTCGTCGACGGCGAGGTCTCGACGATGGACGGGCTTTCGGTCTCGCCGCTGCGCGACGCCGCGGACTTTGAAGGGCTGCTTGCCGCGATACGGTCGCTCTGATCGCAGATTGATTCAATATCTGGCGCTAAGCTCGTTGTTTGCGCTGGGGAATTTCCACAAGCCGGCACATTAAGTCGGGAACGCCACCAGCCCTTCGTCCTTGACGCGGCGGATGGTCAAGGCGGTCCGCACGGTGTCGACATTCGGAGCCGAAGCCAGTTCCTCGATGACGAAGGTCTGGAAGGTGCCGAGATCGCTCGCCACGCAATGCAGGAGGAAATCGGATTCGCCCGAAACCATCCATGCATCGCGCACGATCGGCCAGCCGCGCGTGCGTTCGGCGAAGGTCTTCAGCTCGGCATCGGCCTGATGATGCAGGCCGATCAGGCAGAAGGCGACGACATCCATGCCGAGCGCCGGCGCGTTCAGCAGCGCGCGGTAACCGCGGATGATGCCGGCCTCTTCCAGCCGCCTGACACGGCGCAGGCAGGGCGGCGCCGAAATGCCGACCCGGTTAGACAATTCGACATTGGTCATGCGGCCGTCGCCCTGCAGCTCGCGGAGGATCTTCCAGTCGATGGCATCGAGATCGGCTTTGAGCGGCATGGATGGCTTTCGCGCAAGAATCTTTCGCGATTTTGTAATTTGGTTTCGCCTGGGAGGCCATCCCTTTACGATGATTTTCTCCTTCTTTTGATGCATGCGGTGATGCCAGAGCCGCGCATACCTCCGGACGACATGCATCGGTGAGGGGCGGCGATATGCCCGATATGCGAGGAACGAAGCTTTCCGGGGACGAAAGCCAACTTGCCTTGCTGGTCTCACGGGCAACACTTACATTAGCCGCGACAAACCACGGCTGCGCGCCGCAGGGGACTTTCATGAACACCAAACATGCGCCCGTTCTCATCATCGGTTCCGGCCCGGCCGGCTACACGGCGGCGGTCTATGCCGCGCGCGCCATGCTGAAGCCGATGCTGGTCGCCGGCCTGCAGCAGGGCGGCCAATTGATGATCACCACCGACGTGGAAAACTATCCGGGCTTCGCCGATCCGATCCAGGGTCCGTGGCTGATGGAGCAGATGCTCAAGCAGGCCGAGCATGTCGGCACCGACATCATCAACGACATCATCACCGAGGTCGATCTCAATGTGCGGCCATTCCGCGCCACAGGCGATTCCGGCACCGTCTACACCGCGGACGCCTTGATCATCGCCACCGGCGCGCAGGCGAAGTGGCTGGGCATCCCGTCGGAGCAGACCTTCATGGGGTTCGGCGTTTCGGCCTGCGCCACCTGCGACGGCTTCTTCTATCGCGGCAAGGACGTCGCGGTGGTGGGCGGCGGCAATTCGGCGGTCGAGGAGGCGCTCTATCTGTCGAACCTCGCCAAGAGCGTCACGGTCATCCACCGGCGCGGCGATTTCCGCGCCGAGCGCATCCTGCGCGAGCGGCTGCTCAAGAGGGACAATGTCCGCGTCATCTGGGACACGGTCGTCGACGAGATCACCGGACGGCCGGGCAAGGCGCCGCTGCCGCCCTCGGTCGAGGGCCTGACGCTGCGCAACGTGGTGACCGGCCAGGAATCGAAGCTGCCGGTCGACGGCGTGTTCGTCGCCATCGGCCATGCGCCGGCGGTCGAGCTCTTCGCGGGCAAGCTGAAGCAGAAGCCGAACGGCTATCTGTGGACGGCGCCCGATTCCACCCGCACCGACGTGCCCGGCGTGTTCGCCGCCGGCGACGTTACCGACGACATCTACCGCCAGGCGGTGACGGCGGCCGGGCTTGGCTGCATGGCGGCGCTCGAGGCGGAAAAATATCTGGCGGGCATAGAGGTTCACCGCGAAGCGGCGGAATGACAATCGGCTGAAAAGAGCCGTTTAAAAGCCTGATTTTTCATTCAGACGCCAAAGGCAACGCGAGGGGAATCATGGCGCTGGACTGGGACAAGCTACGCGTATTTCACGCAGCGGCGGAGGCTGGGTCGTTCACCCATGCCGCCGAGACGCTGCATCTGTCGCAATCGGCCATTTCGCGGCAGGTCAGCGCGCTGGAGCACGATGTCGGCGTCGCACTGTTCCACCGCCATGCGCGCGGCCTGGTGCTGACCGAGCAGGGCGAGATGCTGTTCCGCACGGCGCATGACGTGCTGATGAAGCTGGAAACCATCAAGACGCGGCTGACCGAAACCAAGGATCGGCCGTCGGGCGTGCTCAGGGTGACGACCACGGTCGGCCTGGGCGCCGGCTGGCTGACCGAGCGCGTGCAGGAATTCATTGAGCTCTATCCCGAGATCAGCCTGCAGCTGATCCTGGCCAATGAGGAGCTCGATCTCACCATGCGCCAGGCCGATTGCGCGATCCGGCTGCGCCAACCGCAGCAGCCCGACCTTATCCAGCGCCGGCTGTTCACGGTGCATTTCCACCTCTATGCGGCGCCGTCCTATATCGCCAAGTTCGGCAGGCCGGCCTCGATCGCCGAGCTCAGGAACCACCGCATCGTCACTTTCGGCCTGCCGGTGCCCTCGCATCTGTCGGAGCTGAACTGGCTGGAGACGGTCGGCGATTTCGAGGGCGGGCAGCGGGTGCCGACGCTGCAGATCAACGACATCCTGTCGATCAAGCGGGCGGTGCAGGGCGGCGCCGGCATCGCCATGCTGCCGGACTACGTGATCAACAAGGACACGAACCTGGTGCAGCTGCTGCCGGAGACCGAGGTGCCGTCCTTCGACACCTATTTCGCCTATCCCGACGCGATGAAGAACCAGGCGAAGCTGCACGTGTTTCGCGACTTTATCATCGCCAAGGCGCGCAGCTGGTCTTACTGAATATTCAGGTGAGGCCGGCCTGCGGACGGCAGGCTCCTGCGCTTCCGGTACTCACGTACTGAAGTACGCTCCGTTCCGGTTCTCGGAGCCTACCGTTCTCGACTCGGCCTGACCTGAATATCGGCACCCCTCTCGGAAAGGGCGGCTTATCCGCGCCAGGGTTTCAGGCGCGGCAGCCAGCCGGGCACGGCGCGGCGGTAGATCTCGTATTCTTCGCCATAGCGGTTGGCGAGCGTCGGCTCTTCATAGAGCTTGACGAAGGAGATCATCGCCGCCGCGGCGATGAGGCCGTAGACCAGCACCGCCCAACTCGAAAAGATCAGCGCCTGGCCGAGGATGATCGACAACACCGCCACATACATGGGATTGCGCACATAGCGGTAGACGCCGCCGACGACCAGTTTCTCGGTCGGCGCCACGGGAGCGGGCGTGCCCAGGCCCTCGAGGGCAAAGCGGGCGAAGGCATGAAGGAGGATGGCGGCCGCTCCGATCACAAGAATCGAGCCCACAGGCACGAAGCCCGGCAGAGCCGACAGAGGTTTGCGATAATGGTCGGTCAGCAGCCACGGCGCCAAGCCGGCGACGACGCCCGGCGCTGCGACTAGGAACAGCGCGCTGCCGGCGATTGCTGAAAAAGTTCGCATCATCGGTCTCCTGCCGTAAAAATAAACTCGGCCTGCCGAAATCGACATCATTTCGCCGACTCGCATATTTCTGAGCAAAATCGGCTCGGTTTGCTTTTAAGCAGTCGCTTTAGCGCCTGAAACGCGCCGGAATCGGCGACTTTTCTGGTCCTATGGCTTCGAGGAACAGGTTGGACCACAGCCTGCGTCTTTTTGCATGCGTGTGTTGCAAAATAGATGCTTGTTTCTTGGGCATGATGAGCACATATATAGTCACATCTCCGGGGCGCGTTCTCCTCCCATTAGCGCCCTTGAGTGTTCCCCTCTGGAGGTTAGCCTTAATCGGCACTTCCAATCAAACTCAGCCGGATCTTTATTGATCCGGCTTTTTTGTTGCCCGCATGCCTTCGAGCCGGCAAGAAAACGACTGAATCCACCGCGTAACAGTGACATGTAACATCGGGTAACATGTCGCAGACCCACTCTATCGTTTAAGTAGACGATAGGACGCGGTTGGTCGGTTCGGGAGATGGGGGCATCACTCGAAAGACCGGGCTCAGGCAAGCACCGCGTCCGAACCTTTTTACGGATGCGGCGGACCAGCCGTTGCCTCCCAGGAGAACGGTCCGCAATAGGAACGGCGTCCGGATCATCCGGACGCCGCTTTCATATCCCCAACAGAAGCCTGCTAGCAGGCCGATCTGCTCGTGCGTTTCACCGTTTCACGGAAACGGCGAACCGCACTATCTCCTTGTTCTTTCGCAATTCCGCACGGAAAACCGCTCACACTTTTCCCGGAATTGCTCTAGGCCGCTTTGCCGTTGGCGTTCATCGCTTCGTCGGCCAGCCGGCCGGTGAGCTCGGCCATGTGATCGAAAGTGGCCTTGTAGCTGGCGACGCCGGCGGTCGCCGAGCGCAGCTCGATGATCAGATCGCCGATTTCGGCCTGCGGCATGGTCGCCTCGACGACGTCCCAGCCGGGCCAATCGGGCCTTGCGTCATAGCCGAGGATCTGGCCGCGCCGCTGCGGGATCAGCGCGATGATCTTGGAGGTCGCGTCGGAGGGCGTGACGATCTCGACCTTCATGATCGGCTCAAGCAGGACCGGCGAACAGGCGGCCATGCCTTCCTTCATCGCGAGCTTCGCCGCCATCTGGAAGGCCATGTCGGAGGAATCGACCGCGTGGTAGGAACCATCCGACAGATTGACGGCGACATCGACGACCGGAAAGCCGAGCGGGCCTGTCTTCAGATAGTCGCGAATGCCGGTCTCCACCGATTGGATATAGGTTTTCGGCACCACGCCGCCGGTGATGGTGTCGGAGAACTGGAAGCCGGACCCGCGCGGCAGCGGCTTGATCTCGATCACCACGTCGCCGAACTGGCCGTGGCCGCCGGACTGCTTCTTGTGGCGGCCACGCTGTTGCGCCGATTTGCGGATCGTCTCCCGGTAAGGCACCGCCGGGGTATGGCCCTCGATCGGGATCTGGTTCTTGCCTTCGAGGCGCTCGCGCACCACGCGCAGATGCATCTCGCCGTGACCCGACAGGACGGTTTCGGCGGAGTCCTGGTTGTGGCGCAGGCTGAGCGATGGATCTTCTTCGGCAAGCCGCTGGATCGCCGCCGACATCTTGACCTCGTCCTTGCGCTCCTTGGGGCGAAGCGCGAAGGCGAAGACCGGCTGCGGCGGCTCCAGCGTGACCAATGGCCGGATGCCGCCCTTGGCCGAGCTCAGCGTCTGGCCGGTCTTGACGTTGTCGAGCTTGCCGAGCGCAACCGTGTCGCCCGCCTTGGCGGATGTCAGCTTCGACTGGTCCTTGCCGAGCATCCTGTAGATGCCGGAAACCTTCGCCGTGTCGCCGTTGGAAAGGAAGAGCTCGGCTGCGTCGGCCAATTGGCCCGAGAGCACGCGCGACACCGAAAGCTTGCCGCCATGCGCGGTGTGAATGGTCTTCATCACCTGCACTACCGTCTGGCCGTCCGGCGCGCCAAGGCGCTTCCGCGTCGCCTCGACATCCGGCGCGTCATGGCGGATGGCTTTCAACAGGCGCAGCACGCCGTTGCCCTTCTCGGCCGTGCCGATCAGCACCGGCGTCACCGCGCCGGCGCGCAGATCGGCCGAGAGATCGTCGAAGATCGCGTCCTTCGGCGGCTCGATCTCCTCCAGCAACTGCTCCATCAGGTGATCGTCATGGTCGGCGAGCGTCTCCAGCATGGAGAAACGCGCTTCCAACTCGCGCGCCTTGTCGTCGTTCGGAATCTCGGCGACCTGGCTTTCGGCATATTCGCGATAGATGTAGGCGCGTTCCAGCGCCAGATCGATCGAGCCGATGACGATACCGTCCTTGCGCACCGGTATCTGGCGCAGCAGCAGCGGTACCGTGCTTGCCGGCTGCAGCATCTTCAGCGTTTCGCGCACGCCCGCAACTGCCTTGTCGACCTTGTTGAGGAACAAGATGCGCGGAATGGCGAGATCGTCGAGCTTGCGCATGATGAGCTGCAGCGCCGGGATCTTCTTCTCGTCGGCCTCGGCGACGACGACCGCGAGGTCGCAGGCGGCGAGCACGGGTTCGGCCTCGAAGGCGAATTCGATCGAGCCGGGGCAGTCGACGAATGTGATCTGCTCGCCCATGAAATCAGTAGTGGCGAAGGTCGCCTCGACGCTCATGCCGTGAGCGCGGGCTTCGGGCGAATGATCGGAAACGGTGTTGCCCGACGAAACGGGGTTCTGGCGGGGGATGGCGCCCGTGCGGGCGAGGATGGCTTCGAGAAGTGTCGTCTTACCGCTTGCGAAGGGACCGACTATGGCAATGCATTTCGGTCCCGTGCGTCGTCCTCCGGCGCGAGTACCCATGGCTGAACCTCCACTCAGGCGTTTCCCAAGGAGCGATCAGCAAAAGTGGAAACCGGTTTGCGTCCGATCGCACCCTGTGCAGAGCGGCGGCCGGCCTGTTCGGCCGTCGCGGGCGGGTTTTCACCTCTTCCCAAAGCCATCGTCACACGGGTTCGACGGGAGGGCAAGGAAAATAGAATGTTCGCCGGCTTGGTTTAGGCAGGCTGCCATTTCCTATTCGTCAGGCCGTGAGGGCAAGACCGCAGCCGCTAAAAGCCAAGCCGGCACCTGCCAATTGGGCCGTCCGCGAGAAGCCGGAATCGGAAGATGTCAATAAAGGCTCAGCCGGCCTCGGTTCGGCGCACCGGCATGGCTGCGCTCTGCTTCACTACCCTCTCCGCAAAGCGTGACAGCAGCGGATTGAACAGGTCCGGCTTTTCCCAGAAAGGTGCATGGCCGGCGCCGGATATGACATGGCACCGTTCCCACAGCGAGGCGTAGGCCACAGTCTCGAAGTAGCTCAACCGCACAAGCGGGTCATGCTCTCCATTGATCACCGCGACCGGGAAGGGGGCATTCTCGACCACCTGCTTCTGGTCGGCACCCTTGCCGGCAAACATGCCGAACGCCACGCCCGCGCGCAGCCTGCCGTCGGTGCGCCTTATGGCCTCGCGGAAAGACGGACTTGCGCTGCCGCCGAAGCAAAACGCCTCAAAGCGCTCGATGTCGCGTTCGGAGTAAACTTTCTTGGAAGTGAGCAGCATGTCCCAGTTGGCATGAAAGCCACGCAGCATGCCGAGCGGCCCCCTCGACACCGGCGGCGCCCCGGTCAACACCAGACCGTTCACCGCGTGATGGAAGCTGGCAAGTTCAATCGCTACATGGCCGCCAAGCGACCAGCCGAAGATGATGGCGTGGCCGATGTTGAGGGCATCGAGAAGGCGGGCTGTGGTCTGGGCGAGGCCGGTGATCGTATAGGTTGCGGCCGGGTCGCGAGCATCGGAGGAGTCGCCATGGCCGGGAAGGTCGAAAGCGATCAGCCGGTGGGCATCGGCGAGCGGACTGTCGAACTGACGCGCAAAGACGGCGCGCGAACTGCCCGAGCCGTGGATCATGACGATGGGCAGGCCGGAACCAGACGACTGGCTGAGGCGCAAATCAGCCTGCGGCGTACGGATTGTGCGGTCAGTGACGCTCATGCTGGATAGATCCTCGGATGTGGCTGGTGGCCAACATCGCATCCGGGGCTCTATATCTTCTTTAAGCATGTGGTTAAGAGAGGGTTCCTGGAAATAGCGGCCGGCGTGGCTACCGGCTGGATGGCAGCACCGGCGGAAACCCCTACGATGGAACCACTCCTCGATCTTCTTGTCTCGATTTGCAGCATCGCGACCATTGGCCAATATGTCTGGTCGATGCGGGCGCATTTCCAATTGCAGGCCATGTTTCCAGGCGCCATGGTGATTTCGGCAGCGGTGATTGCCACGACTTTTTTCTTTCTCGCCATCCTGTGGATCCAATCGCAGCCGGTTCCGGCAAAGCTCGCCGGGCTCGCCGTCGAACTGGCAAGCTCTGCCCTCTTCTGGTGGGCGATCGTCACCTCGCGGAAGGCGCGGCTGCACTTCGCCTTCGCGCCCGATAATCCGCACAGCCTGCTGACCGGTGGCCCCTATCGCTACATCCGCCACCCTTTCTACTCGTCATACATCATCTTCTGGATTGGATGGGGGATCGCGACCTGGTCGATCTGGGCGGTGGTGCCGGTCGCCGGGATCGCCGTACTCTATGTGGTTGCGGCGCTGGGCGAAGAAAAGAAATTTTCGCGGACGCCATTGGCGGGCGATTACCAGGCCTATCGCGGTCGAGCCGGCCTGTTCTGGCCGCGGCTGGGGTGGTAGCCGACAAGTGATGCCGGAGACCGGCGGGTATTTCGTCTCGCCGCGGCGGATCGCCTCGATCGCCGCGTTCTTGATGTTGTCGGGCGTATCGAAGTCCGGCTCGCCGGCGCCGAGGCCGATCGCGTCACGACCGGCATTTTTCAGGGTTTCACCTCTTCCCAAAACCATCGTCACACAGGTTTGTCGGAGGGCAAGAAAAATAGGACGTTCGCCGGCTTGGGTTCAGCAGGCCGCCATTTTTGCTTGTCAGGCTGTGAGGGCGAGCGGTTCGCGGGCGGCGGCACATAACGCGCTTGCCTTGTCGCGCGGCGCCGGCCTGCCGAAGAAGTAGCCCTGGAAGCGGCTGCAGCCGGCCGTCCGGGCAAGCGCGAATTCCTCCGCGGTTTCGACGCCTTCCGCGACGATGGCGATGTCCTGGATGCGGGCGATCTGCGCAAGCGCAGACACGAAGATCTGCGCCACCTGGTCGTGGGCGAGGCTGCGGATGTAGGAGCGATCGATCTTGACGCTGTCGATGGGCAGCGACTTCAGGTAGTTGAAGCCGCAATGGCCGGTGCCGAAGTCGTCGAGGGCGATGTGGAAGCCGAGGCCGCGCAGTGCCTCGAGGCGCCTGAGAACCTCGGGCGTCGCGGCCGTCGCCACCGTCTCGGTGATCTCGATGATGAACTGCGACGCGGACCGGCCGGTCTCGCGCAGGACCCGGTCGCACATCGTCACGATCTCGTCGCGCTTCAGCTGCTCGCCGGAGACGTTGATCGAGATGCGCCGTCCGGGAAAATGCCCGATATCTGCGCAGGCGCGCTTGAAGACCCATTCGCCGATCATGTCGATCAGCGTCGAACGCTCGGCGATCGGGATGAATTCCGACGGCGAGATCAAGCTGCGCACGGGATGACGCCAGCGGATCAATCCTTCCAGTGCGTCGACCGAGCCGTCGGGATCGACGATCGGCTGGTAGTGCAGTTCCAATTCGCCGAGATAGATCGCAGCGCGCAGCTCGCGTTCGACCAGCCGGCGATAGCGTTTGTCAGACAGCATCTCCTCGTCGAAAACGGTGACGCGGCCGCGGCCGCCCGCCTTGCTCTCGTAGAGCGCGAGATCGGCCAGCAGCATCAATTCAGTGCCGTTCGAAGCGTGCAACGGCGCGAGCGCGACGCCCACCGAGATCGACAGGGGAATGATCTTGCCTTCATGTCTCTTGCCGGCCCGCATCGCATGCAGCAGCCGGCGGGCGTCGTTGCCGATACTGGCGACGTCGCCATGCGGAACCATGATGCCGAACTCGTCGCCGCCGAGCCGGCCGATGACGCCGTCCTCGAAGATGCGCTGCGCTTCCGCGACCAGATGCGCCAGCGCCAGATCGCCGAACTGATGGCCGAACGTGTCGTTGAGCTGCTTGAAATGATCGAGGTCGATCAAAAGCAGGCTTGCCTGGCGGCGATTGCGCGAGCCGCTCAGCCAATCGCCCAACGCTTCGATGAAATAGCGCCGGGTCATCGCGCCTGTCATGGCATCGACAGTGAGAAAGCGATGCTTCTCGGCCTCGGCGTCCGCCGCCGATTGCAGGCGCTGGACGACGTTCGAGCGCATATACATCAACACCAAAAGCGCCATTAAGGTCGAAGTCACCGACACCGCGAGCGCGCCGGCGCGGGAGGCGTTCTCCGTCAGCGCGAAAGCCGCAAGCCCGGTGGCGGCGATGCTCATCACGAGCAACGCCTGGATGCCGCGATAGATACGGCCGCTGTGATCTTTGATTGTCGCCAAGATACTCATGTCCGCGCCCCCACAGCACGCGACATGGCTAGGACCTTAGCCGTTAAGAAACGCTGAGCTTGGCCGCTGCCTGGATCTATTCCTTTGCCGCTGAGTGGAGATCGCGATTTTATGGTTAAAAAGCAACTATTTGTGACAGTTCTCTGACATTCTAATGCTGCAATCCGCCCGCTGCGCGAATGAGAAACCGAGGTTGCCGCCCGGCAACGGCTCAAAGCCAGTTGCAACGGTCTCCCGACGAGGTGAAACTACCGCGTGAGACGCCGGGCGGGGCGCTTTGTTCGAGAGGATCTGAACGATGAAGCTCATTGCGTGCGGCAGCGTGCCGACGATCATCGCGCCGGAGACATATTTCACCGGGCGGGTGCTGCAGACGCCGATCATCGAGAAAGAGGCGCCGGCGCGGCTGAGGGCGACGCTGGTCAGCTTCGAGCCCGGCGCGCGCACCCATTGGCACACGCATCCGCTTGGACAGACGCTCTATGTCACCGCCGGCGCCGGCCTGGCGCAAAGCTGGGGCGGCCCCGTGCAGGAGATCAGGGCAGGGGATGTCGTTTCCTTCGCGCCGGGCGAAAAGCACTGGCATGGCGCCGGCCGGAAAACCGCCATGACACACATCGCCATGCAGGAGGCGCTGGACGGCGTCCACGCCGATTGGCTGGAGCAGGTTTCCGACGAGCAATATGGCAGCTGATCGGCGTCCAAGAAAAACCCGGCGCGGCGCCGGGTTTTTCTTGCTGGCCGGCCGGGCGGCCGATCAGGTCAGCGACGCGGTAAAGCGCTGGATGCGCGTGCAGGCTTCTTCCAGCAAGGCATCCGACGTGGCGTAGGAGATGCGGAAGTTCGGTCCGAGGCCGAAGGCCGAGCCGAACACCACCGCGACACCTTCGGCCTCCAGCAGTTCGGAGCAGAAGGTCTCGTCATTGTCGATCACCTTGCCCGTCTTGGTCTTCTTGCCGATCAGCTGGGCGCAGGACGGGTAGACGTAGAAGGCGCCTTCCGGCGACGGGCAGGAGATGCCGCGCGCCTGGTTGAGCATCGAGACCACAAGGTCGCGCCGGCCCTGGAAGATCGCCTTGTTCCTGGCGATGAAATCCTGCGGTCCGTTGAGCGCCTCGACCGAAGCCCATTGCGCGATGGTGCAGGCGCCCGAGGTCTGCTGGCCCTGGATCATGTCCATCGCCTTGATCAGCGGCACCGGGCCGGCGGCATAGCCGATGCGCCAGCCGGTCATGGCATAGGCTTTCGATACGCCGTTCATGGTCAGCGTGCGCTCATAGAGGTTCGGCTCGACCTCGGCGATGGTCTTGAAGACGAAATCGCCATAGGTCAGGTGCTCATACATGTCGTCGGTCAACGTCCAGACATGCGGATGCCTGAGCAGCACGTCGGCCAGCGCCCGCAGCTCGGCCTCCGTGTAGGCGGCGCCCGACGGGTTCGACGGCGAGTTCATCAACAGCCATTTGGTCTTCGGCGTGATCGCCTTTTCCAGCACTTCCGCCGTCAGCTTGAAGCCGTTGTCGATCGAGGTGTCGGCGAACACCGATGTGCCGCCGCAGATCGCCACCATTTCGGGATAGCTCACCCAGTAGGGGCGCGGGATGATGACCTCGTCGCCCGGGTTCAGCGTCGCCATGAAGGCGTTGAACAGGATCTGCTTGCCGCCGGTGCCGACGATGGTCTGCTCCGGCCGGTAGTCGAGATTGTTCTCGCGCTTGAATTTTTTCGCGATCGCCTCGCGCAGCGGCACGATGCCGGAAACCGGCGGATATTTGGTCTCGCCGCGGCGGATCGCCTCGATCGCCGCATTCTTGATGTTGTCGGGCGTATCGAAGTCCGGCTCGCCGGCGCCGAGGCCGATCACGTCACGGCCGGCATTTTTCAGCTCGCGCGCTTTCTGCGTCACCGCGATGGTCGCGGAAGGCTTAACGCGGGAAAGGGCGTCGGCGAGAAAGGCCATGACGAAATGTCTCCTAGGAAAAGCGGCCAGGAGCGGCCGCGGCGCCTCTCATGTCGCATCATCGCGCGGAGCGCAAGCATTGTGCGATGAGCCAGAGGTCAAGGAGGCGTGACCAAAGTCGGCCTGCGTGAGCGGCAACGCTAAATTCATCAACGGCCGGTAAACCCTTGGCTGGCAGGATCGCAGATCGGATTGCGACTATTCGCGGAGCGAGAAACCTTGTCGCGCAGCATCGGGCTCGCCCACATCATCCGTCATGATGACGGCACCTCGACCGGTGTCTGGGGCATCTATACGTTGCAGAGCGCGTTCCAGCCGATCTTCGCCTTCAAGGAGGGCAAGCTCTCGGTCGTCGCTTTCGAAGGGCTGATCCGGCCGTTCCGCGATGGCGAGCCGCAGTCGCCGGGGACATTTTTCGGCACCTGCCCGGCAGCCGACCGGCTGCATATCGAGGCGCTGACACGCACGCTGCATCTTCTGAACGCCGGCGCCTGCCTGCCGCAAGAGGCCTCCATCTTCGTCAATTTCGACCCGTCGGTCTTCACCGATCGTCACATCGCCGACAAGGCCCTGCGCGACATGCGGCTGGTGCTGCATGAAGCCGGCATCGATCCGCGCCGCATCGTCTGCGAGGTCACCGAGCAGAAATCGGCTTCGCAGGAAGCGCTCTACGGCTTTGTCGAGGCGCTGAGGGCCAATGGCTTCAGCATCGCGGTGGACGACTATGGCGCCGATGATTCCGACATCAATCGGATCAAGGAACTCAAGCCAGACATCGTCAAATTCGATGCGAATTGGATCACCCATCTGATGGAGTCCGGCGCCGGCTTCGCCTTGCTGACGGCGATGGTGCAAAGTTTCGAGAACCAGGGCATCCGCACCGTCTTCGAAGGTATCGAGGAAGGCTGGCAGTTGGAGCTCGCCGAGAGGTCCGGCGCCTCCATGGTGCAGGGCTACGTGCTTGCCCGGCCGGAACTTGCCCCCACCAGCTTTCGCGTCTTCGGCAAGGGCGCGCAGCAGCCTTCGAGCGAAGACAGCAAGGCACCGGCCGCCGCAAGCCCGGCGGCCCCAACGCTGCACGGACGGCCGGCAAGGGTGTTCGGGCGCAAGGTCGCGCCATGAGCGGACAACCAGACAGGCGGCGCAACGTCGCCGAGGCGATCTTCGCCGACGAGATCGGCCTCCAGTTCGGCGTCTATGGCGAGTACCGGCTGTGGAGCGCCTATCAGCCGATTTTCGCGCCGGAGGGCAGGGTGCTCAGAGCCGTCGCCGTCGAGGGGCTGATCGAGCCGCGCCGCGTCGCGCAGCCGGTAGCCGCTTCGGTCTTCTTCGGCAGCATTCCCGCGTCCGACCTTCTGTTTGTCGAAACGATGTGCCGGATGCTGCATCTCGGCAATTATCGCAACATCGGCGTCGAGGGATTGACGCTGTTCTTCAACTATAATCCGACCATCAACGATCATCTCGGACGTGCGCTCGCCGAGATCCGGCTGATGACCAGGCATCTCGGCGATCTGGAGCTTGAGCCCAGCCTGCTGGTCTGCGAGATCACCGAACAGGCAGCCGACGACCAGGTTCTTGCCAGCCTGGTGCGCGAAATGCGGCGCGACGGCATCCGCATCGCCATCGACGATTTCGGCACGGGGCATTCGACCGAAGCGCGCATCGATCTGCTTGCACCCGACATCGTCAAGATCGATGGCGCCTGGTTTGGCGAGCTCTGCCGCCATGCCGCCGCCGAACGCTTCTTCCGGCCGTTGGTGGCGATGCTGCACGAGCGCGGCGCCAAAGTGCTGGTCGAGGGCATCGAGAATGCACAGCACTTGCGCGTCGCGCTCGAGGGCGGCGTCGACCTGCTGCAAGGCTTCCATCTCGCCCGCCCGGCGCTCGCCGGCACGGTCTTCAAGGAAGAACCGCTTTCCATCGACGCTCTCATCGACGCCGGCAACAAGGTCGTGCCCCTGCATCAGCATCGCTGATGCTCGATCCAAAAGACGCATCAGCATCGCTGATGCTCGATCCAAAAGGCGCATCAGCATCGCTAATGCAGACGCGAAAAAATATCAGCGTCGCTGATGGTTCTTCTTGAAAACAAATCACTGGATGGTCTCGCCTGGGCGCGTTAGAGCCGTGCTGAAATGAGCTTCAGGCGACGCGCGAGGTATGTGCGATGATCCTTTACGACATGGCCGACAGCGGCAATTGCTACAAGCCGCGGCTGTTGATGGCCAAGCTCGGCATTCCTTTCACCCGGGTCGAGGTGAGCTCGCATACCGGCGAGACGCGCAAACCAGACTACGTCGCCAAGAATCCGAACGCGATGGTGCCGATGCTCGAGCTCGACGACGGCAGGCGTATCGCCGAGAGCAACGCCATCCTGCTCTATCTTGCCGAAGGCACGCGCTTCCTGCCGACTGACAAGTATGAACGCGCGCTGGCTTACCAATGGCTGTTCTTCGAGCAATACAGCCACGAGCCCTATATCGCGGTGCGCAAGGCGCTTTTGACTTTTCCGGGACGGGCGAAGGACGCCACGCCGGAACGGCTGGCGCAGACGCTGGAGCGAGGCAACAAGGCGCTCGGCGTGATGAACCAGCATCTGGAGCGGAACGAATTTTTCGCAGGCAGCGCCTATAGCGTCGCCGACATCGCCTTATACGCCTATACCCACACCGCCGGGATGGGCGGCTTTCAGCTCGACGCCTATCCGGCGGTCGCCGCCTGGCTGAAGCGCGTCGAGGCGGACAAGGGGCATGTGCCGATCGAGTGGATGCCTTAAGGCAGCGCCGGCGATCGGCGAAAGGCTGGGGGACAGCTTCCTTCTCCCCGTTCACAGGGAGAAGATGGCGGCAGCCAGATGAGGGGCTGCGCCGACCTTACTAAGTCAGCCAAAATGACAGCCCTGAAACGTTGGCGCTGCCCCTCATCGCCCTGCCGGGCACTTCTCCCCGTGAACGGGGAGAAGGAGGCAACTCGCCAAAATCCAGGCAACAAAAAAGGCGGGCAATGCCCGCCTTCCTCTGCCGGTAGCCTGATCGGGAGCGTCTGGTCCGGGCCGGCAGCTATCTGCTGTTCCAGCTTGTCGGGTCTTTTCGCTCCGGCGCGCTTCTCGCGCGACCGTCAGTACATCCGTGACTTGCCACGCGCCCCGAACCTTCGCCCGGTGCGCGCCTTACTTAGTCGCATTTTGCGTCGCTGGCCGTAAAGCCTGCCGCAAAATGCTTAAGCCAAATCAGGCTGCCTTGCTAAGAGAGCCAGCAGCGGACTTGCCGGTGCGGCGGTCCTGCTCGATCTCGAAGTTGATTTTCTGGCCTTCAGCCAGGCTCGTCATGCCAGCGCGCTCGACAGCGGAGATGTGGACGAAAACGTCCGCGCCGCCATTGTCAGGCTGGATGAAGCCGTAGCCCTTGGTGGCGTTGAACCACTTGACCGTACCAGTTGCCATATAGAATGCCCTTCACATTTGCTTTTGTTTGACCGGACCAACGTCCGGCCGGCGGTATCGAAATTTTGGAGATAGACGTCAGCAAACGCGAAGATCGCGGCCCGATCGATCGGCCAAATTCAATGCTGCGGATATAGGATAGTTTGAGCAAGAAAACAAGATGGGTTGCCTGGACGCTGCCCCGCATCCCGGATCGAGCGGAATACAAGCAGGAAGTTTTGACAGCGATGCCGCGTTGTGAACGGATGGGATGCTTGCCCTTCAGAGGAGAGAAGCCATGAAAGCCATTCTGCCTGCCGCCTGCTTCCTGCTGCTGGCCGCGGAAGCGCAGGCGGTGACGCGCTACGATCCGACGCGCATGAGCTGCGACCGGGTGCAGGCGACGATCGCCAGACAGGGCGCCGTCATCCTGCGCTACCAGTCGACGCGCGTGCCGGGGCTGCCGCTCTACGACCGCTATGTGCGCGACGAGCGTTTCTGCAACGCGGGCGAAGTGAGGGCACGCGCCTACGTGCCGAGCGCCGACACCCGGTCCTGCATGGTCTATGTCTGCAAGCGTCCGGATTTCGAGCGGCGTTTCCGCCGCCGGTTCCTGCAGGACTGATACGCAGCGCCTTAGAAACCGAACGAGGCCTGCGCCGCCGGCGGCGGGCCGACGCGAACGCCTTCCATGGCCAGCATCCTTTCCTTGGTGGCCGAGCCGCCCGGAGCGGAGAAGCCGCCGATCTTGCCGCCGGCCGCCAGGATGCGATGGCACGGAATGACCAGCGGCACCGGATTGGCGCCGAGCGCCGCGCCCGTTTCGCGCGGAAGGCCCGCATGGCCGGCGCGCTTGGCCAGTTCGCCATAGGTGGTGGTCTCGCCGAAGCCGAGCTTGCGAGCCGCGTCGTAGATGGCGAGGCGGAAATCGTCGACGCCGTCGAGATCGACCGGCACGCTCGAGAAGTCGACGTCCTCGCCGGCCGCATAGGCCTTGATCTTGGCGATCAGATCGACCACCCAGGACGGCTGGTCTGTCGAGGCTGAGACGCCGGGGTGGCGAAGCAGCCGGCGCTCGACCGCTTCGCGGCTGCGCTCCGGCAGGCAAAGCCGGATCAGGCCCTTCTCGCTCCAGGCAATGCCCATGAAGCCGATCACTGTTTCTAACACTGCGTGGCCGGCCGTGATCTGGGATGTGGGTTTCATGGCGTATTCCTTCGGCAAAACAGCGAAAAACGAGTACATATCCAGAACAATATGGCACTTCGGCCCTGTTGTCGCCACCCGAAAACCGCCGGGTGGCCCCGATTGCCGGGTGTGAATCGCTGGTGTAAGGACTCCTTAACAACCGACAAACCGGACCCGCACGGCTTGCCAGCTAAAATCATATTCACCGCGCTCAGCGTGCTCGTAGCCGCTGCTGGTCTCAGCGGCTGTACCTCGACCTCGCAGATGAAGGCCGCGCCCGCGCTCGCGGAAGCCTCGACGCCGGCCGTCGCGGATGATACGCCGACGCTCGCGCTGCCCGAAACGGTGGCCGTGCTGCCGGAGCCTTCTGGCCTCGCGCAGGTGCAGACTGCCGCGCTGGCTGGCGATGCCGTCGCCATGGCGACCACGCCAGGGGCGCCCGCGACGCAAAGCGCATTGGCGATGCAAGGCGCGCCCGCGACGCAAGGCGCGCCTGCGACGCAAAGCGCGCCCGCGACGCAAAGCGCGCCCGCGACGCAAAGCGCGCTGTTGCCGCCGCCTGTCCAGCCCGGCGCGCCCGCCGCGGCGCTGGCTCAGCCTGCGGCTTTCGCCGGAGCGACGCCGATAGCCGGCCAGTTTCCGCCGCCGCCGGTGCTGACGGCCGGCGGCTCGCCGACCGGCCCTGGATCCATCAAGCAAGCGGCGTCGATCAGCCGCGCGGCGGTCTATACGACCGCGGGCATGGCCATGCCGGTCACCGGCCAATCGGCGAAAGTCGCCCCGATGCCGGGGGTCCAACAGGTTGCTTATGTGGCGCCGGACAACCCGGCGCTGCTGGCGGCACCCGGCCAGCCCGAGCAGCACGCCAGCGGCCCGCGCGGCGAGATCGAGCGGCTGATCGAGAAATATTCGGCGATCTATGAAGTGCCGGTCGAGCTCGTGCGCCATGTCGTGAACCGCGAGAGCACCTTCAACCCGAAAGCCTACAATCATGGCCATTGGGGGCTGATGCAGATCAAGCACGCGACGGCGCGCGGCATGGGCTATGACGGGCCGGCGGCCGGCCTGTTCGACGCCGAGACCAACCTCAAATACGCGGTGAAATATCTGCGCGGCGCCTGGCTGGTTTCGGGCGGCAACGCTAAGCGGGCCGACACGCTCTACCAGACCGGTTACTACTACGACGCCAAGCGCAAGGGCCTGCTCGAGGCGACGGGGCTTGGCTCCGACCGCAAGCGGCACCGCCTGCCACCCGACGCCTGAGCGGACGGTCCCGCGCGGCGTTTCGAGACAGCGCCATGCATGAAAACACAATTCCCCGTCCGCCGGCTGCCAACGACATCCGCCTGCGCAAGCTGCTCGACGACACGCTCACCGCGCCGCACTGGCCGCAGGGTTTCGTCATGCGCGCGTTCGAGCACCGGGACGCGCCAGCCTTGCACGCGCTGCTGGAAGAGGTGTTCGATGACGGCGCCGACGGGACGTTCGACGAGTGGTGGCCGCGCATTGCCGGCGATGCGGAGTTCAATCCCGCTCTCTGTTTCCTGGCGATCGACGGCAAGGGGCTGCTGGCGGGCGCGGCGCTCTGCTGGACATCCGGTTTCGTCAAGGATCTCGCCGTCCATCCGGAATCGAGACGGCAGGGCCTCGGCGAGGCGCTGATGCGGCAGGTGTTCCTGACCTTTCGCGAGCGCGGGGCGACCCATGTCGATCTCAAGACTAATATTGTGAAGAACACCGCGGCCTTCAGGCTCTACGAGCGGCTCGGCATGATCCCGGTCGACTGGGAAGGCTGACGCCAAAGCACGGCGGGCCGGATCGGAGGCTCCCGGCGCGGCGTTGCAATCGCCTGCGCCCGGACATTGTGAACTCCTTCACATAGGCTGACGTTAGGGCATGCTAATGCGTCGTCGTGCCGGGCGGCCGATCGGCGGATCGACGCGGGCAAGGCGTCGGAGGAGGCTGTGCCGGCATGCGTCAGCCACTCCCAGGCGGGCTCCGGGGCGGGGGTTTCGGAGCCCGTCCGCTTTGCGTGAAGCGAGGCGGACGGAACGGGCCGCCGACGCGGCGAGCCACCGAGATCGGCTTCACCGACCTGCTGGCCCGGTCGGCCACGCACAACGCGGGAACCCTAAGCGGCGTCGCGCATTCAACGCAGGGGCCTTGATGAGCCGCGACCTATGCGTCGCCGGTCGCGCAGGGAGGTCCGCAATCCCGTGAAGCTCGCTTCAGCATTCCTGGCCGCCGGCATCCTGCTCGGCGCTGTTCAAGCGCGAGCCGTGGAACTGTCGATCGTGTCGGGCGATACCGGCAACGGCATCAAGGTGCTGCGCGAGATACTCGATCGTTACGAGAAGAAGAGCGGCAACAAGGTCGATATCGTCGTCATTCCGCCTTCGACCACCGACCAGTTCGGCCAATACCGGCTCTGGCTTGCCGCCGGCAGCAGCGATATCGACGTCTACCAGACCGACGTGATCTGGGCGCCGCAGCTTGCCAGCCAACTGGTCGACCTGACCAAGGCGACAAGGGATGTGGTGGGAGAGCATTTCCCGTCGATCATCCAATCGCAGACGGTCAACGGCAGGCTCGTCGCGCTGCCGATCTTCACCGACGCGCCGGCGCTCTATTACCGCAAGGATCTGCTCGACAAATACGGCGCCAAGGTTCCGACCACCTGGAAGGAGCTCGCCGATACCGCCAAGCTCGTGATGAACAAGGAGCGGGCGGCCGGCAACAAGGACATCTGGGGCTTCGTCTTCCAGGGCAACGCCTATGAGGGGCTGACCTGCAACGCGCTCGAATGGGTGATGTCGAATGGCGGCGGTCGGATCATCGAGCCGGACGGTGAAATCTCCATCGACAATCCAAAGGCGGCCGCGGCGCTCGACATGGTCAAGGGCTGGATCGGCACGATAGCGCCGCCGGGCGTGCTCGCCTATCAGGAGGAAGAAACGCGCGGGGTCTGGCAGACCGGCAATGCAGTCTTCATGCGCAATTGGCCCTATGCCTATGCGCTCGGCAACAGCGAGAATTCACCGATCAAAGGCAAGTTCGACGTGGCGCCGCTGCCGGCCGGCGAAGGCGGGCGGCCGGTCGCCACACTCGGCGGCTGGAACCTTGCCGTCTCCAAATATTCGAAATATCCCGCCGCCGCGATCGACCTGGTCAAGTTCATCGCGTCGCGCGAGATGCAGAAATACCGAACGCTGAAGACGTCCAACCTGCCGACCATCGCAGCGCTCTATGACGACCCCGACATCGCCCGGCAGCAGCCGATCGTGCCGCGCTGGAAAGAGATCTTTCTCAACGCGCAGCCGCGTCCCTCGGCAACCGCCAGGATCAAATACAACGAGGCATCCAGCCAGTTCTGGACGGCCGTGCACAACACGATCTCCGGCAACGGAACCGCCGCCGAGAATCTGGCCGATCTCGACGCGAGGCTGACCAGGCTGAAAGGCAAGGGCTGGTGAGCGCGGCAAGGCGATCGCCGCTGATGCGTCGACGCGTCCGCACGGCCTGGCTGTTTCTGGCGCCGATGCTTCTCGTGCTCGCCGCCGTCGCCGGCTGGCCGTTCCTGCGCACGGTCTATTACGGTTTCACCGATGCTTCGCTGGCGGACCTCGACGCGCGGCAATGGGTGGGCTTCGACAATTACTTTTCGGTGCTGCGCCTGCCGAGCGGCCGCCTGCTCTATGACGGGTTGCTCGTCGATCCGGTCTGGTGGCGCGCGGTGTGGAACACGGTGCGCTTTGCCGTGGTGTCGGTGGCCTGCGAGACGGTGCTGGGCATGATCGTCGCCCTCGCCCTCAATGCCGAATTTCCCGGGCGCGGCATCGTGCGGGCCGCGATCCTGATCCCCTGGGCGATCCCGACCATCGTCTCGGCCAAGATGTGGCAGTGGATGCTCAACGACCAGTTCGGCATCATCAATGTCGCGCTTCTCAATCTCGGCCTGATCGACACCAAGATCGCCTGGACCGCCAATGCCGATACCGCGATGATCGCCGTGCTGATCGTCGATATCTGGAAGACGACGCCGTTCATGGCGCTGCTGATCCTGGCGGCCCTGCAGATGCTGCCGCGCGAGATTATCGAGGTGGCGAAGCTCGACGGCGCGAACCCGTGGCAGATCTTCTGGCGGGTGACCTTGCCGCTGATCCGGCCGGCGGTGATGGTGGCGGTGATCTTCCGCGCGCTTGACGCGCTGCGCATCTTCGACCTGATCTACGTGCTGACGCCGAACAATGTGCAGACCAAGTCGATGTCGATCTTCGCGCGCGAGAACCTGTTCGAATTCGACAAGTTCGCCTATGGCTCCGCCGCCTCGACGCTGCTTTTCCTGATCATCGGCCTGCTCACCATCGCCTATATCCGCATCGGCCGGCTGAGTTTCGACGGAGGGCGCTGACATGAAGATGCTGAAGCGCGCCGGCTTCTACCTGCTGCTCCTGGCGATCGTTTTCGTCGCGGTGTTTCCGTTCTACTACGCAATCGTCACCAGCCTGAAATCGGGAACAGAGCTGTTCCAGGCAGGCCTGTGGCCGCAATCGTTCAGCCTTGCCAATTACCGCAACGTGCTGACCGAAGGTCCCTTCCTGCGCAATCTCGTCAATTCGCTGATCGTCTCCGGCGCGGTCGTGGCGGTCTCGCTGCTGCTCGGCGTCACCGCGGCCTATGCGCTGGCGCGCATCCGTTTCCGCGGGCGCTCGACGCTGATGCTGGCCATCCTGTCGGTCTCGATGTTTCCGCAGGTCGCGGCACTTGCCGGGCTGTTCGAGATCATCCGGGCGCTGCATCTCTACAATTCGCTACTGGCGCTTATCCTGTCCTACATGATCTTCACACTGCCGTTCACCGTCTGGGTGCTCACCACTTTCGTGCGCGACCTGCCGGTCGAGATCGAGGAAGCGGCGATCCTCGACGGCGCCGGACCATGGACCATCCTCACGCGCATCTTCCTGCCGCTGATGTGGCCGGCGCTCGCCACCACCGGGCTGCTTGCCTTCATCAGCGCCTGGAACGAGTTCCTGTTCGCGCTCACCTTCACCTCCACGAACACGCAGCGCACCGTGCCGGTGGCGATCGCGCTGCTCTCCGGCAATTCGCAGTTCGAGATTCCGTGGGGCAACATCATGGCCGCCTCGGTGATCGTCACCGTGCCGCTGGTGGTGCTGGTGCTCGTCTTCCAGCGCAGGATCGTGTCGGGTCTCACTGCCGGCGGCGTCAAAGGCTAGATGCGACGCGAAAAGTGACCGGAAAGCGTGTGCCGAAATGTCGGATCAGGTCGCGGCGAGCCGTCCTTGGATCGTAGAGCAACCGCGCCGGGACGCCGGCGCCAGGAGACGATCATGATCACCTTTCCCAATGAATCCGCCAAATATCGCACCGCGCGCGAAAAATTGCTGCGCAAGGAAATCGAGCTGCGCCGTGCCATGGAAGCGGTGGCGGAGGCAAGGCGCGCTTTGCCGCCGGGCGGTTTGGTTTCGCAGGACTATGTGTTCGACGCCCTGGACGACCAGGGCCAGACGGCGAAAGTCAAGCTGTCGGACCTGTTCGCGCCGGGCAAGGATACGCTGATCCTCTATCAGATGATGTTCCCGCGTCACCCGCAGGAGACGCGCGAGGTGGCGAAAGGCGGCGAGACGGCGAAGCTTGCCCGGCAGGACCAGCCATGCCCGTCCTGCACGGCCCTGCTCGACCAGTTCGACGGCGCGATCGGCCATCTCGAAGCGGCGGGCTTCAACTTCGCCGTGGTGGCGAAGACCGCGCTCGACAATCTGCTAGCGCTCGGCCGCGACCGCGGCTGGCGAAACATGCGGCTCGTCTCGTCGGCTGGCAATCCTTTCAAGCGCGACTACAATTCCGAGACGGCCGAGGGCGCGCAGATACCGCTGCTTTCGGTGTTCCACCGCGATGGTGACGGCATACGCCATTTCTGGTCGTCGGAGCTAGACTTCGCGCCATCGGACCCGGGACAGGATCCGCGCGGCATCGGCACCTGCGAGATCCTGTGGAACCTGATGGATTTCACGCCCGAAGGCCGGCCGAACTGGCACGAGCAGCTGCAATATGCCGGGCACGCCGCCGGCGCGCACTGCCACTGATGGCGATGCGGGCGCTCAGCCCGCGCGCTTCTTTCGAGGCAACCTCTTAGGCAACCCTGGGGCCGGTGCCGCGTTGGGGAAGGCGGAGGGGCTGTTTCGGATCGGAGATCGAGATGAAAACGCTGCTGCCCCTGGTCGCCGTCGCGCTTCTTGCCGGCGCGCCCGCCGCGTTCGCCCAATCGGACAATTCAGACGCCGTGGGACCGATGGTGACCGAGAACAAGGTCGACACACAAACCTTCGTCACCACCGTGCCGAATGCCAACATGTTCGAGATCGAGTCGAGCAAGCTGGCGCAAGAGAAGTCGGCGTCGGCCGACGTCAAGACTTTCGCCGCGCAGATGATCAAGGATCACAGCAAGGCGGCGGAGGATTTCAAGGCGGCGCTCAGCCAAGGCCAGACCACGGCATCGATCAAGCCGGCCGGCCCTGCGCTGCAGCCGAAGGAGCAGCAGTTGCTCGACGACTTGAAGGCGGCGAGCGGCAAGGAGTTCGACGCCAAATACATCAAGATGCAGGCCGACGCGCATAAGGATGCGGTGGCGCTGTTTTCCACCTACGCCAAATCCGGCGACGACCCGGCGATGAAGGAATTCGCCAAGAAAACGCTGCCGGTGCTGAAGATGCACGAGAAGCACGTGAAGGAACTGGCGGTCGCGCATCAGTGAGGGGGCCTTCCCCCTTCTCCCCTTGTGGGAGAAGGTGGCCGAGCGAAGCTCGGTCGGATGAGGGGTGCTTCAGGGAATGCCGACGTCGCACTCCGCTGGAGCACCCCTCATCCGTCTCGGCGCTGCGCGCCGATCCACCTTCCCCCACAAGGGGGGAAGGGAAATCGCTGGCGTTCCCCAGCTGCCGCGATAAGCTCGCGCGCAACCAAGGGAGGACCGCCATGGACAAGGAAGTCATCGAAGTACCCGTGACGTCGGCGAAGGTGCGCTCGCTCGGCCTGCCGTGCTCGACGGCGGTGCGGGCCAACGGCTTCGTGTTCATCTCGGCGACGCCGCCGGTGGACATGGTGACGGGCGAGATGGTGCGCGGCGACATCGAAACGCAGACCGAAGCGTCGCTGAAGGCGCTGAAGCATTGCCTGGAAGCGGCCGGCAGCTCGCTGGACAAGGTGGTGATGGTGCGCATCTACGCCGTCAATTCCGGCTTCTACAACGCCATCAACCGGGTTTACGCGAAGTACTTTTCGACCAACCCGCCGGCGCGGAGTTTCGTACCGGTGGCATCCTGGCCGATGGAGTTCGATATCGAGATCGAGTGCGTTGCGGTGGGGTGAGCTTTTAGACGCAACCGTTTCGCGGGAGTGCAACTAATATCCCTATTTTTTATCGTTCCCCGAGGCCGCCTTCAAAGACATCGACTGCGATCGCACGGCGAATGGTCCACGTAGCTCTTGTGGCCTCGCGCTTAGAGATTTAGCTACCTGACTCAGATTTCTTTGAAGCTGGCTGGAGTGCTGTTTAACATTTGTGTTTGTCACAGTTTCCCCTCGCTGATTTTGAGCCATCGGTTGATTCCTCCGTGATTCCTATTAATGAATCTTTTCGTTTCAACGGACAAGTTAAATGTCCGGTTCCGGGGGGAACTCATGACATCGAATGACAACGCGCTAAGTGAGTCAACGGATTGGCCCGAACTCGTTTTTGGGCTGGTCGGCCCAATCGGCGTGAACATGCGCATCGTAGAACAGAAACTGCGCGAGGCGCTCGTCTCAGTTGGTTACAATCCACAGTCAATTCGATTGACCGATTTGATGTCCCAAATTGCAATCGATGGGATCGAGATCGACGACGGTTCGAACCCAGTCGCAAAATACGAATCAAAAATTCGATACGCAAATGCGGTCCGGAAGAAATGTGAAAATGATGCCGCTCTCGCTGCGCTCGCGATCGATGAGATACGAAATCGTCGTGAAGCCCATTGGAGAGAAGTTGATCCATCGCCTGATGCCGCAAAGCGCCCCGTCGAGCGCGCAGCCTACATTCTTCGACAATTGAAAAGAGCCGAAGAAATTCTACTGCTTAGAAAAGTTTATGGACGGAAATTTATTCAAATATCTGTCCATCTAAGCGAGAAAGATCGAAAGAAAAATCTTGAGCGTGATATAGCGCTTAACAATGCAAATTTAACGCCAAAGCAATGCGCGGACTACGCTGAAAGCCTTGTTGAGACCGACATGAGCGAGCGCTCAGACATTCATGGTCAACGTATTGAGGAAGTCTTTCACATGGGGGATGCCTTCATTAGCGGACGAAACGAGGACAGTATTTCACGAACGACTGACCGCTTCATATCTGCGTTCTTCGGAAAAAACTCGATAAGCCCGACAAAGGATGAGTACGGTGCTTATATGGCGGCCTCGGCCTCGCTTCGATCTATCGACCTTTCTCGCCAAATTGGTGCGGCGATATTTTCAACGCGAGGCGAAGTAATATCACTTGGTTGCAATGAGGTTCCAAAGTTCGGGGGTGGGACTTATTGGACCGAAGACGATGATCCCCACCGAGATTTTGATGACGGGATTGATGCCAACCGCACCGAGAAGAATCGTATTATTTTTGACTTTCTCCGCACGCTCGAAGGCGCTCAGGTTTTGAGGGACGGAGCATCCGCTGCAACGATTTACTCAGACGAGAATGTCCGTAAGCGCATCAAAGATGCTGCAATTTCGGACATAACGGAGTTCGGCAGGATGACGCACGCTGAAATGACGGCTCTATGCGATGCTGCTCGATCGGGTAGAGCCACCGCCGGAGCTACAATATTCGTTACGACATTTCCATGTCATAACTGTGCTAAGCACATTATCGCATCGGGAATTCGAAGAGTTGTATTTATTGAACCATACCCAAAGAGTAAAGCGCTCTCATTGCATGAAGATTCCGTCTCACTAGACGACGGTCAGGAAAAGAGAGTTATTTTTGAGCATTTCGTGGGAATATCTCCCAGGAGATATAGAGATATCTTTGAAAAGACATCTCGGCGAGGTGGCGGCGGTCAGCTCTCGGAATGGTACGAGGATAGTGCAAAGCCACGGCTTGAGGATAAGGGGCCCTCCTATATCTGGAATGAGGAATCTGGAATTTTTTCAACACTTGAAAAAGTGGTGCAAGAGCTGGGCATCGAATTAGAAAATCAGCAGGAGACCAAAGCTGAAATAGGCCACTGATTGGCAATTCCTCCGCTGCACTCACAAGGCTGGCCGACAGCGCACCTGTACCGGAGTCCCTTCCACAAGGTCAGCTGCTCTTCTAAGCAAAATACTCCTGCAGCGGCCGCACCTCCAAATTCCCCGCCCTTAGCGCAGCAATCGCTTCCGCCACGGCCGCAGCTCCCGACAGCGTCGTGTAATACGGCACCTTCTGCATCAGCGTCGCCCTGCGCAGCGACTTCGAATCCGAGACCGCCTTCTGGCCGTCCGTCGTGTTGAAGACGATCTGGACCTGGCGGTTGCGGATGGCGTCCTCGATGTGGGGGCGGCCTTCCAGCACCTTGTTGATCTTCTCGGCCGTCACACCGTTCTCGGCGAGGAAGCGGGCGGTGCCGGAGGTGGCCAGCACTTTAAAACCTTGGCCGGCAAGGCGTTTGACAGCCGGCAGGATGCCCTTCTTGTCCTCGTCGCGCACCGAGACGAAGAGCGTGCCGGAGCGTGGCAGGTCGACACCCGCTCCGAGCTGGCTCTTGGCGAAGGCCAAAGCGAAATCGCGGTCGAGGCCCATGACCTCGCCGGTCGAGCGCATTTCCGGGCCGAGCAGGATGTCGACGCCGGGGAAACGGGCGAAGGGGAAGACGGCTTCCTTGACCGCGATGTGGCCCGGGTTGCGCGCGTCGGGCATGGCGCCGTAATGGGCGAAGGCGTTTTCCAGCGTCTCGCCGGCCATGATGCGGGCGGCGATCTTGGCGATCGGACGCCCGATGGTCTTGGCGACGAAGGGCACGGTGCGCGAGGCGCGGGGGTTGACCTCCAGCACATAGACCGTGCCGTCCTTGATCGCATATTGCACGTTCATCAGGCCGCCGACATTGAGCGCGCGGGCCAAGGCCGCCGTCTGGCGCTCCAGCTCGTCGACGAGGTCCGACGGCAGCGAGTGCACCGGCAGCGAGCAGGCCGAGTCGCCCGAATGGATGCCGGCCTCCTCAATATGCTCCAGGATGCCGGAGACGAAAGTATCCTTGCCGTCGCACAGGCAATCGACATCGACTTCGATGGCGCCGGAGAGATAGGTGTCGAACAGCAGTGGGTTCTTGCCCAGCAGCGTGTTGATCTGGCCGGTCTTGTCGTTCGGGTATTTCTGCTTGATGTCTTCCGGCACCAGGCCCGGCACGGTGTCGAGCAGATAAGTCTGCAGCATGCCTTCGTCATGGATGATCTGCATGGCGCGGCCGCCGAGCACATAGGACGGGCGCACCACCAGCGGGAAGCCGAGCTCGCCGGCGACGAGGCGCGCCTGCTCGACCGAATAGGCGATGCCGTTCTTCGGCTGGCTGAGGTTGAGCTTATGCAAGAGCTTCTGGAAGCGGTCGCGGTCCTCCGCCAGGTCAATCATGTCGGGCGAGGTGCCGAGGATCGGGATGCCGGCCTTCTCCAGCGCGTCGGCCAGCTTCAGCGGCGTCTGGCCGCCGAACTGGACGATGACGCCGACCAGCTCGCCGGACGCCTGCTCGGCGCGCAGGATCTCCAGCACGTCTTCCGCCGTCAGCGGATCGAAATAGAGCCGGTCGGAGGTGTCGTAGTCGGTCGAGACCGTCTCCGGGTTGCAGTTGACCATGATCGCTTCATAGCCGGCGTCGCGCAGCGCGAATGCGGCATGGCAGCAGCAATAGTCGAACTCGATGCCCTGGCCGATGCGGTTCGGGCCGCCGCCGAGGATGACGACCTTCTTGCGCGACGACACGCGCGCCTCGTTGGCGGGCTCGCCGACGAAGGGCACTTCATAGGTCGAGTACATATAGGCGGTCGGCGAGGCGAATTCGGCCGCGCAGGTGTCGATGCGCTTGTAGACCGGATGAACGTCGAGCTTTTGCCTAGCCTTCTGAATCGCTTCCGCGTCGGTCTTCGTCAGCGACGCGAGGCGGGCATCGGAAAAACCCATCGCCTTCAGCATGCGCAGATTGACGGCATCCTGCGGCAGGCCGTGCTCGCGGACGCGTTCCTCCATGGCGATGATGCCGGCGATCTGCTCGAGGAACCACGGGTCGATCTTGCACATGGCGTGCACGTCTTCCAGCGAGGTGCCCATGCGGATCGCCTGCGCCACCATGCGCAGCCGGTCCGGCGTCGGCGTGCCGAGCGCGGCGCGGATCGCGTTGCGGTCGTCGGCATGGCTGGCGGCGGTGCTCCCGTGGCCAAGGCCCGGAATCTCGATCTCATCCAATCCGGTGAGACCGGTTTCCAGTCCGCGCAAAGCCTTCTGCAGCGATTCCTGGAAGGTGCGGCCGATGGCCATCACTTCGCCCACCGACTTCATGGCGGTGGTCAGCACCGGCTCGGCGCCGGGGAATTTCTCGAAGGCGAAGCGCGGGATCTTCGTCACCACATAGTCGATGGTCGGCTCGAACGAGGCGGGCGTCGCGCCGCCGGTGATGTCGTTCTCCAGCTCGTCCAGCGTGTAGCCGACGGCAAGCTTCGCCGCGACCTTGGCGATCGGGAAGCCGGTGGCCTTCGAGGCAAGCGCCGACGAGCGCGAGACGCGCGGGTTCATCTCGATGACCACCAGGCGGCCGTCGGCCGGGTTGACGGCGAACTGCACGTTGGAGCCGCCGGTCTCGACGCCGATCTCGCGCAGCACCGCGATCGAGGCGTTGCGCATCATCTGGTATTCCTTGTCGGTCAAGGTCAGCGCCGGCGCGACGGTGATGGAATCGCCGGTGTGCACGCCCATCGGATCGAGGTTCTCGATCGAGCAGATGATGATGCAATTGTCCGCCTTGTCGCGGACGACCTCCATCTCATACTCCTTCCAGCCGAGCACGCTCTCCTCGATCAGCACCTCGGTGGTGGGCGAGGCGTCGAGGCCGGACTGGACGATGTCGTAGAATTCGGCGCGGTTGTAGGCGATGCCGCCGCCGGTACCGCCCATGGTGAAGGAGGGGCGGATGATGGCGGGAAGGCCGACATGGTCGAGCGCCTGGGCGGCGATCGCCATGGCATGGCTGATATAGCGCTGCTTGCGGTCGCCTTCGCCGAGATTCCAGCGCGTTTCCAGCGCATCGAGCGCAGCGTCGAGGTTTTCGGGATGTTCGGCCTTCAGCGCGGCGCGCTCGGCCTCATGCGTCTTGCGGTCGGCGTTCTTGACGTCGGTGGCGTTGGCCAGCATCGACTTCGGCGTCTCCAGCCCGATCTTGCTCATCGCCTCGCGGAACAGCGCGCGGTCCTCGGCCTTGTCGATGGCGGCCGCGTCGGCGCCGATCATCTCCACTTGATAGCGCTCGAGCACGCCCATGCGGCGCAGCGACAGCGCGGTGTTGAGCGCAGTCTGGCCACCCATGGTCGGCAGCAGCGCGTCCGGCCGCTCCTTGGCGATGATCTTGGCCACCACTTCGGGCGTGATCGGCTCGATATAGGTGGCGTCGGCCAGCTCCGGATCGGTCATGATGGTGGCCGGATTGGAGTTGACCAGGATGACGCGGAAGCCCTCTTCCTTCAGCGCCTTGCAGGCCTGGGTGCCGGAATAGTCGAACTCGCAAGCCTGGCCGATGACGATGGGGCCGGCCCCGATGATCAGGATCGACTTGATGTCGGTGCGTCTTGGCATGTCTACGGGTTCCGTTCGGCGAGCAGCTTGCACGAAAAACCGGGCGGGAAGGACCCGGCCGGTTGTGCTTGCGATTCTGGTATCAGGCTAGGAGGGCCTTATAGGGAAGAGTTTTGGCGGATGTAACCCCGAAAATGAGGGAGTAGGGGAGTAGGGGAGTAGGGCAGTAGGGCAGTAGGGCAGTAGGGCAGTAGGGCAGTAGGGCAGTAGGGCAGTAGGGCAGTAGGGCAGTAGGGCAGTAGGGGCTCTCTTCCCTACTGCCCTACTGCCTTATTCCCCAGTATCAGCACCCAACGCCAGTGCGTCCGTGATCTCGAAGCGCTCGGAAACGCCGATGCGGATCATGTTGAGGCTGCCTTCGCGGGTAAAGCGGAATTCGTCGGAGGAGTCGGAGCCGGCGGGCTTGCCGTCGTGGAAATTGATGAGGCGGGTGCCGCCGTCCGGCCAGGTCACGGTCACGACGCTGTCGCCGCCCTCATGCGCGACACTGATTTCGCAGCGGGTCATCGGCTGGCCGACATGGCGGGCGCAGGGGATGCCGCTGGCATCGGGGGCAGGGGCATCGGCCTGAGCGGTTGCCGAGGCCGCGAAGGCGAGGGCGTAGGCATCCCGCATGGCGATTGCGCTGATATCGATTGCCGTTGGCGGAGCGGCCGGCTCGCTGCGGCCCAGGCGCGCCGCAATGTCCGGCTGCGGTTCTTCGGAAGACTCGGGCGCGTTGGCTTCCCGTGGCAGGTTTGCATCCGTTGCCGGCGCGGCGGCATCTTCAGGCGCCGGCGCAGGGTTGTTGGGGCTGAGATAGCGGGCGGGCGCCCAACCGACGATATGCGCGTCCTGCGTATCCTCGACCTTGCACCAGGGATAGCCGTTGACGACGTTGCAGCCGAAATTCTTGACGGCCGTGCCGTTGGGCAGCCGCGCCGCCACCTTTCCACTCGGCGAAGCGGTGACGCGGATGTTGAGGAGATCGTCCGGCGCCAGGCCGCCGATAATCGAAACGATCGGTCCCGGCGCATCCTGGGCCATGGCCGGCAGGGCCGCCGCCAGCAATGGAGCGACGAAGAGCAGCGTGGATGGGAGCCTAACCCTGCGCTTCATGCATAGGCTCCGCTCGATCGGGATATGAACTCCGCTCAATCCTCATAAATCCGGTCCGCAGCGCGTGTGCCCATTCTGGCCGTCCCGCCTGTTCGGCGTGCTTTGCGGCGGCTTCATGGTCGTAGTCCACCGCGATCGCCTCGAAGCGGTCGGCGCGGCCGGGCACGTCCAGTTCGACGATGCCGTAGCGGGCATGCGGCGAGCCTTGCTCGGAGACATGCGCCGGCGGCGTGTCATCGTCATAGGCGGGGCAGCCGACGCTGCCGGGGTTAAAGATGACCGGACCGTCGGGGATGCGGATCAGCTCGTTGCGATGGCTGTGGCCGCACAGCACGAGGCGGCAGGCCGGATCGAGCGGCTTCAGCCGGCGCCTGATCGCGGCGAGCGGCGCGCGCACCAACTGGCCGTCGACAATGGCGTCGGAAAGATATTTTTCGTCATGGTCCGGCCGGGCGTGGAAGGCTATGACGCCGGGCACGATCTCCAATGTGAGCGGTAGGGCGAGCAACGCCGCGCGCTGCGGCGCGGTCAACCGCTCCTGGGCGTAGCGGTCGGACGGCCACATGGCTTCATCGGCCACGTCCTGGGCGACGCGGCGGTCGTGATTGCCGCGCACCGTCGGCAGATTGAGAGCCTGCAGCCGTTCCATCGTCTGGCGCGGCCAGAGCGGGCCAGACACGCAGTCGCCGAGATTGACGATGATGTCGGCGCCGCCTCGCTGGTTCAGATCGTCGAGCACAGCGTCCAAGGCGAGCACGTTGCCGTGGATGTCGGCCACTACGGCGATGCGCATGAGAGCTCCATGACAGGCAATTTCGTCAGCGCCGCAATCAGGCCTCGAGTTCCATCTCGGAGGTGCCGACCGCCGGCAGATCCTTGTCGCCGTCAGCCGCGGCGATCACGCTGTCGAGCAGGCCGGGAAAGCGCTTGTCGAGGTCGTCGCGGCGCAGCGTGATAAGCCGGCTGGTGCCGGCAGCCTCGCTGCGGGTGACGCCCGCCTCGCGCAGCTTGGCGAGGTGGTAGCTGAGATTGGTCTTGGAGGCGAGGTCGAGGAACTTGCTGCAGTTCATCGGCACGCCTTCCTTGCGAGCCAGATAGCGGACAATGGCAAGCCGGGTCGGGTCGCCGAGCACGGCGAGCACGATCGGCAGGCTGATCTGGTCGGCGGTTGGATGGGGCAGGCTCATGGCCCAGAATTAAGCACAAACGGCACGAACTTCAACGCGGCTTCCTTTTCTGCCGACAGACATAGCCTCTTCCTTTCGGTCCGTCCTGACACAGGGCTGTCAGCAGGGTTCAGCTATTTTATCCCGGCTCGGTTGACATCATGCCCTGTTATGTCCAATTGTTCAATAACTTTTGAACTAAGGACAATTCCCCATGGACAAGCGGATCTTCTGGCTTGCGCTCGGATCGTTCGCGATCTCGACCGAAGGCTTCGTCATCTCCAGCCTTCTTCCCGACATCGCCACTGACGCCGGCATATCCGTGCCGCTCGCCGGCTCGCTGATCACCGCCTTCGCGCTCGCCTATGCGTTCGGCGCGCCGGTGCTGGCGACGCTGACCGGCGAATGGGACCGGCGGCGCGTCATCTTGTGGACGCTGGTGTTCTTCGTCCTTGGCAATGTTGCTGCCGCGCTCAGTTCCTCCTTCGAGGTGCTTTTGATCGCCCGCATCGTCATGGCGCTGTCGTCCGGCCTGTTCGCGGCGACCGCGCAAGGCACGGCGGTGGCGCTGGTCGACGATCATCACCGGGCGCGCGCCATCGCCGTCGTCGTCGGCGGCACCACTGTGGCGGTTGCGGTCGGCGCGCCGCTCGGCGCGCTGGTAGCGGCCATTGCCGGCTGGCGCGGCACTTTCTTCGCCATTGCCGGGCTCGGCGCGCTGGCCGGTGCGATCCTGTGGTACCGGTTGCCGCGCGGCATCGTCGGCACCAAGCTGCCGCTGAGGGCGCGGCTGGCGGCGGCAGTGCGGCCCGGCGTGATGCCGATCCTGCTGACCACGGTGCTGGCGCTGATCGGAGCCTTCACGGTCTTTGCCTTCATCGCGCCCTTGGCCATAGAAGGCGGCGGGCTCTCTCCGATCGCGCTGCCGGGCATGCTGCTCGCCTTCGGCGTCGGCGCCGTCATCGGCAACATCGCCGGCGGGCAGGCCGCCGACCGCTTCGGCGCCACCCGAACCGTCGCCTGGTCGCTGGCGCTCTCCGCCGCAGTGCTCGCCACCTTCTCGGTGATCGCGACCTTCCTGCCGCATCATATCGCCGGGCCGGCGCTGATGGCCATGATGGTGCCGTGGGGCATCGTCGGCTGGGCTTTTCCGCCGGCGCAGGCGAGCCGCATCATCAAGCTGGCGCCCGACGCTGCGCCGATCGTGCTGTCGCTCAACGCCTCGGCGCTCTATCTGGGCGTCGCCATGGGCGCGGTGGTTGGCGCCGCAGTGCTGCGCTTCGGCGCCCCGGCCGATCTCGGCCTGATTGCGGCGGTGTTCCCGATCGTCGGGCTGGGCGTCGTGCTTGCCGGCCGGATGTTGGCCCGCCCCGTGGCGATGCCGGCGGAATAAAGCTGCCCATAGAGACTGATTGGCGGTCTGGCGCCAGAGATCGTTTCTTCGGCAAGGCCTGTTTTCCGACAAGTCGGCGGGCGCATGCATTGTCTTATGTAGCGCTGGTCGACCCCCACTCCGTCTCGGCTTCGCCGAGCCACCTCTCCCCCGATC